>NZ_LR699166.1:2512678-3142767 GCF_902459525.1 Sideroxydans sp. CL21
CAGTACGCCGTGCTTGGCCAGATCCAGCGCGCAGTTCAGCGCGGTCTGTCCGCCCATGGTCGGCAGGATCGCATCCGGCTTTTCCTTGGCGATGATCTTCTCCACCATCTGCCAGGTGATCGGCTCGATGTAGGTCGCATCCGCCATGTTCGGATCGGTCATGATGGTGGCCGGATTCGAGTTCACCAGGATGACGCGGTAACCTTCTTCCTTCAGCGCCTTGCAAGCCTGCGCGCCGGAATAGTCGAATTCGCACGCCTGCCCGATGACGATGGGGCCGGCGCCGATGATCAGAATGCTTTTTATGTCAGTACGTTTTGCCATTCTTTTTGGGAAGGGTAAAGGGTAAAGGGGGAAGGGTAAAAAGCGTCGAGTGCGCCACCCTTCTCCCTTCCCCCTTCTCCCTTCACCTCCTCAATTCCATCAATCCAATAAATTTATCGAACAACCCATCCACGTCATGCGGACCTGGACTCGCCTCGGGGTGTCCCTGAAAACAGAACGCGGGCTTATCGGCCAATTCGAAACCCTGCAGCGTTCCGTCGAACAGCGAGATATGGGTGACGCGCGCGCTCTTGGGCAGCGTAGTTCCATCCACGGCAAAACCGTGGTTTTGGCTGGTGATCATGACGCGCTTGGTCCGGGTATCCTGCACCGGATGATTGGCACCGCGATGGCCGAACTTCATCTTCACGGTCTTCGCTCCCACCGCCAGCCCCATGATCTGATGTCCCAGACAGATGCCAAACAGCGGGATGCCGACTTCGAGGAATTTCTGCGTCGCCACAATCGCGTAATCGCAGGGCTCCGGATCGCCGGGGCCGTTAGACAGGAACACGCCATCCGGCTTCATTTCCAGCACCTCGGCGGCGCTGGTTTTGGCGGGCACTACGGTGACGCGGCAACCGCGCTCGGCCAGCATGCGCAGGATATTGCGCTTCACGCCGAAGTCGTAGGCCACTACGTGGAAGGATTTGGGATTTAGGATTTGGGATTTGGCTGCATCGCCTTTCCCCAAATCCGAAATCCCAGCTCCCAAATCCTGATACCCAACGCCCAATTCCCACTCGCGCTGCGTCCATTCGTAGGATTTGTCGCAACTCACCACTTGCGCCAAGTCCATTCCTGCCAATCCGGCAAAGTTGCGCGCCGCTTTCAACGCGGCCTCCACATCATTGCCTGTTGCGATGCAGCCGTTCTGCGCACCCTTGCTGCGCAGGATGCGCGTCAGCTTGCGCGTATCGATACCCGCGATGGCGACCACATTGTTGGCCTTGAGGTATTCAGGCAGGGACTGTGTACTGCGAAAGTTACTGACCGTCATGGACAGGTCGCGAATGATGAGACCGCTGGCAAATACCTGGCGCGATTCGACATCCTCGGGGTTACAGCCTACATTGCCGATATGCGGGTAGGTCAACGTGACGATCTGCTTGCAATAGGACGGGTCGGTGAGGATTTCCTGGTAGCCGGTAATGGCAGTGTTGAACACCACCTCGCCGACGCTACTGCCGGAGGCACCGATGGCGGTTCCGCGAAACACTGTCCCATCGGCTAAAACTAGAATGGCAGGACTTGTTTGCGACACCGGATGCTCCCTTGAACTGGACATAAAGAAGCGGGAAGAACATTGCGTCCATCCCGCTTTTGGATTGTCGTGCATTATAGCGGATTAGCGGGGCGGCATCAAACGGAAGCATGGACCTTGCGACTGCCGAGTACGGTCGGCACCTTATAATTTGCGGCGTCAGCGCCTCTGTCGCACCCGAATCCATCCCAGCCAACTGCATGAAAATTAAGTCATATGTTTGAAGTCATCGTTTTGGCAGTCGCGCTCAGCATGGATGCCTTTGCCGTTTCCATCGGTCTCGGTTCCAAAGGAAATACCCGCGGACTGGGTTTGAAGGCAGGTTTGTTCTTCGGCAGCTTTCAGGCCCTGATGCCCTTCATCGGCTATCTGGGCGGTAAAGGCGTGCTTGGCTGGGTCGAGGCCTACGCCCACTGGATCGCCTTTGGTTTGCGGGCATGCCTGATTATCGGCGTGACCACTTTTATATTCAGCTGGATGGGTGTCGTAATTGGCAAAAGCAGCGGGACCTGGCTTGAAAGTAAAGCCGAGATTTTCGGTGGGGTGGTACTGATTTTGATCGGGATCAAACTGCTTGTTTATTGAACAGCACCGGCTGATCAAGCATTGTCGCCAAGTTCCTTGCCGCATTGCTTGCAAAACTTGTCCGCTGCCCCGCAGTTCGCGCCACAGCTGGCGCAAAGGCGACCTTGACCGACAGACTTGCGATCTGTGAACAATGCAGTCAGCGAAGCCGACTGGTTCAACACCGCCATAACCAGCCAGCCAGCACAGGCCAGGATGCCCATAATGAATACCCAGTTGTAGATATTGTGCAGTGCAGCATCCATCACCGGCTTCAGCAGCAACAGCAAAACCGAGTAGGCCACTGAAACAACGATCAAACTTACAGCCGGAAGTATCAAGTGCTGCAGGAACGACCATTTTCCGGCATATTGCTGCAAAGCCATGGTGGCACGCTGACCGAGCACCCAGAACGCAACCAGTGCCGCGCCATAACCCAGGAACTGTACGATATGCGAGGCATTGAGCTTGCCGCCTATCGTGGTTTTGACGAACAAGTCCATGTTGCCGATAGCGGTCGCCAGAACAAGTGACAGCAGGATGACTGCCACATAGCGCCCGATCCAGTCCAAACCTGCACTTTTCTGATTATTCTGTTCCATTTTAATACCCTTATTTTAAGTCCAGCACATCCTGCATGTCATACAGCCCCGCCTTGTTCGCTTTAAGGAAACGCGCCGCACGTAGCGCTCCCAAAGCGAAAGTGGCTCGGCTGCTGGCCTTGTGTGTAATCTCGATACGCTCTCCTATGCCCGCATAAAGCACGGTGTGGTCGCCAACGATATCGCCACCGCGCACGGTGGCAAAACCGATGGTGGAGGGATCGCGCTCGCCGGTGATGCCTTCGCGACCATATACCGCGCACTTTTCCAGATCGCGTCCCAGAGTCCTGGCGATGACCTCCCCCATACCCAAGGCTGTGCCTGAAGGTGCATCCACCTTGTGGCGGTGATGCGCTTCGATGATCTCGATGTCGTAACCCTTGTCCAGCACGCGCGATGCAGTTTCCAGCAACTTGAACACCAGGTTCACGCCCACGCTCATGTTGGGTGCGAACATGATGCCGATATCCTGCGCTCCCTCTCCCAGTTGCGCCTTCTGTTGCGCATTGAGACCGGTCGTCCCGATCACCATGTTCACACCGAGCCTGCGGCAGATCTCCAGATGGTGCAGAGTGCCTTCGGGCCGGGTGAAGTCGATCAGCACATCCGCGCCCTTCAGAGCCGATTCGATATCGGCACTGATTTTCACTCCCTCGGCAACGACATTGCCGAGGGACGGACTGCTGCCGTGCTCCAGCGCGGCATGCAATATCAGATCGTCGGCCTGTGCCACGCATTCCAGCAGCACCTTGCCCATGCGTCCGCCGCTGCCGGCGATGGCGACTCTGATCTTATCCATGGCTCTGCTCCTGTTTGGCAGGTTCTGCGGGTATCAACGGAGTGGCATCGTCGATACGGCTCAGCAGGTCTTTATCGAAATACAGGGTGAGCCGCTGGCTCCCCATAAGCTTGCCCATCTGCTCCAGACTATAAAAATAATCCCAGCGGTTGGCATGATAGGGATCGCTGATCAGCGGCGCCCCCAGCGCCGCCTTGACTTGCGACTGTGTCATGCCGAGCTTGATCTTGGCGCGCATATCCTGAGTGACGAGATTGCCCTGACGTATCTCGAGCTTGTATAGGGCAAACGTGGGGAAATAGCTGGAAAAGTTGCTGCACGAGGCGAGCAGGGCGGAAATGAGGACGATAAAAATGCGCATTTGGGGTTCTATTTCTGTCTGACGTTCACAAAAGAGGCAGCATGATACCTCAAGCAGGAGCACCCAGAAGCTCTGCAGCATGCTTGCGCGTCGTCTCGGTGATCTTCACCCCGCCCAGCATGCGCGCGATCTCCTCGATGCGCTCGTCATCGTTCAGGACGCGGATACTGCTCAAAGTCTTGCCCGCATGCGCAGCTTTGCTGACCTGCCATTGCGCATCGGCCTGCGCAGCCACTTGCGGCAGATGTGTAACGCACATCACCTGATGTCGCTTGCCCAGCTGCTTGAGAAGGCTGCCGACGATCTCCGCCACGCGCCCGCCGATGCCGCTGTCCACTTCGTCGAAGATCAGCGTTGGAACAGCGGCGGCGCGGCTGGCCGCAACCTGGATCGCCAGGCTGATGCGCGACAGCTCGCCGCCTGAAGCGACTTTGGCCAGGCTGCGTAATGGCGAGCCCGTGTTGGCGGCAACCTGGAACTCCACTATTTCCAGCCCGTGCTCATTGCCCTCGTTCAACGGCAACAAGGCCACGGAAAACTGCCCTCCCTGCATCGCCAGCGTCTGCATGGCAGCCGTGATTTCCGCGGACATGGCTTGTGCCGCCGTGATGCGCGCTTCGCTCAATTTTCTTGCCGCTTCCAGATAGGAGTTGCGGGCGGCTTCATCCTGTTGCACCAATTCCGCCAGATCGGCATTGCCGCCCAGTTCATCCAGGCGCGCGACGATGTCTGCCAATGTTTGCGGCAACTGCTCAGGCGCCACGCGATATTTGCGTGCAGCCTCGACCACGTCCGCCATGCGCCGTTCCTGTTCGCGCAGGCGCTGCGGATCGGCATCCAGTTTTTGCTGGTAATGGCGCAAGGCGTAAACGGCCTCCTGCAATTCATTCTGTGCGCTGTCCAGCATGGTCAGGGTATCCTGCAGTCCGGCATCGAACTCCAGCCCGTTGCGCAGGCGCGCCGTCAGCGCGTTCAACTGGGCAAGGCAGGCGGTATCGGCATCGGCCAACACCTCCACTCCGAACTGGGCCGTTTCCAGCAGGTTGGCGGCATGCGACAGGCGTGCATGATCGGCTTGCAAGCTATCCCACTCGGCGCCGACAAAATTAAGCGACTCCAACTCGCGGCGCTGGAACGACAACAGCTCGCGTTCGGCCGCCACCGTTCCGGCGTTCAGTTCCAACTGCACGCGGCGGCGGTGCAACATCTGCCATGCCTTGAAACTCGACGCAACCGTTTCCACTTCCCTGTTCAGCCCTGCCTGGCTATCCAGCAGATCGCGCTGTGCATCGGTGCGCAGCAGCGACTGATGGGCATGCTGGCCGTGGATGTCGATCAGGTGTTCGCCCGCTTCGCGCAACTGTTGTACCGTGGCGCTGCGGCCGTTGATGAAGCCGCGCGAACGACCGCTGGCTTCCAGCGTGCGGCGCAGCAGACACACACCCTCGTCGCCCTCCATCTCCTGTTCGCGCAACCAGGCCTGCAGTTGCGGCATACCGGAGATGTCGAACTCGGCGGTGATGTCTGCCTTCTCGCAACCGGCGCGCACCATGCCCGCATCGCCGCGTTCGCCCAGCGCCAGGGATAAGGCGTCTATGAGTATGGACTTGCCCGCCCCGGTTTCACCGGTCAGCGCAGTGAAGCCGGCCGAGAAGTCGAGCTCGAGGGTGTCAACGATGACAAAGTCGCGAATGATGAGGTTCTTGAGCATTTACAGGGTCTGGTTCCAGAGCAGTTTTTCTCGCAGGGTCCGGTAGTAACTGTGGCCTACCGGGTGCAGCAGGCAGACCGGGGCGCTGTAACGCGAAATCACCACCCGGTCCTGTCCGTTCAGATCGAAATGGGTATGTCCGTCGAAGCGCACGCGCGCATCGATGGCGCGATGCATGGCGATCTCCAGTACGGATTCGCTCTTCAATACGATAGGCCGGTTGCTCAATGTATGCGGCGCGACCGGCACCAGCGCGATAAGATCGAGCGCCGGGTGCAGGATGGGACCGCCGGCGGACAGCGCGTAGGCGGTGGAACCGGTAGGGGTGGTGACGATCAATCCATCCGCGCGCTGATTGTAAAGATATTCGCCGTCGATCCGCACTTCGAATTCAAGCATGCTGCTGCTGTTACCACGATGCATCACCACATCGTTGAAAGCCAGGGAATCGAATACGTGTTTCCCTTCCCTCAGTACAGTAGCGCTCAACAACATGCGCTTCTCGGTCACGAATTCCCCGCGCAGCATGCCGGATATGGTCCGCTGCATGGTGTCGATGGAGATGTCGGTCAGGAATCCCAAACGCCCCTGATTGACGCCGACCAGAGGGATACCGAATGGCGCCAGCGTCCTTGCCACGTCGAGCAGGGTACCGTCGCCTCCCAGCACGATGGCCAGATCGACTTTGCCGCGCATCTGTGCCAACGCTGTCACGCCATAGGGATGAGCCAGGATGTGTTCGGCGGTGAGATTGTCCACGACCACCTTCAGCCCCATGTTCGTCAGGAAGTCGGCCAGCTTGAGCAAAGGCTCGGCGATCTCTGGCGATTTGTATTTGCCGATCAGTGCAACAGTTTGGAAGTGGGATTTCATGATGGCGGATTAAACCATAGGCGGGATTCAATGACAAAGCGGCAATGATAGAATACAAGCCATGTTAAACGACCGTGCACAAGTCCTGCTCAAGACCCTGGTGGAACGCTATATCAGCGACGGCCAGCCCGTGGGTTCGCGTGCCCTGCAACAGTTTTCCGGCCTGGAAGTCAGCCCCGCCACCATCCGCAACGTGATGGTCGACCTGGAAACGATGGGATTGGTCTCCAGTCCTCACACGTCTGCCGGGCGCGTCCCAACCGCGCTGGGCTACCGTTTGTTCATCGATACGCTCATGGTGGTACAGCCACTCTCCGAAGCGCGCGTCTTGCAACTGGAAAGCCAGTTGCAGCCAGCCAACCCTACCCGGCTGCTGACCCAGGCATCCAATCTGTTGTCCGAACTCACCCAGTTCGCCGGAGTGGTTGCCACGCCCAGGCGTGCCAGCATCACCGTGCGCCAGATCGAATTCCTGCGTTTGTCGGAGAAGCGCGTGCTGCTGATCATTGTGATGCCGGACGGCGAGGTCGAGAATCGCGTGCTGGTGACGCACAAGGATTACGGCCAGACCCAGCTGACCGAGGCAGGCAACTTCCTGAGCCAGCACTATGCCAACCTCCCATTCGGCGACATCCACCAGCGCGTACAAAATGAACTGCGCCAGCTGCAGCACGACATGACCGCCCTGATGAGTGCGGCAATGGCTGCCAGCGACGAGGCAATCTCACGCAAAAGCGAGGATTACGTCATCAGTGGCGAGCGCAACCTGCTGCATATCAACGACCTGGCCACAAACATGAACCAGCTTCGTAATCTGTTCAACGTGTTCGAGCAGAAGACCGAGTTGCTGCAACTGCTGGATGCAGGCCGCCACGCTCCGGGCGTACATATTTTTGTGGGCAACGAATCAGGGCTGATCGGGCTGGATGAATGCAGCGTGATCAGCGCGCCCTATACGGCCGATGGACAGATCATCGGCACGCTCGCCGTGGTGGGACCCAAGCGCATGAACTATGAGCGCGTGATTCCCATCGTTGACATCACCGCCAAACTATTGAGCAACGCGCTCTCACAACATTGAACCCACGATGGCCTATCTGACTGAACCAAGCTATACCCACGATACACCCCAAAAAACCGGCATCCTGCTGGTCAATCTCGGCACGCCCGATGCGCCCACACCGCAGGCTGTCCGTACCTATCTCAAGGAATTTCTCAGCGACCCGCGCGTGGTGGAAATCCCCAAAGCGATCTGGTGGCTCATCCTCAACGGCATCATCCTCAACACCCGCCCCAGAAAGTCTGCGGCCAAATATGCCGCTGTCTGGATGAAGGAAGGCTCGCCGCTGCGCGTCCATACCGAAAAGCAAACTGTGCTGCTGCAGGGCTATCTGAGCCAGCGCACAAAGGCACCGCTCGTGGTGGAGTTCGCGATGCGCTACGGCAACCCTTCGATACCCTCAGTGCTGCGCAAATTGAAAGAGCAGAACTGCCAGCGCATCCTCGTCGTGCCGATGTATCCGCAATACGCCGCCAGCACCACCGCAACCGCCAACGACATCGTATTCGATGAATTGCAGCATATGCGCAATACCCCCGCCCTGCGCACCATCAAGCATTTCCACGACAACGTCGGCTACATCAGGACATTGGCAAACAACATACAAGACTATTGGGCGAAAAACGGCACACCGGAGAAACTGCTGATGAGCTTCCACGGACTGCCTCAATTCACGCTGGACAAAGGCGACCCTTACCACTGCGAGTGCCGGAAAACCGGCCGCCTGCTCGCGCAGGAACTGGGTTTAAAGCCGGATCAGTACGCCATCAGCTTCCAGTCCCGTTTCGGCAAGGCGGAATGGCTAAAGCCCTACACCACGGCGACGCTGAAGGAATGGGGCGCCCTGCAGACCATGCGGGTGGATGTGGTGTGCCCCGGTTTCGTGGCCGACTGCCTGGAGACGCTTGAAGAGATCGCCATGGAAGGCAAGGAAGATTTCCAGCATGCGGGCGGGGGCGAATACCACTACATCCCTTGCCTCAACGAGCGCAACGACTGGATACACGCACTGACCGACTTGGTGATGGAAAACCTGCAAGGCTGGCTGGACGAACCGAAGGCTGACGAACTGAAGCTAAGCCTCCAGCGGGCACAGGCTGCAGGAGCGAAGCTCTGATCCGCATGTACCGGCGATGAGCGGACGCGATCTGCCTCGCCGCCGTATCGCTTCAGCCTGCCAGAAATTTACAGTTTGATGAAGTGCTCGCGGTAATGTTTCATCTCGGCGATGGACTCATAGATGTCCGCCAGCGCCTCGTGCTTGCCGTGTTTCTTGATCCCGCTCGCCACTTCCGGCTTCCAGCGTTTCGCCAACTCTTTCAGCGTGCTCACATCCAGATTACGGTAGTGGAAATAATCCTCCAGCTTCGGCATCCAGCGCGCAAGGAAGCGGCGGTCCTGGCAGATGGAGTTGCCGCACATCGGTGAGGTACGCGTCGGTACATGCTCTTTGAGAAATTCGATCATCTGCGCTTCCACCATCGCGTCGTCGAGCGTTGAGGCCCTGACCTTGTCGATGAGTCCGGATTTGCCGTGTGTGGACTTGTTCCAGTTATCCATGCCGTCGAGCACGCTGTCGGGCTGGTGCACAACCAGCACAGGCGCTTCGGCCACGGTATTCAGATCGCCATCGGTCACCACCAGCGCCACTTCGATGATGCGGTCCGTATCGGGCAATAGCCCCGTCATCTCCATGTCTATCCAGACGAGGTTGTTTTGATTTTGTGCCATAATTCACCACAGTTATTAATTCGAAGTCCGGCGCATTGTCGCACAGCCGCGCCACTCAATCCAACGACCATGACCGCAACCCAATTCACTACCCTGTTTTTATTCGCGCTGGCCGCGAATGTCGTCATCAAATTCTGGCTGGCCTACCGCCAGCTCGTTCATGTCGCCGCGCATCGTGCCGAAGTCCCCGCCGCCTTCCACGACAAGATCGAACTTGCCGCACACCAGAAGGCCGCCGACTATACCCGCGCCCTGGTCCATCTCGACATGCTGACCATCCTGTTCGAAAGCTTGCTGTTGCTCGCTTTCACGCTCGGCGGCGGTATACAGTGGCTATACACCTGGACATCCGGCATTTTCAGCGGCCCGCTGATACAGGGTACTGCCCTGATTGTTGCGGTATTGCTGCTGCAATCCATACTGGAGTCGCCGTTCGATCTGTATCGCACTTTCAACATCGAGGCCCGCTTCGGCTTCAACAAGATGACGCTCAAACTCTATCTGCTGGATACGCTCAAAAACCTGCTGCTCGGCGCCGCGCTCGGCCTGCCGCTGCTGCTCGGCGTATTGTGGCTGATGGAACGCATGGGCGAACTCTGGTGGCTCTATGTATGGGGCGTATGGGTGGTATTCAGCCTGTTGATTCAGTTCATCTACCCGACGTATATCGCGCCGCTGTTCAACGACTTCGAGCCGCTGCAGGACGAAACGCAGAAAGCGCGCATCAAGGCGCTGCTCGACAAGTGCGGCTTCGCCGCCAGCGGCCTGTTTGTGATGGACGGCAGCAAGCGCAGTTCCCACGGCAACGCCTATTTCTCCGGATTTGGCAAAACCAAGCGCATCGTGTTCTTCGACACATTGCTTGAACGCCTCGCTCCCAATGAGATCGACGCCGTGCTGGCACATGAACTCGGGCATTTCAAGCTTCACCACATACTAAAACGTTACATTCTCATCTTCGTCGTCAGCCTCGGCTTTCTCTGGTTGCTGGCGCAATTGCTGCATGCACACTGGTTCTTCCAGGGTCTCGGCATCGCAAGCGAATCCACCGCGCTGGCTTTGCTGCTGTTCTTCATGGCATTGCCGGTATTCACTTTTTTGCTGCATCCCATCGCCTCGGCCTATTCGCGCAAGCACGAATTCGAGGCCGATGCCTACGCCGCCCAGCAGACCGACGCCAAGGAACTCGTCAACGCACTGGTCAAGCTTTATCAGGACAATGCCAAGACACTGACACCCGATTCGCTGTATGCCATTTTTTACGAATCCCATCCACCCGCACCGATACGCATCGCGCATCTGCAAGAAATTGGAGCCCGAAAATGAAGAAGTATGTATTCCTGCTGTTATTCGCCGCCAGTACCGCACATGCCGATCCGTTCGCCACAGGCAATGCAGCAAACGGCAAAAAACTGTTCGCAAAATATGAGTGCGACAGTTGCCACAAAGGCAAGGTGGGCGGCGACGGAAGTGCCATTTTCACCCGCCCCGATCGCATCGTGCGCACTGTCGACCAACTCGTCCCGCGTATCAAATTCTGCTCCGGCGTGGTGGGTGCCAACCTTTCCGCCCAGGAAGAGCAGGACCTTGCAGCACATCTGAACCAGAACTACTACCACTTCAAGTGAGGCAAACATGACTACAGCCTGTGATCTGACCAACAAACAATGCAAACCCTGCGAGGGCGGTGTGCCGCCGCTGAGCCAGGATGAAGCAAAGAACCTGCTCAAACAACTCGACGGCTGGGAACTGCACGACAGCCGCATCAGCAAGACCTTCGAGTTCAAGAACTATTATCAGGTGATTGCCTTCGTCAACGCGGTGGCCTGGATGACGCACCGCGAAGACCATCACCCCGACATGACGGTCGGCTACAACAAGTGCCGCGTGGAATATTCCACCCACGCCATCGGCGGCTTGTCCGAGAACGACTTCATCTGCGCCGCGAAAGTGGAAGCGCTGTTCACGATTTGAAGCTGCAAGGGCTGGTCATCGCCGCCTATGGGCGTCACTATCTGGCAGAGCTGCCCGGCGGTGAGATACTTGAATGCGTACCGCGCGGCAAAAAGAGCGACGTCGCTTGCGGTGACACAGTGGAGATCGAGCGCACCAGCGCCAGCCAGGCGGTCATCGACAGCATCGCTCCGCGTTCCACTTTGTTGTATCGATCCGATGCCTACAAGCAGAAGATCATCGCTGCCAATGTCACCCAGATCATTGTCGTCGTCGCCACCGAACCCTCTTTCAACGATGAATTGCTGGCGCGCTGCCTGATTGCCGCGCATGACCAGAGCATTGAAACACTCATCGTGCTGAACAAGTGCGATCTGCCGCAAATCGAAGCAGCACGCGCACAACTCGCTCCCTACGGGAAAATCGGCTACCGCGTGCTGGAGCTCTCCGCGAAGCAGGATGTAGCGCCGCTATTGCCTTATTTGCAGGGCCACACCAGCGTACTGGTCGGTCAGTCCGGCATGGGGAAATCCACCCTCATCAACGCGCTGATCCCCGATGCGCTTGCCGCGACGCGCGAGATATCCACGGTCCTCGATTCCGGCAAGCACACTACCACCCATGCGCGGCTGTATCATCTGAATGCCAACAGTCGCATGATCGATTGTCCCGGCGTGCAGTTATTCGGCCTGCATCACCTGGATTTTGCCGCGATAGAAAGAAGTTTCCCCGAGTTTTTGCCCTACCTCGGCCAGTGCCGTTTCGCCAATTGCAGCCACTCGCACGAGCCGGACTGCGCGATACGCAAGGCAACGGAAGAAGGAAAAATCGATCTGCGGAGACTGAAGCTGTTTCAACAGATAACGGCACACTAAATTCAGGGACACCCTGGCTGATCGCCGTTATCAAGGAGTGCTACAGTGCTGTGCACTCTTACCCACGCGTCCCTGGTAACAACTGCAAGCCAGTCGAAGCAATCCACTAATTCGAAAAAAAAGTCCTGACTTGCGTCAGGACCCAAATAACATTGCGTAATGGAGTAAAGATAATCGCTAATCGATTATTACTTGGAGTCTCCGGTAAAGAAAATCATGAAACACAAAATGATGAATGGCGACAGTACCAGCGGCAAAAAGATCATGGATGAAGACACGATTGAACCCCCCAATTAGTTAAGAGAAATTTGCGCATACCACAGCAGTATTTTTACTGCTCCGATTGAAAACCATGAGTCTTTGTGACCGTGGCAAAGCAAATCGTGTGGCAAGGAAATAGTCGCATTGGTTGACTGATTACGTCAAGAATAATTATCAAAAAATAATCCATATAATCAACAATGAATAAGGGATTAATGTTAATTTTGAGTAAAATTCCGGGCTGGAATCGATGGCAATCGGCAGGGGATCAGCGATTTGAGGAATTCGATGCAGCAACTTAGGTCCGGCGAGCGCTTGCTTGGGTAACTGCCAGATTTCAACCCAGCAGATTCGCGACCGTCAGCAAAAGCAGCATGAACAGCCAGAATACCAATGCACGCCATACCAGCCCGACCGCACTTTGCATGAAGTCGGCATCAGCCTCATCCCCGATACCCAGCTCAGGTCGAAATTCAGGTTGTTGATCCTGGACGATGGTTTGCCCCAGCCTGACGCCGAGTGCGCCGGCACCGCTGGCGAGAAGGATGCCAGTTTCAGGGTCGGGCCAGTTTTGTGCCTGGTTGCGCCAGCAGTAAGCAGTATCCTCAAAATTGCCGACGATGGCGAAGGTGCTGGCGGTGAGGCGTAGCGGCAGCCATTCCATAATGTGATACGCCTGCCTGGCGAACACGCCGTAATTCCCGAAGTCCGCTTCATCCTGCGTGCCCCAGCGCTTGTACAGGAACAATGCCAAACGATACAGGATCGCACCTATCGGCCCCAATCCCAGCATCATGAAGACGACGAACCAGAATACGACGCCGAATACATTGCGGTGCGAAGCCAGCAAGGCTTGCTCTATGGTCACACGGGCGACTTCTTCGTAATTTAATTCTTCACATGACTTTCCCAGCCATTCTCCGAGCAGCGTGCGCGCCTTGTCCAATTGTTTTTCCCGCAAGGCCACATGAATGTCGGTGAAATAGTGGCTGAATTGGCGAAATCCCATCGTGAGGTAGAGCACCAGCACACTGAACGCCCAGGCGAAGACCGGATGCACCCTCAGCAAAAGAAAATGCACTGAAGTAACCAGTATCAAAGGCAGGCCCACAGCAAGTATCCAGGCAATGCGTCCATGCTTGGCCTCACCCGCGTTGAAATTGCGCTGGAAGAAATTCACATAGCCGGCAAGCCAGTTGTAGAGGTATTTGCGGGATGAAAGCGGGTGCAGCTGTTCCAATAACAAAGCGGCGATCAGAGAGAGCAGGCTCATGGCTTAAACGGGACATCTAACTCGAATAGGGAGAAAGATACCACAAGCGCAGAACCTGCCGCACCTCGGACTACGCGATCATGCCTGCCGCCACCGTGTTATTGGTCGCCTCGTCGATGACGATGAAGCTGCCCGTCGCCCGGTCTATCCCGTAACTGTCGAACACCAGCGGCTGCTGAACCCTGAGCGCTACGCGCGCAATGTCGTTCATGTTCAGCTTGTCGGCAGCATGCTGCTCCAGCGTATTCACATCCACGCGAAAGTCGAGGCGCGAGAACAGGCACTTCGCCGTGCGCGTAGTGTGCTTGACCAGATACTTGCGGTTACGGTCCAGCGGCGCTTCCGACAGCCAGCACAACATCGCCTCGAATTCCTTGTCCACCTTGGGCGGATGCGCGCTGGTGCGCACAAACATGTCGCCACGCGAAATATCGATTTCGTCGTCCAGCGTGATGGTCACGGACTGCGGCGCGAAGGCGGTTTGCAACTTGCCGTCGTAAGTCACGATCTCCTTGACCCTGGTAGAGCGGCCCGACGGCAGGATCGTCACTTCATCGCCAACCGACACGTCCCCTGCTTCGATGCGGCCCATGAAGCCGCGGAAATCATGATGTTCCTCAGTCTGCGGGCGGCACACCCATTGCACAGGAAAGCGAAAATCGCTGGTATTCACATCGTGGTCGATCTCGACTTTCTCCAGCAATTCCAGCAAGGCCGGTCCCTTGTACCACTCCAGGCTATCCCCGCGATCCACCACCATGTCGCCGTTCAGCGCGGACATCGGGATGCAGGTCACGTCATGCAGATGCAATTGCGCGGCGAATTTCTTGTACTCGGCAACAATCTCGTCGAAGCGTGCCTGCGAATAATCCACCATGTCCATCTTGTTCACGGCCAGCACGACATGCGGCACGCCGACCAGGCTGGCAAGATAGGTATGGCGTCGCGTCTGCACCAATACGCCTTTGCGTGCGTCGATCAGGATGACAACCAGATTTGCGGTGGAAGCCGCCGTCACCATGTTGCGCGTGTACTGTTCATGTCCCGGCGTATCGCCGATGATGAATTTGCGTTTGGGCGTGGCGAAATAGCGATAGGCCACGTCGATGGTGATGCCCTGCTCGCGCTCGGCCTGCAGACCGTCGGTCAGCAACGACAGATCGACTGCCGCCATGCCGCGCTTTTCACTGGTTCTGGAGATTGCCGCGAACTGATCCTCGAAGATGGATTTCGAGTCGTGCAGCAAACGGCCGATCAGCGTGCTTTTGCCGTCGTCCACGCTGCCGGCGGTGATAAAACGTAACAGTTGTGTCGTATTGTTCATGATCAAAAATATCCTTCTTTCTTGCGCAGTTCCATGGATGCCTCGGAAGTCTGGTCATCCATGCGGGTCGCGCCGCGCTCCGTTATGCGTGTGGTCGCGGTCTCTTCGATGATCTCGTCCACCGTGCGTGCCACTGATTCGACCGGGGCGGTACAGGTCATGTCGCCCACGGTGCGAAAACGCACCGAGAGCACTTCCACTTTTTCGCCTGGCTTTGGTTGCACCAGATGCGATACCGGAATGACTGAAGCACCGCGACGAATCACTTCGCGTTCATGTGCAAAGTAGATATTGGGAATGTGCAGCTTCTCGCGGCCGATATATTCCCAGATGTCCATTTCGGTCCAGTTGCTGATCGGGAACACGCGGATGTTCTCGCCTGCATGCACACGGGTGTTGTAGGTATCCCACAGCTCCGGCCGCTGGTTCTTCGGGTCCCACTGCCCGAACTCGTCGCGAAAGGAAAAGATGCGCTCCTTGGCTCGCGCCTTTTCCTCGTCGCGCCGCGCACCGCCCATGCAGGCGTCGAAGCCGAACTCGGCGATGGTCTCCAACAGTGTCACCGACTGGTACGGATTGCGCGGTTTATCCGGGTCCTTGATGACGATGGAGCCGCGCCTGATGGAGTCCTCCAGCGAGCGCACGATGAGACGCTCGCCCAGATCGCGCGCCAGTTTGTCGCGGCACGCTATCACTTCAGGGAAGTTGTGCTCGGTATCGATATGCACCAGCGGGAAGGGAAATTTCGCCGGACGGAACGCCTTTTCTGCCAGACGCAGCATCACGATGGAATCCTTGCCGCCCGAGAACAGCAGCGCCGGATTCCGGCATTCGGCCGCGACCTCGCGCATGATGTGGATGGATTCGCTCTCCAGCGCATCCAGGTGGGTGAAGGTGTGTTTGTTCACGATATTTTCAATCAGTTTCATTTTTTGACCCCACAACTATGCGGAGACCTCCTGTTTCATATTGGCCTGTGACGCAATCTCGATGATGCGTTCACGACTCGCCTGCAGCGAAGTGCCTCGTACTCCAGAACCGTGCGCCACCTTTGAACCCTGGCTGACATGCAAGCCGCACTCCTTGTTTTCGGGGTTTTCCCACCACCAGCGTCCTGCACGGATATCTTCGCCCGGCGTGACGGAGCGTGTGCAGGGAGCGCAGCCCAAACTGGGATAGAACTGGTCGTGCAGCTTGTTGTACGGCACATCGTATAGCCGGATGTATGCCCACACGTCCTTGTTCGACCATTCCAGCAACGGGTTGAATTTCTGCAAGCCGTTGTCGGTGTCAAAGGAAGTAACCTCCAGCGTGCCTCTCGTCACCGCCTGATCGCGGCGCATGCCGGTGATCCATGCCCCTTTGCCTGCGAGCGCACGGCGCAACGGTTCCACTTTGCGCGCAAAACAGCATCCCTTGCGATTCTCGACACTGTCATAGAATCCGTTGATGCCATGCTGCGCGACATAATCCTCCACCAGTGCGCTATTCGGAAAGTAGACCTGCAGGGGAATCGTGTACTGCTGCCCAACTTCCTGTATCAAGTCATAGGTCTCTTTCGGCAGGCGCCCGGTATCCAGGCTGAACATCTGGATGTCCGGTCGATGCCTGGCAATAAGGTCGGTCAGCACCATATCTTCCGCCCCCAGGCTGTTGGCAAAGGCCACCGGTGCAAATTCGCTGGCAGCCTGATGCAGCACCGCGATGGCGTCGGCGATCTTGTTGTCCAGTTCGATCCTGTTATCGGTACTCATTTTGGCAATGCCTCCTTCAAATCCAGTTGCCCGTCTTTCTCGGTCGCGAATGCCGCCACCTTGACCGTCCACGCATCCACTTTTGCACTGGCTAGCGCAAGCGCGTCGTTGTCGATATCGACACTGCCCGCCAGTTCAAGAGCTGCATGTGCAAACTCGCCAGCAATCTCTTCCGGTGCCAGCAGATTAAGCTGTGCGGAGAGTTGCGCCAGATCATCCTGGCGCGCACCACCCAGCAGCTGTGCCACACCGGAACCGAGCAAGCGCAGGATGGACTCGTTGCACTGCGCCGCCTCGCTGTATTTGCGCTGGAATACCAGCGCATTGCGGTATTCGCGTTCGTGCGCGGCTTCAAAGAAATTCGCACCGATCAGCACCTGCGATGCACCCGCGCACTCGCCGCCACCCAGTTGCAGCACGCGGAAATCAGCCTTGTCGCCGTAATCTCGCATCACGCTTTCGAGCTGTTCAGCCTTTACCTCGGCCAGGTCGGCCAGCAGTTCCTTGAAGTAATCCGGCTGCTGCGCGCGCGCCCACACGAAGAAACTGCTCTCGCCGCTGGCCAGATGTGCCGCCTGCACGCGTTCGATGGCCTGTTTGACTCGCGCCACCGGCAACGATGGCCCCTTCAATGCCAGCGCACCGCCCGCGGTGCCCTTCCCGGCAAAGTACATCTGGTAGTGCGGCACCAGTTTGCCGTGCATGCGCTTGCCTTCGCCGTAGATGCCGATATCGCCCGTCTCCGGCTGCGCACAACCGTTATGGCAGCCGGATACGCGGATGTTCAGGTCGGCCTTGCCGCCGGACAGCAACGGGCCCAGCACCGTGCTGGAAGTAATACCCAGGCGGCAGGTCGATGTGCCAGGGCAGGCCACCACGTTGTCGCCGACCTTCGGCTCGGACAGGCCGAGAGCCGCGATGCCGCTACGCAATGCCGCCACTTTCTCCTGCGGCACGTTGAACACCGCAAGGTTCTGGTCCTGCGAAGTGTGTATCTCGCTCAGCCCCTGCGCCTGCAGCAAGGCAGCCAGGCCGCGCAGCTGGTCCGCCTTCACGTCGCCGATGGGCAACGCGATGGGGAACACGAACAACCCGGCCTGGCGTTGCGCAAAGAGCTTGCGCGGTGCGCCTTGCCCCGGCGCTTCATTGCCGGTCGGCGTGCGCCATTCTCCTTGCGGATAAGGTTGATCGGCCAAAGCCTGTTTGGTGCGTACAAACTCTTCGCGGTATTTCTCCACGAAGCCTTCCGCGCCGAAACGCTCGACCAGGAACTTGATGCGCGACTTCGCCCGCTTGGTGCGGTCGGAATACCTGTTGTGCAGCGACACCAATGCTTCCATGGCAAACATCAACTCGCTCTCGGAAATGAACTCCTCGACCACGATGGACTCGCGCGGCTTGTGCCCCAGCCCGCCGCCGGCCCTGATCCTGAAGCCGGGCTGGCCGTCCTTGCTCACCGCAATAACGCCGCAATCGTGCAGCAGCGATTGCGCGCAATCGGTTTCGCAACCGGAGAACGAAATCTTGAATTTGCGCGGCAATTGCTGATTGAGCGGGTTGCGCAGGAAGTGCACGGTGGCACCCTCCAGATGCCTGTTCACGTCCACGTGCTCTTTCGGGCATACGCCGGCCAAGGGGCAGGCCGTCATATTGCGGATGGTATTGCCGCAAGCCTCGCGCGAGGTCATGCCGGCCTTGGCCAGACGACGCATCGCCGACGGCATTTTTATCAAAGGAATGTAATGAATCTGGATGCTCTGGCGCGTGGTCACATGCGCGATCTGGTGCTGCGAGAATTCTTCCGCGATATCGGCCAGTGCCTCCAGTTGCACGGCGTTCAAGCGTCCCCCGGCACCTTGATGCGCAGCATGTTCACGCCCTGCTGGCGTTGGCCATATACGCCCTGCTGCAACCGTATCGCAGTAAAGCGGTCGGGGTCGATATCGCCCGCGTTGAAAATGGTGATTGCCTCTTCGAAGCGATCGATCTCTTCGGAATCGGACAGGTTGCGTGTATTCAAGCTCATATATATTCCTTTCAATTCAAAACAAGTCGGGTACCGATGATCAACAGCATCGCTGCCAGGATCGGGCGCAAGAAATTCTCCGGGACCTTTGCGCTCAGATGGCTGCCGATATAGATGCCGGGCAATGAACCCAGCAGCAGACTGCCCAGCAGCATGAAATCGACCGTACCCAGCGCCATGTGCCCTATTCCCGCAACTGCTGTGAGCGGCACTGCATGGGCAATATCCGTTCCCACCACCTTGGCCGCGGCCATGCGCGGATACAGGAACAGCAGCGCCACCGTACCGAGTACGCCGGCGCCGATTGAAGAGATGGCAACCAATGAGCCGACGACGAAACCGGTCGCGACGGTCGCTGCAGACAGATGACGGTGGTGCAGTTCATATACCGTGCCGTCGTTGCGCTGTGCAATCTTCTTGATACTGTCTTTTAGCAACAGCGCAGCGGCAGTCAGCAGTAAAGCGACGCTCAGTACGCCGGTCACCAGACTGCGCAAGGTCTTCTCATCCAGCGCGAGGTATTTCAGCAGGGCAATGGTGATCAATGCTGCAGGCAAGCTGCCCAGGGACAGCAGGCCCAGGACTTTCCAATCCACCGTGCCGTTACGGCTATGTACCCAGCCACCCAGCGTTTTGGTCAGCGCGGCATACAGCAGATCGGTGCCGACCGCCGTCGCGGGCGTGACGCCGAAGAACAGCACCAGCAAGGGGGTCATCAACGACCCGCCACCGACCCCGGTTACCCCGACGACCAGCCCGACCAGAAAGCCGGAAATTGTGAATAGCCAATCCATTTGATTTGCACCGCGCCCGTATCCTTGATATGGGACGCATTCTAGGTGGGCCTCTTTATATTGCTAAATACTTTTATGTTAATATCTTATAACCTATTGCCATATACGGAATCGCCCATGAACCTGCAACAACTGCGTTACATGAACGAGATCGTGCGTTGCGGCCTGAATATCTCGGACGCCGCCAATGCGCTGTATACATCGCAGCCCGGGGTGAGCAAACAGATCAAGCTGCTGGAAGAAGAGTTGGGAATCGATATCTTCGTGCGCAACGGCAAGCGCATCGTCGCGATCACCGATCCGGGCAAGGCGGTGCTTGAAATCGCCCAACGCGTATTGCACGAAACGGAGAATCTGAAACAGGTCGGGCAGGAGTTTCGCACCCAGGATAGCGGCAGCCTGACAGTGGCCACCACCCACACGCAGGCACGTTATGCCTTGCCGAATGTGGTCAAGGAATTCACGAAGAGCTACCCCGGCGTAAAGCTCGGTTTGCACCAGGGCAGTCCGACCCAGATCGCCGAGCAGGTTTTGAGCGGTGAGGTAGACATTGGCATCGCCACCGAGAGCCTGGCCTTATACGACGAGCTCATCACCCTGCCCTGCTACGAATGGCACCACTGCGTGGTCGTACCGCCCAAACATCCCTTGTTGCTGGAAAAACGCCTGACGCTGAAAAAGCTGGCGCAATATTCCATCATCACCTACGACTTCGCTTTCACCGGCCGCAACAAGATCAATCAGGCATTCAAGGAATCCGGTATCGAACCCAATATTGCGCTTACCGCCATCGACGCCGATGTGATCAAAACTTATGTGGAATTGGGACTGGGCGTCGGCATCGTGGCGCAGATGGCCTTCATTCCGGACCGGGACAGGCACCTGCGCATGATCGACGCCGGACACCTGTTCCAGCCCAGCACCACACGCATCGCGATTCGCAAAAACCAATACCTGAGGGGCTTCGGCTATCATTTCATCGAACTGTTCGCACCGCACCTAACACGCGATGTGGTATCGGCAGCATTGCATCTGACGACTTAGGGAGGTGCAGATTTAATCCGTTCGCCCTGAGCCTGTCGAAGGGCTCTTGAATTAACTCACTGAATCGATTTAATCCTCCATTCATGGTTCGACAAGCTCACCACGAACGGAGGATTAAATCAGCGCTTCCTTAGCAGAATTCAGAGGTTGCTGAACGGCTAATAACGACTGGCCGGATCACGCCGAAATGCTCATTCGCCGGATCGTTTGAGCACGATATCCCGATAGAACCGGTAGGTATTTTTCCCGCTTTGCTTCGCAAGGTACATAGCCTCATCTGCTTGCTTCACGAGGTTTACAGGATTATCGGAATCTTCAGGGAACAGCGAAATGCCGATACTGGCTCCCACGTGACATGCCTGCCCCTTTAAGTCGAATGGCTTCGACAGGACAGCGATTATTTTATCGGCCACTTGCGCGGCATTGTCATCTGTTCCGATACTGTCCAGCACGATGATGAATTCGTCCCCTCCCACCCGCGCTACCGTATCAGAATCCCTGATAGTCTTCTTCAACCTTATGGAAACACCCTTTAGCAACAGGTCACCCGCATCGTGCCCCAGTGTATCGTTGATCCGTTTGAATCCATCGAGATCGAGAAACAGGACGGCAGCTTTGTTCTTGTTCCGTTTGGCCAGGGCAACCGAATGGTTGAGGACATCCAGCAACATTGCCCTGTTCGGCAGGTCGGTCAGGTAATCGTAGTGCGCCAGGTGCGCGATTTTTTTCTCGGCCCGTTTCCGTTCGGTTATATCCCTGAGGATACCGATAAAGTAGCGATGTCCACCCAACACCATTTCGGAAACGGACAGTTCCATGGGAAACTCATCACCGTTCTTCCGGACGGCCATCACTTCGCGCCCTCGTACGCCAAGTATCCGGGGCCGGCCCGTCTGTAAATACCGGTTTAAATGGCTGCCGTGCGCACTTCGATCCGGCTCCGGCATCAGCTTGCTCAGATTCATTCCGATCGCTTCCTGCTGCGAATAGCCGAAAATAGCCTCCGCTGCCGGATTGAATCCTTGAATTTCTCCAGACTCATTGATCGTAATGATGCCGTCCATGACATTGTGAATGATGGATTGCAACTGATTCTGGCTTTTCTCCAGATCGCCTTTTATCTGCTTCAGGTTCGTGACCATCTGCCAGAACAACTTGACCTCGGGTCCGCTGGCCACCCTTCTGTCGCCAAAAACCTTGAACGCCTCTTCGGCGATCGAATCGTCGTGCGACAGGTTGTACACGATGCAGTCCGGGTAGTCCTTGCAGGCCTGCAGCGCCTCGGCAGCGCCTGTATAGATTGGAATCCCGTGTTTTTTTGCCAGCTGGATCCCGGGAGCTTCAGGATTCGTATCTGTTATGGCTATAACTTTGACCAGGCTGTCTTCAAGAAACATTTCAAGCAGTGCGGAGCCTCCCCGTCCGGCGCCAATGATCAAGACCGGATATCCCTGGGTTCTTTGTATAGCCATGCTCACTCCCGTTCTAACCTAATATGGAAAGAAATTTTCTTATATTTATGTTGATTCTTGCATACCGGGCGGGCAACCGACCATTCAGCCGTCGACTGGTGAAACAAACTACATGGCTCCCCGCCTGGAAAAGTCCTTGAGCCGGAAACCCAGTGCAAACAGCACGGCAAAGTACACCACAACGCCCAGCACCACCAGCCATGAGAGGTGAATGATGCGTGTCCAGCCGTGGCTGGTAAGCCAGTGTTGTTCGCTGCCCATGCCGAACCAGAGCGTCAATGCCAGTGCGATCAAGGCAATACACAGCTTGAAGAAGAATTCCCCCCAACCAGGCTCGGGCTGATATATGCCGCGTTTGCGCAGCAAATAGAACAGGATGGCGGAATTAAAGCAGGCGCCGAGACCAATAGAAAGCGCCAGCCCTGCCTGGTGTAATTCCAGCCCGAATATAAACAGCAAATTCATCAGTTGCGTGGCAATCAGCGTGGCGATGCCGATTTTGACCGGCGTCCTGATGTCTTGTCGCGCATAAAATCCGGGGGCGAGAATCTTCACTGCGATGATACCGATGAGGCCGATACTGTAACCAATCAATGCGTGACTCGTCTTCATCACATCGGTGTCAAGGAATGCGCCATGCTGAAAGAAGGTCGCCAACAAGGGTACGGCAATAAGGCCCAATGCCAAGGCGGCGGGTAGCGTGAGCATAAAGACAAGCCGTAATCCCCAATCCAGCAATTTGGAGTATTCCGCCGGGCTGTTGTCAGCATAGTGTTTGGAAAGCGAAGGTAGCAGGATAGTACCGAGCGCAGCCCCCAATAAGCCCGAGGGGAATTCCATTAAACGGTCCGCGTAATACAGCCAGGACACGCTGCCTGTCCCCAGCGACGAAGCGAAGACCGTATTGATGATGAGACTGATCTGGGCGATGGAAACGCCGAACACCGCCGGCCCCATTTTCCTGAAAACACGCCGCATGCCTTCGTCCTTCAGGCTAAAACGGAAGCTTGGCAGCATGCCGATCCGTTTCAGGAACGGGATTTGGAAAGCCAACTGTATAAAGCCCGCAATAAACCACGCCCATGCCAAGCCCACAATAGGTTGCTCAAAGTTCGGCGCGATCCACAACGCCCCGCCAATCAAGCAGACATTCAACAGAATAGGCGCAACAGCAGGCACCCAGAACTTGTTGTAGGTATTAAGTATGCCGGCCGCCACCGATACCAGCGAAATGAAGAAAATATAGGGCGAAGTAATGCGCAACAGATGCACAGTGAGATTGAATTTTTCCACGTCCTTCACGAAGCTCGGCGCAGTGGTTAAATAGATGATAAGAGGCGCTGCAACGATGCCGATCAGTGTCACCACAAACAGCGCCAGCGCCAGCAGGGTCGTGACATGGTCCACCAGCAGCTTGGTATCGTCATGCCCCCGCCGCTTATTGTATTCGCCGAAGATCGGCACAAAAGCTTGCGAGAATGCTCCCTCGGCAAACAGGCGACGCAACATATTGGGCAAGCGGGTGGCAATAATGTATGCATCGTTCGCCATGCCGGCACCAAAGATGCGCGCAATCAAAATATCGCGCACAAAGGCCAGGATGCGCGAAACAAGGGTCAGACTGCTGACCGCAGCAAGGGCTTTAAGCAGGTTCATCGAGTCTTCAGGATATTTTCCACGCCTTGAATGACGGAGTCGGCAAGGTCGGAAGAACGATCGTGACTATCTGGCAATTTGGACTTCCCGATCCTTAAAATGGGCGCAATTGTAGCATCGCCCTATTGCACGACCGAACCATCCGGCGGAAAAGCCGGTTTAAGTCCACCATCCCTGTTGAGATATCGAACGATGGGATTAAGCCAGTCAGCATGTTGTAAGCATTCGCCCTTACACTGGGCGAGCAGCAATAGCCGACATTCCCCTGAACTACTTACGTATTTCCAACCCATTCTTCATTTTGGCTACACGTCAAGATTGAAACAGGGGTAATGAGTCGCTTGTATCCAACGGTTGTGCCGCCTCATGCGGCCACTTGAACAACAGCTTTTCTAACGCGCAACGGATTCCGCTCAAGTAATTAAAAAAGACAGTGGCGGTTTTTTGGGAGGAAATGGCAAATGAGCAAGGTATTTGTTAAGACACAAAAAGGGGTTGAAGAGATCGGGAAACGCACCAGCGACATGTCGCTGCGGGTAAGGCGAATTCTGATCCTGGTTGACGGGAAACGCTCTGTCGATGCGCTTCGTGAATTGGCGCTGGCCGACGATCTTGATCAAACACTTGGATTGCTTGAGGAAAGCGCTTATATCGAGCCAATCAGGCAGCCGGAAGCCGCTGCACAGGCTTCCAAGGCTGACGAAAGCGCGCCAAGGGAATTCACCTTCCGTAAAATTCCCGACACACCGGACCCCAAGGAGATGGAAATGGCCAAACACTTCATCCTGAACACGCTCTATACGTTCTGCGGCCAGTGGGCCCATCTTTCAATTGTCAAAGCGGCTTCTGCAGCCAAGACCCACGAGGAACTACGCAAAAGCTTCATACCCTGGTACGAAGCCATCGTCGAAACGGGCGAAGGCCGACGCCGTGCCGAGGAACTGAGCTCTTCACTGCTCAAAGTGATCTGATTTTTGGTAAAGACAGTCCTTAACTTACGTCCGGTCGGCCAACAGACTCACCCAAGGCAACAATTCAGTTGCACCGTGGCTTCATAGTCTGATCGCCAAGCCCGGAAGCACGGCCAGCAAAAAGGATTTGCCAAACCTTGTTTGAGCCTCTAGAATGCGCCCCTTTCTGAAAAGCCGAATTCTCAAGGAGTAGTAGTCATGGCAAATAGCGCACAAGCTAGAAAACGTGCAAGACAAGCAGTCAAGCAAGGCCAGCACAATGCCAGCCTGCGTTCCGAACTGCGTACCGCGATCAAGAAGGTAACCAAGGCGATTGAGGCCGGCGACAAGGCTGCTGCACAAGCCGTGTTCAGCGAATCAACCAGTGTGGTAGATTCCATCGCCGACAAGAAGATCGTCCACAAGAACAAGGCTGCCCGACATAAGAGCCGCTTGTCCGCTGCTATCAAGGCGATGGCCTGATTTATTGCAGACGACCAGTCTGCGACAAAAGGCCGACGATGTTGTCGGCCTTTTTTGTTTATAGTTCGAACATCTGAGATACAACAAGACCGGGAAACCTTGCCATGTCACATTTGATGAACACCTATGCTCGACAAAACGTTACCTTCACCCACGGTGAAGGAGTTTGGTTGTGGGACGTCAATGGTAAGCGCTATCTGGATGCCCTCTCCGGTATCGCGGTCAACACCCTTGGGCATGCGCACCCGCGCTTTACAGCCGCGCTTACAGCACAGATCGGCAAGCTGATCCATACTTCAAACCTTTACCAGGTCCGCGAACAGGAACTGATTGCGGACAAATTGTGCGAACTCTCCGGAATGCAGGAAGTGTTCCTGTGCAATTCCGGCTGCGAGGCGAACGAAGCAGCCATCAAGCTGGCAAGGCTGTATGGCAACCAGCGCGGCGTCGACACGCCGACCGTCATCGTGATGGAAAAGGCCTTCCACGGCAGGACGCTGGCCACCCTTTCCGCCACCGGCAACCGCAAGGTGCAGGCCGGCTTCGAGCCGCTGGTCAAAGGATTCGTGCGCGTCCCTTACGATGACTTGGACGCTATCCGGCAGGTCGCTGCGCACACCCCCAACATCGTTGCCGTGCTGGTCGAGCCAATCCAGGGTGAGGGCGGCATCCGCACGCCGGACATCAGCTACCTGCAAGGCTTGCGCAAGATCTGCGACGAGCACGAATGGCTGCTGATGCTGGACGAAGTGCAGTGCGGCCTGGGCCGGACCGGCAAATGGTTCGCGTTCCAGCACACCGGCATCATGCCGGACGTAATGACCCTGGCCAAAGGCCTGGGCTCCGGCGTACCCGTCGGTGCGTGCCTTGCTGCAGGCAAGGCAACCGGCACATTCAAGCCCGGCAATCACGGTTCGACTTTCGGCGGCAATCCGCTGGCGTCGACCGCTGCACTGACCACGCTGAACATCATGGAACAGGACAAGCTGCTCGATCACGCAGCCAAATTGGGCGCCTGGCTCAAACAGCAATTCCAGACCAGGTTAGGCGGCGTAAAAGGCATCGTCGCCGTGCGCGGGCAAGGGCTGATGCTGGGCATAGAGCTCGACAAGCCATGCGGCGAGATCGTCGGCAAGGCGCGTGAAGAAGGCCTGCTCGTCAACGTGACCGCAGACAATGTGATCCGCCTGTTGCCGTCACTGGTCTTTTCCGAAACCGAAGCGCAACAGTTGCTGGATATTCTGTGCCCGCTGGTAATGGAATTTCTGGCGCGGGAGTGAACATGAGCGGCAAACCCATCAAGCATTTCCTGCAATTCAAGGACCTGAGCCGCGGCGAACTTGAATACCTGTTCGAGCGCACCCGCATCATCAAGGAGCGCTTCAAGCGCTACGAGAAATACTGGCCGCTAACCGACCGCACGCTGGTGATGATCTTCGAGAAGGCCAGCACGCGCACCCGCCTGTCATTCGAGGCGGGCATGCAACAGCTCGGCGGTTCGGCCATCTACCTTAACACCAGGGACTCCCAACTGGGCCGCGGCGAACCTGTGGAAGATGCCGGCCAAGTCATCTCGCGCATGAGCGATATCGTGATGATCCGCACTTATGAACAGGACATCATCGAGCGCTTCGCGTCCAACTCGCGCGTGCCTGTCATCAACGGCCTGACCAACGAATACCACCCGTGCCAGGTGCTGGCCGACATCTATACCTATGTCGAACATCGCGGCAGTATCAAAGGCAAGACCGTGGCCTGGATCGGCGACTCCAACAACATGTGCAACACTTGGCTGCAGGCGGCCGAGATATTGGATTTCAACGTGCATGTGTCCACGCCACCGGGGTACGAGGTAGAGCCGGAGCGCGCCGGCCTGTTCGGCGAAGACCATTACGAAGAATTTACCGACCCGATGGAAGCCGCGCGCGGCGCCAACCTGGTAACCACCGATGTGTGGACCTCGATGGGCTTCGAGGCGGAAAACGAAGAACGCATGAAAGACTTTGCCGACTGGCAAGTCGATAGCGACATGATGCGCGTCGCTGCCAAGGATGCACTATTCATGCATTGCCTGCCCGCGCATCGCGGCGAAGAAGTCTCGGCGGAAGTCATCGACGGCGCCCAATCTGTCGTGTGGGACGAGGCGGAGAACCGTTTGCACGCACAAAAAGCGCTGATGGAATACCTGTTGTTGGGAAAAATATCGGCATGAGCGACAATTCCTCGAAAAAGGAACCCGCGATTCACAGCCAGAAAAGCCGGCTGGCCGACCACATCCTGCCGTCTTCGGCCACCATGATCGGGGTCTGCATGACGGTCATCAGCGTGTCGCAACTCATCCCGAAACACAGCATCAGCAGGCATGTCGACGACTTGCTGGCTTTCGACAGCCTGTTTTTCCTGGCAAGCGCCATGCTGTCCTACTTTTCCATTCGCCATCCAGACCGGGCCGAAAAGCTGGAGCAGGTTGCCGATATCATTTTCCTGGCAGCCATTGCGCTCATGGTCATAGTCGGATTTGTCGTTTCTTTTGAACTAATGATTGATTAACTGGGTTGATAAACATGTCTGACATCAAAAAAGCGGTACTGGCCTACTCTGGCGGACTCGACACCTCGGTCATCCTGAAGTGGCTGCAGGATACTTATAAATGTGAAGTTGTCACTTTCACCGCCGATCTCGGCCAAGGCGAAGAACTGGAGCCCGCACGCCAGAAGGCACTGCAATTCGGCATCAAGCCGGAAAACATCTTCATCGACGACTTGCGCGAAGAATTCGTGCGAGATTTCGTGTTTCCAATGTTCCGCGCCAACACCGTGTACGAAGGCGAATACCTGCTCGGCACTTCCATCGCGCGCCCTCTGATCGCCAAGCGCCTGATCGACATTGTCAACAAGACCGGTGCCGATGCCATCTCGCACGGTGCGACCGGAAAAGGCAACGACCAGGTGCGCTTCGAACTGGGCGCCTACGCGCTGAAGCCAGGTATCAAGATCATTGCGCCCTGGCGCGAATGGGATCTGCTGAGTCGCGAGAAGCTGCTGGCCTATGCGGAAAAGCACGGGATCCCGATCGACATGAAACACAAGAACGGGGGCTCGCCCTACTCCATGGATGCGAACCTGCTGCATATCAGCTTTGAAGGCCGCCACCTGGAAGACCCGGCCGCCGAGGCCGAAGAAAGCATGTGGCGCTGGACCGTGTCTCCGGAGAATGCACCGGACAAAGCCGAATACCTGGATCTCGAATTCTCCAACGGCGACATCGTGGCACTGAACGGCAGCAAGTTGTCCCCGGCTCAAGTGTTGACCAAACTGAACGAACTGGGCGGCAAGCACGGCATTGGCCGCCTGGACCTGGTGGAAAATCGCTACGTCGGCATGAAATCGCGCGGATGTTACGAAACACCAGGCGGTACCATCATGCTCAAGGCGCACCGTGCTATCGAATCCATCACGCTGGATCGCGAAGTGGCCCATCTCAAGGACGACCTGATGCCGCGCTACGCCAGCATGATCTACAACGGTTATTGGTGGAGTCCGGAGCGCAAGTCGCTGCAAACGCTGATCGACCAAACACAGTCCTGCGTCAACGGCTGGGTGCGCGTCAAACTGTACAAGGGCAATGTGATCGTCGTTGGCCGCGATTCCAAAACCGATTCGTTGTTCGACCCGACCATCGCCACTTTCGAGGACGACAAGGGTGCTTACGACCAGAAGGATGCGGGCGGCTTCATCAAGCTGAATGCACTGCGTTTGCGCATCGCGGCAAACCTGAAAAACCGGAAATAAGCTTCGTACATTATGGAGGCGGTATGCTTCACGAACTGAGCGGTGACATTTTATTCAGTGGCGCAAAGGCCGTCGTGCAGGGCGTGGCGCCGAATGATGATTTCCATCAGGGGCTCGCGCTGCAGTTGCGCGAACGCATGCCGGCCATGTACAAGGATTTCCGCCACTACTGCCAGACCCAGCATCCCAAGTCCGGTGAGTTGTGGACATGGATGAGCGTCGACGGACGCTACCTGGTCAATCTGTTCACACAGGATGCCGCTTATGCTCACGGCAGCAAACCCGGCAATGCAACGTTACATCACATCAACCACAGCTTGCATGCCCTGCGCAATTTTGTGCAGAAAGAAAAAGTCGGCAGCCTCGCTTTGCCTCGTCTGGCCTGTGGCGTGGGCGGCCTGAATTGGGATGATGTGAAGCCGATAATCGAAAAACATCTGGGCGACCTCGGCATTCCTGTGTATGTGTATGCCAATTACCAAAAAGGCGTAAAAGCCAGCGAACCCCCGAAATAATCAAACAATCCAAAAGGAAATCCCAGCATGTCAGACAAAATCGATAACGTCAGCGTCGGCAAGAAAGCCAATGTCTTCTTCGACGGCAAGTGTGTGTCGCACTCGGTGTTCTTCCCGGACGGCTCGCGCAAGACCGTCGGCGTGGTTCTGCCCAACAGCAAACTTACCTTCAATGTGGACAGCCCGGAACTGATGGAGATCAGCGGCGGCGAATGCCAGGTGAAAATTGCCGGGGAATCCGGTTTCAAGACCTACGCCGAAGGCAGCAGTTTCAAGGTTGCCGCCAAAGGCAGCTTCGATATTCATACCGGCGCCGACGCAGTCCACTACGTTTGCAGCTTCGGCTGATTTATAACCCCAGGAACGTAGGGCGCAATAACCAACGGGCATTGCGCCTGTAACGCATCCGGTGCAATGTGCTACATTTATTGCACCCTGCATAAACGACGGTTTATTTTACAGAGAGCACACCATGCCATCTTTCGACATCGTTTCCGAAGTAGACAAGACCGAAGTCAAGAATGCGGTCGAGCAGACCAACAAGGAAGTCGGCACCCGCTTCGATTTCAAGGGTTCCGATGCGCGGGTCGAACAGGCGGAGCTGGTGCTCACCGTTCATGCCGACAATGAATTCCAGATGAACCAGGTGCAGGACATCCTCAACGGCAGGCTGACCAAGCGCGGTGTGGATATCAAATGCCTGGACATCAGCGACAAGATCGAGAAAGTCAGCGGCAACAAAGTAAAACGCAGCTGCACAGTCAAGGTGGGGGTCGAAATCGAGCTGGCGAAGAAGATCGTCAAACACATCAAAGACAGCAAGTTGAAGGTACAAGCCAGCATCCAGGGCGACACCGTGCGTGTGACAGGCAAGAACCGGGATGACTTGCAGGATGCCATCGCCTTCGTCAAAAAGACCATCACCGACTTTCCCTTGCAATATCAGAACTTCCGCGATTGAAGCGCATTCCGCACCTTTTTTTCTTCGTACTGCTGGCCTTGTGTTTAATATCCAGGGCCAGCGCAGACGAACTTTCCTACCCTGAAATATTGATCGACGATGTGAAGCACGTCGTCACCGCCCCGGCACGCTGGGATGAAACGGATTGGCGCTCAGCCGGATGGGCATCGCTTGCCGTGGTTGGAACGGCGCTGATCATCGACCGCCCTCTGAGCGACGAGATGCGTCGCCATTCCGGCAACAATTCTTTCCTCACCCAGGTGGAACGATTCGGCAAGCCTTACGCGGCAGGCGTCGTGGGCGGTTTCTATCTGGTTGGTGCGCTCGCCGATGACAAGACCTCAATGCAGGTTGCGCAGGATGCATTCGCTGCCAGCCTGATTGCCAGCGGCATCGTCACCCCCGCCATCAAACTGGTTGCCGGACGTAGCCGCCCGCGCGACAACGCAGGCGCATCCAATTTCAAGCCGTTCAGCAATATCAACTCTTCTTTTCCTTCCGGCCACGCCACGGAAGCGTTTGCGCTCGCCTCGGTCATCTCCGACCATTACGATCAAACCTGGGTGACCTGCACATCGTATTCCATCGCCGGACTGGTCGGCCTCGCCCGCATCTATCATCAGGCACACTTCGCATCGGATGTGGTCGCGGGTGCGATGATCGGCACACTGGTCGGCAAGAGCGTGGTTTCCTATAACAGTGACTTGCGTTCCGGCAAGGTAGCCTTGCTTCCTGACGTTGGCAGGGGTTTAATCGGCCTACGCATTGCAGGGGCCTTCTGACATGAAAACCGTACTCGTTCCTTTGGCAAACGGCAGCGAAGAACTGGAAGCCGTTACTGTTCTCGACATCTTGCGTCGCGCCGGTATCGAAACCGTGAGCGCCAGCCTGGACGGACAACCGATACGCGGCAGCCGCGGTACCATGCTGATTCCTGACACCTCGCTGGATGAAGCGCTCAAGCGCCGTTTCGACATGGTGGTGCTGCCCGGTGGCCAGCCCGGCACCAACAACCTCAAGGCCGATACGCGCATCATCAAGCTGGTGCAACGCATGGCGGCAGACGATCTTTTTGTCTGCGCCGTCTGCGCGGCGCCTTCGGTTCTGGCAGCAGCGGGATTGCTTGACGGCAAGCGCGCGACCAGTTTCCCCGGTTCGCTCGACGCTTTCCCTAAAGTCTTGCGCCAGTCCCAGGCTGTGGTCGAAGATGGCAAGCTCATCACTTCGCGCGGCCCCGGCACGGCAATGGATTTTGCGCTGACACTAGTGGAGCGCCTTGCAGGCAAGGCCAAACGGGACGAGGTCGAAGCCGGTTTGGTGCGTGCGTGACCACACTGTTGAGGAAGCTCCCCCCCTCGATCATCGCACTGTTGCTGCAACTGACGGCAGTCATGCTCGTTGTCATGACTTTGCGCCTGTCCTCGCTGCATCCCGCACCGTTGGTCGCCGCCCTGTTCTGCGGCACACTGGCGGCCGTGCTCAGCCACATTGCAGGCATGGCACGCTGGTGGCTGTTCATCCAGTTTGCCTTCGCCCCTGCGCTGGTACTGATGCTGGCACTCGACATGCCGCCCGGCTTCTTTCTCGCCGCTTTCCTCGTCATGCTGGCCGTGTACTGGAGCACTTTCCGCACGCAGGTACCGCTCTATCTGTCCAGCAACAAGGTATGGAGGGCATTGGAGAGCAAGCTGCCCGCAGAACAACCGTTTACCTTCATCGATCTCGGATCCGGTATCGGCGGCGTGTTGACCCATCTCGCCCATACCCACCCGCATGGGCGCTATCATGGCGTCGAGGCAGCACCATTGCCCTTCCTGTGGAGCTGGCTGCGCATCAAATTGCGCGGCTGCCATAACTGCTCGGTACATCGGGGCAGCCTGTGGGATTGCGACCTGTCGCAATATGACGTGGTGTTCGCCTATCTCTCGCCCGTGCCGATGGACGCACTGTGGAACAAGGCCAGACAGGAGATGCGTCCGGGCAGCCTGTTCATCAGCAACACCTTCGCCGTGCCCGACCACCCGCCGCAGGAAAGCGTCACCGTCGATGACCTGCATCGTTCGACGCTGCATTTCTGGCGCATGTAAAGCTGCAGCCGCATCGCCAGCGTTACTCGAAACCGCTTTTCATTCCCGAATTCCCGCTTAAGCAATATTTAAGCTTGCACTCCTATCCTGCATTCCTCGTAATGCAACCAAGGAGCCCGAAAATGATTCGCATATTTCATGTACTTGTACTGGTGTTTGTGGCTGTCGCAGGCTTGACGTCGCTGTCTGCTGCGGCGCAAACGCCGGACGATGTGTTGACTGCCCTCAAAACCGAGGCAAAATCTTCCAATACGGCTTTTCAGGGATTCTCGGCCGAGCGCGGCGAACGTTTCTTCAAGCAGACGCACGGCAATGAGTTGAGTTGCTCTTCATGCCATACGGAAAATCCGGGTGCGTCCGGCAAGCATGCCAAGACCTCAAAAATCATCAAGCCCCTCGCCCCTGCCGCAAATCCGGAACGTTTCACCGATTCCGCAAAAGTGGAAAAATGGTTCAAGCGCAACTGCAACGACGTGCTGGGTCGCGTCTGTACCCCGCAGGAAAAAGGCGACGTACTGGCCTATCTGCTCACCATAAAAAACTAAGGAGATCGCCATGCTGTTCGATTCTCAACACCTTTTTCGAATTTTCGGCGTTGTCGTTCTGCTGATGAGCGTAATGATATCGATCGCTCATGCCGAAGATGACGACGACGATGAACGCGCCCCTCTCGCAACAAACGCCCGGTGGCAAACCGAATGCGGAGCCTGCCATGTGGCTTTTCCGCCGCGCTTGCTTCCAGCCGAATCATGGCGTGCCGTGATATCCGGTCTGGACAAACACTTCGGCAGCGATGCCAGCCTGGACCCCGCTGTCGCCCGCGAGATTGGAGCTTTCCTGGAAAAAAATGCGGGTCGCGAAAAATATAAAGCAACCGGCAAGCCGTTGTTACGCATCACCGAAACCCGCTGGTTCCAGCGTGAGCATGACGAGGTGCCGGCGCGTGCCTGGAACAATCCAAAGGTAAAAAGCGCTGCCAATTGCGCGGCCTGCCATACCCAGGCGGAAAGCGGCAATTACAGCGAACGCAACATCAGAATCCCCAAATAAAGGAAGAACACCATGAGTCAACGTATCTTGATATGGGATATACCGACGCGGATCTTTCACTGGCTGCTGGCCGTTTCTTTTGCGGGCGCCTTCCTGACTGCCGAGTCGGAACGCTACCGCGACATTCATGTGGTGCTGGGTTATACCTTGCTTGGCCTGATCGCATTCAGGCTGGTTTGGGGGTTTGTCGGTTCGCGCTATGCCCGCTTCCGCTCCTTCCTGTTCAAACCCGGCGAGATCGCCGCTTATGTGACCTCTCTGCTTAAAGCCAAACCAGCCCATTATATGGGGCACAACCCGGCAGGCAGTGTGGCAGTCTTTGCGCTGTTGGCCTTGGGGCTGCTGACCGGTTTAGCCGGTGTGATTGTGTTTCAGGATAGCGGCGGAGATGCGCTGGAAGAATTGCACGAGATGGCGGCTTATGCCATGTTGGCGGTTGTGGCATTGCATGTCGCCGGCGTCGTGTTGAGCAGCGTAATGCATCGCGAGAATCTGGTCCGGTCCATGATTACCGGCCTGAAATCGGGCTTGCCCAACGAAGGTATCCGTCGCGCTCATGCATGGCTGGGTGTCATAATGCTTGCGTCGGTCGTGGCGTTCTGGCTGGGCTATCCCGCAACCGGACCGACACCGCAAAACGTGAATGTGACACAGGCTGAACATCCACATGCTGACGATTAAGGCTTGCAGTTAGTTAACCGGGAAATATATGCGCGTACTGGTGATCGAAGACGACGCCTTGCTGGGTGATGCGATCCAGGCTGGATTGAAACAGTCCGGCTACGCCGTGGACTGGATGAAAGACGGCGTCTCGGCCGACCAGGCCCTCGGTACCGAACCCTATGCCGCCGCAGTGCTGGATCTGGGCCTGCCGCGCATGTCCGGGCTTGAGGTATTGCGGCGTCTGCGCAGCCGCAATATCCCGATACCGGTGCTGATCCTGACCGCGATGGATACGGTGGATGACCGCATAAAGGGGTTGGACGCCGGTGCGGACGACTACCTGGCCAAACCGTTCGACATGGGTGAACTGGCGGCCCGCCTGCGTGCACTGATTCGACGCGGCAGCGGCAAGCCTGCGCCTGCCATGCAGGTCGCCGGCGTAAAGTTGGAACCCGCCGCACACCGCGTACTTTATCGCGATCAGGTGATCGAGCTTCCCGCCAAGGAATTCGCCGTGCTGCATGCCCTGATGCTCAATGCAGGCAGAGTGCTGTCGCGTACCCAGATCGAAGAACAGCTTTATGCCTGGGGCGAAGAAGTCGAAAGCAATGCTGTTGAGGTGTATATCCACCATTTGCGGCGCAAGCTGTTTCCGGGATTGATCGAGACCATCCGCGGCGTAGGCTACTTGATACCCGAAGGCAAAAATGCTTGAAATGCGCGGACGGGGCTCGTTAAAGCAAAGACTGCTGGTGCTGGCTTTGGCAACTGTCCTCCTGGTATGGATCGCCGCGGCTGCGTTCACCTATTTCGATGCACGCGAGGAATTCGGCGAAATACTGGATGCACACCTCGCACAGTCCGCCGCACTGATTGTCGTCCAGGCACATGACTTCGATGAAGTCGAAGCCGAACACACGCCATTACTGAACAGATATGCCCACAGAGTTGCATTTCAGGTCTGGACTGGAGGACGAGTGCTGCGCCTGCATTCCGCGAATGCGCCAGAAGAGCCTTTATCCGATGTCAGGAGCGGTTTCAGCGACAAAATCATCAACGGGCAGCGCTGGCGGGTATTCAGCACCTGGGACGACTCCGGCGAGAATTTGATCCATGTGGCCGAGCTTACCAAAGAACGCGACGAACTATCTGGCGCCATTGCCGGCAATTTGCTGAAGCCGCTATTGTTCTCGCTTCCGTTGCTGGCAATTCTGCTGTGGCTGTCTGTGACGCGCAGCCTGCGCCCGCTGGTCAGGCTGACCAGCGAAGTTGCTCAGCGCGAACCGGACAACCTTGCGCCACTGGAGGTCGGCACAGCCCCCCGCGAGGTGGCACCGTTAATCGCTCGTCTCAACAAATTGTTCATCCGCATTGATGCTTCCATGCAAAAAGAGCGCCGCTTCACCGCAGATGCCGCGCACGAACTGCGTACCCCGGTGGCAGGCATCAAGGCTCAGGCGCAAGTGGCCCGCACTGCCTCCACCGACGCCGAACGCATTCGCGCGCTTGACAACGCGATTCTCGGTTGCGACCGTGCCGCCCACCTGATCGATCAGTTGCTGACTCTGGCACGCATCGACACGTTGGGCGATGAAACAACAGAGCCGTGCCAACTCAGGGCAATTGCTGCCGAAGTGATTGCCGCGATTGCACCGGCTGCACTAAACCAGAATGTGCGACTCGAATTGACGGAAGGCGCGGAAGCGACAGTACGCGGCAATCCCCTATTGCTACGCATAATGCTGCGCAACCTGATCGATAATGCCGTCCGCCATACCACGCCCGGAACATCGGTTCTGGTGAAAATCACTCAAGAACAGGGACGGATTTTCCTTTCGGTAAGCGACAATGGTCCGGGGATTCCGGAAGCGGAATTGGAAAAAGTAGCGGAGCGTTTTTATCGCCCGTTAGGCACGAGCGCCAGCGGCAGCGGGTTGGGACTCTCGATCGTCAAGCGCATCGCCGAGATTCATGCTTCATCCCTGCAACTGGCTCAAAATGAAGACGGTAACGGGCTGCGCGTGACAGTGACTTTCACGTCATGATGTCATCCCACTTTCAACCGCATACTTAAGTTTCACTTCGCATGACATCCTTTGATATGGTCAACGACTGTAACTAAAGCCAGCACCATCAATGGGTTAGGAAGCGCGCTCCGAAGCCCTTCCCAACCCTGATTTTTTTGGTTAGGATGCCGCCCAGTCCAGTTGTACTTCCAGGCGGCAAAAGACCGTACCTAAATCCCAATATCTAAAATATTTAAACCAAAGCGAGAACCAAACATGAGCGAACATATCCGTTATGTCACCGATGCCACTTTTACCGCCGAGGTGCTACAGTCACCGTTGCCCGTACTGGTAGACTACTGGGCTGAGTGGTGCGGCCCCTGCCGAATGATCGCCCCTATCCTGGATGAAGTCTCCAAGGAATATGCAGGGCGCCTGAACGTCGCCAAACTCAACGTGGATGAAAACCAGCAAACCCCCCAAAAATACGGCGTTCGTGGCATTCCGACGCTGATGTTGTTCAAGAACGGCAACATCGAAGCAACCAAAGTCGGTGCATTATCCAAGTCACAACTTACCGCTTTCATTGACAGCCACATCTGAACCCTTTAGTCTGCCGCCCGTAACTGCTCTGTTTCGTCCTGAATCCTACTGAAAAATAATTAAAGACGCTCAAAGCAGTTCGGCGCGGAATATCCCGCAAACCCCGTAACAACACATTCCTGGCAACTCTTCACAACCTAGCGCCATCGCGCCTCATCCACATATGCATTTATCCGACCTCAAGACCAAACACATCACCGAACTGGTGGAAATGGCCACCACCAACCAAATCGACAATGCCAACCGCATGCGCAAGCAGGACCTGATCTTCGCGCTGCTGAAGAATCAGGCGAAGAAAGGCGAGAGCATTTTCGGCGAAGGCACGTTGGAAGTATTGCCGGACGGCTTCGGTTTCCTGCGCTCCCCGGACACTTCTTATCTCGCAGGGCCGGACGATATCTACGTCAGCCCCAGCCAGGTGCGCCGCTTCAACCTGCATACCGGCGATTCGATCGAGGGCGAGATCCGCACCCCGAAAGAGGGTGAACGCTATGTGGCTTTGGTCAAGGTGGATAAAGTCAACGGCGAACCGCCCGAGAACGCCAAGAACAAGATCCTGTTCGAGAACCTGACGCCGCTGTTCCCGACTGTGCACATGACGCTGGAACGCGACATCCGTGCCGAGGAGAACATCACCGGACGCATCATCGACATCGTCGCGCCCATCGGCAAAGGCCAGCGCGGTTTGCTGGTGGCCTCGCCCAAGTCCGGCAAGACGGTGATGCTGCAACACATCGCGCACTCCATCTCGGCCAACAATCCGGATGCGACGCTAATCGTGCTGCTGATTGACGAACGTCCCGAGGAAGTAACTGAAATGAGTCGCACCGTGCGCGGCGAAGTAGTCGCCTCGACCTTCGACGAACCAGCCACGCGCCACGTACAGGTCGCCGAAATGGTGCTGGAAAAAGCCAAACGCCTGGTTGAACACAAAAAGGATGTAGTCATCCTGCTCGACTCCATCACCCGTCTTGCACGTGCCTACAATACCGTGATCCCCTCCTCTGGCAAGGTATTGACCGGCGGCGTGGACGCCAACGCCCTGCAACGCCCCAAACGCTTCTTCGGCGCGGCGCGCAACATCGAGGAAGGCGGCTCGCTGACCATCATCGCCACGGCCCTGGTGGATACCGGCAGCCGTATGGACGACGTGATCTACGAAGAATTCAAGGGGACCGGCAACATGGAGATCCACCTGGATCGCCGCATGGCCGAAAAACGCATCTACCCGGCCATCAACGTCAACCGTTCGGGCACGCGCAAGGAAGAACTGCTCATCAAGCAGGACTTGCTGCAGCGTATCTGGGTACTGCGCAAGCTGCTCTACCCCATGGATGAGCTGGAAGCGATGGAATTCCTGCTGGATAAAGTCAAGGCAACGAAGAACAACGCCGAATTTTTCGACTCGATGAAGCGTTAAACCCCTGAAAAAAGGGTTTTGACGGTTGGTCATGTTTATGTATAATGCGCGGCTCTGAAAAACCGCATCAAGCGAGGTCGTTATGTACGCAGTAATCAAAACCGGTGGCAAGCAATATCGCGTTGTCGAAGGTGAAACTCTGAAGATCGAATCCATAGACGGCGACGTCGGCGGCGCGATCGTATTGGACAAAGTGCTGATGGTTGGCAATGGCGACAAGGTCTCCGTTGGACAGCCTCTGCTGAGCGGTGCTACCGTCAAGGCGACCATCATCGCCAACGGTCGCCACGACAAAGTGACCATCTTCAAGATGCGTCGTCGTAAGCACTACCAGAAACATCAAGGACATCGTCAAAACTTTACTGAGATCCGCATCGACGGCATCTCGGCTTAATTCCGAAGGAGCTAGAACATGGCATCGAAAAAAGGCGGGGGTAGTACCAGTAACGGCCGCGACTCACACTCGAAACGTCTGGGTGTTAAGAGCTACGGCGGCGAATTGATTAGCGCGGGCAGCATCATCGTGCGTCAACGCGGGACACAGGTTCACGCGGGAGACAACGTCGGTATGGGCAAGGATCACACACTGTTCGCCAAGATCACCGGCAAGGTGGTGTTTGCGGTCAAGGGTGCTTTGAAGCGCAAGACAGTCAGCATCGTCGCTGCTTAAGCATTCAAGCAGTTAAAATGAGCCCTATCGCGAGGTAGGGCTTTAGATGGACAGGATATAGGGGTGAAGTAATATAACTCACCTGAAACATATCTAGAGGCGCATCAAAATAAAAAGACAAGCTATTTGCTTGTCTTTTTTTGTATCCATGATATGGTGGCTTCATATAATCTATTATTTGTAATTATATGCGGCTAGTTTACGCAAAACGAAACTGTTTGCTTTTGCACGATGACGGGGCCATCCACTACCCGTTCAGCAAATATCTGACTGACGAACTGGACAACCCACACACGCGGGAAAAGGCTTCCCAAGCACTGCGCATATTTTATCGCCTCCTAGCTTCCCACAATATTGAACTGGCGGTTCGCGCGTTGGAAGGACGGTGCTTGACCCACAATGAATGCAAAAGTCTCGCGGGACTTTGTTACAGGAAGCTGAAAGAAATCGAGCTGCTATCCAATCGCAAGGTCGTTTTGCTTACAAGCGCCATGGCGGATATAGAGCCCGACAAACTACCAAAAGCTTTGCAGCCCAATACGGCCCGCAAGAGTCTTATCGCCATCGCCGATTACCTCAAGTTTTATTGGGAAGTTTTTCTGGATCCCCATATTCGCTCTGAAAACCTGCGCATTGTGTTGAAGGAAGCCTATGAACAGACTCAAGATCGTTTGAAGAAAGCAATACATGGCACTAAACAGAACCATCATCTGACAATTCGAAGCCTTCCTTCTCGCCGGTTTCTCGAATTGATCCGCAAAGTGGTACTGGAACCGGAATCCCTATTCCTGACAGCCGGCGGTAAAACTTCTGCGACGTTGTATCGGGATCGGGCAATGGTATTGGTAGCTTGCGAGGGCGTGAGGCCAGGGGCTATCGGCAACATCGCAAGGGCGGACTTCCGGGAAAAGTATCTGGCTATTCAGGATCATCGCAGACGTCGCGAAGGTCGCACGACGACCGGAGCCCCGGTGCTGAAACTGGGAGATACAACTCGTATCAATTCGGCCTCCGAAACGATGCTCACGCTGTATCCGTTTACGACGGATGCTATCAACGACTATATTCGTTTCGAGAGAGACCCTATCCTGGCAAAACATCAGAGAAACCGAAGTCTTGGATTTCTTTTTCTGAACGAGAAGGGTGAGCCAATTAAGCATCGCTCCTCCATCACGGCAATGTTCAAGCGCCTGGGGGAACGCCTTGCCCAACAGGGTTTGCTCGATATCGGCAACGACCCGTATTTCCCCGACCAGTCCCAATATGAATTTTACGGATATGTTTTGCGTCATTCCGCAGCCAGTTTCTTCCTGGAGATGAAAGGTACGGAAGACGGGGTGCTGGACTCCATGAAGACGCGTTTTGGGTGGACGATGGAGAGTAGTCAGCCACAGCGATATGCCAATCGAGCGCTATCGGACCAAGCTGGCGTGGATTTGATGCAGTTCTACGAGCAACTTATAGCAGACGTGGCGGCGGCACGAGAAATGGAGTAGGCGATGACACTCATGAAACAAACCATCGGCGGTACCGTCGCGAAATGGGACGATAAGGCGCCGCTTGCCTGGGAAATTAATGAGGAGACTGGACCAAGGACCGACCGTCGCATGACGACAGTCTCATTCGACCTGACCGACCTGCGAGACGGCTACGAGGATTCCTTTTTGCTCACGCTCAAAGACTTGCTTCTGGAACGACGGAATCAAGTCCAAATCGCCTCCGTGTACTCCGAATGCAAAGGCCTCCAATCCATCTTCCTGAAAATTCATAAGCAAGAGTTACTGGACGGGAAGGTGGCAACTGTCGACCAAGCCTTCCTGCTGTCCTTGCGCACTATCCTTGCCGAAATCAATCGGGGTGACCTATATACTTTAAAGCGGTATTTCAAGTTGTACCGTCGCTCGGCGCTGTTCGCCTCCGACCTCGTTGCAAGCGACTTCCCGACAAAGATTCCAGACAAGGGGTATCAGGGCGAAATTATCTCCCGGATTCTTGCTAAGGCGCTCAACCGCGCCGCATGTGTCCAAATTCTCGGTGCGGCGGAGGACGCGTGGGAAGAAGACCGAATCGACATCGGCCATTTCTCGTTCCTCCAGCTCGCCTTCCACATCTTTGCGCGGCCTAAGAGCTACCGCCATCTCACGCTCGGTGATTTAATGATCGACATTGACAAGGACACCAATGTCAAATCCTACTTTCTATTGGTCACGCCAGCCAAGACCGGAATTTACGCAACAGAGAAAATACCCTACCCGCTCAATTCTCGCGTCGGCGAGCTTCTCGCGTTGCAGCGTATCCACGTCACCCGAACCTACGGTCATCTGGTTGACGCGGCTGATCACGACAGACTTGCTCTGTTTCCCTACCGCCCCGTCGGCGAGGACGGCCGCTGGAAATCGGAGCATGCCCGGGAGCACTACGGGAGAACTGATGTTAGTTCCTTTAGAAGCGGATACCTGAATCCTATCAGACGGCTTCACAAATCGATCAGGTTCGACTTCAACGCCCTGCGCCACACGGTCGGCACACAACTCGCCACATTTGGTTGTTCAAGCAAGACTATCCAGGCTGTCCTCAAGCACGCCAACGACGAAACCTGCCAAGCCTACGTCGACATTGCTTTCCACGGGCTGATCAAGGAGCTGAGTGATGCGATGGAACCTGCCTTCGCCGCGCATTTCCCAGTCATCGAAAATTTCCGCTCCGTGCACGATCCGGTCGACCCGGGCAAGGCGATTCGGAGCCTCGATATGGAAAATGGGAAAACGGAACTAACTGGAGAATGCGGACGCCGGATCGCATGCCAGTACGCTCCGATTGCATGCTACCCATGCCCCCGCTATATCCCATGCTATGACGTCGACCACGCTGTGAACCTGAAAGTCGTAGAAGCCGATATCAAGAAATACGAGGGCGCCGGTCTGCCCTACCAGCACCTACTGAAGACGTATAAGGAGGCAAGGCTCTTCATCCTTTTGGTCGTGGCTGCGTCCGAGCAATACCGAAACGCACTGGCAGCCAAGGAGGCACGATGAACCATCCCTCCGAGCTCGACCTGTTGCGCTACCGGCGGGCGCTGGATGCCTGGCGCGAAGATTGCAAGCGCCGGATGGCGCTGCGCTATCCGCTGGTTGAATTCGATGCGAACGATTGGCCACTTCGCACGCGACATGGTGGTGACATCATAGACTTCCGTCTGACTGAACCTCTGGCCGATTTCGCCGGCAAGGATCCGAGTTTTGTTGATGCGCTCCGCTGTGTCGCCGCTGAAAGGGTGCTGGGTGCAAAAACCAACCAGGTGAAATATTCAATACGAGACGTTCGCCTCCTATCCGCGATCGCAGCTCAAAACCTATTCGAACTCGACAATGCTGCCCTGCGTTCGATCGAGAACATGGCTCTGAACGCCGCCCACGAAAAGCCTAGTTCTGCGTCGGGTAAACTCGAAGAGTTGCTGCAGTTAAGCCGCGACATCGACCTGCTCACATCAAAAGGGGTGCTGCCATTCCTGCGGTTCAACTTGCGCCACGAAACGCAGCAAGAATTGCTGGCGATTCAACATGATCACCAAAAACGTTGGAGGGCGGCCAAGGCGGCCGTCCTCGATCACCGCATCGAGGCGTTAAACGAAGCGTTCAATGCACTTCTTGCCGACCATCCTCTACTGTCAGCCGCCGACAAAGTAGCAATCGCGATGATGGGGCTTGAAATGTGTGCTCCTTCGCGCGTGAATGAGATCCTGTGCCTAGCCATCGACGATCACGTGACGATCGACGACTACGTTCGCCGAAGCGAGGACAAGGAATTGGACGGAATTCACGCTGCGCACCAGATGCTGCTGGTGACCATGAAAGGCAGCAAAGGTGCCCAATGGAGCCCCAAGCCCGTACTAAATTTCATGATTGATTTTTTCCACTACTGCCTTAAGGTCGTCAAGAATCACGGCAATCGCTCCAGGATGCTGGTCGAATGGTATCAGCAAAACCCCGACAAGCTTTACCTGACGCCAGAACTGGAATACCTGCGCGGCAGAGATATCTCTCGAGACGACCTAAGCAAGATTCTGCGCTTGGACACATCGCGAGTTCGAGTTTCTATGGAATCCACGATCTTTGCGGAGCTTCGGCATGCGGTACGCAAGGCGCCGAACCCGAATGGCCGCGTCACCAAAATTGACGTTTTACCCTGGTCCAATGTCGAATCGCACCTGCTCGATCTGGTGCGCGTGGCGATGGCTAAGTGCCGCGCCGTTACAGAGTTGACTCTCTACAAGGGGGATCTGTCCAAGATGCTTTTCCTCTTCGATCACTTAAAAAACACATCGCCCTGCTTCCCGCAGGCGGTCAACTACAGCTTTATCAGGAAAAGGCTAAAGCGACATGCAACAATAACTTGGAGCGTTCCTACTCTTTTCGAGAACTTGGGCATCACCATGCCGGTTGATGGGAAGATCAAGATCGCCGAGATCGATACCCACGACCCTCGCCGCTGGCTGACAACGATGGCCAAGCACCATGGAAATAAGCTATCCGATGTGCTCATCAATAAATGGGCCAACCGGCTCAAACTGTCCCAGCTCAAGACTTATGACTTCAACACACCGGAGTGGCAAGCGGAGGCCAGTGCCATGCCCGATATGCAAGAGCTTCGGGATCTATCGAAGGGGCTGGCTGAAAGCCGGCGTATGGAGGAAGAGTGCGGCCTCAAGCCCGAGATCGTGACGGTCCACGACGCCGGCGTCAGTGTCACAAGCATGAATGCCATCTGCACCGCCTCCGAGAACAGGCCGGTGGCGCGGACTGCTGAGCAGATCATCGTCATGTATCCTTCTTGGTTCGGCATGTGTACACACCAGCACCATGAGAACCCCTGCCGAGCCTACTCTTCGTGCCTTCCCTGTAACGATAATACCGTGGTTAAGGGACACCTGCCCACCAACGAGCGCGTTCGGGAGCGCAAAGACGTTATGCACCGAGCAATCGTGGCTCAACTGGAGAATCTGATCGTTTCTCGCAACCGTGGCATCGCCGACGACGATCATCAGCTCTCACGGCACATCCTCGCGCTTGTGGGCGATGGGCTTGACCCCAGTCATATGGCGGATTGGCTAATCGACCATTTCCATTCAATCAAGGACCAGATCCAAGACGTCGGCTTCAGAACCCGGCTGGAAGAGGCCTTTGTCTCCAAGGGCTTCGTGTTGCGCCTGGATGACCCTGATGTTCCTAGTGGTGCGCAGATCAAGTACCACAACCCCACGCGGCATGCCGCCCCAGGCTTGGAGCGTGCAGTTGACGCGCATGGCGGGCGGCAAGCTATAGAAGAAGCGCTGGAAGAACACTTCAAGATCTACCCCCAGTTCGCCCCGCAGGAGCACGGCCTCAAGGACCAGCGTGACTTGCTGCCCCAGGATGACGACGATGATGGAGAAGAAACAGGGGATAACGATGAGTGAGACGACTTCAAAGCTAGGGCGAAAAGAGATCCTGACCAAAGATCTCGCCGGCAAGATCTGCAAGATGATCGAGCGAATGCCGGATGCCGATATTCCGGTCACCTGGGAAAACGTCATTGCTCATAGCAAGAAGAGATTCGGGCAGGGCTTCAACCGGCAGATGCTCAGCCAGAAGACATGGGATGGACGCAAACTGATCTCCGAGGCCTTCGATTTAGCCAAAGAAACCCAGAGGCGCAAACAACATGACTCCGCACCAAAATACAAGACAGCGCCGAGATCGATCATGCAAAAACGAATTGCTGACCTGGAGGCAAAAGTCCTGGCACTTACGGAAGAGTTGGAGGCGGAGCGCTCGCGCAAAATTAATGACCTGGACGCCGTGCTCAACACTAGGTTTGACCTTCGCGTCCTCCTCGAAGAGTCGTCAAAGGGCAAATGACTTTTGACAAAATGCCCAAAATGTAAAGGGAGGACTGCGGCTACGATGTATACTTTTGCAATTCGCTACTTCGATTTTGTTGGGAGAGACACATGAACGATTTATTTTGTAAAAAATAGATTGCCAATCAACCCCAGCGCACTTTTCGAACAACAGAGATAATCAGGGAAGACTCATGCTCACCGGCGAACTTCGCAGCCAAATAGACTCAATCTGGAACGCCTTTTGGTCGGGCGGCATCTCCAACCCGATGGAAGTGATGGAGCAAATCACTTATCTGCTGTTCCTGCGCAGGCTGGATGACCTGCACACCCTTGAAGAAAACAAATCCACCCGCCTCGGCAAGCCGATAGAGCGGCGCATTTTCCCCGAGGGCAAGGATGCCAAGAAGCGGGACTACAACGACCTGCGCTGGTCGCGCTTCAAGCACTTCGCACCTGCCGAGATGTACACCGTGGTGGGCGAGCATGTGTTTCCTTTCCTGCGCACAATGGGCGGCGATGGCTCCACCTACGCGCACCACATGAAAGATGCGCGCTTCACCATCCCCACCCCGGCACTGCTCGCCAAGGTGGTGGACTTGCTCGACCACGTTCCGATGGAAGACCGCGACACCAAGGGCGACCTGTACGAATACATGCTGGGCAAGATTGCCAGCGCCGGGCAGAACGGTCAGTTCCGCACGCCGCGCCACGTCATCCAGCTCATGGTGGAAATGTCCGCGCCCAACCCCAAAGACATCATCTGCGACCCGGCCAGCGGCACTTGCGGTTTTCTGGTGGCGGCGGGTGAATACCTGCGCCAGCATCACCCCGAAATCCTGCGCGATGCCAAATCCAGCAAGCACTTCCACCACGGCATGTTCCACGGCTACGACTTCGACAACACTATGTTGCGCATCGGCAGCATGAACATGGCGCTGCACGGCGTTGACAACCCCGATATCCGCTACCGCGATTCGCTGGCGCAAGACCACGCCGGGGATGAAGACAAATATTCACTCATCCTCGCTAACCCGCCATTCGCCGGTTCGCTCGATTACGAGAACACCGCCAAAGACCTGCTAGCCATCGTCAAAACCAAAAAGACCGAGCTGCTGTTCCTGGCACTTTTCCTGCGCCTGCTCAAACCCGGTGGACGTGCCACCGTTATCGTGCCGGACGGCGTATTGTTCGGATCATCCAACGCGCACAAAGAACTGCGCCGCATGCTGGTCGAAGACCACAAGCTGGAAGCCGTCATCTCGCTGCCCTCCGGCGCATTCAAACCTTACGCGGGTGTTTCTACCGGCATACTGATATTCACCAAGACCAATTCAGGCGGCACGGATAACGTCTGGTTTTATGACATGCAGGCCGATGGCTGGAGCTTGGACGACAAGCGGCAACCGCTGCTGTCAGAGGACAAGCTCGGTGCTATCCCCGCCCAAACATTAACCGAAGCCGAACACGTCAAGAACAACCTGCCCGATGTGTTGGCACGGTGGAAACAACGCGAGGGTGAAGAGTTGCAACATCCTCGCACTACGCAGAGCTTCTGCGTACCCAAGGCGGAGATTGCCGCCAATGGTTACGACCTATCGCTCAACCGCTACAAAGAGGTGGTGCATGATGTAGTGGAGCACCAGTCACCTAAAGTGGTTATGGCAAGATTGGACAAGCTGGAAGCAGAGATTGCTGCGGGCATGAAAGAGCTAGAGGAGCTGCTAGGGTGACGGTAGCTAAAGTGAAACTTGGCGAAGCTGCTGATATTCTTTCAGGGTACGCATTTAAGTCGGAGCTATTCAGCGACTCTGAAGGTATGCCCTTAATCCGAATTCGTGATGTGGTTCGAGGGTTTACGGAAACAAGATATTCCGGAAAATTTGGAGATGAATTTGTTGTTCAGAATGGCGAAATAGTCATCGGAATGGATGGAAACTTTAATGCCGCAAAATGGAGTGGTGGGCCAGCGTTGTTAAACCAGCGGGTGTGCAAAATCAAAGCTCGTGAATCCGTTCTGAATGAGAACTACCTCTTTCACTATCTACCGAATGCGCTAAAAAAGATTGAAGACGCAACGCCATTTGTCACTGTTAAGCATCTATCCGTTAAGGGTGTCAGAGAAATTGAAATACCCCTCCCACCTCTCCCCGAACAAATTCGCATTGCCGCAATCCTTGACCACGCCGATGCGCTGAGGGTTAAGCGCAGGGAAGCCTTGGCACAACTGGATAGCCTCACGCAGGTTATTTTCATTGAGATGTTTGGAGACCCCCAAAAGCCGATACAGGCTGGGCAGTGCAAAGCGTTAGCTGATGTTGTAGCTCCCGGGAGAATCGTTACTTATGGAATTGTGCAAGCAGGCAAGGAAGTTGAAGATGGTGTCCCCTATGTGCGGACAGGGGATATAAAGAATGGGGAAATTTTAGAACACCAGCTTGCCCGAACAAGCCGCGACATAGCAGCTTCATACTCACGGTCAGCTATTGCAGCGGGCGATATAGTTATGAGTATCCGCGCTACTGTCGGTACAACTGCATTAGTGCCTAAATCACTAGAGGGCGCAAATCTAACCCAAGGTACTGCTAGGATAGCCCCCGGACCTGAAGTCTATTCAGCATACCTACTTAGTTATTTACGGACAGTATCAGTTCAAGCATGGATTCAATCTCAGGTTAAAGGTGCAACTTTTCGAGAAATAACACTTGGGAGACTTAGGAAGTTACCTGTTTTTGTCCCATCTCTTGATTTGCAAAGTCAGTTTGAAAAAATGATCAATACCGTTAATAGCCTTATTACGTTTAACCGCAGTGCACTTGCAGAACTCGATACTCTCTTTGCATCCCTCCTTCACCGCGCCTTCAGTGGAGAACTCTGAATGAGCAACTTCGCCTTCCTTCAGTCTGAATGGCCATTGCTGTTTGAAGCAGCTACCCAAGCAGAAGGAATGGCGAATACGGATGCCCGTGCATCCTGTTTTTATTCCCGTCGCGCGTTGGAGCTGACAGTGGCATGGCTGTATACCTACGACAAAACCCTCAAGCTGCCATACCAGGACCACCTGAGTGCGCTTATCCACGAGCCCACTTTCCGCAAGGCAACGGGCGATGCAGTGTTCACCAAGACCAAGCTCATCAAAGACCTTGGCAATCTGGCGGTACACAGCACGCGCAAAATCATGCCTGCCGATGCGCTGACGGCGACACGAGAGCTATTCCATGTTTGCTACTGGCTGGCGCGTACCTATGGCAAGAAGTCGCGCCCTGATCCCACGCTGAGTTTTTCGCCTGCCTCGCTGCCGCAGCCTTCCTCCGCGCCGGCGCAGACGCTAGACCAATTGCAGAAGCTGGAAGCGCAACTGCACGAGCGCGACCAAAAGCTCACCACGCTGCTGGCCGACAAGACGGCACTGGATGAGGAACTGAAGAAGCTGCGCGAGGAAATTGCTGCCGCCAAGAAAGCCAACTCCGCACAACTCGACACCCACGATTATTCCGAAGCACAAACCCGCGACTACTTCATCGACCTGCTGCTGAAGGAAGCGGGCTGGCCGCTGGATAAGCCGCAAGACCGCGAGTTTGAAGTGAGCGGCATGCCCAGCGATTCCGGTATCGGCTTTGTCGATTATGTGTTGTGGGCAGATGACGGCAAACCGCTGGCCGTGATCGAGGCCAAGCGCACCAAACGCGATGCCAAGGTGGGGCAGCAGCAAGCCAAGCTGTATGCCGATTGCCTGGAAGCGAAGTATGGGCAGCGCCCGGTGATTTTTTACACCAATGGCTATGAGCATTGGCTGTGGGACGATGCAAGCTATGCGCCGCGTTCGGTACAAGGCTTCTTCAAAAAGGCCGAGCTGGAGTTGATGATACAGCGCAGAACCACGCGCAAATCGCTGGCAGCCGCGCCGATTAACGAGGCCATCGTCGAGCGCTATTACCAGACCCGCGCTATCCGCCGCATCGGCGAAGCCATCGAAACTAACCGCCAGCGCAAAGCCTTGGTAGTGATGGCTACCGGGGCGGGCAAGACACGCACGGTGATTGCACTCGCCGATGTATTGATGCGCTGCAACTGGGCCAAGCGCGTGCTGTTTCTTGCCGACCGTGTGGCATTGGTCAAGCAGGCGGTCAATGCCTTCAAGACGCACTTGCCGGATTCTTCGCCGGTGAATCTGGTCACCGAAAAGGATACTGAGGGGCGCGTTTACCTTTCCACCTATCCCACCATGATGGGGCTGATTGATGAGGCAAAGGAAGGCCAGCGCCGTTTTGGTGTGGGGCACTTTGACCTCATCGTGATCGACGAGGCGCATCGCTCGGTGTATCAAAAATATCGCGCCATCTTCGAGTATTTCGACAGTCAGCTGGTGGGGCTGACGGCGACACCCAAGGATGAAATCGACCACAACACTTACGGGCTGTTCGACCTTGAAAGCGGCGTACCGACCGATGCCTACTCGCTCGACGATGCGGTGTCCGATAAGTTTCTGGTTCCGCCCGAGGCTGTTTCCGTGCCGCTCAAGTTTCAGCGCGAGGGCATCAAGTACGATGAGCTTTCGGAAGATGAGCAGGAGCAGTGGGACGCGCTGGAATGGAACGAAGACGGCACTGCGCCCGATGAAGTCGGTGCCGAAGCGCTCAACAAGTGGCTGTTCAATACCGACACCGTGGACAAGGTGCTGGCGCATGTGATGACGCGCGGTCAGAAGGTGGCGGGTGGCGACCGGCTAGGCAAAACCATCATCTTCGCCAAGAACAACGACCACGCCGAATTTATTGCCGAGGGTTTCAATAATGCCTATCCGCACTACAAGGGCGAGTTTGCACGGGTGATTACCTACAAGACCGAATACGCACAAAGCCTGATCGACAACTTCTCCGCCAAGGACAAGATGCCGCATATTGCTATCTCGGTGGATATGCTGGACACCGGCATCGACGTGCCGGAAGTGTTGAACCTGGTGTTCTTCAAGGCGGTGCGCTCCAAGACCAAGTTCTGGCAGATGGTCGGGCGCGGCACGCGCTTGTGTCCCAATGTGTTCGGGCCGAATGAGGACAAGAAATTCTTTTACATTTTCGACTACTGCCAGAATCTGGAATTTTTCGCCCAGAACCCGGATGTGACCGACGGTTCGTCCAACGAAGCGCTAGGGACGCGCTTGTTCAAGGCGCGCCTGCAACTGATAGGTGAGTTGGATAACCAGTTCACCGATGAGCAGTCCATGCGGCAAGTCGAAGACGCGTATGGCGATACCGGTGACGACAAGACGCTGCGCCGCGATTTGGCCGAGATGCTGCATACGCAGGTGGCGGCGATGAACATCGACAATTTTGTGGTGCGGCCACAACGCAGGCTGGTGGAAAAATATGCCCAGACTGAACCGTGGCATAAATTGGGCGTGGCAGAGTTTACCGAGCTGGCGCAATACGTGTCGGATCTGCCGACCGAGATGGCTGATGAAGACGAAGAGGCCAAGCGTTTTGATTTGCTGGTGCTGCGTACACAGCTTTCCATTTTGCAGGCCAAGTCAGACTTCGCCAGCCTGCGCGACAAAATCATCGCCATTGCCAGCGCGCTGGAAGATCAGCGGAGCATCCCGGCCATCAAGGCGCACATCGTGCTGATTCAGTCGATGATGGGCGAGGAATGGTGGACGGATGTCACCGTTGCCATGCTGGAGACGGCACGCAAACGTCTGCGCACGTTAATCAAGCTCATCGAAAAAGGTAAGCGCATCGTCGTTTACACCGACTTTGAAGACGAGCTGGGCGAAGGCACCACGATTGAACTGCCGGAAATGGGTATCGGCATGAACTTCGAGCGCTTCCGCGACAAGGCGCGCCAATTCCTCAAGGCGCATGAAAGCCACCTGGCGCTGCAACGCCTGCGCCGCAATCAGCCGCTCACTCCCTCCGACCTCGATGAACTGGAACGCATGCTGGTTGAAGCTGGCGGCACACAGGCAATCATTGACCGCACCAAGGAACAAAGCCATGGGCTGGGTATGTTCATCCGCTCGCTGGTGGGGTTGGACCATGAAACAGCCAAGCAGGCATTCAGCCAGTTCATCTCGGGGACTGCGGTGACGGCTAACCAGATTGAGTTCATCAACCTTGTCGTCGATTACCTGACTGAGAACGGTGTGATGGAGCCGGACAGGCTGTATGAGTCGCCGTTTACCGACATCAATCCATTGGGGCCGGAGGGGGTGTTTCCGTCGGCGAAGGTGGATCAGATGGTGCAGGTGTTGACTGAGATTCGGAAGAGTGCGGTGGCGTAAGCCCCCCCGTTCACACCTGCCACAAGTCGTCCGATCCTAGATAAATCAGGTCAATCTTGTCGATTTCTTGGGATACGGTGGCGCGAACCAAACCACACGGATCCGCACTGAGAGTGGCCTGCAATGCGCCGAGGGGTAACCCATCCGCAGACAGGACAATTGGTTGTCCGCTCAAATGATGGAGTCTTACAGGGGTGCTGGGTGGCGGGGACGCACCATACCATGCGACACCAACCGAATAGCGGCGCTCGGTCCATATCCGGTCGGAAGATGGTATGAAACTTTGCGTGAATTCAATCCACATCGCCTTGGTCTCGGCAGTGGGCCAATTCGCCAGTGCTCCCCAAACGGCAACTGCTTCGGAATTGAGCCAGAGCCTCAATTCGTGGCCAGAGGTAAAAGTTGCCGCCATGTCGGTAACAGCCTTGATGGCAGCAATTCTAGAGTTGAAGCCGGCCTGAATGAGGAGCGAGGCTGAACGGTTCATCGTACCCGTTTCAACGGCTGGGACGGCTTGGCCAAGCTCATAATCCTCGAGCGCTAGTCCCACAAGGCCGACGGTATACCTCCTGCCGCGGGCTGAAATCACGCAGGACGGTCATCACACGATTACTCATGTCGGCATATAAGGCGTAGTTGGAAGACAAGGCAACGATGCCATGCTTTCTGGCCAGGTCTTTCAGCTTGAACCAAGGCTCTACTACGATGATGTCGCCATCATGAATGCCGGCATTGATCATGGAATCGCCTTTGACCCTCAGAAAGAAAGTGGCGGGTTTGTTCTGAATCAGCAGTTTATTGAGATCGAGGACGTCTTCGACATAGTCGTCAGCCGGAGATGGGAACCCCGCCGGTACGGCATGAGAAAACATAGGGATGCTTCTTGACCCGGATACAACGGGTTGCCAGGTATGTTGGTGGAGAGTGCTGTTGGAACCGAGATTGCTGCTCATGATGCTGCCTGTGAAGTGCTGATGACGTCCTGCATACATTACAGAACGTTCGTTCTCTAGTCAATATCCAAAAATATCCAAGTAAACTGGCAGCCATTCGGTTGCCGAAACTCAACACTAGACAGGATGGATCACTCCGATGTGCAATAGATGTCACTTTTCGGCATTAAGGCGCCACTGATTTCCGCCGTAATGGCGCCACTTTGAAGTGCCAAATCAGGGGCTCAAACTGGGGGTAAAGAATGCGTGAAATGAGCTGTTTTTGCAATCGCATTTTCACTCTGTTTTGCTGCTGGTGTAGCTGTTTCAGGCTTGAGTAGGTTTGCCTCCTTTCCCTGTCGGCGTTTTTGACCTTTCCGGCATTGGCTTCGGGTCGCGGTAACTCTCTCCATCCAGCACCACGCGATACGCACCGTGGCGCAATCGGTCCAGCGTCGCTGCGCCGATCATTTTATTTGCGGCGAATGCTTCACCCCATTCATCAAAGTCGAGATTGCTGGTCAGAATGGTGGCGGCACGCTCGTAGCGTTCGGCGATCAAGTCATGGAAGTCTTCATCTTCAGGCGAACGCAAGGGTTTGAGTCCGAAATCGTCAATGATCAGCAGGGGCACTTTGACCAGGGATTTAAATCGCCGCGCATAATTGCCAGTCGCCTGAGCTGCGCGCAAGCTGCTCAGGAGCTGGGTTTGCGTGATGAACAGCACGTCATAGCCCTGGCGTGCAGCCGCATGACCCAGCGACTGCGCCAGGTGACTTTTGCCGGTGCCGCACGGACCCACAATCAATACGGCGACTTTCTCTTCAATGAAACGGCAAGTCGCCAGATCATGGACTGCCGAGCGGTTCAGATTGGGAAGTCGGTCGAAATCGAATCCTTCCAGTGTTTTTTGGTTACGGAAGCTTGCACGTCGTAGTCGCATATCCAGTTTCTTTTGCTCCCGCCGGGCGACTTCGTCATGAATCAGCAAGCTGAGGAAATCGGTGTAGGCCAGCTTGCGGTCGATGGCTTCGCGGTTGCGGGCCTCGAGTGAGTCCAGAATGCCGGACAGGCGCAGTTGTTTGAGCAGGGGTGTCAGTTCGGGAATTGGATGCATGATGGTAGTCCTCATTGAAGAATGGTTTGGGTATCGCGGCAGAATCGGCCGCCTTGGGTGTATGTGGTGGCCAGTGCGTCGAAGGCTGCCAGCGGCGCGAGCTGATCCAGTCCCTTCTCAAGAATGATCTTGACCACCTTGTAGCCCGGCGTGCCGTAATGGTTGGCGCGCTGGCAGGCCGCTTCCAATCTGGCTGCGCCGTATTTCTGTTTGAGCCGCAGCACGCCCTGTACAGCACGCATCTTGATCAAGACATGGTCGCCGAACATGGCATGCACCATGGCATGGCAGGCCGGACCAATCTGCAAGGCCGATTTCAAACACCACTGTGTGTCCTGCATTTGCCACGCCTGCGCTTCGGGCGGCATATGGTCGGTCACGGTGTCGCGCAGCCCTTTCCCCGTCAGTCGCACATGGCTGGCAACCGCTTCGTGTTCGCGGTACAGCGTCACCATGGTGCCGGTCGCCTTCAACCACAGGTCGCATCCGATCAGCCGGAACGGCACCGAATAGTGGTTGGTCTCGTATTGGACGTGCGCGTCACGGTGGACTTTGACCTTGGCCCAGCTGGCCAACTCAGGTGGAACGCTGGGCAAAGCATTGAGCAGGCTTTTCTCCACCTCGGCGAAGCGTTTGAGAGGGGCTTCGCGGGTCGTGCCGTGAATGCGGTTGCCCGCCTCGTTCATCACCCACGCCTGCAACTGGCGGTTGGCGTCATCCAGATCGCGGAATTCGCGCAGCGGCAGGAAACTGCCCTTGATATATTTGACGCCTGCCTCAACGATTCCTTTTTTTTGTGGATCCCGTGGAGGACAAGGATCGATTTTGAACGCATATCCTTCCGCACATTCGGCATACGCCCGTTGCACATCCGGCTCATAGACGCAGGCTTTGGTGATGGCGCACTTGGCATTGTCGATGATGACGCGTGAGGGTACGCCCGAGAACGACTCAAACGCACGCCGATGGCAGCCCAGCCATGTCGCCACGGTCTGGTCGCGGACAAACTCGGCATACTGGTGACGCGACCAGCACAAGGTCATCACGAAGAACCAGGTCTTGAAGATCTCGCCGGTGTACACATCGGTGATGAGCGGACCAGCACCGAAATCAACCTGAACCGCTTCGCCAGGCTTGAACGTCAGGCGTAGCGGAACATCCGGCTGCTGCAGGGAAACGAGTTGCCCCAGAAAGCGATACATCGAGGAATAACTGCCGGTAAAACCGTGATTGCGCACCAGCGTGGCGTGGATGGTGGTGCCCTGAATACCGGCCGCATGCCACTTGGTGATCTGATCACGCCAGGGTTCCAGCGTTGAAATACAGCTGACAGGCAATGCCTCCCTGCGCTCAAACAGCGTGGACAGCACTCCGTCATCGGGCAAAGGAAACTCGGGGGCAAGCCAGCCACGTTCGCTGGCGATCTCGCGAACCTGTGCGAGTTTTTTGCGTCCCATCGTTTTGGACCGGGCAATATCCCGATCAGAATCGCCTTGGCGCATGCGCACCAAAACATTTCGGTACTGATACATCTCGAACCTCCGTTTAGTCACAACCTCTCCCGGCAAAATGCCGGAAGTCTAGTTGCTTAATGAAAGTTCGAGCCCCTGATCAGGGTTCAAAGTGGCGCCTTAACGCCGGAAATCCTGTGGCGCCATTACGCCGGAAATAAAGTGGCGCCTTTATGCCGACAATCTACTGGCTCCTTAATGCCGGAAATGAAATGGCTCCCTAACGCCGAAAGTTCACAATAGATACGTTTCGCCCGATGAAGCGGCCATCGAGCGCCACTGGGAGATAGGCCGACGTAACCAGCCTGACTGGTGGAAATCCGTTCCGGTATACCCCCGCGCCCCAGGTCCGTTCATCAGGGCATCAACGGACTCGAATGATCGCGAGCTCGTCATAGGCCAATGGGGATTGATACCCTGGTTCGCCAAGGCTGCGAAACTTTCTTATTCAACCAACAATGCTAGATTTGAGGAAATCACGAGCAAAGCGTCTTACGAGCAGTCGTGGGCTAAGGGATACCGATGCATCATCCCGGCGCTGTCATTCGACGAGCCCTGCTGGGAGACTGGCAAGAACGTATGGTGGAGCTTCCGCCGTGCAGATGACACGCCCTGGGGATTGGCCGGTCTCTGGAACACTTGGATCGACAAAAAAACGGGCGCAATTCACGAAAGCTATACGATGCTCACCATCAATGCCGACGACCATCCATTGATGTCACGCATGCATAAGCCAGATCCGAAGCTGCCACGTGGCCAGCAAGACAAGCGTAGTGTCGTCTCAATCGAGCCCGCAAATGTGGACATCTGGCTACGAGGCACAGTTGACGAAGCAACAAAATTGATTGCTGCACCTTCCATGGAAGTCCTCCAGGCCGAACCGAGGTGAAATGATTTGATTCATCTGTACGCTCAGAACTGACCGAAGACGGGTTATCGGCCGAGGAGACATCAGCGGTTTGCTGAAAAGGCAGCCTGCGCGGGCCAGGGGGATGTCCGTTATCCATACAGAAGCGGTCGTTGCCAGGCAGTGTTTTGGTGGTGATAAAAGGTCCCTTCCTAACCCATTGCCGTCTGTGACGAGCGGCCGCTATCGGGCACTCTATTTTCAAGGTTGACCTTCTCTTCTCTCCCATACCAGCCATTCGACCATGTAAATGCTCTGCCTCGAAGCGGACAGAATCACCAAGTCCATTGATACCCAAGATAAGACGAAAACTGATTTGTCATAGTAATATTCGTCAAGCCTCGGCCAGCAGAAAAAAGCAGGTGGTTGTTCTCATCAAAGTTATAAAACCCCCCAATGTTGAATCCGGAACTTGATCCTAAGCCGGGTGCCTGTTCAGTACTGTGGTATATCTCTGCACCCAGCGTAAGTTGCTCCGAAATATCCTTCTGCAATTGCCATCCGAAAAACCAGTGATTCTTGGCGTTCAAAGCGTTGTTGATCCAGTAACCACCACCTCCGTAACTTTGCCACTCTCCCCATCTCTTCTGCACCCAAACTGGCAGGAACACTTGGGTGGCACCGTTTCCAAGTCCCTTGTTTGCATTGCCGACCGGCACTTCGACAAGCGGAAAAATGCCTACCATTGGACGATTGTCAGTTTCTTGCACAAAGCGGTATTTCGCACCCAGTTCGATGTCACCCAATCCCCGCTGGAGAGTTCCATTTGTCGGACTATTGAATTCGTAGGGTGTCAGAACGTGAAGTTGCAAATCGGGTGCAGCACCATAGTTGTATTCGAAATGGGGAAGCGTACCGACGCTGCCGTCTTGAGTTTTCACCTGAATTGAGCTGATATAGAACTCGTGGTGCTGATACTCGACCGGCTCAGGATCATCCGTCAGGAATGGTGGGCCAGCGATTGCAAAGCGCGAGGCCAACAGCATGGTACACATGATCGCTGCGCCAATAGCACATTTGACGTGACAGAGCTTCGTTCCCAAAACTAATTTCTCTGCTAATTGTATTCTCACAAATTCCTGCTCCTGCATTTAACCAATCCCCAGTCCGGTAACTACTGCGCCAAGTATTACGACCAACCAAGGTGGAAGCTTCCAGAATACAAGCAGTAGAAAGGCGAAAGCAGCCAGGCAGAAGTCAGTAGCGCTTCGAATTGCGCTGGTCCACACAGGGTTGTAAAAAGCCGCAAGCAACAGACCGACAACTGCCGCGTTAATCCCAAGCATTGATCGCTGCATCACACGGTGACCACGCAGACTCTCCCAAAATGGGAGGATTCCAATGACCAGCAGGAATGACGGCAGGAATATCGCAACAAGAGCAATCCCCGCCCCAACCCAGCCGGAAGGTGCTTGCGTAGAGACAGCACCAAGATAGGCGGCAAATGTGAACAGCGGTCCCGGAACGGCCTGCGCTGCGCCATAGCCTGCGAGGAAGACGTCATTGGATACCCACCCCGAAGGCACAACCTGCGATTGCAATAATGGCAGCACAACATGTCCACCGCCAAAGACTAGTGAACCAACACGATAGAAACTATCGAACAAATTGACGACGTAGCTGTTTGAACTTACCGCCACAGCGGGGAGCAAAAACAGAATCAGGAAAAAAATCGCAATCAGTATCATCCCGGTGGTTCTGCTGGTCTTAGTTTGGATGAAACTGTGCGGCAGTGCATTTTTAGTTCGAAGAAATGCCCAGCCAACAAGGCCGCTGGCGACTATTGCACCGATCTGACCAAGTGATGAGGGTATTAACGTTGCGATGGCTGCAGCACATACAGCAATAGTTGCCCGCGCCTTATCTGGACAGAGGCTTTTCCCCATACCCCAAAGCGCCTGAGCCACCACCGCCACAGCGACAATCTTGAGTCCATGCAGCCAGCCAGTTCCGAGCGTATCGCCAACGAGTGACAGCCCCAAGCCGAAGAGCACGAGCATAATCGCGGAAGGCAAAGTGAAACCAAGCCATGCTGCAATCGCGCCCGGAATCCCACCCCGAGACAAGCCAATGGCAATGCCGACTTGGCTACTGGCAGGTCCAGGCAAAAATTGACACAGCGAAACCAGATCGGCATAAGCGTGCTCGTCCAGCCACTTTCGTCGTTCCATGAACTCTTGACGGAAATACCCGAGATGCGCAATAGGGCCGCCAAATGAGGTAAACCCAAGCCGAAGAAAGATCAGGAAAATTTCAATCAGGTGTTTAATAGATATCCTTGCTCACGTCAGCCAGACTTATCAAGTGCGGTTGTGTAAAGAATTGTCCAGTGACCATCTTCCCGCACCCTCAATAAATAGAAACAATGCGCCCATCAACATAGCCCAGTCGGCTCGTGTTTCATGCATGAAGCTCCAGAAGCCATAGCGAGGCAACGAACTTACATGGAACATCCACCAATCATGGCCAAGCAGGATCGGGATTTTAGTCGAGGCTAGTGCCACGAGCATAATAATGACAAGAGGAATGGCTGCGAGTCGCGTTAACAATCCAACCAGGATTAGCGCACCACAGATCATCTCCACACCGCCAACAAAAGGTCCCATCAACTCCGGGCTGGGAATACCGATTTTAATGAAGCGACCAACGCCCAGCAGTTCAGGAAAAATCAGCTTCTGAATACCCTCGGGCAGAAAAACCAAGCCCAGTGAAAGACGAATCAACAGATTTGCAGGTGATGGGGATGAAGCCGTTAACCGCATTAACAGATCAGATTTCATAGTTTATCTCCAGCATTCCGTCGATTACTCCACTCGATATAGTATCAATAGTTGGAATGCTGATTCATAAGCGGGAAATACATTTTGACATTCTGTAGTGACCAGACGTCCTGATTGAAGAACACTCCTGAATGACACCTCGTAGTACGACTACGACCATTCGTTATTGCTGAATCCCCCGTCATGCCGAGCCACACCTTAATTTAATTAGGAATGCATAGTGTACATGGCAAAACGATTAATTTTGAAGATTACAAATTTGTAATGTGCAAGTCATCGAACTGACGGAATGTTGGATGCAATCTTATGTGCCATTAAACATCTAGCCAAGTGGAATACGAAGGAATGAACGCCGCTGGAGAAATTTGATGGCTATGAACTTCGCATCTCCAAGACAACCAAGAATATTCTTTTTTAACAGCGAAACCGTTGAGCAACGGCGGGATGAAATCAAGGATCTTCTGAACAAAGGTTTAGTGACCGACAAGGAAGCAACGAAGGCGCGAAAACTGGTCCTCATTGAGCTTTGATCTGGAATTAGTTTTTGGATGTCAATGCCCGCATCTATGTAAGGAACTTAAATTCCAATATTTCCTTAAGAGGAGAAGCATATGAATACCGTTGACCAATTCAAATTAGCAAATCAAATCGCCGCAACTGCTGCATTGTTGGATTCAGATAAGAATGAGTTTCCGAATGAGGCAAGAGAAATTGCAGTCATATGCGTCAATAATCTGCACAGCCTCGCAAAGAAACTTGCGGGAAACCAAGTTGGCAAAATCTATACCTAGTCGCCTATCGTTGGTCGCATCTCATCATTTGTGGCGCAGAATTCAACTGCCTTTTCAAAGATTCCAAGTCAGGATGCAAGGGGTATGGGTGGTGAAAGGTCGATGAAGTTAATGAGGCAGGTTACATACAAGTCGCGCCCATACGGAAATGGCCACATTTAAATGTTGGTAAGTTAAAGGTGCAGTTGATGGGTACGTTATGCATTGTAAAATCATTAATCAGGGTGGCAATATTAGCGTTTGCGATAAATTCTGCATTTGCTGCCCAAAAAAATCAGGTAAATGTTTCAGGTAAAGAAAACCTTCGCTACGTAGTTAAAGCAGATACTGCTTATGATAAGAAAACCGACCTAACTTGGCAGCGTTGTAGTGTCGGACAACAATGGAAACAAGGTGCTGGATGTGTCGGCATCATCAAACAATTTACCTTTGATGAAGCACAGCAACAAGGTAATGAGGTATGGCGGGTACCATCGAAAGAAGAGTTAAGTACATTGATTGACCAGAAGAAAGCTGAGAGCAATCAAAGACCGGCAATTGACGATACTACGTTCCCAGATATGGATGTAAGGAATCTTTCTTACTGGTCGAGTACGACAGATGGCGTATTGGGAGGGTGGTTCGTTCCATTCGATGGCGGCGCTGCTTACACTTCTTCAATTACAGGTACAACCCTTCCAGTTCGGTTAGTTCGGGATGGTAAGTGATATTAATTCCTTATCCATGCAATCGGTGGCTGGAAATGCATCGTAATCGGAGACGGAATTCATCGAGCGCCAATATGCCCAGTAGGCATTCATCGTTTGTCATGTTGGATATAGCTAGCAAATGCCTATTTTGAGCCACAGGTGGAGTGTGGCACGCGCGTCCTTTATATGGTGGGCAGAAATTGTCAGAATGAGTTCAGCGCGTGTTTTCCATCGGATGTTATGACCGGATTTCTATCAAGCTTAGCAGTGGTGTTGCTGGTTTACTTTGCCATACAGAGGTTGATGTGCTTTTGGTATGCCATGCGAGCAATGAGCAATTGATTGCCATGGGCTACCCGTCAATTCTATTAAATCAATGTTCGCTACGAAATCAATTAAGACCATGCTGCGGAAGCATAATCGTGAAACACGTTCGCCCTTTTTCAGACTTGGCGCTGATCGTGCCGCCGTGTATCTCGACGATAGACTTGGTGATTGTCAGTCCCAGCCCCACGTTTTCGGTATCCCCTTCTCGACGGGATGGGTCGGCGCGGTAGAAGCGTTCGAAAATCTTGGGTAAGTGTTCAGCAGGGATTTCCTGTCCAGGATTCTCAATGGTGATCATAGCGTTGTCCATATCTTCACTAATGGTGACATCGACCGCCATGCCTTCTGGAGTGAAACGGATGGCGTTCGATAATAAATTAGACAGAGCGCGCTGGATCATCAGTCGGTTGCCAACTATCGTTGCTGCTCCGCTCACATGAAGCTGTACACCGCGCTCGCCGACCAGAGCGTCATAGAAATCAAACAACTTTACCATTTCAGCGTGCAGATAAATCACCTCTCGTGTTGGGACAATCAATCCATTATCAGCCATGGCGAGAAAAAGCATGTCCGATACCATTCGCGACAGACGTTCAAGCTCTTCCAGGTTGGACTGTAAATTGGTACGATAATCCATGGCCTCGCGTTCACAACTCAAGGTAACCTGCGTTTGCACCATCATGTTGTTAATCGGCATGTTCAGTTCGTGGGCAATATCGGAGGAAAATTCTGACAGCCGCTGGAACGCGCAGTTGAGCCGAGCCAGCATCTTATTGAATGCGGATATGAGCTCTTGCAGTTCTCGTGGGATTTCTGATATCAGTATTGGATTGTCCAGTCGATGGGTTGAAATGTCTGCCAGCATCGTCGACACATGCTTCAACGGCAAGAGTCCCCTTCGCACAGCCATCCAACCCAGCACCCCCATGACTAGCGTACACCCACCAATGCCGATCCATAAGAACATCTTGAAATCTTCAATAAATTCCTGATCGCTTGTTATGTCGAGAGAGATTGCTACGTTGGCAGGCCGGCTGGACGGTATGCCAAGCTCAAGGCTATCAGTAGCGATCCGGAACGTATGATTGTCGAGTGACAATGTCACTGGCTGTGTTTTGGTTACTCCAGAACCGTCGAGTAAAAGCTTCACCATCTTCTCTTGCCCGACTGAAAACAGCAAAGTTCCATGATTATCAACCACCGTGATTGTCATATCTGGGTGGCCTGCTACTATCGCATAGCGCAATTGCGGATTAAGTGCCTTTATGGATTCGTAGGAAGTCTTGTTGCTCAACACTTCACGCACCATATCCATCTTGCCGTTCATTTCCTCCATGTCGTGCTTATGAAATTGTTTTTCGACTGCGCGTTCGAACAACAATCCGGAAACGAGCAGAACGCAGGCTGTCGCACCAGCAAATAGCAGGCTGAGGCGTAATGTCAGTGAAACGGGTAGTTTCATGGTTCTGGAGCTTCCATTATGTAACCCATGCCGCGCATGGTGCGAATGAGCTTAACCTCGTAATTCTCATCGATCTTGGAGCGCAAGCGGCGCACAGCGACATCAATAACGTTCGTATCGCTATTGAAGTTCATATCCCAGACTTGGGATGCAATCAACGAGCGCGGCAGGACCTCCCCTTGCCGCCGCATCATAAATTCGAGCAGCACGAATTCCTTGGAGGTGATGTTGATCCGCTTGCCAGCACGCGTGACGGTGCGCCGCAAAAGATTAAGTTCCAAATCAGCGACTGTGAGTTTTTCAAGTGACTGATTAACGCTTCCTCGCCGCAATAATGTTCGAATCCGCGCCAGCAGTTCGGAGAAGGCGAAAGGCTTTACAAGATAGTCGTCGGCCCCCAGTTCCAGCCCCTTGACGCGGTCATCCACATGATTGCGCGCGGATAGGAACAGGACGGGGAACTGCTTGCCGACGCGCCGAATCTCGCTCAGAACTTCCCATCCATTGATCACGGGTAGCATCACGTCAATTATTGCGAGGTCATAACTTTCTGTTAATGCCAAATGCAGTCCATCTTGCCCATCTTCAGCGATATCAGCTACAAAACCAGCTTCTACCAACCCCCGCCTGAGATATTTCCCCGTCTTCGGCTCATCTTCGATGATAAGTATTTTCATGTCATACCTGACCTAATTATGAGAGGGCTTACGAAGTATACAAGGTGAAAAGTCAATTTTTGAAGATTACAAATTTGTAATGTTCGGATCATCAAACTGACAGGCGGTAGTCGTCAAGATTTAAGTGCAGCAAACTTTGCATGTTGCATCCCGAAGTTAGTAATGATGCCAAGCCGCAGTTTAATTTATCGGTGGAGTGAGAGTAGATCAACTTAAAGACAATTTTTACCAATTAAATTTAGGGAGTCTTATAACTATGAGCTTTAATAAAATACTGTTTGCATGCTATGCCTTGATGGCAGCAGCATTTTGGGCACCGCAAGCGCAAGCTATTCCCGCGTTTGCCCGCCAAACCGGTATGGCATGTGATGCTTGCCATTACCAGCACTTCCCTGTTTTGAACAGCTTCGGCCGCGCTTTCAAGGAAGGCGGCTTCACCATGATCGGAGCCGAAGAACAAATTACGGGCGAATTGGGCCTTTCTATCCCTTCCACTCTGAACGCAGCGATTGAGGCTTACTCGGGATATACAAAAACCAATGGCCCAACCACGGCAGCTACCGCTACCACCAAAAACAACAACAATGGCCAATTTCAAGCCTTGCAGTCAGCCAGCGTTTTCTTTGGGGGGCGAGTAGGCGAGCATATTGGCTTTGAGGCAGAACTCAATATCTATCCAACCCCGTCCGGCCTGCTTAATTATAAGATGCCTATGGTTTACGATGTGGGTGATGCAAAAGTCGGCGGCGTTATCTATTCAACTTCCGTTTACGGGCCTTCGTTTGGTCTTGAGGTGATGAACACCGGTGCAAACGCAGTTCATCTATTTAACCAGTTCGACATGCCGGTGATTTCCGCACAACAGTATCTCAACACCGGACTTCCAGCCCAGGGAATCGATTTAATCGCCAGCAATGAAAATGGGTTCGCTGTCCTGGGGAAATGGATGCCCGATAACCAATCTGGCTCAGGCAGTCCGTCTTCCAATTATCTCCGCCTTGCAGCCACTCCTGGGGACCTGATTCCAGGATTTGATTTTGGCGTAGGGGTTCAGCTATGGAACGGGACTGCTGCTTCGACATGTAATACACCAGGAATAGTGGGCGGCAATTGCGCCTCATCTCCATCCCCTTTCATTCAAAGTCCTGTTTCAGGGTTCACAATAGCAAATGGAGTGTTTGATACCAAAGCGAGCGCAATCGATACGCAGTTGCTGGGAAATGTAGGCGGATTGCCGCTGACCTTCATTGCCTCCTATGCAAGAGCGCCCAGCAGCGGTGCGCCATCAGGTGTGGTTAATGGGTTTCAGGGCAATATTTTTAACCCCGGAACAGCCACGCGCTCATCATTCAATTTGGGCGCCGAGCTCGGTATCACTTCAAGAGTTACATTGCAGGCTGGCCTACGCAGAGCGAATAGCGGGTTTGCTTTCGGTTCAATCAGTAACGCAACAGACAACGCGTTGCTCATCGGTGCTACCTACAAATTCAGCTTGAACGTCAGGGCGGATTTGAGCTATTCAAAATACAGTGGCGATATGTATGGTGCGGCATCCCAATCGATTCAAGGAGCAAATTATATGGGTGATAACTTGACCAGTCTTCATCTTATAGCGGCATTTTGATTCTCTCTCCTGAGATTTCAGGCCGGCATAGGCCGGCCATTTTTTATGCGTTCAAAAACTAAACGCAACGCTTTTGGCCGTGGGGATGCATATAATCAGCCACCCAGGCCAAATGAATAACCTTGATCTTTTGGCAGCGTTCCGAGGTTGGCTTTACTGGCGTCCGTCGCTTGGCCTTTGTAAAGTCCTTTGTTTCCGATTTATGGGGCTCAAAACTATAAAAATCGTTATGTGAATGGAAGGAGTTGGCTTTTGAATCATTCAAGAAAGTTTATTGCGTTATTTACTCTTTTGTTCACAGCGGGTTGTTCATCCACGGAAGGCGTGAGCAACAGTGTCGGGAATTTCTTCCGATCCACTGAAGACCAACCCATCAAGATTGACTCTGAACCGTCCGGGGCTGGGGTTTACGTGATGGGCCAAAAACTCGGTGTTACTCCCCTTACAATCAGCCGTAAGGATGTATTCCCGCTCACCTACCCCAAGGAGGAGGAACCTCAGTACGGCAAGGTAATCATCAAGAAAGACGGTTGTTTGGATTTCGCCAAGACGATCAGCCCAAAGATAATCGATGCCGGATTACATGCGCAGCTTAACTGCGGGGATTCAACTCCAACATCATCTCAAACCTCCAGTGATTCTCCATGCGTTAGCGAAACCGTTGAGCAACGGCTGGATAAAATCAAGGATCTTTTGAACAAAGGGATAATAACTGGAGAAGAAGCGGAGAAGGCGAGAGCGCGCGTCCTCAACGATCTTTAATCTGATCTGTATTGGATGGTAAGGCTATGTATTGGTATAGGGCAGCTATGCCGCTCTGATAATTCGATGCCAGATTGCGGACAGTTGCGACTGACAGGAATTGGCCGAATTGTGACTGATTGCCTTCGTTAGCGCCACCGTCTCTAGCCTGCTCGGAAGGAGACATTCACAACCTGCCGTTCCTAACCCACTCCGGTCATAGCTCTTAACGAATTCGTTGCCACAAAGCGGTCATTGGCGAACTCACACAATCGACCCGAAAGAGACAGTCAAAAGAAATTCAATGGAGGCACAATTCTCGGCCACTGCGGACACCGACGGTTCCACAAAATAATTGGTGATTAAGAATGTTTGAGTCCGGTTTATAACTTGTCGACTTCACACTTATAACTCGTTTGCGACAGTCGGCTATTGAAATTCGCTCCCCCATTTCGGACATTTGTCTGTATTAGAGGTGGTTTGCTGACTGTTTGATGAAATCAATAAATGCCCGCAGCGGCGCAGGCAAGAGGCGACGACCGGGGTAGTAAAGAAAGGGCCCGGAGAAGCTCAACCACCACGGTTCAAGGACTGGCTCCAGTGCTCCGCTGTCAATATGTGGGCGTAGCCAGTCTTCAAAAAGATAGATGATGCCGGTACCGGCGATTGCCGCGTCGACTGCAAGATCGGTTGCCGTGCCGACCTGTACGAGGAGTGGGCCGGAAGGATCGACCCGAAGCACCTCCCCCTTACGTTCGAATTCCCACGGCGTCATCGCGCCGCTGCTGATGCAGCTGCGCAAACATTCGTGCTGGAGTAAGTCGCGTGGGTGCGTGGGTCGACCACAACGTTCAAGGTAGGCAGGTGATGCGGCCGTTGCAAAACGCTGAACCCGAGGTCCGATCGGCACGGCAATCATGTCTTGCTCTAGCCGTTCCTCGTATCGAATACCCGCGTCGCAACCTGCAGCTAGGATATCAACGAAGTTGTCGTCGGCAATTATCTCCAGTCGGATATCTGGATAGGCAGCAAGAAAAGGCGGCACAATTGCTGGCAGCACCAATCGTACTGCACTGACAGGAACATTAAGCCGCAATGTGCCGGTTGGTCGGTCGCGAAAATCGTTCACTAAGTCGAGTGCAGCCTGCACTTCGTTCAGTGCAGGCCCAAGCCGATCGAGAAAGCGTTGCCCCGCCTCGGTCGGCATAACGCTGCGTGTAGTGCGATGGAGCAGCCTGACACCGAGGTGTGTTTCCAGCCTACGTACTGATTCGCTGAGGCCCGATGCACTGCCACCACTCGCACGTGCGCCTTCGCGAAAACCCTTTGAATGGGCCACTGTGACGAAGGCGTTCAAGTCATTAAAGTCGATATTCATTGTTCGCTGTAGCGTACGACCTGTGCTAATTATACAGGCTTGTCGAACAAACGTACCGCAACTATTATGAGTTCACATGCAACCCCACAGGAGTCTTCACTTTGTCTAACATCAATCAATCCAACTCCTACAAGCTTGGCAACAATGCAGTTAAACGACTTGGTTACGGAGCCATGCAACTTGCAGGCCGTGGCGTTTTCGGACCGCCCAAGGATCATGACGCGGCGTTGGCAGTGTTGCGTGAGGCAGTTGCCAGCGGAATCAATCATGTTGACACCGCAGATTTCTATGGCCCGCACATCACCAACCACATTATCCGCGAAGCTCTGCACCCGTATCGTGACGGTCTCGTTATTGTCACCAAGATCGGCTGCAGGCGCGGCGCGGATGGATCATGGAACCGGGCCTTATCGCCAAAAGAACTGACTCAGGCGGTTCACGACAATCTTCGTAACCTGGGCATGGATGTACTCGACGTGATCAATTTACGTAGCATGTTCAACGTGCATGGTCCTGCCGAGGGATCGATCGAGGAGCCGCTCACTGTCTTGGCCGAACTTCAGCGCCAGGGCTTGGTGCGTCATATCGGGCTGAGCAACGTCACTCACACTCAGATCGCAGAAGGCCGTCGGATCTGCGACATCGTCTGCGTGCAGAACCAATACAACTTGGCACATCGTGACGACGACGCGCTGATCGACGACCTAGCCCGAAAGGGCATTGCCTATGTGCCTTTCTTCCCACTCGGCGGGTTCACACCGTTGCAATCGTCCACGCTGATTGCTGTTGCGGGTCGACTTGAGGCCACGCCAATGCAGGTCGCTCTAGCTTGGCTGCTGCAACGCTCTCCTAACATTCTGCTGATTCCCGGCACCTCGTCGGTAGCACATCTACGCGAGAACCTTGCGGCGTCAGCCTTGGTTCTTTCCAAAGATGACTTAGCCGAACTGAATAGTGTCGATTCAATAGAATCGAGATTAGTTAACGAATGAAGCTCTACATGAACGACCGTTAAGTGCGCATCGGTCATATAACATGGTGGCGAACGTCGACTTCTCCGCGCTCAGCAGAAGTCCCAAGGTCAGCGTCGGCAATGGCCGACGGCCCGTCAGTGAGGCATGTGTCCAGCATTATGTATCACGACATCGAGCCGACCGCACTCGGAAATGATGCTGGCAATTCCCGCATCGACCGATTCTGGGGAGGAAACGTCGAGTTCGAGAGGATGCAAATCGACGCTATATTCTGTTGCATAGCTTCTCACTGCCGTAGCTTGGGGTACGTTTCGGCCTTTGGTTTCCCGCATACTGGCGTAGACAATATTTCCGGCACGAGCAAGCGCACGAGCGGTGAGTGCACCGAAACCGCTCGATGCACCTGTAATAACGATAACTTGTTTCATGGCTGTTCCTTTCGATGCAGTCAAAAAATTTCTTTCATAGAATTGTGCGAGGCATCTAAATGATTCCACCGTTTGCGCGCAGCGTTTGGCCATTGATCCAGCTTCCGTCGTCTTGCGCCAGGAAGGCGACCGAGGAGGCTATGTCTTGCGGCTGGCCCAAACGCTCTAGAGGTGCCAACTTAGCCAAACGATCGACAAGTTCTTGCGGCTTTCCGTTAAGGAATAAGTCGGTGGCCGTCGGCCCTGGCGCGATAGCATTGACAGTGATGTTGCGACCTCGTAATTCCTTGGCAAGCACGCTGGTCATCGCCTCGACGCCTGCCTTAGTAGCAGCATAAACACCATAGGTCGGCTGTAACAAACCAACCACGCTCGACGAAAAATTAATGATGCGACCACCATCCCGCAAGCGTTTGACGGCTTCACGCATCGTATTGAACGTGCCTTTTAGATTGATCGCGACTTGCCGGTCGAACGTTGCATCATCGGTTTCGCCAATTGTTGTTGTCACCATGATCCCAGCGTTGTTGACTAATACGTCGACTCCACCGTAGGCCACTTCAGCGGCGTCGAACATGGCTCGCACGGCAGCCGCATCGCTGACGTCTGCTTGAACCACCAGACCGCAACCACCAGCTTGCACGATTTGTTGCTTCAGCGCCTCGGCGGGTACCGCGCTACCCGAATAGTTGATCACGACGGCAAAGCCGTCGGAGGCGAGACGTTGAGCTACCACAGCTCCGATTCCACGTGATGATCCAGTGACGATAGCTACTTTCTTGTTCACGTTGTTCAAATGAGTCTCCTTGAGGTTGAGTTTCAGCGCTTCGTAAGCTGCCCTGTCGATTCCGACTCCCATAAGTCTTTATTGCCAGGCAACGGCCGCATGATGCCAATTAACCAGCAGTGGATAAACTAGATATAATCGACAACACTATTCCATATTCGTTAACAATTAGCAGCTGCTATGGACAAATTTGAGTCAATGCGAATTTTTGCTCGCATCGTCGAGCTAAAAAGCTTTACCCGTGCCGCCGAGGATCTGCGTTATCCAAAATCGACGGTGACAAATGCCATCAAGCAGCTTGAAGCGCACCTGCGAGTGAGGTTGCTTAACCGAACCACCCGCCTAGTGACACCGACACTAGATGGTGAAGCCTATTACGCTCGCTGCGCGCGACTGCTAGCCGATTTGGAAGAAACGGAAAATGTATTCACGGATGCCGTCGCCAAGCCTGGCGGCTTGTTAAGGGTTGACATGCACGGTACGCTAGCACGTCATTTCGTGTTGCCGCAGCTAAATCAGTTCTGCGAGCGTTACCCTAACATCGAACTACAAATAGGCATCGGTGACAGATTAGTTGATCTAGTCAAGGAAGGTGTTGATTGCGTACTACGCGTAGGCGAATTGCAAGATTCGTCAATGATAGCGAGGCGACTTGCCATGTTGGAGCAAGTGACAGTTGCCAGTCCAGAATACCTGAAGCAATACGGGGAGCCACAAACAATTGGAGATCTAGACCGGCATCATGCCGTGAATTTTTTCTCGTCACAGACCGGAAAGTTCTATCCTTTCGAATTCAAGGTCAACAACGAGGTTCGTCAAATTGATATTGGCGGCAAAATCTCTGTCAACAACGCTGATGCCTACGTGGCATGCTGCCGTTCAGGTTTTGGATTGATACAGGCACCAAGATACGGCATAGCTGGATTCATTGCAACGGGCGAACTTCGTGAGGTTCTACCTGACTGTCGTCCTGCTCCTGCAAAGGTCTCAGTGTTGTATCCTCATCGGCAACAACTATCTCCCAGGGTGCGCGTGTTCGTTGACTGGCTGGCGAATATATTTAGTGTTGCTCACTAGGTGTAAGACATGCGGCCCAAGTTACCCCAGAAGGTGATTCTTTGGGACGTTGTATTCAAGATTGAATAAGTAGAAAAGTCGTTATTTTGCCTAGCTAATAAGGCTTTCCGTCTTTATGAGTAAATACCGACACGACGTGTCGGGTAACAAATCTATACTTCAACTAATGGATACGATTCAACGTAGCTATCACCATCGACACCGTAGTAAGTGACTGTCCGAGCGATTAAATCAACGTCGTATTTCACAGTTCCGGCTTTCCAGCTCGCGATCAGGAATTCTGGAAAGGTGCTTTCTCCAGCCTGATCTATGCGCAGCGCTGTAATAAGGGCTTGGGGGTTGAATGGGGGTACGTCCACCATGCCTTCTATTAACGGTGTGCCTTGTACAGCAACGGGGCCAAGATTTGTTACGTAGAGACTTTGGCAGGATGGCAGAAACCAGAAATTGCGTTTTACGCCCGCACGTCTAAGAGTTTCTGCTAAATAAGGAAAACCACCAACCTTTGGTCTGCCAGTCATAGCTCTTTGATGCGCTGATTTAAGATTTTCAATTGCGTTGTTCATTTTTTACTCCTTAATCGATGGGATATTTTTTCAATTGGCTGTGTATAACTATTTTAGTGAGTAATGCTGCCAACGCTTCACGCTCTTCAGTTGACAGCACACCGAAGAATTCTTCATCATTGGCGTCGGCTAATTTAGCCAGCTTAGGGACCATTGTTATTGCCGCCTCGGTCAACTGGATATCCTGATACCGGCGGTCTTCTACAGCCTCGGTTCTTGTTACCAATTTTTTTTCTAGCAGTTTAGAGATGAGTTTCGAAACGGCGCCTCGACTCAATCCGGTCAGTTCAGAAACCACACCTGGTGATGTTGTATCGTCACCGCTGTACATTTCTCGGATGACCACCCACTCGGCAATAGTCACGTCCATTTTTTCCAATTTACGAGCAAATGATTGCGAGACATTATTCGAAACCAACCTCATCCAAAACCCGAGGTGGGATTTCAAGTTGCTTGCTTTAAGTTTTTGTTTTCTGTTGACGGTCATTATCAGTTCCTCCGCGAATTGAATTGTAGTTTCCACGGAAACAGTTGTCAATGAAATTATTGGCGAATGAAAATTGCGTCAATAGCTATTTTTAAGCGAGGCTTTTGAAAATATGGTGAGATTCAAAAATGGATTTGCGCAAATGACATTGAATATTCACAAGGAAATTTAAAATGTCGAAGATCGAAGGCGGGTCGAAACCCGATTCAATTAGTGATGTAGCAACATTATCGTCAACTTGGGCACAATTTAACTTAACCCGCAGATTATCGACGCGCGCAGTCGCACTAACTGTGGCGCCCTACGTCTGCTTTCGAGAACTCCATCTGTCTCTTAAGAACACGCAGCGGTACTTCATTTCGCGATATTGCCTTCCGAAAAGGAGACTGTCGCGACAGACCCCTTTTGGCCGAAAAACGTCCCATGATCGCTTATTCAGCGAAGGTCTGTTCCCCGCTTGTAAGCAGTCAGTCAGACCGGCATCCTGCTTTAAATCGATTGGCCCGGCAACTACAAAGAATATATAGACCTGTATCTAGATCATAGCGTGCAGGTAATAATAGTTGCATTGCTAATTACTATGGTATACATTGCTCCCATGTTTGATCATTGCCTGTACTTTAATACTGCGTCACTAGCCCGCCAGCTCGAAAGCGAATGGGCGCAGGCGTTTAAGCCGTTCGACTTGACGCCACCTCAGGCATTTTTGCTCCGAGCTATATTGGACCGGCCTGGTTTAACGCAATGCGAATTTGCCGATGCTATGACAATTTCCAGGCCCACAGCGACGCGGGCACTGGACGGTCTTAAGGAAAAGGGATTGATCGAACGCAGAAGCACCGAACGTGACGGGCGTGAACAGGCCATCTACCCAACGGCGCCTGCAATCGCCATGCATTCGTCACTAAATGAAGCCAGCGTTCAAGTCAGTAAGCGGCTTAAGAAACTGTTGGGACCGGACGTTTTTGCTGACACAGTAACCAAGATTCGGGATGTGCGCTCCGCCCTTAAGTGAGTGTTATTTTTGCTGTATATGGTTGCATAGCTAACTATAGGAGTAGAAATCATGCAAATCGCATTAGGAAACATGGTGATTGAGCTTGCAGAAGGTCGGAAGATCGCTTTTAGAGGCGCGCGCGATGTCCATCTGGAATGTATCGAAGGCAGAATCTGGCTCACAGTCGAAGGACTGGCTGATGATTTCTTGTTAGCCAAGGGAGAACGGCTACGTATCCTCAGCAATGGACTGACTCTCATACAAGGTATGCCATCCGGGTCAGCCCACCTGGTCAGCGAGGAACCGAAGTCAATTCATGAAGGAAATCGATTTGCTTGGTTTTTTGCCTTTTTTCGGCCCATATGGTTGCATAGCTAATTAACTAGAAAGGAAATAATATGCCTATCCTGAACGTCAAAGTCAGCGCAAAGAAATCAGTGGGCCTTACCCAGTCCATCTCCGGCATCCTGTTGGAACTGACTGCGCGAATCTTGCACAAAAAGCCAGAAGTGACGTCCATTGCCATTGAATACGTCGACCCGGATGACTGGATCATTGGTGGAAAGTCGCTTTCTGAACTTGGCAAATCTAGCGTCTATTTCGATATCAAGATCACTGACGAGACCAACACCAAAGCAGAAAAGGCTCAATATATCCGCGAGGCGTTCGATGCATTCAGTACGTTGCTTGGCAACCTTCATGAAGTAAGTTACATCTACGTCGAAGATGTACGTGCTACGTCATATGGATATGGTGGGGAGACACAGGAATACCGATACCATAGCTCGGTCAGATAATCCAAGCGCGGGCAGCGATGGAAAACGCAATGTCGTAAATAATCAAATTCTACGTGGATGGCAGTGAGAATTTGGCTAACGGGGATTCACGCGCTCACGCAATTCCTGCTGGGTAGCCGGACGCGGTTACCCGCGCCCAGCCCCCTCAGAACCGTGCATGGGTCTTTCGATCCACACGGCTCAAGCCTCTGCAAAGGCATTTTTTCAATACCCGGTTTCACAACTATATTTTTCGGCATACTAATGACTCCTACGGCAATTGAGATGGTGTATTCGAAGATTGCTCGATGCGTCCGAACCGCCTTCGGATTTTTTCACAATGTAGCGAACATCCCACGGGATGCCCTTTGTGATTTCATCATGACAGGTAGGACATATGCCATCTTGCCTGAGCCAGACCCAGTAAAGCTTCCGCCGACCTCTTGTTGAGCGCAGCATTTTCTTGCCCCATCGGGATTCGAAATACGGCTCCCATTGTGGATCATGCGGATTGGCATCGGCTTTGATTTTGACATGCCGTTGTATTGGCGTGTCCGATTCTCGCAGCAAGATGAATTCTCTTCGCGTTCCATCTTCTATTTTTTCTGTTGCGGCAAATACCCAGTTTCGACTACCTCTGGATTTAAAGTATTTATCTTTAACCCATCGGGCTTCTTTATTTGGATGTCTTCTTACCGCCCATCGCCATAACATTGACCAGACATGACTATCAACCCAAGCAAAGGTTTTCTTGGCGACTACATGGCTATGGTAATTCGCCCATCCCCGTAAAACAGGATTGAGCAGCCTTATCAGATTGGCCTGTTTAGCCGACTTGTTGCCATTGATGATTTCTCGAATTTTATCAAGGTGCGCTTTGATGTTCGCTTTAGACGGCTTTATCAGCAACGTGCCGTTATATTTGCGAATGTTCCATCCGAGGAAATCAAACCCATCACTGATGTGCGTTATTTTGGTTTTTTCCGGCGACAGGACTAATCCACGTTCCGCTAGAAATTCAACCACTGCGGGCTTGACCTCATGCTCCAGCCACTCTTTCGAGTGGCCGGTAATAATAAAGTCGTCCGCGTAACGCACCATGTTCATTTTCAGTCCTCGCTGTCTCGCTCTCGGGAATTTTTCCGCTAGCATCGCTTCGAGGCCGTCAAGCGTCATGTTTGCCAGAACCGGACTGATGATGCCCCCTTGCGGGGTGCCGGCGTCTGTGGGGAAGAGTTCGTTTTGATAAACGTATCCCGCCTTGAGCCATTTCTTTAGAATCGCCTTGTCCATAGGAATGTTGGCGATCATCCAGTCATGACTGATGTTGTCGAAACAGCCTTTGATGTCGGCCTCCAGCACCCATTCCGCACTTACCTTTTGCGCGAGGGAGTTGAAGCATTTCCCTCCTGCATCGGCAGTTGAGCGCTCCGGCCTGAACCCATATGAGTGCAGGTCAGCGGTGGTTTCCGCAACGGGTTCCAACGCCAGCAGATATAGCGCTTGCATGGCGCGGCACCTCATTACGGGAATGCCAAGCGGCCTTGTTTTGCCATTCTTCTTCGGAATTAATACCCTCCGAAGCGGAAGCGGCGAATATCCCCGTCGCTTCATCGACGCGATCGCGTTGATCTTTGCCGCCGGTGTTTTCCATGTGATCTTGTCCACACCGGGGGTGTTCCTGCCTTTATTTTCAGTCACGCGTCTGACGGCTAATGCTTTGCCGCTGAACGAGTGGGTCAACATCCATTGCAAGGCTTTCACCTTGTTGTATCTGCCGACCTGTGTTGCCTTCACAATACGCGCTTGCAGCCGCCTTACCTGACGCTGGACGTCGATCCAACTGATGTCGTCCCACGTCATGCCGGAAGATGCACACGCCAATGTTGCAGCGTTCATTTGCTTTCCCCCCGTTTGGATGGTTCTGCCAACTCTCTTGTGAGGAGAGACCATAAGGAAGTCTGCCCGCTTTCGCGTGGGGTGATGTTTCAACCCCTATCCATCCCGTTACAGAACGGCATTCGCTTTTTCCTCGTTCCTGTGCCCGCATCACCATGGGCGGACTTTACAGTCCGCTGTCCCCGAAGGGAGCGATACGGGGTTTCCACGTTCCACGTACAGAAGTACGTCGGGTTAGGTGCCTGCTATCGACCGGGAGGTGTATGGGTCACGAAAGCGTACCGGCAAGACGCTGTTCCCACCTCCATTACCGTTTTGGTTCAAGCGTATTAGCCACTTCCGCTTGCTTTCAGTTACGATCTTTATCGCAGATTCAAATGTTTTCACCATACCGACTATCTAGCACTTCACCGACGCATGGCTGTCAGAAGGGTATGCCTCTCGCGATTGATACCCCGTGCCCTGCGGCACTTCGTTACAGTGTCAGGGCCGCTCTTTATTCAGACCCCTAGATTCATCCGGTGACACGGATGGTTTCTTCATTTGAAGCAGAAACAACTTCTGTACGCGACTTCGTGTCGCAATGCCGGCTTTGAAATGCGGCACATCCTTGGCGGTTACTTTGACAGTTACGCCAGTCTTTGGATTGCGACCTGTGCGTGGTAGCCGATGGTTTATAACAAAGCAGCCAAAACCACGAATCTCGACCCGGCCTTTGTTTTGAAGTGTCATGGCAATGCCATCGAGTAATTGTCTGACCGCCAATTCGACGTCCGAGGCGGTTAGTTGCGGATGCTTGAGCGCAAGCTGTGTAAGTAGTTCTGATCGTGTCATAGGTACGGAGTGGCTGACAAAAGCAGCTGGCGGGACTATTTCAGGCGGTTGTATTGATGTTTTGGCCTAGATTGGGAGGAAGATTTGCCGAGCTTACCGCCGGTGTCTGAGAAATTGAGTCAATTAGAATCAAGGCCGTTTGTGCCTGCATGTCGATCGCCTTCTTCAGAACTGACGTTCCGGCGGTGACACTAGTTGCTAGAGCTGGTGCTGGGCTGATATTCATTGCGTTTACTCCTAACTGGCTGTCAGCATACTCCCATCAGACAAGCCAAATCAATCCGATTCTGATACAGGTACATCCAGTCCCATAATGGACGGCTTGATTGCCGCCCCCAGGAAGGCGCAAAGTGATCCCCCTCTTTCACTGGGAGATAATCATGGAAACCGATATTGCTGTTCGTCATCATGAGCCATGGAACAAGGGAAAGCTGACTGGTCAGAAAGCGCCACTCAGGTTGCCGGATATCTGGGCTATTCGCGTCCGGCTGCAACTGGGTGAACATTCGCGAGATCTTGCATTATTCAATCTGGCCATCGACAGTAAGCTCCGAGCATGCGATCTGATGAGTCTTAGAGTGCGGGACATATCACATGGGGAACACATCGCCGCACGTGCCATCATCCTGCAACAGAAGACGCAACGGCCCGTTCAGTTCGAGATCACAGAGCCGACACGCGCATCCCTGGTGAATTGGATCAAGATCGCTGGTTTGAAGTCAGAAGATCATCTCTTCCCCAGCCGGATAAATGGCTCCACTCATCTATCGACTCGCCAGTACGCAAGAATTGTACATAGATGGGTCAGCGATATTGGCCTGGATACGACGTGCTATGGCACGCATACGATGCGTAGAACCAAGCCTACGTTGATTTATCGCCGAACCAAGAATCTCAGAGCAGTGCAGATATTGCTTGGCCATACCAGAGTGGAGAGTACGGTTCGCTATCTTGGGGTCGAAGTTGATGATGCGCTGGAGATGGCTGAACAGACCGAGGTGTAGATACGGCCTATATACTTTTTGGAGTTGCTTGGCAGACATAAATCAGCGAGGATTCGACATTGCGTATGACCGCAACCAAGGCGGGAGCGGTCGTCCGCAACTGGGCATGGAAATTGACTCAAACCGGCCAGGAACAGCCCTTCGCATACGTCTGCTTTAGCGAAGGCAATTTCGCAATTCGAACTACTGGAACGTGCCATTCCCACTACTGGAACGTGCCATTCCCAGACGGTCACACCCAACACGGGGAGTTATCGATTCTAGGACTAGCGGCTGTTGCTCCCAGCTAAATTCAATTGGCTATGGACGTCCGCTTGTGGCAGGTGTTTAGCAAGGTATTAAATCCGCTTCGTGCCAAACCGACCTCGCGACATCGCGACTCATCCCGTTCATCACACAGTTGTAACGAGTCTTAAATTTGGCGAAAACGTCTGATGATAATGATTGACTTTAATAGTCAAGTTAGCGCACGATGATGCAGTCTCCACATTCGCAGCAACTTTAAATTGCCCTGACGCAATAACGAGTTAATGACAATGTATGCGGCTGGAAGGGTGTTCCCTCTGCAAGGTTTTTATGGTGACTTGCAGGGATACCCATTGAGATCGCCGGGTCAATGCATAGCGCAATAAGGTTGAGTGGCGATGTTGCCGTCGGTGTGCAGCACGGAGGTGTCATGCCATGATAGATGAGCACGCGAATGAGCAAACGAGTCTGCGTAAAGATGAAGCGCTGTGGCAACAGAAGCGAGAGAGTCTTTACCGAACACTCGCCGAAGTCGAGCCCGATGGCATTTTCGTGGCCGACGCTAACGGTCGCCTGATTGATGTCAATTCGCATCTGTGCGAGATGTTGGGTTATGCCGGGAACGAACTGTGCGGAATGCAGGTGTCCAATCTGGTAGATCAATCCGATACTCAAATTGTCGAATCTGCTCTGAACGAGGCGCAAGCCACCGTGGGGCACAATGGGAACATACAGCTTCATCGCAAAGACGGCTCACGATTCAACGCGGAATTGACGTCGGCACGAATGCCTGGCGGCGACGTGCTGGCGGTCATTCGTCCACTCTACCTGCAAGAAGGTTCTGCAACCTATTCAAACCGGCTGGCGGCGATTGTCGAAGCTTCGGACGATGCCATTATCGGTAAAGACCTGAACAGCCTCATTACCAGCTGGAACGCCGGCGCCGAAAGAATATTCGGGTACACCGCCAGTGAAATGATAGGTACGTCCGTCCTGTGCCTGATTCCTGCCGACCGACATGGCGAAGAAGATCAGATTTTGGCGAAAATCAGGCGCGGCGAAAAAGTAGACCACTATGAGACGGTGAGACTGACCAAGGATCAGCGGTTGATCGATGTGTCGGTCACGATATCCCCGATCAAGGATGAAACAGGTGCGGTCATCGGCGCCTCCAAGATCGCACGCGACATCACGTTATTAAAGGCTCGGCAGCGTGAAATCGTGAAGATGTCGCGGCTATATGCGGCACTGGCTCAAATTAACCAGGCGATACCATCCGCAAAAACACGCGACGACTTATTTCAGAATGCCTGCCGATTGCTGGTTGGCTATGGCGAGCTGAAAATGGCCTGGATCGGCTGGCATGATCCTCAAAGCCAGCAGATGGTACCCATAGCCGCCCACGGGGACCAATTTGATTATCTTTGCAAAATCAAAGTCTACGCCAGCGACAGCCCTGAAGGACGTGGCCCCACAGGAACTTCTTTTCGCACGGGCCGTCCCTGCATCTGCAACAAGTTGCTGGAAGATCCAGTCACACTTCCATGGCGCGCTGAAATCAAACGCTGCGGTTTTCGCGCTTCCGCCTCGTTCCCTATCCGTAAAAACGAACAGGTCATAGGCACGCTCAACGTATATGTAGGTGAGCCCGATTTTTTTCAGGAAGACGAAGTTCTGGTGCTGGACGAGGCGGCACGGGATATCTCATTTGCGACGGACAACTTCGAACTCCAAGACGCGCGCAAGCAATCTGAAATCACAGCGCTGAGAGAGAAAGCGTTCTCGGACACCTTGATTGAGAGCATGCCGGGAATCGTATATCTATTCGACGAGCGGCGGCAATTCTTGCGATGGAACGGGAACTGGAAAACGGTAACCGGCTATTCCGATGCCGAGATCTCGACGATGCATCCGCTCGATTTTTTTGCTGAGGAAGAGAGATCGTCGGTTGAACAACAAATTGCCGATGTCTTCGAAACAGGAACCGTGTCGACAGAAGCGTCGTTGCGAAACAAGGACGGCGTGATGATTCCCCATTTACTGATCGGACAGCGCATTGTCTCGGATGGCATGTTCTGCCTGCTCGGCATCGGCATTGATATTTCCGCGCGCAAAAATAATGAGCGGAAACTTCAGGAACAAGATGCGTTATTCATGGAGATGAGCGCCATGGCCCACATCGGTGGCTGGTCGTTTGACCCTCGAACCGGCGAAGGGGTCTGGACGGAAGAAGTCGCACTCATTCATGAAGTCGAACCTCGTAGCGCGACCAATGCCTCTTTTGGCCTGAGCTTTTATCACGGCGAGAGCCGCGAACTAATTGAGTCTGCCTTGCACGAGGCGATCGACAAATGCGCACCCTACGATCTTGAGCTGGAAATGGTAACTGCATCGGGCACGCATAAATGGGTTCGCACCATGGCCACTCCAATTGTAGAAAACGGGCAAGTCATCAGGATACGCGGCAGTTTTCAGGATATTACCGAGCGCAAGACGGCCGAAAACAGAATCAAGCGCCTGAATCGTGTACTCGCGGTGCTCAGCCAGATCAATTCTCTGATTGTCCGTGTGCAGGACCGCAATGACCTATTCCGAGAGGCGTGCAAAATCGCAACCGAGGCGGGAGGATTCCGCATGTCCATGGTGGCAATGGTTGATAGTGCCAGTGGCAGTATTGTTCCTGTCGCCGCGGAAGGTAAGGATGTCACGCTGATGGCCGACATTAAGCAAATATTGTCGTCGAATGAACTTGCGGCCATGACAATGGTCGCGCGTGCTATCAGGGAAAAAAAGCCGATTGTATCCAACGATTCGCAGCATGACCCAGCAGTACTTTTCGCCCGCCCGTATGCAGAAGCCGGTATCAACTCAATGGTAGTGTTACCGCTGATTGTAGAAGACAAGGCGGTGGGCGTGCTTGCGCTGTATGCCGCGGAAAGCGAGTTCTTCCTCGCTGAAGAAATGCAATTGCTTGCCGAGTTGACCAGCGACATCTCATTTGCAATCGATCACATCAATAAGCAGGAGCGGCTCAATTACCTCGCCTATTACGATGCCCTTACCGGGCTGGCGAACCGCAGTCTTTTTCTCGAGCGCGTGCGGCAATTCATCCACAACAGAAAGCCCGAACAGAAACTAGCACTGTTCCTGGTGGACTTGGAGCGATTCAAGAGGATTAATGACAGCCTGGGACGAGGCATCGGCGACGTGTTCCTGGTACAGATCGCTAAATGGATGGCTGACTATGTCAAGGACTCGGACCTGCTGGCAAGAATCGGTGAAGATCATTTTGCGGCGGTGATGCCGGATGTCAGGCAGGACGGCGATATCGGAAGGTTGGTGGAAAAGACGCAGGCGGCGTTGCAGGGACATCCATTTGTATTCAATGATGCCGAGATTCGAATCAGCGCAAAGATTGGCATTGCCATGTTTCCCGATGACGGTACAGATGCCGAAACGCTGCTTGGAAACGCCGAGGCTGCGCTGAAGATCGCAAAGAAGACCGGAGACCGCTATCAGTTCCACACGAAGAGAATAGCCGAATCGGTTTCCGGAAAACTCTCTCTTGAGAATCAGTTGCGGCAAGCGATTGATAATGAGGAGTTCGTGCTTCACTATCAGCCCAAGGTAAACCTGACGAGCGGTAAAGTAGTTGCTGCCGAGGCGCTGATTCGCTGGAACAATCCGCGTACCGGTCTGGTATTGCCGGGCGAGTTTATCCCGCTGCTGGAAGAGACCGGTTTGATTTTTGAAGTCGGGCGCTGGGCTTTGCGTAAATCGATCGAAGATAACCTGCGTTGGCGCAATGCTGGCCTGGCTTCCATGCGAATCGCCGTGAACGTATCTCCGCTCCAGCTACGCAATCAGAATTTTGTTGCAGAGATCAAACGCAAAATTGGCGACGAATCCCGTGCGGCAGAAGGACTGGAACTGGAAATTACGGAAAGCGTGTTTATGGAAGACTTGGAGCGCAATATTTCTACCCTGCAAGCAATCCGTGATTTGGGCGTTACCATCGCGATTGACGATTTTGGTACGGGCTTTTCCTCACTCAGTTACCTATCGAAGCTCCCGGTAGATACACTAAAAATAGATCGCTCCTTTGTAGTTAACATGACCAAAGGTCCCCAAGGCTTGGCATTGGTTTCAACGATCATTAACCTGGGGCATTCGCTTGCGCTCAAGGTGGTCGCCGAGGGCGTTGATGCCGAAGAACAGTCGCACCTGCTTCGCTTACTGACATGCGATGAAATGCAAGGATTTTATTTCAGCAAACCTGTACCTGCAGAAATATTTGAAGCACGCTTCCTGAGCAACTCGGCCAACCAAACAAGTGACAACCAATAAGTCGGTTGGTTTGACTTTGCGTCCAATACGCCCCGTTTTACGATACGTGTTGAAGCCGCGGCGGTACAGCGGACATCACTGCAGCGTTCGCATACAGGCTTTTCAGCACACCTTCATAGTCCGCTTAGACCAAGAAGTGTGCCTTTATTGAAATCCTCTTGGTGTCGGCTATTGTTCGAATGTGTGAGTTCGTCGATGTCCACTTTGCCGCAATGAATTCGTTAAGGGCTATGACCGGAGTGGGTTAGGAAGGGACCTTTTATCACCACCAAAACACTGCCTGGCAACGACCGCTTCTGTATGGACAACGGACATCCCCCCGACCTGCGCAAACAACCCTTTCAGCAAACGGGCGATGTCCCTTATGGCCGAAGAGTGAGCTTTCCCAACAGCCCAGAGCGACGGCAAATGGCACCCAGCGGTAATTCATGTTGCCATTCTGCCTGCCGCGAAGCAGCCACTCGTAAATGGATGTTGGCGAAACTGGGGCTGTTATCTTGACTAGATCTATGGATGAAATGAATGGCAATCAGAATCTCAGTAGTTCTGACGGCTCAATTCCCAGCGCATCTGCCAATCTACAAATATTCACAATCGCAATGTTGCGCTGGCCTCGTTCCACGCCGCCCAAGTAACTTCGAGCAAGCCCACTCTCAAGAGCAAGATGTTCTTGAGACCATTCACGTGCCTTTCGCAGTTCGACCAGCCGAGAGCCAAACAACACCCGAGGGTCTTTTTTGCCGATTTTAATTTGCCTAGCCATAGAAACATGCTATGGCTTTGGTTACTATGGGGCCACGCTCTATGAGTGACAATTTGGATCTTGTGCGGTAGAGTCATCGTCGTTCGAATCTCCAATTCTTGTCTTCGCTTCCAAATGTGAACTGAGTACAGACTGAGGATACAGGCAATGGAACAGAGCGATCTCCTGCAGCTTAAGCGCGAAGTGTTAGATCAAAGCCCAGAAGCTGCGTTACCCTGCAATTTGTCAGACAATTGGTTAGGTATGCTTGCACGAGATATTGAGATGTTGCAGGAAGAGACCGACAGCGACCATAGCTACCTCAGTGCGCCGTTAGCCATCATTGTCCAACTTTTGTGCGGAAAGTCTGGGCAATCGGAAGGTTCATTCTTGCTAGAAGAGCTATTCGAATACTTACAGTATCTGCAAATTGAAATTGCGCTCGAGGTAGCTCGCCGGAGCGCCGATATAGACGTTGTGCCAGCGACAATGGAAACAATTTTTACGAACCGGGTCGCTTGGGGGCATTAGCAGTTGCTCCCTGAAGAAACCCGTCAGGTGCAACAATTATCCAGGTCAAGCTAATGATGGAGAACTCACAGGAGGTTAAGAGGAGCCATGAGTAACGACAAGTCAATAAAACCACAACTAGGTGCATTCATCGCCGATTTGGAGAAGCACCCCAATATCTGGGGAACCGCTTCAGTTGAGGCAGAACCACAGAAGTGGCTAGAGGCATGGCAAGTTTTTAAGGTTGTTAAAACCAATGGTTTTGAAGATCGCTTCGGCCTTCATTTCGTTGGACGGAATAGCATCGAGGTCAATGGTGCTGTTTCAAGCAAAATCGAATCATTCGATCCTGTTACGATGCGAGGCATTACCAGCAGCGGCCGGATATACCAGCTAGTTGGCCCGCTAGGATTCTGCGACGATGCCCAATATGTACTTGGCAACTGGTGTCGATTCAATCGAGTCGAGGTTGAAGACGCCACAGAAGAGTTTATTCAGCGGTTCAGCATTTCTTTGGAGAACATTAAGAAAGTGACGGGATGATAACTCTACTGCCGGAACCCGAAGAGCGGAGGGCGTCGATAAGCGTAGCTTGCAGACAGACCTCTAGAATAAAAGGGCGTGCGTCATGGTGACAGCCTCACGAGACGCCAAGGAAATGGGTCGCGTAACTGCTCGACAATGGTTTGCTCGAACAGTACGGAATATGACTCGACTTCCAAATCTTGCTGGGAGTCCCAGATTCTGAGAATGAAGGCTTCCCATTCTTCATTCGGCACAACGATTGCGGCATTGGCCGGCGAGAAGTTCAAGCGGTCTGTGCGGATTCTCCACTCCCGTTCCCATGTGAAATCGATTGGAGGCGCTGTCACTGGTTCGTAACGGACATGACGCCAACGCATTTCTTCCGGCAATGCGTTGAAGTCAATGTCGGGTTGGTAGATCACTGGACGGCCCCCCTTGGCATAGAGCCAAGATTTATCAAACATCAGCCCAAAAGGCGAGTAGCGAGAAAAAGACTCCGTATTTACAAATCCGCCTGCAACTGCAGGAAGCGGTGCCTCTGTAAAGCAAACGCACCTATAACCACCGCGGATCATTCCGGCGCCACCGAGCAGCCGACCTTCACCAACAATTGTCAGGAGATTGATCAACGCATCGTCATAGCTCGCGCCACGAGTGAAGTGAATGACTTTGTCGCTTATGTCTGGTCGGGGAACCATGCTCAGGACGCGCAACGAATCTGTGGTAAAAGTCTATTCATAGGCGCATCGTGCCGTGAACCAATTGAAAGGCGCGAGCTGCTCCGCAGTGAAGCGTCCATCTCGACCATAACGGTAGGTATCAGCCTCACGGCGTAAGCGCTTCCAGCATAAGGGATGCAATGCTGCCCATTGACTCGATAGCAAACCGTGCTTGCGAAGGCGTGACAGTGCTAACCCATGGGCGTCCATGCCCCGTACCCTGCTTATTTCGCAGGGCGTTCAATGAGCAACCAAGTTCATAAGCTGCGCGTTCTATGCGCTTTTCGACAGGCTCACCGGGAACCATCGGAATACTCGGGGTTGCAAAGCCAAGTGCAGTGAACGCTTGACCCAAAAGAGTTGGAAAATTTGACGTGCTTGGAGGTGTGCCCCACTTTTGCACTAACACATGGGACGCTGTTGCCTCCAGAAGATCTTTAGCGGTACCGGCGAGAAGGGGGCTGTCGAGAGAGCCACGCCGAGCCCGATCTGCGTATGCGAGCAATGCTGAAGTTAATGCCTTGCCTGTAAAGGATTCGAGTAGGCGCGGCTGTAAAGTGCCTTCCGCAGTGAGTTCCCAGCCTTGTGCGAAAAAAGCCGCAGTCAGATTCACAATGGCCTCTTCGCCGCAGTAATTACTCGATTTGGGGCGAAACCCGCCGTAGCCTTGAACTGTTGAAACAAGACCAGCAACCAACGCCTCTCCAGCAGGGATGTTATTGGAAAGCGCCCAGCTTAGAGTGCCACGAACCCGCTTGGACTTGCCAACAGGCTTACCTTGTCTTCCAGGATCCGCAGATGTGAGCTTTGCCTGATCAATTCGAAACTCGATATCGGAATGACTTGGTTCACGCTTTTCTGTTTGTGCGTCATCAACGAGGCGTGCCATCGCGACAATGATGGCTTCCGTTAGCGGCGGATGGTCTGCCATTGCGCAACTCCTTACTCTAACGACGCTATGAAAGAAAGTGTTCTCATCGGCACATCGTGCCGTGAATCAAATGGAATATCAAGCCGAGGTCCGCTATTAGTCGGATATGGGTCGCTTGCGGTATTTGGCGAACGTCGGCTTTAAAGAAATTGGATTTGTAACGATAAATTTTGTACTTTGGGTGTAATATTCGCGACCCGCTAAAATGTAAGAAAATAGCTGAATTGGGGTATATTTCGCACAATTAATTTACATTATTTATATAGTTGTAACATATATCGTCAATAACAAAATAGTATATTTACTTATATACATGCAGTTACGGCAGCAACGCGCCGCGCGGCGATATATATTTTCGCCATACGGTTTTTTTATTTTTGGAACACCGTAGGTCGGGTTAGCGCAGCGTAACCCGACAACTTCCGATATTTGATGAAATGTCGGGTTACGCTGCGCTAACCCGACCTACAACATTATGAAATTCATCGACGAATCAAAAATAGAAGTCATCGCAGGCAACGGCGGTAACGGTGCGGCCAGCTTTCGTCACGAAAAATACATCGAAAAGGGCGGGCCGGATGGCGGCGACGGCGGACGCGGCGGCAGTGTGTTCGCGGTTGCCGACCGCAACATCAACACGCTGGTGGATTACCGCTTCGCGCGCATGCACCGTGCCAAGAACGGCGAATCGGGTCGCGGCGCGGACTGTTACGGCAAAGGTGCCGACGATGTCATCCTGCACATGCCGGTAGGTACCGTCATTACCGACGTCAACAGCGGCCAGATCATCGCCGACCTCACTCATGACGGCGAAAAGATTCAGCTCGCAAAGGGTGGTGCGGGCGGCTTGGGCAACCTGCATTTCAAATCCAGCACCAACCGCACGCCGCGCCAGTGCACACCGGGCGAAGAAGGCGAACGCCGCGAATTGCAACTGGAATTGAAAGTGCTCGCCGATGTCGGCTTGCTTGGCATGCCGAACGCGGGCAAATCGACCTTTATCCGCTCCGTTTCCGCCGCGCGCCCCAAGGTTGCTGACTACCCGTTCACCACGCTGCACCCCAATCTGGGTGTCGTGCGCGTATCGGAAGAAAAGAGCTTCGTCATTGCCGACATACCCGGCTTGATCGAAGGCGCGGCCGAAGGTGCCGGACTGGGACACCAGTTCCTGCGCCATCTGGCCCGCACGCGCCTGTTGCTGCATCTGGTCGACATCGCACCGATGTACGAGGGCGTCGATCCGGTGCATGAGGCGCATGCCATCCTGAACGAGTTGAAGAAATACGACGAAGCCTTGTATAACAAGCCGCGCTGGCTGGTATTGAACAAGCTGGATCTGCTGCAGGAAAATGACCGCGCGGAAAAAGTGGCGGCATTCCTCAAGGCCTTCGGCGACGACACGCGTTACTTCGCCATCTCCGCCATCAACGGTGAAGGCTGCAAGGAATTGACTTACGCTATCATGGAACACATCAACCAGATAGCCGCGCAAGAGCAGGACGCCGTCACTGAAAGTGCGCAAGAGACCGAGATCAATATTCACGACCCCTTAGCATGAAATCCGTTCTGACCCATTCCAAACGCATCGTCGTCAAAGTCGGCAGCAGCCTCGTCACCAACCAGGGCACCGGTTTGGACATGGATGCCCTTGGCAATTGGGCACAACAGATCGCCACCTTGCGCACGCAAGGCTGCGAAGTGGTGCTGGTGTCATCCGGCGCGATTGCCGAAGGCATGCAGCGGCTGGGGTGGAAGCAACGTCCTAGCGCTGTGCACGAGTTGCAGGCTGCTGCTGCAGTCGGTCAGATGGGCCTGGTACAGGCCTATGAAAGCTGCTTCCGCTGGCACCAGTTGAACGCCGCACAAGTGCTGCTGACCCACGCCGACCTCGCCGACCGCGAACGCTACCTGAATGCACGCTCAACCCTGCGCACCCTGCTCAAGCTCGGCGTCATCCCCATCATCAACGAGAACGACACCGTGGTCACCGACGAGATCAAATTCGGCGACAACGACACGCTAGGCGCGCTGGTCGCAAACCTGATCGAAGCCGATGCGCTGGTCATCCTCACCGACCAGGACGGCCTTTATACTGCCGATCCGCGCAAAGACACCGGTGCCACGCTCATCAGTGTCGCGCTGGCAGGCGACGCCACACTCGAAGCGATGGCCGGTGGCGCAGGCAGCCACATCGGACGCGGAGGCATGATCACCAAGGTACTCGCCGCCAAACGAGCGGCCCGCAGCGGGGCACACACCGTCATCGCCTCCGGCCACGAACGCGATGTGTTGCCGCGGCTGCTGCAAGGCGAATCTATCGGCACGCTGCTGACTGCCGCCGCACTCTCTTTGGATGCCCGCAAACAATGGCTCGCAGATCATCTACAGGTAAGCGGAAGAATCTCGCTGGATGCGGGCGCAGTGAAAGCCCTGCGTGTTGACGGCAAAAGTCTGTTGTCTATCGGTGTCACTCAGATCAGCGGAGAATTTCAGCGCGGCGCGGTCGTTGCGATTCTTGATGAAAGCGGCAGAGACATCGCGCGCGGCCTGGCCAACTACAACGCCGACGAAGCCCGCAGCATCGCCGGCAAAGCCAGTGGAGAGATCGAGAGCATTCTCGGTTACGTCGACGAACCGGAGCTCATACACAGGGACAACCTGGTTTTGCTATAACGCCAAAAAATGGGAAATGGCCACTGCATCGAACGGCCACCCCAGCTCAGTACCCGTATCCGCGCGTTTCAACACAGGAATGCGTATACCGTACTTCTCCATCAGTTCGTCGTCGTCCGCAATATCGATGTAATCAGCCTCAATACCGATCTCACGCAAGACAGCTTCTGCCTGCTCGCACAGGTGACAGAATGCGGTGCCGTAAAGTTTTATTTCCATGGTTCATTTTAATTCAGATTGCCCACTGCAACCCGTCACTCAAACCTGCGCACCAGCGCCGCCAGCTTCGCCAGGCCGGACTCGGCCTGAACCTCGCTGGCATGACTGAAGTTGAGACGCAACTGGCCGCAACTCTCCATCGCCCGCGGCATAAACGGCTCGCCCGGCATGAAGGCAACGCCCTCCTCGATCGCCCTGGGCAAGAGCAACCGGGTATCGATGCAGCGATTGAGCGTCAGCCAGAAGAACAGACCACCGGGCGGCACTTGCCAGCTGGCTAGGTCTCCGAAATGGCGGCGCAGTGCGGCCTCAAAGGCATCACGGCGCTCGCGATAGCGTCGTGCCAGTTCTTGCAAACGCTGTTCACAGGCCGGATCGTTAAGCTGTTGCAGCACCAGCCATTGGCTGACACGGTTGCTGTGCAGATCGGCGGCCTGCTTGAGCCGCGTGAGGAACGGCAGCAACTGCGGCGAAGCGGCGAGATAGCCGAGGCGCAAACCCGGCGCCAGACTCTTGGAAAACGACCCCTGATATATCCACGGCGCACGTTCGAGACGCGCGCAAACCGGCGTGCGTTCGCAGGGGTCGTACACCAGATCACGGTATGGATCATCCTCGAATAACGGAACCAGTGCCGCATCGCAAGCCGCAGCCAGTCCATCACGCTGACTCGCATCAAGGCACCGCCCGCTGGGATTCTGAAAAGTGGGGATGGCATAGGCGAATGCAGGCTTTTCCCGAAAACACGTCTGCGCATCCAGCGCATCCGCATCGAACGCCAGGAAACGCGCCCCGAAGAACCGGAACACCTGCAATGCCGCCAGGTAGGTCGGCGACTCGACCGCGACCGCCGTGCCGGGATCGATGAACAACTTTGCGACCAGGTCGATTCCCTGCTGCGAACCCGACAGGATCAGCACCTGCTCGGCACTGCAACGCAAACCCCGCGCATTCAGATCATCCGCGACCCGCTGGCGCAACTCCCATTCGCCTTCGCTGGGGCCGTATTGCAGCATAGCCTGCGGCATCGCATCCAGATCGAATCGGGGGAAGCTCTCCATGGCAGGCAATCCGCCTGCGAACGAGATCATGCCGGGGCGATCCACCACCGACAGAATCTCGCGTATCGGCGAGGCATGCAGATCCCGCGTGCGGGATGAAAAGCGGGGTTCCCCCTGAAAAAGCGAAGCGTTCATAACGAGCCATCCATTAATGTCAATAAGCTTGACCTATAGACAGTCTAGCGGCCACTCGCCTATCATGTCAATATGGTTGACCAATTACCTAGCACCGACCCCCTCTCCGCCATGCCGCGCGAGGACGCACTACGCCTTGCGATCGAGCAGTTCTATTTCGCTTACCGCGCGTTCACCAACCCGCCCGACCGCATACTCGACCAGCGCGGCCTGGGGCGCGTGCATCACCGCATCCTCTACTTCGTCGGACGCAACCCGCAGATATCGGTCAACACGCTGCTCGCGCTACTCGACGTCAGCAAACAGGCACTCAACGCGCCCCTGCGCCAGCTGATCGAGATGAATTTGATCGCGATGGATACCGCCGAGCATGACCGCCGGGTGCGCCAGCTGTCGCTCACCGCGAACGGGAGCAAGCTGGAAGCCCAGCTCACCGGCACCCAGATGAAACTACTGCAAGCCGCATTCGAAAAGGCCGGAAGCAATGCCGAGGCAGGCTGGCACCGGGTGATGCGCTGCCTCGCCGAAGAAAGTTAGCGTTACACACTGGCTTTGTGCCACTCATTGCATGGCTGTGTTTTTCTGGATGTTCGATTTTCGGCCGGAAAAGCCCTTCGCGTACGGCAGCTTTAGCGACGGCAATTTCGCAACTTGAGCTACCGCAGCTAGTAGAAGACATTCGCCCCCACCCGTACTATTATGCATATGCGGACAGACAAAACGGTGGAGCTCTAATGAATCATTCGGTTATAAAAAGAATGTGCGCCTCACTATTTTTATAACACGGACCGGTGGGTCCGTCCCATGATTGTTAGGCCGCACACGACCCCAATACCTCCCACTCGCAAGGAAAACATCGGTCGGCGCATTCCCTAAAAATCGGGACTGCTCATCCAGTGAACGCCAAAGATGACATCGCACTACGCCTCCGATGAAGCCATTGCGGCCGTGCACAATGGTCGCCTAAGCGGTGCTCATTACATATATTCACGCGATGAGGCCGACGATCAATTTTGCCGTTCTTCATGAGGCAAATTGCATTATTGAAGCACTACTGCAAATGCATTCGATTCGTGGGGTCCTCACCTTTGCTGTAGTGGCATCCAGGAGTCCATTTCAGGTTACACGAGTCAAGGAAGACGAATTCATTGTGCTAGTTGATCAGCGCGCATTCTATTATCTGCTGACGCTTTGTCTCAGGCTGCAATCACTTCCAGAACTCGCAAAGCCACTAGCTGAAACCGAGATCGTCGAGACTCGGGACTATGCAGGAAAATATCTACTAGATATTACGAAGGATATAGTCTTTCATACGGCAGACATTTCTCATCTCAACATCGCAACACAAGGCAGAGCCGTCTTTCAGGCCGCCCTTGCGTACATCATTGCTCATGAAGTGGCACACGTTTCACACGGCCACCTTGAGTTTAAGTTGTCTCCACACTTTCCTGAGTTCTCACGAGATGACGGCGATAAGAACCTTACCCTGCGCACACTCGAGATGGATGCAGATAGCACCGCTACGACTTCAGTTTTTGCTATGTTTGAGAGAGCATTTGATCACATCATCAATAATGAAACTGAACAACCCTTTATCAATTCGAACAACGTCAGATTCAAAGCGCGTCTGCAATATATTGCGGGAATGTTTATCGCATTAATATACTTGGATACATTGACCCTTAATTTCAACCCATCTAAATATCCAACGAGCTATGCAAGATTCCTAACAACAAATGGAATCATGCAAATATTGATGCAGAGGCACGCGCCAACGGAAGTCCACTTGCCCGAGACCGTCCGGCAGATGATTGTCGCCTGCTTTATTTCGCTGAGTGGGGCACTTGAAAATCTGGGGACCCCATCGCCTCAAATGTCTTGATCTACAACGACCCATCGGGTGAGCCTCGCTTTGCCTACCACGAAATAGGTGTGATGATGGGGCGGAGCGAACTTGATCCCTTGTATTCTCGCTGGAGCAAATTACGACCGTATCTGGAAAAGTTCCAACGTGGAGGGATACTGGCTCCAGCCACGGCCACCCCTTATTAGCGCTACACGAGTCAGGGAACAAGAAGTTCATTGGGGAAGAAAATAGCCACTATCAGAGCTAAGTGCTTGGCTAATATGTTCGGCCTAACCCATCACTCAAGCGGACGCCCACCTGCATGCCATTCCAAAGCAATATGGGATCGGTTTCGAAATAAATTCGCAAACCTTGTCGGCCATTGGGGGCGTCATCACAAATTGCCTGCGGTATGGCTTGCATCAGCGCTTGCATGGAGGCGTCACGCGGCCAGCGAGTCCCCGGTCAATGAAACATTCAGTACCACGTCTTTCCAAGGCACATAGACTTTCCCATTTTCATCACGTGCCAGAAGTTCAAGCTCCAGCAGTTTGTTTACGTCGCGATGCACGTTCGAGTAATTGCGCCTCATTGCCTTGGCTAAAGCATAAACACTGAGCGCACCGAGTTGCTTGGAGGCTTCGATCACCTGCATTCGCGCCGGGGTAATGTCCGAAAAAAGACTCGCCATTGAATCAAAATCGAGGTGGTAATCGACCGACACAGGCTTGCCTGCGTCGGCTCTTTTGGCTGCGCGCACGGCACGCGCCTGGGAAGTTTTCCAACTGGTCAGTTCAATGATCGCTTTCATCTTTTTCTCCTGACAGGCGGATGACATCCGCCTCGAAATCCAAAATCAGTTGCTCCAGCGTGGTGAACAGGTAGGCTTGCTGGCGTTCTTTCCTGCCCAGATGCCGATGGTCGCCTTTGCCCGACTCATTGTCATAGCGCACTACGGTTGCGCCATTCCGCCCGCAGTACAGCCGATACTTGAAGCGGTGCAAGCAGCCCCTCACAGGAACGGGAACCACCCAGACAACCCGCTCGATGAGCGCATTGCCCTTACGTACTCTGTCCTTGATGACGAGTTGCGCTTCCATGTATGGCATTCTAGCAATATATTGCCTGGAGGCAATAACCTGAATGATCACTTCGGAGGGATATCCCGCATCATGTAGCTGCAGCCCAACAGGCACGGCTATCTTCAGGCACACACATTGAAGATTGCCGAATGACGGACGCTTTCACGGCATTACATTGAAGATCGCCTATTGGCGCCAATTTCCGGCATACCTGCATTTTTGTCCGTGTGATTCGGGACGGGCCTGAACCACTTCAAACCTCTTCGTACCACCCCTTGCTGCGCTTCACCAGATACACCACCGACAACATCACCGGCACTTCGATCAATACGCCAACCACGGTGGCGAGTGCCGCACCCGATTCGAAACCGAACAGGCTGATCGCCGCCGCCACGGCCAGTTCGAAGAAATTGGACGCGCCGATCAGCGCAGACGGTCCGGCCACGCAGTGTTCTTCGCCGAAACGCCGGTTGAGCCAGTATGCGAAGCCGGAAGTGAAATACACCTGGATGGTAATAGGCACCGCCAGCATCAGGATGACGAGAGGCTGCTCGACGATGGCCTTGCCCTGGAAGGCGAACAGCAGCACCAGCGTCAGCAGCAGCGCAGAAATGGAAACGGGACCGAGCATATCCAGCGTGCGCTGCAATGCCTCCTCCTCGCCGCGCGCCAACAGCAGCTTGCGCCATACCTGCGCCAGCATTACCGGCAGCACGATGTAGAGCACGACCGACACCAGCAGCGTATCCCACGGCACCACAATGGCCGACAGGCCCAGCAACAACGCCACCAGCGGGGCGAAGGCGAACACCATGATGGTATCGTTGAGCGCGACCTGGCTCAGCGTGAACAGCGGCTCGCCGTTCACCAGGCGGCTCCACACGAACACCATCGCGGTGCAGGGAGCGGCGGCCAGCAGCACCAGTCCGGCGATGTAGCTGTCGAGCTGTTCCGCCGGCAGATACGGCGCGAACAGATGGCGGATGAACAGCCAGCCCAGCAGCGCCATGGAGAACGGCTTGACCGCCCAGTTGATGAACAGCGTGACGCCGATGCCGCGCCAGTGCTTGCGCACCTCATGCAGCGCGCCAAAGTCGATGCGCAACAGCATGGGAATGATCATCACCCAGATCAGCAGGCCGACAGGCAGATTGACTTTGGCGACCTCCAGGCCGCCCAGCCAGTGAAACGGCGCTGGAATCGTCTGGCCCAGAATCACGCCGACGATGATGCACAGGAAAACCCAAACGGTCAGGTAACGTTCGAAGATGCTCATGGTGTCAATCCTTGATGCGCCCGATCTCGGCGAGTTTTTCTTTCAGCACCAGCTTGTCCAGTTTGTCGATCGGCAGACTCATGAACAACTGGATGCGGCGCGCCAATTGCTCGTATGCCTTCCTGAATGCCGCGCGCCTGGCTTCATCGCCCTCGACATGCGCCGGGTCGGGGATGCCCCAGTGTGCCGTCGCCGGATGTCCGAGCCACACCGGACAGGCCTCGCCCGCAGCGTTGTCGCACACGGTGAAGATGAAATCGAACTCCGGCGCGCCGGGCGCGGCGAACTCGTCCCAGCTTTTGCTGCGCAGCCCCTCGGTGCCGTAGCCCTGCTGCTGCAGCAGTTCCAAGGCCCCCGGATTGACTTTCCCGGCGGGCTTGCTGCCCGCGCTGTAGGCCTTGAACCTGCCTCTGCCCAGGTGGTTGAACAGCACTTCGCCCAGAATGCTGCGCGCCGAATTGCCGGTGCACAGCACCAGCACGTTGTATTGCTTTTCACTCATGTCTTCTTCCTTTTTCACGTTTCAACATTTATTGATCGGGGCGCACTGCGTCGCGTCGCCTGCGCAGCAATGTTCGGTAAGGTAGGCAATCAGCTTGTCCATCTCCGTGAAGTTGGCGCTGTAGATCACAAAGCGCCCTTCGGTGCGGGACTTGATCAGCCGGGCATGCGTCAACGTCTTCAGGTGAAACGAGAGCGTTGCCGGCGGAATGCCCAGTTTTTCTCCCAAGACTCCGGCCGCCACGCCCTCTTGCCCCGCCTGCACGAGCAAGCGAAAGATCGACAAACGCGACTCCTGCGCCAATGCCGCCAATGCCCCTACCGCCAATCCGATCTTCATCTCCACCTCTTGCAAGATTCTACATTTCTAATATTATCGAAATGTTAAACTGGCCGCAACCGTTGCGGGCAATAAATCGGCAAATGGCATTCGTGCTAGCATAGATGCGTCACTAAAATTTGCTTGCTCCTTATTGCCGGGTACTTAAATGTTTATTGAATTGATCATTCTCGCCGTACTGGTTGCAGTCGTTGTCATCGCACTGCGCCCGCCGCGCCGTTGAATGAGGCGTTAAAGAAATCGGAGGAAATTCATGAAAAGCGCTTTTTACATACTGCTGGCAATTCTGGCTTTCAGCTCGATGCCGGGTAAGGCAAACGCAAATACCGTTCTTGGATCGATTTCCTGCAAGCAGTGGCAAGACAAACGAAGCCAGCCTGCCGATGCAGAACCCTACGCAATTTGGCTCAATGGCTATTTATCAGGGGCAAATGCCACATATGGCGATATGCTCGGTCGGGACTTTATAAAGAACTCGGACAAAATATCGATCGTGGACTGGACGGATGCGTATTGCGAGAAATATCCAAAATCGATGCTGGAAGACAGTGCCAACGCATTAATTAAACGCTTGATAAAAGACCTTCCGTTCTAAATAAATTACCCTCTGCTCTACCGGCACAGGCCAACCGGATACCACCATTATTCCAGGCCTGCCATAATCCAGTATTAATTGATCGCGTCATGAGATTGCCGCACCGGTATGGGCGAGCACGGCTGCCGACAGCAGGCCATACAAATGAAACGGAGATGCCTTACACCATGAATCCCATTCTCGGCAACCGCGGCGCTGTCGTCGCGCCCCATTCCCTGGCATCCCAGGCCGGCCTCGATATCCTGCGCGAAGGCGGTAACGCCATCGAAGCCACCATCGCCGTGGCTTCCACCCTGGCGGTCGTCTATCCGCACATGACCGGCATCGGCGGCGACGGCTTCTGGCTGCTGCACGCGCCGGGACAATCCATGGACTCCATAGACGCCTGCGGCGCGGCCGGTGCAAATGCCACCCGGGAGCTGTACAACGGCCTTGACAGCATTCCATGGCGCGGCCCCTTGGCCGCCAATACCGTTGCGGGCACGGTCTCCGGCTGGGGCGTCGCCTATGACTACAGCCGCACGCGCTGGGGCGGTCGCCTGCCGTTCGCGCGCCTGCTGGAAAGCGCGATCCGCTACGCACGGGAAGGCTTTCCTGTTACCCATGGCCAGGAGGAAGGTACCCGCGCAAAATTGCCCGATCTCATCGCCCAGCCCGGATTCGCCACGGCTTTCCTGAACCAGGGGCAAGTCCCGGCATATGGCCAGTGCCACCGCTTTCCGGCCCTGGCGAACACGCTGGAACAGCTGGCCCGGGCGGGATCTGAAGATTTCTATCGCGGGGAACTGGCCCGGCAGATCGGGGCCGACCTGGCCACCATCGGCAGCCCAGTCACCGCTGCCGACCTGGCCAGCCATCAGGCCCGGATCAAACCGCCGCTGCAACTGCGCCTGTCCGATGCCACTGTGTACAACATGGCACCGCCGACTCAGGGACTGGCTTCGCTGCTGATCCTCGGCATCTACGACCGCATCCGCCAAAGCGGCTGGAACCCCGACAACGCGGAAGGCATCCATGCGCTGGTGGAAGCCACCAAGCAGGCCTTCCTGCTGCGGGACAAATATGTGACCGACCCGGCACACATGAAAGTCGATCCTTCCGCGCTGTTAAGTGACAAGACGCTGGATGCCGCGGCTGCAGCCATACCTCTGCAACACGCCAGCCCGTGGCCGGCTCCCGTCTCCGATGGCGACACTACCTGGATGGGCGTGGTGGACGCCGCGGGACGGGCAGTGAGCATGATCCAGAGCATCTATTTCGAATTCGGCAGCGGTGTCGTGCTGCCGGGCAGCGGCATCTGGTGGCAGAACCGCGGCTGCTCCTTCGACCTGAGGCCCGGTCGCCTGCGCAGCCTGGAACCGGGACGCAAGCCGTTCCATACGCTCAATCCGGCCATGGCCGCGCTGGACGACGGGCGCCTGCTGGTCTACGGCACCATGGGCGGCGAAGGCCAGCCGCAGACCCAGGCGGCGGTGTTTTCCCGCTACGTATGGGGCGGCCACAACGTGCGCTCGGCCATCGCCGCACCGCGCTGGCTGCTGGGCCGCACCTGGGCGGAACAGAGCGCGTCACTGAAACTGGAATCGCGTTACCCGCAGGCTGTCATCGACGCCCTGCGCAAGCTGGGACATCCTGTGGAAGTGGTGGCGGACTTCGACGAGCGTATGGGCCATGCCGGCGCGCTGGTGCTGCATCCGCAAGGCTGGATCGAGGGCGGCGAAGACCCGCGCAGCGACGGCAGCGTGGCTGCATGGTGATGCCGTCCATCATCAATCACGAGAAAAGACATCCGGCATGAAATTCAAGTTCGACTGGTTCCTCAAGGGCATGCTGGCGGTCGTGGGTCTGGCCTTTCTGTGGCCAGACCCCGGTGCCCACGACGGCTTCCTGCATCCGGAGTTACTTAACAAGGCAGGCATCGCCCTGATCTTCTTCCTCAACGGGCTCGGACTGAGCCTCCTCGCGCTGCGGGACGGGGCGCTGCGCTGGCAGGTGCATCTCCTGATCCAGACCAGCACTTTCCTGATCTTCCCGCTGCTGGGGTGGGGGCTGATCAAACTCAGCGGCGGCTGGATGTCGGTGGATCTGCAGGATGGCTTTTTCTACCTGTGCGCCCTGCCGTCCACCGTCTCTTCTTCCGTGGCGCTCACCGTGGCGGCCCGCGGCAACGTGCCCGCGGCGGTGTTCAATGCCACGCTTTCCAGCCTCATCGGCGTGATACTGACGCCGCTGTGGATGGCGTGGATACTGGGCCACAGCGGCGCCGACTTCGCCATCGGGCCGGTGATCGTCGACCTGCTGCTGTGGCTGGTGCTGCCCCTGGTGCTGGGACAGCTCGCGCGCCCATTGCTGGGCGATTGGGCCGGCCGCAACAGAGGCCGTATCCAGATCGCAGACCGGCTGACCATCCTGGTGCTGGTCTATACCTCATTCAGCGACTCGGTGCATCAAGGCATATGGTCCCGCTATGGCTCCATCGCGCTGCTGGAAACCATCGTCGGCACCGGGCTGCTGTTCTTGCTGGTGCTGCTGCTGACCCGAGGGCTGTCGCATCTGCTCGGGTTGACCACCGAGGACCGCATCGCCAGCGTCTTTTGCGGCTCCAAGAAGAGCATGGCCTCCGGTGTGCCCATGGCCCACCTGATCTTCGGCGCCAATCCGGCCCTGGGCCTCATCCTCATGCCCATCATGATCTATCACCCCCTGCAACTCGCGGCGGGTGGCGTGATCGCGCAGCACTGGGCCCATCGCAAAGCCGCGGACAAATCGAATTGAATTTCCTGGCGCACGCCCTGCTTGCAGGCGACACGCCCGCCCTGGTCGTGGGAGGCGTCATCGGGGACTGGATCAAAGGCCCCTTGCCCGGAGTATTGCCGGATGACCTGGCGAAGGGGGTTGCGTTACATCGCGCGATCGACAGCTACGCGGAGTCGAATCCGGCATTTTGCCGCAGCCGTTCACGCGTCTCGGCAGATCGCCGTCGTTATGCCGGTGTGCTCGTCGATGTGTTCTACGATCATCTGCTCGCGCGAAACTGGAGCTCCATACACAACCGGCCGCTGGATGAGTATTGCGCAGGGGTCTATCGATTGATCGAAGACAGGCTGAACGACCTCCCCGTTTCCTCGCATCGTGCATTGACCCTGATGGCGGAAGAGGATTGGCTGGCGAGCTACGCGCACATCGAAGGCATCGCCGACGTACTGGCCCGCATGTCGCGGCGCGCCCGCCAGCCCAATCCGCTGGCGCATGGCGAGCAGGAGTTTCTTGCGGACGTTGAGGGATTTGCCGGTGATTTCCACGAATGGCTGAACGACACGAGAGAGTTCTCCCGGCAGTGGCTGACCAAGTAATGCGTAACGTACAAGCCGCTTTGGGTGAAACAAAAGATGTTTGCCAATTCAACTGTGAACAGGCAAGCATCGGTCATTGGCGGAAAGTTGAACATCTTGCACCTATTCCCTATTCCTCGGTTGGGTAGGCAACAATAACTCTCCCGATTCCCCGGAAAGATAAATTTTCACCCCTAAAACATCTGTGTAGAATTCAAGCCATGTCAGGAGGAGCATCCCGTGAATCTGGATGCAAATTATAAGTTTCAAGAAATAATGAATACCAAGCCGTACTTCTCTGGTGAAAGGTCTGTTCCAATTTCGCATGGAATGGTCTTCATGCCATGTACAAAATCTGTCCTGCCCATCCTGGCAAACGACTTGTCGCCACATGACAGATAGCGCTAAAACCTCCGTGCCCATCTCCGGCAGCTGCGCGCGCTGTTCAATGGTTTACTTTTTGTTAACCCTTGTCTATGTAGTCAGCGGCAAACTTGGTTTAATGTTGGCCCTTCCACCCGGCTATGCCTCTCCAATATTTCCCCCTGCCGGAATTGCAGTTGCTGCTGCATTGATTGGTGGAAGAAAAACTTTGCCGTGGATTTTTGCAGGCGCTTTGCTTCTGAATATCTGGGTGGGCTATTCAAGCAACCAGCAAATCAACACCATCGGGTTTGCGGCTGCCATCGCCATCGCCGTCGCGTCAACGCTGCAAGCAGGGATTGGCGACTGGATGCTGCGGCGTGTAATCGGCTACCCTGCGGCACTTGATCATGGCTCCGAGATTCTGCGCTTTATTTTATTGTCGCCGGTTTTATGTTTGACAAGTGCAACGCTTTCGGCGGGAAGCCTCTGGCTTCTCGGCAGCATCAATGCTGCAAACTTTGGCTCAAACTGGACCTCCTGGTGGATCGGCGACACACTTGGCGTTGTAGTGATGCTGCCCATTGTCATGACAGTGGCTGCCGAACCTCGTGCGCTTTGGCGAAGCCGCATGCGCACTATTGCAGTCCCGATGCTGCTGATCTTCGCACTATTTGTGGTGATTTTTCTGAAGGCTAACCAATGGGAATATAACGACTCGTTATCGGATTTCAGACAGTTGTCACAGCAAGCATTCAATCAGGTTAATACAAAGCTGGAAGAACAAGATGGCTTGCTGGATGAAATGGCGGGACTGTTTCTCCACGATGAGCACGGGCATGTAACCAGGCAGGAATTTCACCGTTTCGTTCAAAAGGCACTCAAGCGTTTTCCCATGATTCAGGCAGTAGAGTGGGTGCCACGGGTGGATATTGAAAGCCGCGGTAGTTTCGAGATTGAGCAGCGAAAAGATCTGCCAAAGTTCGAAATTCGCGAGCGCAATACTGCCGGACAATTGGTGCGGGCCGGTGAGCGTGAAATTTTCTATCCTGTGACCTACATTGAACCCTTGGTGGGCAACGAATCCGCTGTTGGATTCGATCTTGCCTCGAATACGGCACGTCATGAGGCCCTGACCAAGGCGATACAAGGCGAGAATTCTGTTTCAACAGAGGCGGTGCATTTAGTGCAAGATGCCCAGTCCCAGGCTGGGGTTTTGATCATGCTGGCTGTACACTCGCATGACAACCATTCCGGTGTTGTCCTGACTGTATTACGCATGGACGATTTCATGAATGCAATACTGACGGGAATGCGCCCTTTGATATATACGCGGCTCGTTGATCTGGATGAGCAGAAAGTTTTATATAACAATTTCAGTACGGAATCCACTCAAGTTCTGAAGAATCAGGTTTTCAAATTTGGAACCCGTCATTACCAACTGGAAACGGCACCGACTCGGGCATATTTTGAACACCATCGGGGCTGGCAAAGTTTTGCCGTACTTACTTTCGGCATTTTGGGTACGGGTCTGATTGGCGCACTATTGTTGCTTGGAACAGGATATACCGCGCGCATTGAAGCGCAGGTAAGTGACAGAACCAGAAAGCTGAGTGAAAGTGAATCGCGTTTCCACTTCATACTGGAAAACAGCCCCATTGCCATTCGCATATCGGCAAACGATTCCGGCAGAGTGATATTTGCCAATCAGAGTTATGCCAATTTGATTGGCGTCTCGAGTGACAAGGTAGTTGGGGTCAATCCAAGGTACTACTACGCGCACCCGCAGGATTATGATGAAATTGTTGAACAACTCCGCAAGGGAGAGAGCATCAGCAACAAGCTGATCGAGTTGCGGAATCCCAATCAGCCCTCGGAAAATAAATGGGCCTTAGCCTCTTTCCTGCCATTGGAATTTGAACAAAGACAATGCACTCTGGGTTGGTTCTATGACATCACAGATCGAAAATTGGCCGAGGATCAGATTCACGATTTGGCCTTCTATGACGTCCTGACCCATCTTCCCAACCGTCGTTTGTTCAATGACCGGTTGGAGCAGACAATGATTGCCAGCAAACGCAGTAACCGTTATGCGGCACTATTTGTCCTCGATATGGACAACTTTAAATCGCTGAACGACAACTTTGGGCACATGGCCGGCGATCTCTTGCTCGTCGAAGTGGCAAGCCGCCTGGAAAGCTGCGTGCGTGCAATGGATACCGTGTCCCGATTTGGCGGCGACGAGTTCGTGATACTGCTCAAGGAGCTTGATGTCGACAAGGCTGAATCGACTTCCCAAGCACGGCTTATAGCCGAGAAAATCCGTGTCAGCCTGGCGGAGCCTTATGTGCTTACCCTTAAAAGCGAAACGGATGCCGACCTTGTTATCCGTCATCATTGCACTGCAAGTATTGGCGTGATGGTGTTCCTCGATCACGAGGAAAGTCCGGTCCACATTCTGCAATGGGCCGACGTTGCGATGTATCAGGCAAAAGACACAGGAAAAAATCAGATACGGTTCTACTGTCCAACTGACGGACCGGCAATCCAATCTGCTGGCGCATAAATGAACAGGAGTATCTTGTGGACGTCGACGGATTTACCGGCGATTTCCACGAATGGCTGGACGACACGAGAGAGTTCTGTCAACAGCGGTTAGCCAAAAGACTCACAACGCACAGATCGTTTTGGCCGGAACTATTCGGTACTTTGTGTTCGATCTTCGCTTCCTCAAACAAGAAACGAAACTGCCAACGATTTGATCAGAGACTTCCCAACGCATGTGCATGGGCAGTACCGTTCTGAACACATTGCCGCAACGAGTCGGCGGAGGAGCTTGTCGGATCTTGCTCCAGCGTACATTCGCACATGCAGGCTGAGGCGCGGTAACATCCTGCCATGTTTTTGCTATTGCATTTGACCTGCAGCGTAGCGCACTGTGCGTTGCAAACGCGGGATATCCTCTGAATCTCCCGGTTCTCTTGCAGTAGCTTTTCTTTGTCCAGGATTTTTTGCGAAGCCAGTTCCCCTCCCCATACCATCAGGGTGCATCCCAGCAGGAAGAATGCGCCCACCAGCCATTTGGAATATGCGAAGGATTTACCCGGTTCTTTGCGCCGGGGCATGCCGTTTCCGATTTCACTGACTTTGATTTCACTGACTTTGAAACTCAGCAGCCCGTTTAATCCGGATTTTGCATGCAGCCGGTCGCACGCATCGATACATTCACCGCAGTCAACGCAGGTATCGGTGATCCTGATATTGGTCGGCTGGATATCGGTGATGCAGGTCGTTGCGCAGTAATTGCATTTTTCGCAAGCTGACGAGCGTGAAGCATCATAGGATATATGGAGTGCATCCGGGCTCCTGAAGAACCTGAGCCAGACACGATACAGGCAGGGATAGTCGCAATACAGATAGCGTACGGTGGCGATATCGATGAAGATGAAAAAGGTCGTTATCCAGTACATGACGGTCATGCCGGACCGCCGGTTTGATTCGCCGGTGAGGAAATCCCACATATCGCTGCGCGTATAAAAGAACATCAGTAAGAAGTAGGCCAGAACCGCGGAGGCAACGAGGAAACTCGATCCCAGGATCAGCCAGTTGATTACCTTGTTCTTGGAAGCCGCCACGATCATTCCCGGGCCGTCTATGCGTACATCTGCACGCTTGCCAAGAAGTTTGTGGGTCAAGCCGTCCGCCATTTCCGAAAACAGGTTTTGCGGACAGGCCCACCCGCAAAAGACCGAGCCTACAGTCATGTACGTGAGGATGATGGCGGTGCAAACCACAGTGACCAGTCCAATCAGGAAGGGATAATTTGTCCAATCCACTTGGAGATCCCGGATGAAGAAACTTGCGGTGGCTAAATCGATCCGGAACAGCCCGAAGATCGGTATCAGGATGATCAGCAGCAACATGCCGAACTGCGTTCCTCTTCTCTTCCAATGATATTTCGGCTGGAATTGCGGTGTGGCCATCTGTTTCCCCATTTAATCCCGCTCTCGTTCAGAAGCGATTGATATGTATCCGACGATACTGGCGTTTACATTACAGAACAGTTGCAATACAGTACATATACAGTTATCAACCTATACAACAGCCCTGTACCGGCACACAAACCATGCCAATCGTAAGCCTGGATTCGAACGACTCTCTGCCGCTGATCGACCAGATTGCCAACGCGGTGAAAAAGATGGTTGATGACAGGGCCATCCGGGCCGGAACGCGCATGCCTTCAATCAGGAACTTCGCCCACGATCATGGCATCAGCCGGTTTACGGTCGTACAGGCCTACGACAGGCTGGTGGCCATGGGTTATCTGCAGTCGAGACAGGGGTCGGGATTCTATGTATCGCAACGCCAGAACCCATATGTTGCGATGGAGAACTCATACGAACCAGACAGCGTGATGGACATCGTGTGGCTTTTGAGGAATTCGCTCGAGCACCGTTCCAGCAGCACAATGCCCGGAGCATGGTGGCTGCCTGCCGCATGGATGGAAGAGACGGGGATCAAGAAGAGCCTGCGTACGCTGTCGCTGAAGGACGGCGAATTCATGACGGCCTACGGCACGCCCAGCGGCTATCTGCCGTTGCGGGAATTGCTCAGCAACAAGTTGTCGGGTATCGGAATTGCTGCCGGCGCTTCCCAGATCGTTCTGACTTCCGGTGTCACGCATGCCATGGATCTGATCGCCCGATATTTCATCCGGGCCGGAGACGCAGTGCTGGTCGACGATCCCGGATATTTCATCCTTTTTGGCGGCTTGAAATCGTTCGGCGCCAAGATCGTGGGCGTGCCCTGGAATGTCGACGGCCCCGATACCCATGCAATGGAAGAATTGATCAAGGAGCATCGTCCGAAGATATTTTTCACCAACACCATCCTGCACAATCCGACAGGCGCAAGCATCAGTCAGGCCGTCGCCTATCGCATGCTTCAGCTTGCCGAAAAATACGACATGATGCTCGTGGAGGACGACATTTACGGCGACTTCCACCCGGCAACATTGACGCGTCTGGCGACACTCGATCAGCTCAACCGGGTGATCTACGTCAGCAGCTTCTCAAAAACGGTATCGGCCAGTCTGCGTGTCGGCTACTTCGCATGCAGCCCCGAACTCGCAGCAAGCCTGTGCGACGTCAAACTACTGACCGGCCTCACCACTTCCGAGATCAGCGAACGGCTGATGTACCAACTCCTGACCGAAGGACACTATAGAAAACACCTCGACAAGCTACGGGCGAAGCTGTTGCTGGCAAGGCAGACCACCATTTCCAGACTGGAGGGACTGCGCTTCACGCTGCATTGCGAACCCGATGGCGGCATGTTCATCTGGGCAAAGATGGATGACCAATGCAATTCAGCAGAAATCGCAAGCCTCGCAGCCAAAAAAGGGATCATGCTCGCCCCCGGACACATGTTCAAGCCGCACCAGGAACCTTCCCCCTGGTTCAGGTTCAACGTCGCGCACTGCAATGACGACGCCACTTTCGAATTCCTATCAGGCTGCCTGCAAAAATAATTTGAATCGCAGTGTCGGCAGAACTCCCGATCGCACGCATGCAAGCACCCGCCACCAACGGCACAAAATCAATACAATTAATTGATTTAGTTGTATTTTCTAAATTTTCGACAATTGCCGCTCTGGACGATATCGACAATTGCCACGGCGCAGGAACCAGTACAGTACCATTGAATATCTAATTAACTGTACATGTATTGTCAGATCTTCATCATGTAAGGTTACTCCCGAACAAGAAGCAAGCTCGTTCGCCAAATCAGAAAAGGGAGAAATAATATGTCAGTACTGCATTCGCTGGAGTTGGGGATTCTAGGTGGTATAGCACTGTTCTATGTACTCATGTATTCCGGATTGTTGGATAAATGGTTCAGATAGTCAGCGTCATGAAAAGTGGATCGATTGTATGACGCCCAAACGGGATCGGGCGATATGGGACAAAGAATCAATGCACAACAAGTCAGGATTCATTCTTTAATCAAACAAGAGGGTAGATTAATGTTCAAGCTGCCACTGGTAATCATTTATATGATCATCGCCTTCAACATCACTGCTTTTACAGTCGTCTTGCAAATGGATTGGCTGATAATAAATTCGCTTATCGCCAAAATGATCGCATGGATTCTGACAATAAGCGCTTGGAGCATGGCATATGTCAACCGCGACAAATGCGTGACGTTGTTCTGACAAAGCTTTGAGCTCGGTCAGCGCCGGGAGGATGTTGGGGATGGTTATATAAGCTTGGAAGCCGGACAAGTTTTCCAAAGTCTGGAATAAAAATGCCCTGCCAAGTTCCTGGCAGGGCATTTCCTATTTCAAGGCGGTGTACGCCGGACTGATCACTGGTTATATCTGCGATAGCTGGCATGCCGCACATTGCCCGAAACTGCGGTCTCCATCCAATGCTTGATGCGGACGGCATCGCCGACACGGGTGCGCTTGCCCCAGGAATCCAGCAGCACGATAACCACCGGACGGTTGGTGATCTTGGCCTGCATGACCAGGCAACGTCCTGCTTCGCTGATATAGCCTGTCTTGCTGATACCGATCTCCCATTGGGAGTTCCTCACCAGGGGATTGGTATTGCTGAAATGCAACGTACGGCGCTCGTCCACTTGCACAATGTGAGAACCCGTCGTGGTGCAGCGCTGGATATCCGGGTAGCCCTGCGCTGCCATGACCATTTTGACCAGATCCTGCGCAGTCGAAACATTGGTGCTGGTCAATCCTGTCGGGTCAAAGAAATGGGTCGAATTCATTCCCAATTCGCGCGCCTTGGCGTTCATCATCGCCAGCATCACCGGAGTTCCACCCGGATAGGTGCGCGCCAAAGCTGCGGCTGCACGATTCTCGGAAGCCATCAAAGCCAGCTTGATCAGTTCTTCACGCGTCAACGTCATGCCGTTGCGCATGCGTGATCGTGTCCCTTTCAAATGATCCCGGTCTTCCGCACTGATGCTGATCAGTTCGTCCATCGGCAGTTTTGCATCCAGGACCACCATTGCCGTCATCAGTTTGGTGATGGATGCAATGGGCACGACATTTTCGGAGTTCTTGGAATAGATCGGGCGCTGATCCTGCTCATCATAGATCATGGCGATGGCAGACTGCAGCCTTGGAGCCGGCATACGACTGTATGCTGCGCTGGCTGACTGGTCGTCGCGCACTATCGTCGTGTCAGTGCCTTCATTGTCAGCTGCATGTGCCAGCAACACATGACCGAGCAAAGCCAGCATGATGATCTTTTTACGCATGATTCCCCTTTGATTCTTGAATATGACTCGGAGGATACCTTAAAAAATCAATAAGATTCAACGAGTGTGACTAAATGGCCAAAGGCTCTTCCTGCTGCTGCAAGGCCCACATCTGGGCATAAATTCCCTGTTTTTCCAATAAGTTACGATGTGTTCCGCGCTCGATAATACGGCCTTTGTCCATCACAAGAATCTGATGAGCGTCAACGATAGTCGACAGACGGTGGGCAATTACCAGCGTGGTACGGTTCTGGGCGATGTTGCGCAACTCGTCCTGTATGGCTTTTTCGGACTTGGAATCCAGAGCCGAAGTCGCCTCGTCAAAGATAAGTATCGCCGGATTTTTGAGGATGGCACGGGCGATGGCGACACGCTGCTTCTCCCCGCATGAAAGCTTCAGTCCGCGTTCTCCCACCATGGAATCGTAACCCTGCGGCAGGGATTCGATGAATGTATGGATATGTGCCGACTGTGCGGCAGAAATCACTTCCGCGCGGGTGGCATTCGGTCGACCGTAGGCTATGTTGTAATAGATGGTGTCGTTAAACAGCACGGTATCCTGGGGCACGATACCGATGGCCGCGCGCAGGCTCGTCTGTGTTACGTTGCGGATATCTTGTCCGTCTATCGAGATGCCTCCCCCATTCACATCGTAGAAACGGAACAGCAGGCGCGACAGGGTGGATTTGCCCGCCCCGCTAGCGCCCACCACCGCGATCGTGTGTCCTGAAGGAATATCGAAGCTGACATCGTGCAATATCTCGCGCGCCGGATCGTACGAGAAATTGACGTGCTCGAAGCGCACCCCCGACACGTTACTGACGAAGTCAGCCGTTTGCGGGAGGGGGTGCGATGCGGCCACTCCCGCACTCGTCGGCTCCGCCGCACCGTGTCGTGGCCGCACTGCAGCACCGTTCAACCTGAGCGGCAGTGCATGCTGCGCATCCTGCACTTCTCGATTCACGTCCAGCAGACGGAACATCTTCTCCATATCGGCCAGGGCGTTCTTGATTTCACGGTAGACGAAGCCCAGAAAATGCAGCGGCATGTAGAGCTGCAGCATGTAGACGTTGACCAGAACCAAGTCGCCGATGGTCATGGTGCCCTTCACGACCCCGTCCGCCGCCAGCAGCATGAGCAGAGTCACGCCGATGGCGATGATGATGCTCTGCCCGGCATTGAGCGTCGCCAGCGAAGTCTGGTTGCGCACAGCAGAGACTTCCCAGCGTTGCATCTGTTCGTCGTAACGCTCGACTTCGAAATTTTCATTGCCGAAGTACTTGACCGTCTCGTAATTGATCAGACTGTCGATGGCGCGCGTGTTGGCTTTTGAATCCATGTCGTTCATGGTACGGCGGAACACCATGCGCCATTCGGTGATGGTCAGGGTAAAAGCGATGTAGAGCACCAGCGTGGCAAACGTGATGATGGCAAACCACGGGTTGTATTTGTAAAACAGGACACCCGCCACCAGACCTATCTCCAACAGCGTCGGCAGGATGTTGAACAACAGGAAGGTAAGCAGGAAACTGATGCCGCGCGTACCGCGTTCGATGTCGCGCGACACTCCGCCGGTTTGCCGTTCCAGATGAAAACGCAAACTCAGGCTGTGCAGGTGCTCAAAAACCTGCAGGGCAACCCGCCTGATGGCACGTTGCGTGACCTTGGCAAACAGGGCATCGCGCAACTCACCGAAAAGCGTACTGAACAACCGCAACAAACCATAGCCCACGACCAAAAACACCGGAATGGCAAGCATCGCCTTGGGCTTGCCCATTGCATCCACGATAGACTTGAGCACGAGCGGCACAGCGACGTTGGTCAATTTGGCCAGCACCAACAGCACGATCACCGCCGCCACACGGACTTTGAATTCCATTAGATAGGGGAGCATGCTGCGAATGACCCGCCAATCGGTGCGCGTTGGGGCGGATGAAGAACTCGAATAATGTTTCATCTGGGCATTACATTAAATGACAGCAGGCATTATAGCCTGCCGCCCTCCTCCCAAAAAAATGGGCATCCGCGAGGATGCCCAAATACAGGAGGAGATACATGAAAGCGGTGAGTGGAGCCTCGAGTCCGCCCTCGGATAATTTATAGCAAGCACCATGCCAATCTTGCTTAGCCTTGATTCAAAAAGGATTATGCCTTTGCGGAATGAAGGATGTTGAAATGAACTGCTCCAAAATGTCGCCTAATGCACCTCCGCCGTGCATCATTCCGGGCGTGTAGCGCGGAGTGCCGGACCATATAATGCAGCCCGCTCGTTCAAAATGACCCGCACCGGCATCGCCTCCAGCACATGGCGCATTCGTCCTTTGCCGAGGAATGCCTCAATGAACGTGCCGCGCTGCAACATCGGCAATATCTTGGGCGCGATGCCGCCCCCAACATACATTCCACCGCGGCTCATGGCCTTCAGCGCGAGATTGCCTGCCTCCGCGCCATAAAATTGCACAAAGCGATCCATCGTCTCGATACAGATATCATCACTACCAACCGCAGCAGCCCTGGAAATTGCGGCTGCCGCATCTCCCGCCCGCATTTCATCGGACAACCACGGTGGCACGGCTGATTTGCGGTAGGCGCACAAAAACTGATGCAGTTCGACCAGCCCCATGCCGGAGACGATGCGCTCCCAACTGACATGCCCGTACAGGCGCTGCAAATATCGCAACAAATCGATTTCCAGATCGTCTTGCGGACAGAAACTGGTGTGCCCCCCTTCCGTGGCAAAGGGATGGTGCCGTTGCCCGTCCCAATAAAGGCCCGCTTCACCCAGTCCCGTTCCGGCGGCGATGATGGCGGCATTGCCTCGGGCATCTGCGTCTCCTTGCTGCAAGCTCGACAGGTCTGCATCTCCCAGAGCCGCGAGTCCGCAGGCGATGGATTCCAGATCGTTAAGTAATGTGCAAACCTTGAAACCAAAGCGCTGCTGCAATACGTCAGCGTCGATGTACCAAGGCAGATTGGTGGTGCGTACAGCCCTGCCCTGCACCGGCCCGGCTATGCCGAATGCCGCATGCGCAGGCACTTGCATGCCTGTCAGAAAATCCGCCAGCAGAGTCTCAAAAGTGGCGAAGTCGCGACTGGGATAGATGATCTCTCGCTCGATACTCACCCGAGTACCGACGACCCGGACGATTGCGAGTCGCGTCTTGGTTCCCCCGATGTCGCCTGCGACTGCCCTGCTCATGGAATATCGATCTTTCCTGTCGGTTCTATCGGAGCGACATGCCAGATGCGTTCTGCATATTCGCGTATGGTACGGTCACTGGAAAACTTCCCCATTGCGGCCACGTTGAGGATGGCGCGCCTCGCCCATTCATTCTGGTCGCGAAACAACTCTCTCACCTTGTCCTGGCAGGCAACATAGGAAGCGTAGTCTGCAAGCACCAGGAAACGGTCGCGTGTGAGCAGCTCATCGACGATATCCCGATATCGCCCGGCATCGTCCGGACAGAAATAGCCCGACGCAACCATATCCAGTGCCTGTTTCAACTCTGCATTGCCGTCGTAATATCCGCGGGGGTCGTAACCCTGCCTATGCAGCATTGCGACTTCCTCGGCAGTCAGGCCGAACAGGAAGAAATTCTCCGCACCTGCCTCATCGCGTATCTCGATGTTGGCGCCGTCCAGCGTGCCAATGGTGAGCGCCCCGTTCAACGACAACTTCATGTTGCCTGTGCCCGAAGCCTCGGTACCGGCAGTGGATATCTGTTCGGAAAGATCGGCAGCCGGCACAATGTGCTCGGCTTTCGATACATCATAGTTGGGTATGAACACGAGCTTCAGTTTGCCGCCCATCTGCTGGTCGTTGTTGACAATATCCGCGACATCGTTGATCAGCCGGATGATGAGTTTGGCCATCGCATAGCCGGGTGCCGCCTTGCCCGCGAAGATCACGGTACGCGGTACGAAATCGGAATGGACGCCGCTACGGATCCGGTTATACAAGGTGATGACATGCAACACGTTGAGCATCTGCCGCTTGTATTCGTGTATGCGTTTGACCTGGATATCGAACAGCGAAGCGGGATCGACCTCGATACCGAGCTTCTTTCTTATCAGCCCCGCCAAGCGTTCCTTGTTCGCCAGTTTGACGGCACGGAACTGCTGCTGAAACCCGGCCTCATCCGCATACTCGTGCAATCTCTTTAATTGGTCGAGGTTGGTCAGCCATTCGTTCCCGATCCGTTCGGTGATCAGCCTGGCCAGGCCCGGATTGGCCTGGTTTAGCCAGCGGCGCGGCGTGACGCCATTGGTGATATTGATGATTTTGCCCGGCGAAACGCGTTCGAAGTCGGCAAAAATAGTGCGTTTCATCAGTTCGGTGTGCAGTGCGGCAACTCCGTTCACCGTGTGGCTGCCGATGATGGCAAGATGGGACATGCGCACATGGCGGCCATCGCGCTCGTCGATGATGGACAAGCGTTGCAACAAGTCGCCATCGCCGGGAAACTGGTGCATCACCTGCTGCAAAAAGCGGTGGTTGATCTCGTAGATGATCTGCATGTGCCGCGGCAACAGGCTCTCTATCATCGCCACCGGCCAGGTTTCCAGCGCCTCAGGCATCAGCGTGTGGTTGGTGTAGGAAAAGATGCGGGTAGTCAGACTCCACGCCTGATCCCATGTCTGGTGATGGACATCGACCATCAGGCGCATCAACTCTGCAACGGCGATGGACGGATGCGTATCGTTCAGTTGCACTGCCAGTTTTTCCGGCAGTAGATCCCAGCTGTCGTGGTTCTTCTTGAAGCGGAACAGCATGTCCTGCAGCGAAGCACTGACGAAGAAATACTGCTGCTTCAAGCGAAGTCCGCGCCCCATCTCATTGGAGTCATTCGGATACAGTACCTTGGACAGATTCTCCGACTCGTTCTTGTCGGCGACGGCCTGAATGTAGTTACCTTGGTTGAAATAGCGCAAATCGAAATCGCGCGAGGACTTCGCCGCCCACAAGCGCATGTTGTTGACCGTCTTGCCGCCATAGCCGGGGACCGGGGTGTCATAGGCCATCGCCATCACATCATCGGTATCGACCCAGTGATGTCGCAATAGACCGTTTTCATGCTTGTACTCCACCACGCAGCCGTGGAACTTGACCGGGTACAACAATTCGGGACGTGGGAACTCCCACGGATTGCCGTAACGCAGCCAGTTGTCCGGATGTTCCATCTGTACGCCGTTTTCAATGCTCTGGCGGAACATGCCGTATTCGTAGCGAATGCCATAGCCGTAGCAAGGCAGGTCTAGCGTAGCCATGGAATCGAGGAAGCATGCAGCCAAACGGCCGAGTCCGCCGTTGCCCAGCGCCGCGTCGGTCTCGATCTCGGAGATCGCCTCGAATTCAAGTCCCAATTCAAAGAGAGCAGCCTTGCATTGCTCTTCGATGCCCAGATTGAGCATGGCATTGCTGAGCGTACGCCCCATCAGGAATTCAAGGGACAGGTAGTAAGTGCGCTTGACGTCCTGCTCGTAATAACGTTGCATGGTTTCCATCCAGCGCTCTACCAGGCGGTCACGCACGGTCAGCGCCGTGATCTGGAACCAGTCGAACGTGGTGGCATCGGTGTGGTATTTGCTGCTGGTGTAGATCAGGTGATCGACAAGCGAGTCTTCAATCGCCTCCTTGTTCATGCCCGCGTTTCGATGTTGCGGTGCCGCTTTGCTTCTCATCGCTTTCCCCGTGTGGTGTGCAAGCGTTAGTTGGATGTGAGACAACTCTCGTCCGGATTCTCCGCGCGGCGCAAGGCAGTGTCAATTCGGGGAGCGAAGCCGGTTGCTTTGCCGCTGCGAACCGACGATTCCTTTCGCCAGTTCCATCAGTGCCTCTTGGAGAGGCCCAGAACTCCAATGATGAAACGTATCAGTCCGTAACTCATCAGTGACAAAAAGCGCGTGGCGAGGTTGGGGCGAGCAAGATTCACACGCCGTCCATCGCGCTTGACGGAATCCATAAGACTGCCGAGCAAATCACCGGCAAAACCCGCGTCATTGACGGCCAGGTTTGCCTCGCGCGCCAACAACAGGCTGAACGGATCGATATTGAAAGAGCCTACCGTCGCCCACTCGCCATCAATGACCGCGACTTTGGCGTGCAAATAACTGGCGTGATATTCGTAAATCTCCACGCCCGCATCAAGCAAGCGCCCGTACAAGGCAAGGGTCGCATAATGCTGCAAGCGGTATTCCACTTTGCCCTGCACCACCACTACCACACGCACGCCGCGCCGCGCCGCATGAATCAGTGACCGTAGAAACAGGCGCCCCGGAAGAAAGTAGGCGTTGGCGATGACAACCTCGCGTTTTGAACCCGTAATGGCTTTGAGGTAGGTGCGCTCGATGTCGCGCCGATGCCGCACGTTGTCGCGCAATACCAGTTTTACATTGGAATCCGGGCGCTGTTTGACCCGATACAGGCGCCATCCCTCTTCCTTGACGCGCTTGCGGAATGCAGCCCAGGACACCATCTCCCACAGGCGCTGCATCACTGCCTGCACTTCGCCCGCAAGCTCCCCCTGTATTCTCACTGCGTAATCCAGACGCGGTGCATCGAAGTCCAGTTTCGCGGGAATATCGTGGATGATGTTGATGCCGCCAACGAAAGCCACTTTCCCATCCATTACTGCGAGCTTGCGATGCATGCGCCGCAGGCGGCGCATGCGGCTACGGCGCATGGTAAAAGGTGAAATCTCGCGCCTGAACCATTGCACTTCCACCCCTGACTTGCGCAAACCATCCACAAAAGATGCCGGCAACTCGGCGGAGCCAAAGCCGTCAAGCAATACCCGCACCACCACGCCGCGCTCTGCAGCCTGTTGCAAGGCGAGTCCAACCTGATGCCCGATCACATCGGAGGCAAAGATATAACTTTCCAGATAGACGGAATGTTTTGCGGTATCGATATCGGCGCATAGCTGAGGGAAAAATGCCACTCCGTTCTGCAGCAGCGTCAGTTCGTTGTCCGATACCCGGTGGATACGATTCATTGTCTTTCCAATTGCGCGGAAAGCGCGGCGTGGTCGGATAACCGCAGCCATTTACCGCCAATATGCACATCGCATCCTTGTACACTGAAACCGCGCACGTAGATGCGGTCCAGCCTGAAGAGCGGGACTCTGGATGGGTAGCTGCGCGCTGGCTTTCCTTCCTGCAGGTCAAACACGTCTTGCACGCCAAGTTCTTGGGCCAGCGTTAGACTCAGCTGGTTGCGCCAGTCGTTGAAGTCGCCCGCGATGAGCAGCGGGGCTCCGGAGGGGATCTCGTTCAGGACATATTCGACCAGAGCGCGCATCTGCACGCGCTTCCCCTTGGCGAACAAGCCGAAATGGGCGCACAGGCAATGCACGCGCAGCCCTTCCATATCCACTTCGCAATGCAACAAGCCACGACTCTCGAAACGATGTGCGGAAACATCCTTGTTGAAAGTCTGCACAATGGGGAAGCGGCTGAGAATAGCGTTGCCATGATGTCCTTCATCGTATGTCGCATTCATGCCGTAAGCATGGTGCGCCCAAAATTCATCGGCAAGAAACTCATGCTGCGGACCGGAAGGGTAATCGGCATGACGCTGTACATGACCCGCATGCGCACCCTGCACCTCCTGCAAAAACAGGATGTCGGCATCCAGTTCGCGCAATCGTTCGCGCAACTCGTGCAGCACCACGCGGCGATTGAACTGCGAGAAACCTTTATGAATGTTGTAGGTGGCGATCTTGAGCGTGGTCATGCACGCCATTCTACCCAATCAGCGTTTGAACGTGCGCCAACCTCGCGCCCGGTACTGTCAGGCGTTGCCGATTCCGCTGGTCGGGAGTTTGATCAGCTTGGCAAAATCCAGCATGCGCCGGATCGGCAACACCGCACGCGGAATGATGGCAGGGTCGACATGGATCTCGTTGTTGCCGCGCTCCAGCACTTCCGCCAGATTGATCAAGCCGTTCATCGCCATCCACGGACAGTGGCTGCAACTGGTGCAGTTCGCACCGACCCCGGCGGTGGGCGCTTCGAGGAATATCTTGTCAGGACACAGGGTACGCATCTTGTGCAGGATGCCGTTGTCGGTGGCCACGATGAACTCTCTGGCGCCGGAACCCTGTGCCGCCTTGATCAGCTGCGTGGTGGAGCCGACCACATCGGCCAGTTTGATCACGGCACGCGGCGACTCCGGATGCACCAATACTTTGGCCTGCGGGTGCAGCATTTTCAACTCGACGAGTTCTTTCGCCTTGTATTCGTCGTGCACGATGCACGAGCCTTGCCAGAGCAGCATGTCCGCCCCGGTCTGTTCCTGCACGTAGTTGCCGAGGTGGCGATCCGGCGCCCACAATATCTTCTTGCCCTGTTCCTTGAGATGCTTGACCACCGGCATTGCGATCGAACTCGTCACCATCCAGTCGGCCCGTGCCTTGACTGCTGCGCTGGTGTTGGCATACACCACCACGGTACGGTCGGGATGGGCATCGCAGAAGGCGGCAAACTCGTCTGCGGGACATCCCAAGTCCAGCGAACATTCCGCTTCGAGATCAGGCATCAGCACGCGCTTTTCCGGATTCAGTATCTTTGCGGTCTCTCCCATGAAGCGCACGCCTGCAACAACAATCGTTTTGGCCGGATGCTGGTGGCCGAAGTTGGCCATATCCAGGGAATCCGAAACGATCCCGCCCGTCTGCTCCGCCAGATCCTGCAGGTCCGAATTTACATAGTAATGCGACACCAGCACGGCATCCTGTTCCTTCAACATGCGTTTGATGCGTGCGATCAACTCGGCCTTTTCGGCCGCATCCGGCTCACGCGGCTTTTTCGCCCATGCATGTGCCGTGCTGCAACTGGTCTGGGCGGCATCGGGATGATCGTAAGCGATGGAGATGATGTTTTCAGCCATGTTGGATACGTTCCGGTAGTTGCAGGATCGCCGCACGGTTGCTCGGCGAAAATACCTTGTCCGCCGCAACGTCCCAAGGCAACCACTGGTAGTTCAGGTGTTCGCGCGGCGATAGTTGGACTGCGACTTGTTGCGGGAGTTGCAAACCGAACACATGCTCGGTGTTATGAGTTGTTCCGGGAGCATAGCGATGCGCCCACCGAGGATAGATCTCGTACACATTCTGCTCCTGCCAGTCGGTGAGCACATAGCGCGCCGCGTCCAGTCCGGTTTCTTCTTTCACTTCGCGTATCGCGGTCTCGCGCAAGGTCTCTTCATCATCGCGGCTGCCGGTCACCGATTGCCAATAACCCGGATAGTCGGCACGCTCCATCAGCAGCACGTCGAGCGCCGAAGTATGGATGACGATCAGCACCGAGATGGGTTGTTTATATGCAGGCATTATGCGATGAACACCCAGAACGCTTTGTCCTGCAGCTTCCAGAACGATATGGTGGCGTCGAGGATGTCATCCAGCACTGCCTCGCCTGACGGATCGCCCTGCAGCAGCAATACATATCCGGATGCGGGGCACCAGGAAAGATCGCCCAATGCATCGGCCAACGCATCCCAGTTGTGACCGAACCAGTCTGGTGCCGCTATCGCGCGCGCCAACTCTGCCAGCACCTCACCTTTGCCGCTGGCATTCGCGATATCCGCCTCGAACACGGCGAATCCGCCTTCCGTCGCGCTGGCGCGCAAATCCTCCAGGGAACAATTGAGGCGATATACCCCAGCCTCGCTCACGCTCTGCAGCCGCTTGCACAAATCGCTCATGCTCACTCCCTGATACGACGGAAAGAACGGTAATGATCGTCGGAGTAATAGCACTCCGGCAGTGCGAATGGGTCGCTGCGCAGCAGCGGGGCTGCGCCAAGATCGCCCGGAGGGCGAGTGTCTGGCGGCGTACCCTTTACGGGTAAACCCATCGGCCTACCCCTTGCGGGTGCGATGCCGCAGACGATGCGCCGTGCACCCCGATTGCGTGCGCCCGGCGATTTCACGGTGTATTCGTGGTAATAACCTCGTTGCTGCTGCGGCAGCACGTGTTCGTAGTTGCTGAACACCACGCCGTCGCGCGAATAAGGGAAAGGACCATTGTTCTTGATGAGTTGCAGGGTATTGCGCGCTTCCGTTGGCAGCTCGGCAAGGCTGATGGGTGCGTTAGCAACGGAACCATGAGAATGATGGCTGCGCGCCTGCGCAAACGGCAAGCACAGCAGCAAGCCAATCAGCAGCCACCACTGCGCTCGAGTCACGCGCGGCATCCTTATTCCTTGGGCGCCTCGGTCGCCGCTGGCTGGCGCAAACGGATGTGCAGTTCGCGCAGTTGTTTCTCATCCACCGGTGACGGCGCCTGGGTCAGGAGGCATTGTGCACGCTGCGTCTTGGGGAAGGCAATCACGTCTCGGATGGATTCGGAGCCGGTCATCATGGTGACGATGCGATCAAGGCCGAAGGCCAAGCCGCCGTGAGGCGGTGCGCCGTATTGCAATGCATCCAGCAGGAAACCAAACTTGAGTTGGGCCTCTTCCGCGCCAATATTGAGCGCGCGGAATACTTGGCTCTGCACCGCTTCTTTGTGGATACGCACCGAGCCGCCGCCGATCTCGGAACCGTTCAGGGCGAGGTCATAGGCTTTGGCCAGGCATTTGCCCGGATCGCTTTCCAGCATGGACAGATGCTCGTCCTTGGGCGCGGTGAACGGGTGATGGCAGGCGTTCCAGCGCTTGGCTTCGTCGTCGTATTCGAACATCGGGAAGTCAACCACCCACAGCGGCTCCCACGCCTTGCCGTTGGTGTAGCCTTTCTCGTGGCCGATCTTGCTGCGCAAAGCGCCCAGCGCGTCGTTGACGATCTTTGCCTTGTCCGCACCGAAGAAAATGATATCGCCATTCTGAGCACCAGTGCGCTCGATGATGATCTTCAGCGCGGCTTCGTTCAGGTTCTTCACGATCGGCGATTGCAGGCCGGTCTCGTTCAGTTGCGTAACGTCGTTGACCTTGATGTAAGCCAGCCCCTTGGCACCGTATATGCCGACAAATTTTGTGTATTCATCAATCTCGCCGCGCGTGAACGTGCCGCCGTTAGGCACGCGCAAAGCCGCCACGCGGCCATTCTCGGAGTTGGCGACACCGGCAAACACCTTGAACGCGACATCCTTCACGGCGTCGGTCACCTCGGTGATCTCCAGCGTCACGCGCAGGTCGGGCTTGTCCGAACCGAAACGGTTCATCGCTTCCGCATAGCTCATGCGCGGGAACGGGTTGGGCAGCGCCACGTTCAGCACTTCCTTGAACACCGTGCGGATCATTTCTTCCATCAACTCCATGATCTGCTCTTCGGTCAGGAAGGATGTCTCGATATCCACCTGGGTGAATTCGGGCTGGCGGTCGGCGCGCAAGTCTTCGTCGCGGAAACATTTGGTGATCTGGTAGTAACGGTCGAAGCCGGCCACCATCAGCAGCTGTTTGAACAATTGCGGCGACTGCGGCAGGGCAAAGAACTCGCCGGCATGCACACGCGACGGCACGAGGTAATCGCGGGCTCCTTCGGGTGTGGACTTGGTCAGCATCGGCGTTTCGATGTCGATGAAACCCTTGTCGTCCAGGTAGCGGCGGAATGCACGGGCCGTCTGGTAACGCAGCATCATGTTCTTCTGCATCTGCGGACGGCGCAAATCGATCACACGGTGCGTGAGGCGTACGTTTTCGGACAGGTTCTCGTCGTCCAGCTGGAACGGCGGCGTGACGGCGACATTCAGCACTTCGATTTCATGGCACAGCAGCTCGATCTCGCCGCTGGGAATGTTCTTGTTCTCGGTGCCTTCCGGGCGGCGGCGCACGCGGCCAGTCACTTTCAGCACGTACTCGTTGCGCACCGATTCGGCAATCTTGAACATGTCTGCGCGATCCGGGTCGCACACCACCTGTGCCAGGCCTTCGCGGTCGCGCAGGTCGATGAAGATTACACCGCCGTGATCGCGGCGGCGATGTGCCCAGCCGCACAGGGTGACGGTCTGGCCGAGGTTGGAAACATTGAGTTGCCCGCAGTAATGAGTTCGCATAGATGATTCAGTTCAGATTGATCAAAAAAAAACAAAAGGGAAATTACTTATTCGGTTTGGCCGGTTTGGCCGCCGTTTCAGGTGTGGTAACCACACCCATCGAAATGATGGCCTTGAATGCCGCATCCACGTTGATGTCCAGCTCGATAGTCTCGGACTTCTTTACGTAAAAATAGAAACCGTTCACCGGACTGGGCGTGGTCGGCACGAATACGCCGACATACTCGTCACCTGCCAGGACGCGCGTCACTTCCCCGGGCACGCTGGTCTGGAATGCCAATGACCATGTCTGGGGATGCGGGTAGCGCACCAGCAATACTTTGCCGAAAGCGCTGCCGCTCTCCGACAGCAGCGTATCGCTGACTTGCTTGACACTGTTGTAGATGGCATTGACGAAAGGGATACGGCGCAACAGGCCATCCCAATAGGTCAGTAGGCGCTGGCCGAATACGTTACGAACGAGCAAACCGGTAGTCAGCACGACGACTACTGTCAGAATGACGCCCAAGCCGGGAATGTGGATGCCCAGCAATTCATCCGGATGCCAATGCCTCGGCAACAAGGTCAGAGTCAGGTCCAGAGTGCTGATGATGAGGTTCAAGACCCACAGGGTGATGCCCAGCGGCACCCAGACGAGTAAACCTGTCAGCAGGTATTTCTTCACGAATGAGTGCCTGCAGCCGGACAGGCCGAGCAGGCTGACGGCTCGCACTGAACTGCTGGCTTGTTCTTGAAATCGGTGGCGTAGTAACCGCTACCTTTTAGCTGAAAGCCAGCCGCGCTGATCTGCTTGGCGAAGGCTTCCTGGCCGCATTCCGGGCATTTTGTCAACGGTGCGTCGCTGATCTTCTGCATCACATCTTTTTGTGCGCCACAGCTGCTGCAACGATATTCATAGATGGGCATGTCCTGCTCCTGCATTTGAAAGGCGCGCATTATACCCCGCGCCCCCGAATAGGAAGAAGCTGGTTTATCGCAGCAGCATTTCAACGATACTAACTCATGCCATGCGCCTGCACCCTGTTCCATTTGCAGCGGATATATCTGGAATATGCATTAATCAGGACGAGCATCCCGTTCATCTATTCATCTGCGCAGGGTGAATTCAAAAGTGCCCGCTCCCCGCAAAAACGGTGTACTCAGCCGATACTTCCTCAGCTGCGTAACTTTTCATGGAAAACAAGCCGTACACAAGAATAAAAATAATCCCAAGCCAAATCGGTTTCATGCATCCTCCATTCGCTCGCTCCCGCATAACCGGAATCGTCGAATTTAGTAATGCAACAGCTGTGCCAAAGCTGAAATTGTCTGTCCGCAAAGGGCAAGACCGACGGTTTGATGGAATATTGGCGAAGGAATGACAACAACTGACGACAGGCAGACAACCATAAATCCATACTAAAAACAATGTTATATATCGGTGCCAGACCATTTTCCTGGTGCAATCCCGTCCAGTGACCATTCCCCGATCCCATGACGTATCAAGCGCAAGGTAGGAAAGCCGACTGCAGCCGTCATGCGTCGAATCTGGCGGTTCTTGCCTTCGCGTATGGTGAGTTGCAGCCAGCAGGTAGGAATGTCTTTGCGAAAGCGAACCGGCGGGTCGCGTGACCAGAGGTCGGCAGGCTCTTCCATCAGACTTGCTTGTGCCGGAAGGGTCAACCCATCCTTCAACTGCACACCGCCTCGCAAGCGTTCCAGAGCCGCTTCGTCTGGAATACCTTCCACTTGCACCCAATAAGTCTTGGGCAGTTTGTGACTTGGATCGGTAATGCGATGTTGCAGCTTGCCGTCGTCAGTGAGCAACAACAGCCCCTCGCTGCCGGTATCCAAACGACCTGCGGGATAGAAACCCGGAGCTGTAATGTAATCCGCCAATGTCGGATGCAGACCGTCGCGGCTGAATTGGCAGATCACTCCATACGGCTTGTTGAACAGCAAAATCCGACTCATTTTCTACTTACGGCACAGCAATGCCGTGTTTTCCATAAAGAACCGCAATGTTCCGGCAACTCAAATGTAATGTGATAAAAAAGCCCGCCACTTTCGTGGCGGGCTTTTTTACAACTCAAACAGGGATTAACCCGCTTGAATGTTGGAGGCTTGCTTGCCCTTTGGTCCTTGAACAACTTCGAAAGTCACTTTCTGACCTTCTTTGAGAGACTTGAAGCCGCTCATGTTGATCGCGGAGAAATGCGCGAACAAATCTTCGCTGCCATCATCGGGAGTAATGAAACCAAAACCCTTTGCATCGTTGAACCATTTAACAGTACCGTTTGCCATGCTTAACTTCCTTACAAAAAACAACGGGTGGAATCCCGTCAAATTGTTTGAATTCCAAGATCGCAAATGGGACCGCACATGGCAAAACCAGCACTAGCAGATACTTTGATTCAAACACCCGAACGCTTTTTACCCCACTTGAACTTACAACGTCAAGGGCAAAATACAATTTATTAGCGAATTGACTTGAAAAACCCGCGTTAATCGTCAAATATGGAGTTGTGCACCGGGTGAGAATAGCAAACAATGGCAACCAAGCAAGAAAACGTAAACCTGCTGGAGCGCAGCAAAACCAAGCCGCCCAAGCTTTATAAGGTGATTCTGTTCAATGATGATTTCACCACTATGGAGTTCGTCATTGAGGTTTTGAGGACTTTTTTTTCGATGGGTCAGGAACGCGCGACGCAAGTCATGCTCCAAATACACAATAAGGGTTCCGCCGTATGTGGCGTGTACCCAAAAGACATCGCTGAAACCAAGGTATCTCAGGTATCGGCGTTTGCAACGCAGCATGGACATCCTTTACGATGTCATACGGAGGAAAACTAAATGATCGCGCAAGAACTGGAAGTCAGCCTGCATCTGGCATTCGTCGAAGCCCGCCAGAAACGGCACGAATTCATCACCGTCGAACACCTGTTGCTCGCGATGCTGGATAATCCTTCCGCTGCGCACGTGCTGCGTGCCTGCGGGGCGGACATTGAGGAGTTGCGCGCCGTGCTGGTGCAACATATCGAGACTCATACCCCGGTCGTCCCCGGTATCGGCGAGGTGGACACTCAGCCCACTGTAGGTTTCCAACGCGTAATTCAGCGTGCCATCCTGCATGTGCAGTCCACCAACAAGAAAGAAGTGACCGGAGCAAACATTCTGGTTGCACTGTTCGGGGAAAAGGAGTCCCACGCGGTATATTTCCTCAACCAGCGCGCGGTCACCCGTCTCGACGTGGTGAATTACATCGCGCATGGCATCAATAAGACTGCCGAAATCCAGCCCTCCACGCAAAAAACCGCGAACGAATCGGATGCCGAGCAGGAAAACAGCAGCGACAGTGCGCTCAAAAATTACACTCTGGATCTGAACGCCCATGCCTTGGCAGGCAAAGTCGATCCGCTCATAGGTCGCGATGTTGAACTGGAGCGCGTAATTCAGACTTTGTGCCGCCGCCGCAAGAACAACCCGCTGCTGGTAGGTGAAGCCGGCGTGGGCAAGACGGCAATAGCCGAGGGACTGGCGCGCAACATAGTTGAAGGCGACGTACCGGATATTTTGAAAGATGCGCATGTCTACTCGCTGGACATGGGTTCATTGCTGGCCGGGACCAAATACCGCGGCGATTTCGAGCAACGCCTGAAAGCTGTGCTTAAAGAACTCAAAGACGCCCCCAACGCGGTGCTGTTCATTGACGAAATCCACACGTTGATCGGAGCCGGCGCCGCTTCCGGCGGCACAATGGACGCCTCCAACTTGCTCAAACCCGCACTTTCCAGCGGCGCGTTGAAGTGCATCGGCGCCACGACCTATCAGGAATATCGCGGCATCTTCGAGAAGGATTCGGCGCTATCTCGCCGTTTCCAGAAGATTGACGTGTCAGAGCCGTCTGTAGAACAGACCATCGAGATTCTCAAAGGTCTGAAATCACGTTTTGAAGTACACCATAGTATCAAGTTCAGCGCCGCCGCCATCACCAGCGCCGCCGAATTGTCTGCACGCTTTATCAACGATCGCCACTTACCGGACAAGGCCATTGATGTATTGGACGAAGCAGGAGCAGCCCAACGCATCCTGCCCAAGTCCAAACAGAAAAAGGTCGTGGGAAAGCACGAAATCGAAGAAATTATTGCCAAGATTGCGCGCATCCCGACGCGCACCGTGTCGCATGATGACCGCAATGCCCTGAAAAATCTGGATAGGGACCTGAAAGCCACGGTATTCGGCCAAGACAAAGCCATCGATGCACTCGCACGTGCCATCAAAATGTCGCGCAGCGGCCTCGGCAACCCGCAAAAACCAATCGGCAGCTTCCTGTTCTCCGGTCCCACCGGCGTCGGCAAGACCGAAGTGGCGCGTCAGCTTGCCTACATCATGGGCATGCCGATACACCGCTTTGACATGTCAGAATACATGGAGCGCCATGCCGTGTCGCGCCTGATCGGCGCGCCTCCCGGCTATGTCGGTTTCGACCAGGGCGGGCTGCTCACCGAAGCCATCAGCAAGCAACCGCATAGCGTGCTGCTGCTGGACGAGATTGAAAAGGCGCACCCGGACATCTTCAACATCCTGTTGCAGGTGATGGACCACGGCACGCTCACCGACAACAACGGGCGCAAATCCGATTTCCGCAACGTGGTTATCATCATGACCACCAATGCAGGCGCCGAAGCTTTGAACAAGACGCAGATCGGCTTTACCCAGGTTACGTCTGCCGGTGATGAATTGGTCGATATCAAGAAGATGTTTACACCGGAATTTCGCAACCGTCTGGATGCAATCGTTTCCTTCGCTTCTTTATCCAAGGAAGTCATTCTGCGCGTGGTGGACAAATTCCTCATTCAGTTGGATGAACAATTGCACGATAAAAAAGTGGATGCGATGTTCACCGACGCGCTCAAGGAATACCTCGCCGAGAACGGTTTCGATCCGCTCATGGGTGCACGCCCAATGGCACGCCTGATCCAGGATACCATCCGCTCCGCGCTGGCAGACGAACTGTTGTTTGGCAAGTTGGCGAATGGCGGCAAGGTCACGGTGGATGTGAAGGACGGCAAGGTAGTGCTGGAGTTTGAGGAAGAAACTGTCCCCGTCTGATTCCGGTTACCGGGGGCGCTTCGCCCCCTCCCCTACCGGCCATCTCCACTTCGGTTCGCTGGTGGCCGCTGTCGGCAGCTATCTCGATGCGAAATATCACCACGGCACCTGGCTGGTACGCATGGAAGACCTCGATACACCGCGCTGTGTAACAGGTGCGGCAGATAACATCCTGCGCACTCTGGATGCATTTGGGCTGCATAGCGATGAGCCCGTTCTCTACCAGAGCCAACGAACAGCTGCTTATGAGGACGCGCTGCGCATGCTGCAATCCAATGGTGCGGCCTATCCGTGCTGTTGCACGCGCAAGGAGATTGCGGATTCGGCTTTGAACGGTATTGAGGGGCCGGTCTATCCCGGCACTTGTCGCAATGGCATTCCGATTGGTCGAGAAGCACGGGCTTGGCGAGTACGTACGAACAACGAAGCGGTTGAGTTTGATGACGTACTTCAGGGTTGCTGCACCCAATACCTTGAAAACGAAATAGGCGACTTCGTGGTAAAGCGGGCGGATGGTCTGTTCGCTTATCAACTTGCGGTGGTAGTTGACGATGCATTCCAGTGCATCACGCACATCGTGCGCGGTGCAGACCTGCTGGACTCCACTCCGCGCCAGATATACCTGCAGCACTTGCTCGGCCTGCGCATTCCGCAATACTTGCACTTACCTGTCGCGGTGAACGAGTCGGGGGAGAAGTTGAGCAAACAAACCCTGGCTGCTCCGGTCGATGAGACGCATCCTGCGCCAACGTTGCTAAGAGTGTTAAATTTCCTGAAGCAGCAACCGCCAACGACGATGGCCGGTAGCAGTGTGGAAACGGTCCTGGAGTGGGCAATTCAGAATTGGCATCCTGAAAGGCTTATCGGAATACGAGCATTGCCATCTTCAGACGCTGCCACAATGAAATAAGGCTTACCTCGCTTGCCTGCGATGCTTGATGTATTCGCGGAGCGCGGGAATGAACGAGATGAAGATGATGCAGATGATCAGCAAGGTGAGGTTATTCTTGATGACAGGAATGTTACCGAAGAAGTAACCGGCCAACGTGAGGCTGCCAATCCAGGCAATGCTGCCCAATGCGCTGAACATAAGAAACAAACGATAGCTCATGCTGCCGATACCCGCCACGAACGGGGCAAAAGTGCGGATGATGGGAAGAAATCGCGCAAAGATGATGGTCTTGCCGCCGTGCTTCGCGTAGAAAGCCTGGGTCTTTTCCAGATGCTCATGCTTGAAAAAACGCGAGTCGTGTTTGAACAGCTTGATACCGAAGTGCCGACCGATCCAGTAGTTGGTGTTGTCCCCGCCGAAAGCCGCCAGCATCAAAAGCGGCATCAGCACCTGCAGTTCCAGCGAACCCATACCGCACAATGCCCCCGTGACAAACAGGAGCGAATCACCGGGCAGGAATGGCGCGACAACCAAACCGGTCTCTGCAAAGATGATGGCAAACAGGATGGCATAGACCCACATGCCATAGTCGTGCACCAATGCCAGCAGATGCGCGTCCAGATGCAGGACGATATCAAGCAGGATCATGCTCACGGTCAGGGCAACACTTCTTCAACTTCAGCTTTTTCCGGCTTGATGAAGTCTTCACGCGATACGCCGAACATCAGCAGCAGCGGGCTCGCAACCAGCACCGAAGAATAGATACTGAAAAGAATGCCGATCGTCAATGCCAGTGCGAAATAATGCAGCGTCTCGCCCCCCAGGAACAGCATGGAAGTGACCATCATCTGCGTACAGGCGTGGGTGATCACGGTGCGGGACATGGTACGGGTGATAGCGTTGTCGATGATCACGTTGACTTCGGTCTTGCGCATCTTGCGGAAATTCTCGCGGATCCGGTCGAATACCACCACCGATTCGTTCACTGAATATCCCAGCACCGCCAGTACTGCCGACAATACTGTGAGCGAGAATTCCCACTGAAAGAAGGCGAAGAAGCCGAGGATAATGACCACGTCGTGCAGGTTGGCGATGATCGCAGCCAGCCCGAACTTCCACTCGAAACGTAGCCACAGATAACCAACGATCCCCAGCGAAACCAGCAACAGCGCCATCGCGCCGTTCTCGACCAGGTCCTTGCCCACTTGCGGCCCGACGAACTCGACACGGCGCAGTTCGGCACTGGCATCCTGCTGATGCAAAGTTTCCATCACTTGATCGGACAGCTTCGAACCCGCCTTGTTCTGCTTGAGCGGCACTTGAATCAGCACATCCTTGCTGGAACCGAAATTCTGAACCTGCGCAGTGTTCAGTCCAATACTGTCGAGTTGCCCGCGCACCTTGTCCAGTTCGGCCGATTGCGCGTAGTGCACTTCCATCACCGTACCGCCGGTAAAGTCCACGCCGAAATTCAACCCCTTGGTAGCAAGGAAGAACACCGCAAACAGGAAGGTCACCAGCGAGATAGTCGTGGTGTAACGACCATAGCTCATGAACGGGATGTCTTTTTTGATTCTGAAGAGTTCCATGTCTTATTCCCTTATGCGTCTCGCTACGCGAGCGGACTAACCTATCGCGACCTTGTTAAGGCGTGCTTTGCGGCCATAGATCAGATTAACCAGCAAACGCGAGACCAGCACCGCGCTGAAGATCGAAGTCAGGATGCCAAGGCACAGCACCACTGCAAACCCTTTGACCGGCCCCGAACCGAACATGAACAGCGCAACGCCCACGATCAGCGCGGTGATGTTGGAGTCCAGTATGGTGGCAAAAGCATGCTCGTATCCCTCGTGTATCGCCGTTTGCGGAGGCACGCCGTTGCGCAGTTCCTCGCGGATGCGCTCGTTGATCAGCACATTGGAGTCGATCGCCATACCCAGCGTCAGCGCAATACCCGCCATGCCCGGCAGTGTCAGCGTGGCTTGCAGCATGGACATCAGCGCCACCAGCAACAGCAGGTTGGCGCCCAGCGCCAGCACGGAAACACCGCCGAATATCAGGTAATAGATGACCATAAACACGGAGATGGCCACGAAGCCGATTTTGGTGGAGTCGAAGCCGCGCTTGATATTGTCCGCACCGAGACTGGGGCCGACGGTACGCTCTTCGACGATCTCCATCGGCGCAGCCAGGGCACCGGCGCGCAACAGCAGCGACGTATCCTTGGCCTCTTCCGTGTTCATCTTGCCGCTGATCTGCACACGCCCGCCGCCGATCTCCTCGCGTATCACCGGCGCGGTGACGATCTCACCCTTGCCCTTCTCGAACAGGATGATGGCCATGCGCTTGCCGACATTTTCCCGTGTCGCTTCCTTGAACTTGCGCGCGCCGATCGCATCCAGATTGATGTGCACCGCCGGCTCGTTGTTGCGGCTGTCGAAACCGGGTTGCGCATCATTGATGCGCTCGCCGGTCAGGATCACGGACTTCTTCACCAGCAGCGGAGTGCCGTCGCGATCCTTGAAAACTTCGGTGCCGAAAGGAATGATCCCTCCCTCGGCATAATGATGCTCGTCATCCACCAAACGCACTTCCAGCGTGGCGGTACGCCCAAGAATATCCTTGGCGCGCGCGGTGTCCTGCACTCCAGGCAGTTGCACCACGATGCGGTCCGCACCCTGCTGCTGAATCACCGGTTCGGCCACACCCAATTCATTCACGCGGTTGCGCAACGTGACCAGATTCTGCTGTACGGCAGACTCCTGAATGCGTATCTGCTCTTGCTGCCTGAATCGGGCGAGCAACAAGAATTCCCCGCTTTCCTCGCGCGTGCTGAATTCCAGTCCGCTGAAACGCTGCTTGAGTTCCGCCTCGCCTTTGTTGCGCGAGTCGGCATCGCGAAACCTGGTGGTAATCATGCTGTCGTCGCGACTCACGCCGGAATAGGGGATATTCGCCTCACGCAGGGAACTGCGTATATCGCTGGAATCCGACTCCAGGGATTTATCCAGCGCGCCTTTCATATCGATCTGCAACAGAAAATGCACACCGCCGCGAAGATCCAGACCGAGGTACATGGGCAATGCATTCATGCTTGTCAGCCACTGCGGCGAACGCGCCAACAGATTGAGCGCCACCATGTAGTCGTCACCCAGCTGCGCGTGCAGCACATCTTTCGCCTTGATCTGGGTGTCGGTGTCATTGAAACGGGCCTTGACGCTGGTGGCATCCAGCGACATGGCGTCCGGATTCAATTGTGCAGCCTTCAGTATATCTTCCACACGCGCCAGCAACGCCGCATCCGCCTTCAGGTTGGAACGTAGCGGCAACACTTGTACAGCAGGCGCTTCACCGTAAAAATTGGGCAGGGTATATACAAAACCCAGCACCAGCACGGCTAGTACCAGCAGAGTTTTCCACAGCGGATAGCGGTTCATTGCGACACCTTAATTTTGCAGCGTTAGAAGGACTTCGGCTTTTCAGAGCGACTTGATCGTACCCTTGGGCAGGACATTCTGAACTGCGGCCTTTTGCACCTGAACAACGACGTTGTCGGCGATCTCGATGGCAATGTTGTCTTCACTGACCTTGGTCACTTTTCCGAGTATGCCGCCCATGGTGGCGACTTCATCTCCCTTTTGCAGTGCCTCTATCATGGCCTTCTGCTCTTTCGCGCGCTTTTGTTGCGGACGCAGGATGAGAAAATAAAACACAGCCACCAAGCCAATCAAGGGCAGAAACTGCATGATATCGCTGCCTTGCGGGCCGGCAGCTGCACCGTCCGCGTAAGCATTGCCGATAAACAATTCGCTGATGGAAATCATAATTACTCCTGTCAAAATTAGGGTTCAAAAATCAAAGGCGGGCATTCTATCATGGAAGGCATGACTGTTTTGCTACGCACCGCCCCTCATGAACCGGCGCGTGCCAGCCGGAACGCGGCCTGGAACTCGGCATAGCGCCCGGCCTCAATGGCGGCGCGGATATCGCGCATCAACTCCTGGTAGTAATGCAGGTTGTGAATGGAATTGAGGCGCGCGCCGAGTATCTCGTTCAGGCGGTGCAAATGATGCAGATAGGCCCGGGTAAAATGACGGCAGGTATAGCAGGTACACTGTTCATCCAGAGGCCGGGTATCCATACGGTACTGTGCATTCTTGATGCGCACATCTCCAAAACGGGTGAACAGATGCCCGTTGCGTGCATTGCGCGTCGGCATCACGCAGTCGAACATGTCGATGCCGTTGCCGACCGCCTCGACCAGATCTTCCGGAGTACCCACGCCCATCAGGTAGCGCGGCTTGTCCTGCGGAAGTTGCGGCGCGGTGTGCTTGAGAATGCGCAACATATCCTCTTTCGGCTCGCCCACCGACAAGCCGCCAATGGCAAAACCGTCGAAACCGATGCTGGCCAGGCCCGCCAGCGATTCATCGCGCAGATGCTCGTGCATCCCGCCCTGCACAATTCCGAACAGTGCGTTGGAATTGCCTTCATGCGCCTTTTTGCTGCGCTCCGCCCAGCTCAGGCTGAGACGCATGGACACGCCCGCCACCTGCTCATCCGCCGGATACGGTGTGCATTCGTCGAAGATCATCACGATGTCGGAGTTCAGCACCTTCTGGATGCGCATGGACTCTTCCGGCGACAGGAAACATTTGTCTCCGTTCACCGGTGAGCGGAACTCCACCCCGCCGCCGGTGATCTTGCGCAGCGGCCCGAGGCTGAACACCTGGAAACCGCCGGAATCAGTCAAGATGGGGCCGTCCCAGCCCATGAAGCGATGCAAACCGCCATGCGCTGCAATGACCTCCATCCCCGGACGCAGCCACAAATGGAAGGTATTGCCGAGCACGATCTGTGCGCCCATGTCTTTCAATTCCAACGGTGACATCGCCTTCACCGTGCCGTAGGTTCCAACCGGCATGAAAGCAGGCGTTTCCAGCTTGCCGTGCGCCAAGTCCAGCGTGCCACGCCGTGCCGCACCGGAGGTGTTATGTAAGGTAAATTTCATTGTTCCCTCTCAATCAACATCGCATCGCCGTAACTGAAAAAGCGATATTCCTGTTCCACCGCATGGCGATATGCGGCCAGCATCTTGTCCATTCCGCCAAAAGCGCACACCAGCATCAATAGCGTGGAGCGCGGCAGGTGAAAATTGGTCAGCAGCACATCCACTACCCTGAAGTGGTAGCCGGGAGTGATAAAGATGCTGGTTTCGGCCGAGCCCGCGACCAATTCGCCACCCGCTGACGCACTTTCCAGTGCACGCAGGCTGGTGGTACCTACCGCGATCACGCGCCCGCCCCTGGCCCTGGCCTGAGAAATGGCATCCACCGTGGCTTGCGGAATCGAATAGCGCTCGCTGTGCATGATGTGTTCTTCGATGTTCTCGGCGCGCACCGGCTTGAACGTGCCCGCGCCGACATGCAAGGTCACATAGGCAATACCCACTCTTTTATCACGCAATGCCTGCAGCATGGCCTCGCCGAAATGCAGTCCGGCCGTGGGCGCGGCTACCGCACCCGGTTCGCGGGCGAACACAGTCTGGTAACGCGTGTCATCCTCGGCCCCGGCGGCATGAGTAATATAGGGCGGCAAAGGCAAATGCCCGTGCCGTTCCAGCAAATCTGTCACCGTTTCCGCATCTTCAAATCGCAAATGGAAAAACTCGCCCTCGCGCCCCAGTACCCGCACCCGCAGCGTCCCTCCCAACAGCAGGAGACTACCCGGTTTGGGCGTCTTGCTGACCCGCACCTGCGCCAGGACGTTATGCTCATCCAGTATCCGCTCGACCAGCACCTCGACCTTGCCGCCGCTCTCTTTTTCGCCAAATAAACGCGCCTTCAATACTCGCGTATCGTTCAATACCAATAGGTCATGTTCGCGCACCAGTCCGTACAAATCGGCGAACTGGCTGTCTTTCAACCCCGACTTCCGTACCTGCAATAAACGGCTCGCCCCCCGCTGTGCAGGCGGATGCTGCGCAATCAGGCGCTCGGGCAAAATGAAGTCAAAATCGTCGGTACGCATGAAAACCAAGGTGTAGTTGGAAGAAAAACGCGCATTGTAGTTGATGGGGACATGCGTTTCATGGATAATTCGCGCCCTTCCCTAGCCGGGGTGGTGTTACCGGTAGACGTTGTACCGGGCTCACCAGTGTCGCTTTCTGGCGACATGACGCGCAGGCCAACTTGCATAGCAAGTTAAAACCGCAAGAGCGGTGGTCATCGCGAAAAGCCGGTGCAGCATGGGAAATACACTCTTGCCGGGGTGATGGAACTGGTAGACGTGCCGGACTCAAAATCCGGTGCCTGAAAGGGCGTGGGGGTTCGATTCCCCCCCCGGCACCAAATTTCGATATTCGTGTCAACGCGACCAGAAGTCGCCGCGTTATAGGTTCCGACACAAGTAGTGTCATAAACGTTTATCAACTACTCATGGAGCCTCAAATGAAACTGATGTCCACTCTGATCGCTGCTGTATTCGCCCTGGTTTCCTTCTCTGCTGTTGCTGCTGACGCTGCTGCTCCTGCTGCTGCTCCTGCTGCTGCCGCTGCTCCTGCTGCCGCTAAAGACGAAGCAAAGCCAGCAAAGAAAGCAAAGAAAGCAAAGAAAGCAAAGAAGTCCAAGAAAGCAAAGGCTGAAGCAGCTGCCAAGTAATAGCGCTTCACCCAAAAAAGGCAGGGGCGACCCTGCCTTTTTTTATTTCGTTTAAAATCCCGTCATGATCTGGAAACCTCACGCCACCGTCGCCGCCGTCCTTGAACAGGATGGCAAGTTCTTGCTGGTGGAAGAACATACCCCGCAAGGCCTGCTGTTCAACCAACCCGCAGGACACTGGGAGCCGAACGAAACCCTCTCGGCCGGTGCCAGTCGCGAAGTCCTGGAAGAATCGGCCTATGAATTCGAGCCGCAATATCTGATTGGGGTCTATCGCTGGCATTCAACCGCTTCCGATATCACTTATCTGCGCTTTGCCTTTGGAGGGCGCATCCTGGCCCATCATCCCGAACGCTCCCTGGATAAAGGCATCGTGCGCGCCGTATGGATGACGCCGGAGGAGATCCGTGCCACACAACAACGTCACCGCAGCCCGCTGATCCTGCGCTGTGTGGAAGACTATCTGGCTGGCAAACGTTACCCGCTGGAACTCATCACTCATTATGAGTAAGCAATGCGTCGTCGTCGGCATGTCCGGCGGCGTGGACTCTTCCGTCACCGCACTCCTGCTGAAACAACAGGGTTACGAGGTCATCGGCCTGTTCATGAAGAACTGGGAAGACGATGACGATAGCGAATATTGTTCCTCGCGCCAGGACTTGATCGACGCCGTGGCAGTCGCCGATACGATCGGCATCACCATCGAGGCGGTAAATTTCGCCAAGGAATACAAGGATCGCGTGTTCAGCTATTTCCTGCGCGAATACGAAGCCGGGCGTACGCCGAACCCGGACATCCTGTGCAACTCGGAGATCAAGTTCAAGGCTTTCCTGGATCACGCCATCCGCCTGGGAGCGGACGCCATCGCCACCGGACATTACGCGCAAGTGCGCGAAGCGGACGGATCGTTCCAGTTGTTGAAAGCCAAAGACGGCAGCAAAGACCAAAGTTATTTTTTGCACAGGCTCAACCAGCAGCAACTGTGCAAAGCCATGTTCCCGCTGGGACAATTGCTCAAATCCCAGGTGCGCGAAATCGCCCGCGAACACAATCTCGCCAACCATGCCAAGAAGGACAGCACCGGCATCTGCTTCATCGGCGAGCGGCCATTCCGCGAGTTCCTCAACCGCTACCTGCCGACAAAGCCGGGCGACATCGTAACGCCGGACGGCAAGGTGGTCGGGCAACACATGGGATTGTCGTTCTACACCATCGGCCAGCGCCAGGGACTGGGTATCGGCGGCTCGCGCGAAACGACAGGCGAACCATGGTTCGTTGCGGGCAAGGACATGCAGCATAACCGCCTGATCGTAGTGCAAGGACACGACCACCCTTTGCTGCTCAACCCAAAACTGGACGCGCTGGATATGCACTGGATCAGCGGCCATGCTCCGGATGCCTCACGTGGTTACGCCGCCAAGACACGCTACCGCCAGCAAGATGCAGCCTGTCGCATCGCGCTTGGCGCAGCCGATACAACGCACTTCGCCTTTGAAGAAGCCCAATGGGCGGTAACGCCCGGCCAATCCGTCGTGGTGTATGACGGTGAAATCTGTCTGGGCGGCGGTATCATCAAATGAACTCCAAGGTGACTTTATGTCCGTCAATCTGAGCCCTGAAATCATCCGTTTGCTGCTGGTACTCGCTGCCACCATCGCTGCGCACTTCATCGCACGCCGTGCATTGCAACACGCCGAGATCATCGCGGCACGCACCGAAAATGTCTGGGACGATTCGCTGATCGCCGCGGCGCGCCGACCGCTGCCCGTGCTGATCTGGCTGGCCGGCATTTCCTTTGCGCTGCACCTGATCCACCGCCAGACCGGCGAACAATTGCTGGAATATATTCCGCCGGCCCGCGACATCGGCGTCGTGGTCTGCTCCGCCTGGTTCCTGTTCAAACTGATCCGCGAGCTGGCAAACAACGTGATTGCCGCAGGTGCCCAGAAGGGACAGGAAATAGATCGCTCCACGGTGGATGCGTTGAGCAAAGTCTCGCGTATCGTCGTGGTGATGGTTACAGTGCTGGCAGTGATGCAGACTCTCGGGTTCAGCATCTCCGGCTTGCTGGCCTTCGGCGGCATGGGCGGTATTGCCGTCGGTTTCGCCGCCAAGGATCTGCTGGCAAATTTCTTCGGCGGCCTGATGATCCATCTGGATCGCCCGTTCAATGTGGGCGAGACGGTACGATCGCCGGACAAACAGATCGAAGGCAAGGTGGAACATATCGGCTGGCGCCAGACCCGTATCCGCTCGACCAACATGACGCTGATCTATGTGCCCAATGCCTTGTTCACCGCCAATGTGGTTGAAAACCCGTCGCGGATGTCGCACCGCCGCATCCGCGAGACCATCGGCCTGCGTTACGACGATCTGGACAAAATGAGTTCCATCGTCGAAGAAGTAAAATCCATGCTGAGCAACCACCCGCAGCTCGATCCCGGGCAGGACATGTTCGTCGCCTTCGATCAGTTTGCCGACTCCTCGCTCAATTTCATCATTCAGGCTTTCTGCAAGACCACCAATCTGGCGCAATTCCACGCGATCAAACAGGAGGTGCTGCTCAACGTATCGGGCATCATCGCCAAGCATGGTGCCGAAATCGCCTTCCCGACGCGCACACTGTATTTGAATCAACCTGCTGCCTGACACTTGCGCGGGAATTGACTATTGCCTGTCTCGTTCGCCCTTTCTCCCGCGCGCGGGGAAAAGTTGGAAAGGGGGGCAACGGGCACAGCAAGCTCCCTTGCCAAGGTTAAGACATGCCGTGCCCGTTGGCACGCTTTCACGTAAAATGCGCGCCTGAAACTTTTCTCCCAGCAAAACCATCATGACACTTTCGGCACTCACTGCACTTTCCCCCCTGGACGGGCGTTACCACGGCAAAGTTGAAAGCCTGCGCGGTTTTTTCAGCGAATACGGCCTGATCCGTTACCGCGTACTGATAGAAATCGAGTGGTTCAAGGCACTCAGCAATGAAGCCGGCATCAAGGAACTCCCGCCGCTCTCCCCCGCCGCGATCGCGCACCTCGTGCAGCTCGCCGCCCAATTCTCCGAAGCCGATGCGGAACAGATCAAGACCATCGAACGCCGCACCAACCATGACGTGAAAGCCATCGAATACTGGCTGCGTGACAAGCTGGCTGCCATTCCGGAAACGGCCAAGGCGCTGGAATTCATCCATTTTGCCTGCACCTCGGAGGACATCAACAACCTGAGCCATGCACTGATGCTCAACCACTCGCGCAGCGAAGTGATGCTGCCCACACTGCAAGTATTGATCGAGCGCCTGCAACATCTCGCGCACGAGCACGCCGACCTGCCCATGCTGTGCCGCACACACGGCCAGACCGCCACCCCCAGCACCCTGGGCAAAGAGATGGCCAACGTCGTGCACCGCCTGCGCCGCGCCCAAGCGCGTATCGCTGCGGTCGAGATCCTGGGCAAGATCAACGGCGCGGTGGGCAACTACAACGCGCATCTGTCCGCCTACCCCAACGTCGATTGGGAAGGCTTCGCCCAGCGTTTTGTCGAGGCACGCGGACTGACCTTCAATCCCTACACCATCCAGATCGAACCGCACGATTGCATGGCCGAGCTGTATGACGCCTATGCCCGCGCCAATACCATCCTGATCGACCTGAACCGCGACATCTGGGGCTACATCTCGCTGGGCTATTTCAAACAGAAAGTGGTGGCAGGCGAAGTCGGGTCTTCCACCATGCCGCACAAGGTCAACCCGATCGACTTCGAGAACGCGGAAGGCAACCTCGGCCTCGCCAATGCCCTGCTGAAACACCTCTCCGAAAAGCTGCCTGTCTCGCGCTGGCAGCGCGATCTCACCGACTCCACCGTGTTGCGCAACATGGGCGTGGCGCTGGGCTATACCCTGCTGGCCTACGAATCCTGCCTGAAGGGACTGAACAAGCTGGAAGCCAATCCGCAACGCCTTGCGGAAGACCTGAACAACAGTTGGGAAGTGCTGGCGGAACCGATCCAGACCGTGATGCGCCGCTACAACATCGAGAACGCCTATGACAAGCTGAAGGAACTCACGCGCGGCAAGGGTGGAATCAACCGTGATAGCCTTGGTGCCTTCATCCAGACACTGGACATCCCCGCTGTAGAGAAGCAGCGCCTGCAGGCACTGAGTCCGGAAACCTATATCGGCAAGGCTGCAGAGCTGGCAAAACGCATCTGAAGAAGCCGCTAACCATCCGACTGGCAGCAAGCTGCCAAGGCACCGATTAAGGTTATCGAAACGACGCCCAAACAAAAGCCCCGCCGAAGCGGGGCTTTTTCATTCAGGCTGCCGCCTGGGCTGCCTGGACGGGTATCTTGTCGCGTTTTCCGATAATGCCGTTCTTCTCATCCACGTAAACAAGTACGGGATGATATTTCTGCAATTCCAGTTCGGAGTAGATGGAGAACGTGGCGATGATCAGAATATCCCCGACATTGGCCTTGTGTGCTGCCGCACCGTTCACCGAGATGGTGCGCGAACCGCGCTCGGCTCGGATGGCATAAGTGCTGAAGCGTTCGCCGTTGGTGACGTTGTAGATGTCGATCGCCTGGTATTCCTTGATACCGGCGGCATCCAGCAAGTCATCGTCGATGGCGCAAGAACCCTCGTAATGCAGTTCGGACTGCGTCACGCGTACGCGGTGCAATTTTGCCTGTAACATGGTTCTCTGCATGGTCATTTCCTCCATAGCCCTCTCTCTAACTCTGATGTTCCTACTAGCCATCCGACTAAGCTGGCAAACAACGCCAGCCAAGTCGCTGGTTATCTCCCGCAGGCGGGAAAAAGAACAAACGAGAAAAGCAATTTTCAACTCTGCCCATGATCCGGGGCGCGCATTATAAACTTCCGGACGTCAAAGACAAACTTCCAGATTATCGATCAAACGGGTCTTGCCCAAACGCGCAGCCGCCAATATCACCAGCTTACGTTCCTCCATTCCCGGAACGCCCAGATCGGCTTGCTTGCGTACCGCAACATACTCCACTTGCCACCCGCGCTTGGCGAGCGCCGCACTTGCACCCTGCTCCAGCGCTGCATAGTCGGCAGCCCCACCCGCCAGCGCTGTTCCCATCCCACGTAATGTTTGACTCAGTAATACGGCTTCGGTTCGCTCGGCATCTGACAGATACTGGTTGCGCGATGAAAGCGCCAGCCCGTCCGCTGCGCGCGATGTCTCCGCGCCGACGATTTCGATGGGGAGGTTGAGCTGGGTAACCATTTGTCGGATAACGGTAAGTTGCTGATAGTCCTTCTTGCCGAAGATGGCAACCTGTGGCTGCACCAGATTGAACAGCTTCAGCACGACCGTTGCCACGCCCTGAAAATGTCCCGGACGGAACTCGCCGCATAATTCCCTGGAAATGGGCGGTGGCTCGACAAAGATCGTTTGTTTTTCGGGATACATCTCCTCGACTGCCGGCGCAAACACGACATCAGCCAGCCCCTGCAGCTTCGCGCAATCTGCATCCAGCGTGCGCGGGTATTTGTCGAAGTCTTCGTTGGGGCCGAACTGTATCGGGTTGACGAAAATGCTGACAACAACACAGCTGCCGCGTTGCCGCGCAATGCGCACCAGTTCGATATGCCCCTCATGCAGATTGCCCATGGTTGGCACAAAGGCGACCGATTGCTCGCCCGCCAGTCTTGCGCGAAGTTCGGATACGGAATGAACGAGCTGCATCAGAAGCTATTTTCCACAGCGGGAAACGCACCAGACTTCACTTCGGCAACGTAGTTCGCCACTGCCTGCGCGATGGAAGTCGCACCCTGCATGTAATCCTTGACGAAGCGCGCCTTCTTGCCGGGATAGATGCCCAGTATGTCGTACACCACCAGCACCTGTCCGGAACAATCCGCGCCCGCGCCGATGCCGATGGTGGGAACGCCGAGTTGCGCGGTGACTTCCGCCGCCAGCGCGGCCGGTATGGCTTCCATCAACACCATGCCCGCGCCCGCCTGCTGCAGTGCCAGTGCATCCTGCAGCATTTTTTGCGCGGCAACATCGCCCTTGCCCTGCACCTTGTAGCCGCCCAGCTGGTGCACCGATTGCGGGGTAAGACCGAGATGGCTGCATACCGGGATGCCACGCGAAGTCAGGAAATGCACAGTCTCGACCATCTCTGTGCCGCCTTCGATCTTGACCATCTGCGCACCGGCCGCCATCAGCTGCGCCGCATACGCGAATGTTTCGCGCGGGCTGGCTTGCGAAGTACCAAAAGGCATATCGACGATAATGAATGCCTGCTCCGACCCGCGCACCACGCACTCCGTGTGGTAGACCATATCCTCGATAGTGACCGGCAGGGTCGTCTCGTGGCCCTGCAATACCATGCCGAGAGAATCGCCTACCAGCAGCACATCCACACCCTGCGTTTCGAGCAGCGTGGCAAAACTTGCATCGTAACAAGTCAGCATGGCGATCTTCTCGCCCTTGTTACGCATGGTCTGCAATGTCGTGAGGGTCTTTCGCATCATGCACCTACGTTGAAATATTCGCGGCGTCCGCGCATCCTGGATATGCGGTCCAGCAACAGATTGAAGTCATCGTCATTATCCACAAAATTCAGGTGTTCGCTATTCACCACCAATAGCGGCGCTTCGTCGTACTGGTGAAAGAACTCGCCGTAACTGTTGGCCAGGCGCGTCAGATAATCGTCCTGGAGGGTCCGCTCGTAACGATTCCCGCGCCGCCGCACACGCTCGGACAAGGTGTAGGTGGGCGCCTGCAGGTAGATCACCAGATCGGGCGTGGGCGCCTGCGGCGACAGCCCCTGGTATATGGATTGGTACAGCTTGTATTCGTCGTCGCTCAGGGTCAGGCGCGCGAACAACTCGTCTTTTTCGAACAGGTAGTCGGAGACGGTGCGACTGCGGAACAAGTCCATCTGTGCCAGGTCGCGCGCTTCGTTGATGCGCTGGAACAGGAAGAACAGCTGCGTAGGCAGCGCATAACGCACCGGGTCCTGATAGAAGTTCGCCAAAAAAGGGTTTTCCTGCGGCTTTTCCAGCAAGGGCTGCACCTCCGCATAGTCTGCGAGACGCTGGGCAAGGCTGGTTTTGCCCACGCCGATGGGTCCTTCCACCACGATGTATCGATATTTTTCCAGAGGCATTCTTCAAGAATCCTTCAAATCATGACCACAAGCGCGACTTGTCGCCCTGACATCTCCGTGGCTAAACCAACCGTTCCAGTTGCTGATCCTTGCATTGCCTTGCCGCGGCAGCTGCTGTCCCGACACCCGGAATGTCTCTTTCCGGCGCGATCTCCAGCAAAGGTTGCAACACGAATGCGCGCAGGTGCATCTGCGGATGCGGGATGGTCAAACCATGCTCGTGATGAATCAGATCGTCATAAAGCAATACATCCAGATCCAGAGTGCGCGGCGCGTTGCAGAATTCCCGCGTGCGCCCCTGTTCAAGCTCCAGTGCCAATAGCGCATCCAGCAAGGCGCGGGGGGATAGCCCGGTCTCCAGCTGTGCAACGGCATTGATGAAATCCGGCTGTGCCAGAAAACCCACCGGTGCGCTGCGATACAGCGAAGAGCGCCGCGCGACCCGCGACTGCGCCAAATGATCCAGCGCATCCAGTGCACGCGAAACCTGCGCGACCGGATCGGCAAGGTTGCTGCCCAGCCCGATGAACGCGGTGTGCGGCCACGACGCGGTGGGGCGGAGCCCTTCTGTGCGGGAGTGGCCGCGGGGCGCCTCCTCCCGCAAATGGCCGGCTTCGTCGGTAACCTGTTGGAGATGCTCCATCACTCGATCGGCAGTTCAGATTGGGCGGCTGCACCGGGCTTCTTCGTGCGGCGGCGGCGTTTTTTGGGTCCGCCGGTATCCGGCAGCAACATCTCGGCACGGCGCTCGTCATTGGCATGCTGAAACTCTTCCCACCACGTACCCAGTTCCTCTTCCACTTCGCCGCTCTGGCAACGCAACAGCAGGAAATCATAAGCGGCACGGAAGCGCGGCAACGCCAGCAGGCGTATCGGACGCTGCCCGCCGCGCTGCTCGAAGCGCGGCTGCAGCAGCCACAGCTCCTTCATCACCGTGTCGTAGCGGCGCGGGATGGCGAGTTGCGCCCGCTGCCGCTCCAGCACCTCGTCCATCGCCGCATGCATCGCACCGATCGGCTTCTCTCCCGCTTCTTGCCTGGTTTTCCATGCCGCCAGCACCTCATGCCACAACAAGGCGGCGAACAGGAATGCCGGAGAAACAGGTTTTTCCTCGGCGATGCGCTGGTCGGTGTTCTGCAACGCCAGCATGACGAACTTCTCGCCCATCGGCTGTTCCAGGATCACATCCAGCATCGGCAACATGCCGTGATGCAGTTCCATGGCACGCAACTTCTTCACACAGGGCAAGGCTTGGCCGGACAACAACAGTTTGAGCATCTCGTCGAACAGCCGCGCTTCAGGCACATTGCTCAACAGCTCCTTCATTTTCGAGATAGGCGCGGCAGTGGACGGATCCAGTTTCATGCCCAGCTTGGCAGAGAGACGCACCGCACGCAGCATGCGCACCGGGTCTTCGCGGTAACGCACTTCCGGATCGCCGATCATGCGCAGGGTGTTGGCGCGGACATCTTCGTAGCCGTGGTGGTAATCGAATATCTCCTGCGTGGCGGGGTCGTAGAACAACGCGTTGGCAGTAAAGTCGCGGCGTGCCGCATCCTGTTTCTGGTCGCCGAATTCGTTGTCGCGCAGGATGCGCCCGTGTTCGTCCGTTTCCGCATCTTCCGCATCAATGGCGCGACGGAAAGTGGAAACCTCCACCGTCTCCTCGCCAAACATCACATGCACCAGCCGGAAACGCCGCCCGATGATGCGCGCGCGGCGGAACACGCGCTTCACCTCTTCCGGAGTCGCATCGGTGGCCACGTCGAAATCCTTGGGTTGGCGGTTCAGCAACAAGTCGCGCACCGCGCCACCGACCACAAAAGCCTGGAATCCCGCTGCCTGCAGCCCGTCTGTCACGCGCTTTGCGCCGTAGCTGATGCCGTCGCTGCTCACCTTGTGTTCGTCAAAGGGGATCACATGTGCCGCACCCACTACACGTACCGGAGCAGCTTTGCCGAATACCCGTTTAATCAGTCGTTTTATCATCGTCAGTAAAAGTTGAAATCGCCGCGGGGGCGGCGATTCTATGGACATCAGGCTTGATTATACACCGCCGCCTTCCGGCAGCCTTTCAACGCAGCGAGATGACCGCCCAGCCTTGTTCTTCGGCATGAGCGCGCAAGGTCGCGTCGGGGTCGACGGCAACCGGCTGTTTTACTTTGGACAACAACGGCAGGTCGTTCAGGGAATCGCTATAGAACCAGGACTGATCGAAGCTCCCCCAGTTCCAGCCGCGCTCTGCCAGCCAGCTTTCCATGCGCACCACTTTCCCCTCGCGAAAACTCGGCACGCCGGCGACGCGTCCGGTGAATTCTCCGTTTATCTGTTCAGGATCGGTGGCGATCAGGTACTCCACGCCGAATTCCCGCGCGATGGGCCCGGTCACGAAACTGTTGGTGGCAGTGACGATCACGCAGACATCACCAGTCGATTGATGCCTGGATACCAGATCGCGTGCTGCCTGCCCCATCATGGGACGCACCTTGCAACGCATGAACTCCTCGTGCCAACCATCCAGCACCTTGCGCGCATGGTGCGACAGCGGCTTGAGCTGGAAATCGAGGAATTCCGTGATATTCAGCGTGCCGGCCTTGTATTGCTCGTAGAACGCGAGGTTCTTCGCCTCGAACAGCTCGCGCTCAAGCACCCCCTGCTCGACCAGAAACTGCGACCACTCGAAATCGCTGTCGCCGCTCAACAGGGTATTGTCCAGATCGAATAAAGCCAGATTCACTGCTCTCTCCCAAAACAGGAAGCCAGGCCTGAACGCTACACGGCCTGGCTTCCGAACAGCCTGCTTGATGAATTTAGAATGCGTAACCGACGGCGACCGAAATCACCGGGTAGTACTTGAAGTTTTTCAGTTTGTCGTTCAGGTTGGCTTGTTCAACAGCCACTTGGCTATTGATCTGGGAAGCATTTCCGCCACCATTACCCGTATAGCTCAATGTTGCCTTGGGCGAGCCTTGGAACATGACACCGAAGTCGGACTTGAACGACAACCCCTTGTTTTTCGGTTGGCTGTTCCAGCCAAAACCCAGGTAAGGTGCGGCGCTGTTGAAAGCAACCTCGCCGTTCAATGTTCCAACTTGCGCGGCTGTAAAGGATTGTCCGTTAATCGTATAAGATCCGCCGGTGGGAGTGGCAGTCAAATTGAACTTGTTATTGTTGGACATGATACCCGCAGTCAGGTGCGTCGCCCCTCCGAACAAATGCCAATCCAGAAGCGCATCCAGGCTGGAAAGTTTCAGCTTCCCGTCATAGTTCAAGCTGCCCGAAGACGTGCTGAAACTCTTGTTGAATTCGTTGAAACCGATTCGTGCCACGATGGTGTCGGTCGTCTGGAATCCCATCCCCAAGCCCAAACCCAAAGTGGACACATGAGCTTCGACATCAGTCCCCGCAAAAGCCGGTACCGAGACTGCCGCCATTACTGCCGCACACAAGATTTGCTTCTTCATAATTCAGTTACCCCCCCATTTAAAAAATCAATTAATCATATTGGTTTTAATAAGTTGAACCCCCTCCGTAACCAATTCTCTCAGATTTGTAACGGAGTTGCTACACAGCCAAATCGCCGCGCATCACTTCCTTAAGCAACGGCACGGACGCGGCACGCTTCAGGCGCAGGCAATGTTCGTCCAGTGCATCCAGTGTCGCCAGCAAGGCAGGCAGATCGCGCCGCCCGTGGCGCAACAAATAGCTCGTCACTTCGTTCGGCAATTCGAAACCGCGTGCCCGGGCATGTTGCTGCAGGGCTTGCGCCTTTTCGGTATCGCTCAGCGCATGAACCTGATACACCAGACCCCAGCCAAGGCGGGTGCGCAAATCGTCGCGCAAGGACAGGAACGCGGGCGCTTGCATGCCGCTTGCGACCAGCATGCCGCCGCTTTCGCGCACCCGGTTATAGAGAGCGAACAAATCGATTTGCCTCCCCTCATCCAGCCTTTCAACATCGTCTATAGCGACTACCTGGGCGGCATCCGGCACTTCACCGCGGGCATAAAGCGCCGTCAGCCCCGATGCCCGTGCCTGTTCAACCACCGCCTGCAACAGGTGGCTCTTGCCGCTGCCGGTTTCTCCCCATATATACAGGCCGCGCTCGCCCTGCTCCGCTGCCGGCGCCCGGCGCAACACGGAAAGCAGTTCGACATTGCGCCCGGACACAAAATTGTCCAGTGTGGGTATCCATTCGGGGGCGATGCCCAGTAACAATTGCGTCATGGCTTGTTGTGCAGCTCTTTCGTCCGACAGTGTCCTTGCGCACGGCACGGAACGGCAGAGAGGGCTTGGCATTGCAAGGCAGCAAAGCGGGATGGGGTCATTTCGGGTAAAATTCACGGCTTGAAAACGTGCCGCACTTTACCTTTAAGAAAGCGAGAACTCAACTTGAGCCAGCCCACCAACAGCCTTTCCTACCGCGACGCCGGGGTCGACATCGACGCGGGCGACCAGTTGGTCGAGAACATCAAACCTTTTGCCAGGCGCACCATGCGCCCCGAAGTCCTCTCCGGTATCGGCGGTTTCGGCGGCCTGGTCGAGATCTCGAAGAAGTTCAAGGAACCCGTGCTGGTGTCCGGCACCGACGGCGTGGGCACCAAACTCAAACTGGCGTTCGAGCTGAACCGCCACGACACGGTCGGCATCGACCTCGTTGCGATGAGCGTGAACGACATCCTGGTACAGGGCGCAGAACCCTTGTTTTTCCTCGATTATTTCGCCTGCGGCAAGCTCGACGTGCCCGCCGCCACCGAAGTGATCAAGGGCATCGCAGCCGGCTGCGAGCAATCCGGCTGTGCCTTGATCGGCGGCGAAACTGCCGAGATGCCCGGGATGTATCCCGTAGGCGAATACGACCTCGCCGGTTTTGCCGTCGGCGTGGTGGAAAAGAGCAAGATCATCACCGGCGAGCATATTGTCGCGGGCGACGTGGTACTGGGCCTCGCTTCCAACGGCGCACACTCCAACGGCTACTCGCTGGTGCGCAAGATTATTGAACGCAGCAAACCCAACCTGAACGCCAAATTCGACGGCGAACGCACACTGGCGGACTGCATCATGGCGCCGACTCGTCTTTACGTAAAACCGTTGCTGTCGCTGATGCAGCAGCTCACCGTGAAAGGCATGGCACACATCACCGGCGGCGGCATCACCGAGAATGTGCCGCGCGTACTGCCCGCCAACGTGGTCGCCGACATCGACTCCGCAACCTGGCAGATGCCCAAACTATTCCACTGGCTGCGCGAAGGCGGCAACGTCGAAGCGCAGGAAATGTTCCGCACCTTCAACTGCGGTATCGGCATGGTGGTGGTGGTCGGCGCGCAGGATGCGAATGCCGCGATCGGGCATCTGCAATCGGCCGGTGAAACGGTATCGCGCATCGGCGTCATCCGCGCACGCAACGGCGACGAGCACCAGACCCAAGTCCGCTAAGCTGTGAAAAATATCGTCATCCTCATCTCCGGCCGTGGCAGCAACATGCAGGCACTGCTGGAGGCGAACCTGCCATGCAAAATCGCGGCCGTCATCAGCAACCGTGCCGATGCGCAAGGGCTGGAGATCGCCAGAATGCACGACATCCCGACCGCCGTCGTGGCCCACCGGGACTATCCGGACCGCGCATCCTTCGATGCCGCACTGGCGGCAGCGATCGACCGCCATGCGCCCGATGTGATTGCACTGGCGGGTTTCATGCGCATCCTCACCGACCATTTCGTTGAACGCTACCGCGGCAAGCTGGTCAATATCCATCCTTCATTGTTGCCGGCTTATCCCGGCATCGACACACATGAGCGCGCCCTGTCAGACGGCATCAAGATCCACGGCTGCACGGTGCACTTTGTCACGCCCACTCTCGATCACGGCCCCATCATCATCCAGGCGGCAGTACCGGTCATGCGAAGCGATACTCCGCAAACCCTGTCTGAACGCGTTTTGCACGAGGAACACCGCATCTATGCGCAAGCCATACGCTGGCTGTGCCGCGGCCAGGTTTGGTTGAATAAAGAAGGCCGTGTCTCCGGCAACCGTCTGGAGCAACCGGGCGCAGCACTCATCTTTCCGGGGTTGGAATAAGCCATGCGCACACTCGTCGCACTATTGTTATGTTGTATCGCTCCCGCGCTGTTCGCCACCCCGGTTGCGCGGCAAATCGAAGCCTCTTACGAAGTAACCACCCGGGGCGTCAAGATCGCCCTGGTTACAGAAAAGTTCATACGCACAGGCAATCATTACCGCATCGAGAGTGCCACCAAACCGCTTGGCCTTCTTGCCGTACTCAAGCCGGAAACGATCGCTGTCGTCAGCGAAGGCGACGTTACCGCACATGGCCTGCGTCCGCACACCTACACCTATAAGCGTTCCAAGGAAGCAATCAAGAACACCGCAGCAACCTTCGACTGGAAAAAATCCAATCTGGCACTCAGCGACCAACAAGGTCAGCGCACCGAACACTTACCCCCCGATACGCAGGACCGTTTGAGCGTGCTGTACCAGTTCCGTTATGTTCCACTGCTGCAGCAGCACAAAGAATTGACGATGCATATCACCAACGGCAGCAAGATCGATACGCGCCATTACCTGATACAAGCAGGGCAGATGCTGACCATCCCGACGGGTACCCTGGAGACACTGTACTTGAGCACCCCGGCGGAAGCGACTGCGTGGAAGACGGAGGTCTGGCTGTCGGTCAAGGACGGCAACTTTCCCTGCAAGATCATATTGACCGAGGATAACGGCGATCAACTGACCCAAGTCCTCACCGCGCTGAGCATCACGCAGTGAATTTCAAGCTGGACACCGCGCCGCGCCGCGTCGCGTTTGCCATCGTCGTCTCCTTGCTGTTGCACAGCCTGGTACTGTGGGGACCGAACATGCAGTTGCCGAATTTCAACCCCTCGTTACCGCAACTGACTGCAAAGCTTGAGGCGCTGCCTTCCGCCCCTGCAAAACCCAAACCGAAACGCAAAACCAGACCTGCGGCACAGAAGATCGAGGCGGCTCCTGCGCCAGAACCCCAGCCAGAACCCCAGCCCGAACCGCTGCCACAAGCCGTCACTCCGGCAGCAAGCACACCTGTTGCCGCAAGCGAACCCGCTGTTGCCAGCGCGCCCGTCGACACGGCGACACTCGCCGCCGACACCGACAAACCGACCGACCGGCCGCCGTTACCCATGCATGCACGCCTCACGTTTGCGATCAACAAGGGAACCAGCAACTTCCGTGTCGGCGAATCGATACACACGCTGGACATCGACGACGGCCGTTATGTGTTACAAGCCACAACCTCGACCGCCGGCATTGTCAAACTTTTCAAAAGCTACGAACTCGACCAGTACAGCAGCGGCCGCTACGGCAAGGACGGCCTGCAGCCGGATCTGTACTCGGAAGAGCGCAAGGAAAGGATCGGCAAGCAACGCAATGCGGTGGAATTCGACCACGCCACACAGCGCGCACGCTTCTCGAACGGCCTTGAAATGACACTGCCGCCGGAAACCCAGGATATCCTGAGCGTCATGTACCAGTTCCCCCCGCTGGCCCATACGGAGATCGCCGCCGTCTCCGTCGGCAACGGCAAAAAGATCGAACATTATCAATTCGAGGTTGGCGTCGACGAAACCATCGACACGCCGCTCGGAAAACTGCTGACCGTGCATCTGCACAAGATGCATGCTGCCAACGAAGAAGGCCTGGATATCTGGCTGGCACGTGAATACCGTTTGTTCCCGGTAAAATTGCGATTTACAGAAAAGAACGGCGAAGTCTCCGGCGAGGCTGTCATCACCGACATCCGCGTGTCGGAAGAAGAAGGAGTGAGAAAAGATGTTGCTAACTGAATACCGCCTCGACCTGGTCATACAGGCTTTGCGCAATGCGCTGAAAATGGAACATCCGGCCGATGCCGTGTTGCGCCATTTCTTCCAGGCAGAACGCATCGGTTCCAACGAGCGCTCGCTGGTGGCCGAAACCCTGTTCGGGGTATTGCGTCACCGCCTGTTGCTCGAATACGGCTGCACACTCGACAAAGGGCAGGCCACGGCACGCCGCATGACCCTGGCCTACTGGGTCAAGTTCGGCGGGTACAACCTGCGCGAACTGGAGCCGCTGCTCAAGGCGAAAGAAGCGGATTGGCTGGGCAGCGTAAAGAGCATCAACGCGAACGATCTGCCGCTTTCCATCCAGGCCGAGTTGCCGGAATGGATCGTCGACAAGCTGCGCACGCAACACAGCGACGCCGAGATCCTTGAACTGGGACGTTCCATGCAGCAGCCCGCCCCGCTCGATCTGCGCGTGAACACCCTGCTCGCCGGGCGAGACGAAGTGCTGCAGGCCCTGCAGGCTGACGGTCTGGATGCACAGGCCACGCCCTACTCGCCCATGGGCATCCGCCTCAAATACAAACCGGCGTTGAACAAACATGCGCTGTTCCTCACCGGCAAATTCGAGGTGCAGGATGAAGGCAGCCAGATGCTGGGATTATTGCTTGCCCCGAAGCGCAACGACATGGTGGTGGATTTTTGTGCCGGAGCTGGCGGCAAGACGCTGATGCTCGGCGCGATGATGAACTCGCAGGGACGCCTTTATGCCTGGGACGTTTCCGAGAAACGCCTCACCAACCTGAAGCCGCGCCTGAAGCGTTCCGGTCTGTCCAATGTGCAACCCCAGCTCATCGCGCACGAGAACGACAGCAAGGTGAAACGCCTGGCCGGCAAGATCGACCGCGTGCTGGTGGATGCGCCATGCAGCGGTTTGGGTACGCTGCGCCGCAACCCCGACCTGAAGTTCCGCCAATCGCCACAAAGTGTAGCCGAGCTGAATGTGAAACAGACAGCGATTCTGGATTCCGCCGCACGATTGCTGAAACAGGGCGGACGCCTGGTCTATGCCACTTGCAGCTTCCTGCACGAGGAGAACCAGGGCATCGTGCAGGCATTCCTCGCAACGCATCCCGATTTCGCCCTGCTGCCTGCAAGCGAAGTGCTACGGCAACAGCATATCGACCTCGCGATGGGCGACTATCTGCAGCTCAACCCGCAACAACACAATACCGACGGCTTCTTCGCAGCCGTGCTGGAACGCAAAGGTGCATAAAATACTGCTCGCCCCCAAGCACTTGTTGATTTAATTTATATATCAATCAGATAATTAGTATGCAGAACACGGTAAACTGGCCAAGGACAAATCGCTAAAATCAAACGTAACATGCCCGCAGGGAGGAATCGGGCAGGTTTACCATGAAAATTAAGGTACAGTTCGAAATCAATCTCGCGTCGACCCGGATAGCGGGACTGCGACTTTCCAGCCGGATGCTGAACCTGGCTGCCAATATCTTCGGAAAATGATGGTCATGGATATCTTCCCGAACTTGTCCGATTGGTCCCTGAGCAGGAAGCTCGTATTCCTCATCATGCTGAGCAGCACGATCTGTCTGCTGCTCGGCTTTTCCGCGCTGTTTGCCAGTTCCCTGCGCAGCAGCCAGAATGAATCGTTGCAACAGCTCTCCGGCATCTCCGAAATCCTGGCTGAGAATGCCCAGGCCGCACTGGTGTTCGACGACCGTAACGAAGCCAGGCGCATGCTCGAATCCCTGCAAGGCCATCGCGAGATCGACTCCGCATGGCTGCTGGATGCCAACGGCAATGCACTCGCCGCGTGGAGTCGCCATGGTGCAGCCAAACCGGCTCCTGCCGACTATCAAGTCGAAGCCCTGCAAACACGCTCCGAACTCTGGTCGAGGAGTGCCGACCTGTACCGCCCCATAACGCGCGACGGAGAACGGGTCGGCTACTTACTGTTGCATGCGGACCTTTCGGAGAGCTGGAACAACCATCTGATCGACCTGGAGACCGGGCTGGTCGTCGCAGCCCTGTCGCTGCTGGTGATCTACGTTCTGGCGATCCGTTTGCAAGGTGTCATTTCACAGCCCATACGGAACGTTGCCGATACGGCACGCACCATCGCCAGCGAAAAGACCTATGAACTGCGCGTACCACAGCATACGAACGACGAGATCGGCGAACTGATCATGGCGTTCAATCACATGCTGAGCGAGATCCAGGATCGCGACGAGAGCCTGCTGCGCCATCAGGACAGGCTGGAAAGGGAAGTGGGTAAGCGCACGGCGGAATTGGCCAAGACCCATGACGAGCTGGCGTTGGCGGCAAAAATATCCAGCCTGGGATACTGGGAATATAACGTACTCACCAGCGAATTCACCTTCAACGACCAGTATTATTCGCTACACTCGACCACCGCCCAGGAAGTCGGCGGCTATCGTCTTTCCTATGAGGATTTCGCCAGACGCTTTGTCCATCCGGAAGATGCTCATCGCATCAGCGACCATATCCAGCTGGAGCTCGATTCCAGGGAAGCCGATTTTGTGGTTGAAACCGAGGTACGCACTCTGAACGCAGACGGCAATATACGCTGGATGAGAATCCGTTTTAAATCGTTGAACGATGAGCAGGGGTTCAAATTCAAGCTGACCGGCGTCAGCCAGGACATCACCGAGAAAAAGCGTTCGGAAGAAACAATCTGGAAACAGGCCAACTTCGACCCGCTTACCGCCCTGCCCAACCGCCGCATGTTCCAGGACAGGCTCGAGCATGAGATCAAAAAATCCAACCGCGACGGATCGCCGCTGGCGCTGATGTTCATCGACCTGGACAAATTCAAGGAGGTCAACGACACCCTGGGCCACGACAAGGGCGATATCCTGTTGGCGGATGCGGCACAACGCATCGCCGCATGCGTGCGCGAATCCGACACGGTCGCCAGGCTGGGCGGGGACGAATTCACCGTCATCCTGCCCGAACTAAACGACCCGACGTGCATTGAGCGTATCGCACAGGCCATCATAGACACGCTGGTGGCCCCGTTCAAGATAGGCGGAGATACTGCCTATGTCTCCGCCAGTATCGGCATCACGCTTTATCCCGATGACGCGGCCAATCTGGAAATACTGATGAGCAACGCGGATCAGGCCATGTACGCCTCCAAGAGTGCCGGACGCAACCGTTACAGCTACTTTACCCACAGCCTGCAGGAAGCCGCATTGAAGCGCATGCACCTGATCAACGATTTGCGCGGTGCGCTCTCCGGCAACCAGTTCCGCCTGCATTATCATCCCATCGTCGAAATGGCCAGCGGCAGCATTCACAAAGCCGAGGCACTCATACGCTGGCAACACCCCACGCGCGGGTTGATCAACCCGGTAGAGTTCGTCATGCTGGCTGAAGAATCGGGAATGATCGTAGAGATCGGCGACTGGGTGTTCAGGCAAGCCGCCGTCCAGGTGCAGCGCCTGCGTGAGACACATCATTCCGAGTTCCAGATCAGCGTGAACAAATCGCCGATCCAGTTCCGCAACGACGACCGCTACTTCCAGGAATGGCTCCCCCATTTGCAGCAGCTGGGGCTGCCCGGGGAATGCATATCGATAGAGATCACCGAGGGGTTGCTGCTGGATGCAACGGACAATGTTCAGGCAAAGTTGCTCGACTTGCGCGATGCCGGTATCCAGGTCGCGCTGGACGATTTCGGCACGGGTTATTCCTCACTGTCCTACCTCAAAAAATTCGACATTGACTACATCAAGATCGATCGCAGCTTCGTGCGCAACCTGACCGCCACCTCGGATGATATGGCTTTGTGCGAGGCCATCATCGTGATGGCGCACAAATTGGGACTGAAGGTGATCGCGGAAGGAATCGAGACCGCTACGCAGCGCCATCTGCTTGCCGCGGCAGGATGCGATTATGGGCAAGGTCATTTCTTCTCGCACCCGCTCCCGGCACACGAGTTCGAGGCCATGCTCAAGACCTCGACGTACTGCGCTTAATGAAGAGATTGGTTGACGCTGATCAGATCTGCCTCGGCAAGATTGCCAGCGGCTGCTTTCAATCGCAGCTGGCTGACCAGGTAGCTGTATTGAGCCTGGAATAAATCGCGCTTTGTCGAAAATAATTGTTGCTGCGCATTCAGCACGTCCAGATTGGTGCGCACACCCACTTCATGTCCCAGCTTGCTGGCCTCCAACAGGCTTTCGCTGGATTTCAATGCCTGTTGCAACGCTTGTACCTGGGCGATCCCGCTGACCACGCCCAGATAAGCCTGACGGGTTTGCAGTTCGATATTGCGGCGCGTACTTTCCAGATCCTGTTTGGCTTTTTCGCGATTCGACTCGGCCTCGCGCCACCTGGATTGTATCGCTCCGCCCTGAAATAACGGAACGTTAAGCTGCACACCTATCGCAGTGCTGCGGGTGTCCATGGCGCCAAATACTCCGCCGGTCGCGGTGCTGGAACCGTAGCTCGCGACCAGATCTACCGTGGGCATGTCTCCGCCACGACTGCGCGCTACCTCCTGTTCTGCCAATTGATAGGCCGCCTCAGCCTGGACGATCTGGAAATTTCCCTGCTGCGAAACGGCGACCCACTTCTGCACATCGGTCGGATCGGGGGTTTCAAGCTTGAACGCGCCACTCAACACATTCAGTTGGTTGACCTCGGCATTGATCAATTTTTGCAGGGTGCGACGCTTGATCTCGAGGTTGCTGGCGGCAGCCAGTTCCTGGGCAACGATCAAGTCGAAACGCGCCTGCGCTTCATAAGTGTCCGTGACAGTGGCCGAACCCACCTCGAAGTTGCTTTTGGCCTGATCCAGTTGTTCCGCGATGGCGGTTTTCTGCGCCGCCGTCAGCTGCACAGTATCCTGGGCGATCAGCACGTCGAAATAAGTTTGCGCGCTGCGCATAATGACATCCTGCTCGGCGAGCTTGAACTGCGCTTCCGATATAGCCACCTGCAATTCGGACTGGTTGTATGCCGCCCAATTCTGCTCGCGGAACAGCGGTTGCACCAGATTGACGCCATAGCCGTGCGTGTTGTATCTCATACCCCCGCTTACGAAAATCGGAGACGCCGTGCCGTAGTTGATCGTCACATCGTTGCTGGTCGTATTCGCGTTGAAAGTGACGCTGGGCAGCAACAAGGAACGCCCTTGTATCAATTTCTCCATGCCCGCTTGCTGTGCGGCGCGGGCAGAGGCGAACACTGCGTCCTGATTTTGTGCCGCGCGGTAAATATCGACCAGATCAGCAGCTTGCGCCGGGGACTGCGTCCCCAGTGCCAGCAGGATGATCAATGTCACTTTGGTATATTTCAATGCGTGCTCCAATCTTCAGGTCAGGCCAAGCGATTATTGTGAAGCACGTGCCATGCTGAATCTTTTGACCCTGGACCGCATCCATTCGATCAGATCATCCACGTAAGTGAATACCACCGGAATCACCAGCAGGCTCAGGAAGGTCGACGTGATCAGACCGCCGATCACCACGATCGCCATCGGCGAGCGGAAGCTGCCATCGCCCATGCCGAGGTCGAGCGCGACCGGCATCATGCCGGCACCCATTGCCATGGTCGTCATCACGATGGGGCGTGCGCGTTTTTTGCAGGCATCCAGCAAGGCTTCGCTGCGGGTCATGCCGCGTTCGCGATGCGAGACGATGGCGTATTCCACGAGCAGAATGGAATTCTTGGTGGCGATCCCCATCAGCATGATGATGCCGATCATCGACGGCATCGAGATCGCGGTGTGCGTCAGGAACAATGCCAGGAACGCGCCGGGAATCGACAGTATCAGCGCGCACAGTATCGTGGCTGGCTGCATGAAATCCTTGAACAGCAGCACCAGAACAATATAGATGCACATCACACCGGTGAACATCGCCAGGCCGAAGCTGGCAAAAAGCTCCTGCATCATTTCCGCATCGCCGACCGGTGCCAACTCCACCCCGGCGGGCATGTTTTTGATGGAAGGCAGGGCCAGCACCGCTGCCTGCACCTTGCCGAGAGGTTGCCCGGCCAGTTCGATTTCAAAGGAGATGTTGCGCTGGCGGTCGTAACGGTCGATCTCGGCAGGGCCGCTTTCCAGGCTGAGGGTCGCCACATTGCCGAGCAGCACCGGTCCGCGCGAGCCTTGCACCACCAGGTGCGACAACAACTGGATGTCCTGGCGTGCATCGTCGCGCAGCTTCACCACGATGGGCAGTTGCCGGTCCGGCAGGTTGAGCTTGGCCAGCGACTGCTCGTAATCGCCGCTGGTGGCCACGCGCAAGGTCTCGGCGATCTGACTGGAAGTCACCCCCAGATCGGCTGCACGGGCAAAGTCCGGGCGCACCACCAGTTCCGGACGCAGAACGCTGGAATTTGAAACCACGTTGCCGATGCCCTGGATCGTGCGCAGCTCCTGCCCGACCTTCAGCGCGTACTGGCTCAACAGTTCGCTGTTCTCGCTGGTCAATACAAGCTGGTATTTGTCCGAGGACGAACCCAGTCCGACCTTGAATCGCACACCGGGCAACACTCTCAACGCCTCGCGCAACTGATCCTCGATCTGTTGCTTGCGCAATTTTCGTTCTTTCCTGGGTTTCAACTGGATGGACAGCGTAGCCTTACGTACGTCAGACGCCCCGCTCGGCTCGAATACATTACCCCCTGTCGAGCCGGCACCAATGGCGGTATAGACCAACGTCACGTTAGGATTCTTGATGATGATATTGCGCGCCTGTTCGGCCAATGCGTAAGTCTGGTCGAACCTGGTTCCCGGTGGCAGGGTCAGTGTCACTTGGGTTTGCGACAGGTTGTCCTTGGGCTGGAAAGCCGTCGGCAGGGTGCCGGCCAGCACGAACGAACCGACAAAGAACACAGCCGTCAGGGTCAGCGTCTTCAAGCGGTTCCCCAGACACCACTGCGCCCATTTGAGGTATATCTCTAGCCATTTCGGCGTCGCGTGCAGCTCGCGCGGACGCAGAAAATAGGCCGACATCATGGGCGTCAGCAGGCGCGCCACGACCAGCGAGAACAGCACCGCCACGGCCGCCGTCCAGCCGAACTGCACGAAGAACTTTCCCGGTATGCCGCTCATGAAGGCCGTCGGCAGGAATACCGCGACCAGCGTGAAAGTCGTCGCGATCACCGCCATGCCGATCTCGTCGGCCGCCTCCATCGCCGCCTGGTAAGGCGTCTTGCCCATCTCCAGATGGCGCATGATGTTCTCGATCTCGACGATGGCATCATCCACCAGCACACCGACCACCAGCGACAAGGCAAGCAGCGTCACCAAATTGATGGTGAAACCGAACACATACATGACCGCGAAGGTGGGAATGACCGCCAGCGGCAAAGCGGTCGCTGCCACAATGGTGGCGCGCGTGTTGCGCAGGAAGAAGATCACCACGATCACCGCCAGCAGCGCGCCCTCGAAGATCATCTCCATCGAGCCCCTGTAGGTTTCGTACACCTGGTCGACCGTATTGAACACGCGTTCCACGGTGACCTGCGGGTGCGTCTGCTTCAGGGTTTCAAGCGCTTTCGCTACGCCGTTTCCCACTTCGACATCGCTGGCGCCGAGCGAACGGACGATCTCGAAGCCTACCACTTCCCTGCCGTCATGCAGCGCGGCCGAGCGCCTTTCGGCGATGGAGTCGCTGACATCGGCTATCTGATCGAGGCGTATGCGACGGCCGTCGCGGATGCTGATCTCCATCTGTGCCAGTTGTTCGGCAGTCTGCACCGTTGCCAGCGTACGCACGGATTGCTCCATGCCGCCGAGATCGGTTCGCCCGCCCGGCGCTTCCTGTTGTATCTTGCTCAGCTGGGTTGAAACCTCGGTGGCGGTAATGTTCAACGCCAGCAACTTGGCCGGATCGAGCTCGACGCGAACCTGGCGTGTCACACCGCCGACGCGGTTTACCGCCCCGACACCTTTTACGCCCAGCAGCAGCTTGGTGATGTTGTTATCGACGAACCAGGACAGCTCCTCCTCGTTCATCTCGGGGTCGGCGATGGTATAGGTCACGATCGGCTTGCCGCTCAGCTCCACCTTGGTGATGACCGGATCGAGCATCTCCTTCGGCAGATCGCTGCGGATGCGCGTGACCGTAGATCGCACGTCTTCCAGCGCCACGCGCGTATCCCGCTCCAGCCTGAATTCGGCGGACACGATGGCGGTTCCGTCGGTGACATGGGTGTAGAGGTGTTTCAATCCCTGGGCGCTGGCGAGCGCGTTCTCGATCTTGCGCGCCACTTCGGCTTCCATCTGGTCCGGCGACGCACCCGGCATCGAGGCCGTCACAGTGATCGTCGGCAGATCGATATCGGGGAACAACTGGATCTTCATGGCCTTGAACGCCATCACGCCCAGAAAGGTGAGCATGATGAAGCCAAGAACCGCCGGAATGGGGTTGCGTATCGACCAGGCTGAAACGTTCATGCCTGAGCTTTCACCACTTGAACGACATCACCCTCGGTCAGAAACGCCCCGCCGCTTTCGACAACCGGTTCATCCGGCTTGAGTCCCTGTTTGATCTCGACGCGATCGCCATTGCGCTGCCCGACTTTCACCTCGCGTTCGTGCACATGGCCGTCCGCTCCCACCACCAGCACAAAAGTCATGCTGCCGCGCTGCAGGACAGCCGACTGTGGCAATGACAGCAAGCTCCGCTTGCCGTTGCTGATATCGAATGTGCCATGCGCAAAAAGTCCGGCGATGATCCCCGTGCTGTCCGGCAGGGTGACCAGTGCGTAGCCGTAACGCGACTGCAAATTCACCGCCGGGGAAATGGCACGGACCGTGCCCCTGATGACGCGGCCCTCGCCCACAGCGACTTCAGCCGTCATTCCCTTGCGCAACAGCATCAACTCTTCCGCAGTCAGCTCGGCGCGCCACTCCAGGCGTTCGTTGCGGATCAGCCGGAACAGTTCGGCACCAGGCTGGGACATGGAACCGGAATTGGCACTGGCAGCCGATATGACGCCGTCATAGGGCGCGACGATGCGACCCTGCGCGGAATGGGTTGCCGCGGGGTCGTCGCCGAGGCGCGCAAAATTATCCAGCGTCACCAGCACATCGCCCTGTTTCACATGATCGCCGATGCTGACTTTGACCTCCGCAAGACGCACCCCTTGCACTTGTGCACTGATGACGGCCTCCTGCCACGGCAGGATGCTGCCGTTGGCTGACAGCGTGCGTCCCCATTTGTCCTGCTGCAACACGGTCGTCCGCACCGTCAGCGCCGGACGGCTTTCGGCAGGAACAGTCGGCTCGGCCTTGGCAGTACCGGTGTCGATCACCCACGCGCTACCGGCAGCCAGCGCCAAAGCCAGCAAAGCGATACTGATGATCATGGGTTTGCGTTTGATATGCATGTTCATTCCGGGGCTTCCTCTCAAAACAATTTTGGTGTCCGTGCAGGCAGGGCCAGGCCGCTTATTTGTCAGCGCCAGCCGCGGTTGCGCGTCTTTTGCGTTCTGCCTCGATCAACGCAACGGCGTATCCAACCAGTCTTTCCGTCATCGTCTCCCGTGCCTTCTGCCCGCTAATCAGGTTCGGCGCAAAATAATCGAGCGCCATTCGATTGTGAAAATAGAAAGTCGCCAGGCCGATGACTCCGAAAGTCAATCTGTCCAGATCTGCATCGGGTTTCTGCAGGCCGAACTCCCGGCACAACAAGGCCTGCATCTTTTCGTGATTCGGGCGGAACGCCTGCACCATGGCATCGCCCAGCACGCCGCTGGGCTCCGCGTCTTCGCGCGCATGCAACCGCATGAAGAGCTGCCGCATCGGGTCTTCCTCCACTGTCGGAGGAAACAGCCAGCCATAGAAAGACTGAAGCGCTACCTCCAGGGATACCTGCGCGATGTCCAGCGTGGCAAAGGTATTGCATTCGTTCAGGAAAGGCAGGCGGAACACTTCGCGGTACAGTTCCGCCTTGTCGCCGAAGTAATAATGGATAGAGGCCAGATTGACCTCGGCCCGTTTGCAGATTTCGCGCGTGGTCGCGGCGTGGTAACCGACTTCGGCGAAGACCTCGGTTGCGGCTTGTAGCAGGCGCCAGCGCGTCTCTTCCTGCGCGCTGGGCTGATGGCCGAGCAGGCGTTGTGCTGTTTGCAGCAGCAGGCAGCGGGTTTCTTTCTCTGCGGTCATGCCTCACCCCGGAATTGTTTGAATATTAAACAGAATAATTCAGTCGGTTGATTAAGTCAATCGACTGAATTACTTTTATGACAGATTAATGCTTGCCCTTTGCCATGACCTGCTTCTACCGTTCGGAGATAGTCGGTGCCTTGCGAAAAGTGGCCGGGTCGTTCAGGCAATCGATCAGAAAGCGCGCCGTGTGCAGGCGCGAGATCGTCAGCGCCGGTTTCGGCTCGTTGTAGTAGCTCTCGACCAGTGTCTTGAGTCTCTTTCCGTTATTCAAGAGCGCCGCACGCACCGCGGTCCAGTCCATGCCCGACCTGCGCAACTCGGATTCCTGCGCATCGTGGTCCTGGAAGGTGTATTGCAGGTTGGTGTTACGGATCAGCCAGCGCATGACGAACACCGCATCATCGAACGAGTCGTTCACACCAACCGAACTCAGCACCACGATGCGGCGCATGTCCATCTCTTTCATTGCCGCAAGACAAGTGCGTATCGACTGCGTCATGAACAGAGACGGACTGAGCCGCCTGGCCCACGGATTATCCGAAGTGCGGTTGTTGTTCAGCGCACTGACCACCGCATCACAGCCCGCGATGGCTTTCCTGACATCGTCTGCATTCATCGGCGAACCTTCGACCACCGTGAGCTTGTCCGAGTGTACGGTGATCGCCGCCGCACGGCGTACCAGAGCAGCCACTTCGATGCCTTGCGACAAGGCATACTCAAGGACGTGGCGTCCGGTCCGTCCGGTCGCCCCCAGCAACAGGATGCGCATGGTCATGTCATTCCTTGGCCGCAGCGTCTTCCTGTTTGCCTTTGCCGCACCAGCCGCGCATCCCGTTCTGGAATTTCTCGCGCTCTTCCGGCGTCATGTTTTCGAGGCGGTGCTGATGCCATTTGCGATGCCCGCCGCAGTGCCCGCGAAATCCGCCGAACAATATCTTGCTCAGCAGCAGCACGCCCATCGCCTGCACATAATCGATTTCCCTGACGCCAAAGAACAAGGTCGGCAGCAACCAGTTCCACAACGCCATCACCACCCAGCCCAGCGCCGCGATGCCTGCCACCACCAATAAACCAATCTTCCAGCATTTTGCTTTGCAGTTCATTTCATCTCTCCTTGAATATCCAATTCATTATGGCCGTTCTACAAATCAAACTCGTCGTAGATCGTTTGCAGGCGAGCCCGCAGATGGAGCACCGCATATCGCTTGCGTGCCAGCAGCGTGTTCACCGCCACATTTTTTTCGGCTGCCAATTCCTTGAAGCTGCGCCCGTCCAGTTCATGGGCGATGAATACGTCGCGCTGTTCCCTGGGCAACTCCTCAAGCGCCGCAAACAGCTCTTCCTGCAGCACCGACCGCGCATAGGCCGCTTCCGGGCCTGCATCCGCCGACGGCAGCACTTCGTCCAGCCAATGTCCGTCTTCTTCCTCGTCCGGCATCTCCGGCAATGCCACCTCGCGCTTCTTGCGAAAACGGTCGATGATGCGATTGCGCGCCACGCGGAACAGCCACGCACCCACCTGCTCTATCGGCTCGGGCAGCCGGTAAGCCTCGACATACTCGAAGAACACATCCTGCAGGATATCCTCTGCCTCGTTCGTGTCCGGCACGCGCCGCCGGATGAAATTCCGCAGCCGCCCGCGCTCTTGCGAGATGGTTTCGGTGATGCGTTTATCCTGTTCGGCCATCAGCGCATTCGCGGTTAGTGTCGTATCCATGCCTGTGAAGACGGATCACGGATGGGAATATTGTCGTGTTGTGAAAAAAATCTCAAAGCGCGCGTGTCCGGCCGTCTGGAGGCGACGGGTGAAAGCAATGTATCTTCAGTTTCTCTGCGACGGGAAGCCAGGGATCCCCTGCAGATATTTCTCACCGATCAGCTTGCTCTCCTTGTGCAGGAATTCCAGGAAGGCCAAAGCGACCACAGACAACTGTTTGTCTTTGGGGTAGGCCAGATACCAGTGACGCTGTATGGGAAAGCCCTGCACGTCGAGAATGGCCAGTTCCTCGCTGTTGCGGTCCAGCGTGAGCGTATGGGCCGACAACACGGCGATGCCCAGTTCGCTTGCTACTGCCTGCTTGATCGCCTCGTTGCTGCCCAGTTCCATCCTGACTTTCAGTTGCAGCCCGCGTTCGCCGAAAAACTGTTCGGTGGCCAGGCGGATACCGGAACCGGGTTCGCGCATCAGAAAGGGTTCTTCAGCCAGGCGTTGCGGCGAAATGTTCTTTTCCAAAACAAGAGGGTGATTGCTTGCAGCCAGCACCACCAGCGGATTTTCCAGGAAAGGTTCCACCTGTATGTCCATATCTTCGGGCGGAGTACCGAGCACATAGATGTCGTCCTGATTGTCGGCCATGCGCTGCAACACCCGCTCGCGATTGGTCACCTTGAGTGACACATCGATACCGGGAAAGCGTTGGCAGAACAGTCCGAGCAACCGCGGCACAAAATACTTGGCAGTAGTGATGACGGCCAGCCTCAGCTTGCCCGCCTTCACTCCCTTCATATCCGAGACCAGCATCTCGAAGCGGGACAGACCCTCGAAGATCTCGCGACAGACCTTGAGCAGCTCGCGTCCCGAGTCGGTCAGGTAGACCCGCTTGCCGATCTGTTCCAGCAGGGGCAGCCCGACGATATCGGTTAACTGCTTGATCTGTATCGATACTGTCGGCTGGGTCAGGTAGAGCTCTTCGGCGGCGCGGGTGTAACTGAGGTTGCGCGCAACCGATTCGAATACCTTGAGCTGGCGCAATGTTGCGTTTTTCATCATGTTCGTTTACTCAATAAACCATAGATATAAGTCTATCGTTTGCATCGAAAATTACAATTATTATTTATGGTTGAACTTGTCTACAGTGGCGACACGCTCTTCGGAGCCATCAGTCTTCCATAGCGGAGGATATCTGTTCAACCTGAAAGAAGGAGATTGCAATGGCAGTCAAGACCTATAACGCCGGAGTCAAAGAATACCGGCAAACTTACTGGACGCCGGAATACACCCCGCTGGATACCGACATCCTCGCCTGTTTCAAGATCACCCCGCAGCCCGGCGTAGACCGCGAAGAACTTGCTGCTGCGGTCGCGGCCGAATCCTCCACCGGCACCTGGACCACAGTGTGGACCGACCTGCTGACTGACCTCGATTACTACAAGGGCCGTGCCTATCGCATCGAAGACGTGCCCGGCGATGATACCTGCTTCTATGCTTTCGTAGCATACCCGATCGACCTGTTCGAAGAAGGCTCCGTCGTCAACGTGCTGACCTCGCTGGTCGGCAACGTGTTCGGCTTCAAGGCGCTGCGCGCCCTGCGCCTCGAAGACGTGCGCTTCCCCATCGCCTATGTGAAGACTTGCGGCGGCCCTCCCCAAGGCATCCAGGTCGAGCGCGACAAGATGAACAAGTACGGCCGCCCGCTGCTGGGTTGCACCATCAAGCCGAAGCTGGGTCTGTCCGCCAAGAACTACGGTCGTGCCGTGTACGAGTGCCTGCGCGGCGGCCTGGACTTCACCAAGGACGACGAGAACGTCAACAGCCAGCCGTTCATGCGTTGGCGCGACCGTTTCGAATTCGTGCATGAAGCCACACTGAAAGCAGAGCGCGAGACCGGCGAGCGCAAGGGCCACTACCTGAACGTGACGGCGCCGACACCGGAAGAGATGTACAAGCGCGCCGAGTTCGCCAAGGAGATCGGCGCACCGATCATCATGCACGACTACCTGACCGGCGGCCTGACTGCCAATACCGGTCTGGCCAATTGGTGCCGCAACAACGGCATGCTGCTGCACATCCACCGCGCCATGCACGCCGTGCTGGACCGCAACCCGCACCACGGTATCCACTTCCGCGTGCTGACCAAGGTCCTGCGCCTGTCTGGCGGTGATCACCTGCACTCGGGCACCGTGGTCGGCAAACTGGAAGGCGACCGCGAAGCAACGCTGGGCTGGATCGACACCATGCGCGACGAGTTCATCAAGGAAGACCGCAGCCGCGGCCTCTTCTTCGACCAGGACTGGGGCTCCATGCCCGGCGTCCTGCCGGTTGCCTCCGGTGGTATCCACGTATGGCACATGCCCGCGCTGGTGAACATCTTCGGCGATGACTCCGTGCTGCAGTTCGGCGGCGGTACGCTGGGACACCCGTGGGGCAACGCTGCCGGTGCGGCAGCCAACCGCGTCGCACTGGAAGCCTGTGTGGCAGCCCGCAACCAGGGTGTGGCCATCGAGAAGGAAGGCAAGTCCATCCTGACCGAAGCCGCAAAATCCAGCCCGGAACTGAAGATCGCCATGGAAACTTGGAAAGAGATCAAGTTCGAATTCGACACCGTCGACAAGCTGGACGTGGCCCACAAGTAAAAACGCAGGTCGGGCGGCGCGCAAGCGATGCCCGGCAATTCAAAGAACGTTGGGTTACGGCTACGCCTGACCCAAGCTACAAAAGGATGGAATCATGAGCGAAGTAATGGATTACAAATCACGTTTGTCCGACCCTGCCAGCCGCAAGTTCGAGACATTCTCCTACCTGCCGGCAATGACCGCCGACCAGATCCGGAAGCAGGTGGAATACCTGGTTTCCAAAGGCTGGAACCCGGCCATCGAGCATATCGAGCCGGAATACCTGATGGACTCCTACTGGTACATGTGGAAGCTGCCGATGTTCGGCGAAACCGACGTGACGAAGGTATTGGCCGAAGCGGAAGCCTGTCACAAGGCCAACCCCAACAACCACGTGCGCCTGATTGGTTATAACAACTTCAACCAGTCGCAGGGCGCGGCCATGGTGATCTTCCGCGGCAAGACGGTTTGATGCAGTACTCCTGCCGCGCCGGTTCGGGCGGCAGGGTTTTTAACCGCGATCAGAAGTGTTTCGCATATGGACACAAGCGTCTGCGAGTCGGCCGCTTCTGCCCTTGTGTTAAACGATAGACGGAGACAAGAATGAGCGACATCATCCAGCAGTACCGTATCGAAAAGGAACCCTATTACCGCGCCGTCTCGGACGAGGTGGAACTGTTCGAGGCCGCCTACACCGTGCGCATGCCGATGATGCTGAAAGGCCCCACCGGTTGCGGCAAGACGCGCTTCGTGGAACATATGGCCTGGCGACTGGGCAGGCCGCTGATCACGGTGGCCTGCAACGAAGACATGACTGCCTCCGATCTGGTGGGACGCTTCCTGCTCGATGCCAACGGCACGCGCTGGCAGGACGGCCCGCTCGCGCTCGCGGCCCGCCATGGCGCGATCTGCTATCTGGATGAAGTGGTCGAGGCACGTCAGGACACCACCGTGGTGATCCACCCGCTGACCGACAACCGCCGTGTGCTGCCGCTGGAAAAGAAAGGCGAGCTGGTGCACGCCCACCCCGATTTCCAGCTGGTGATCTCCTACAACCCCGGATACCAGAGCCTGATGAAGGACCTGAAACAATCCACCAAGCAGCGCTTCGGCGGCCTCGACTTCAACTATCCCGAACACGCCGTCGAAACCGAGATCGTCGTGCATGAAACCGGCGTCAATGCGGAAACGGCCGGCAAGCTGGTATCGATCGCCGAACGCGCGCGCAACCTCAAGGGACACGGTCTCGACGAGGGTATCTCGACGCGCATGCTGGTTTACGCGGGCAGCCTGATCGCAACGGGTGTCGATCCGGTCAAGGCTTGCCGCGTGGCACTGGTAAGGCCGATCACCGACGACCCGGACATGCGCGATGCGCTGGACGCGGCGGTGACCACGTTCTTTTGATCATGCGGCACGCATCAGGCCGCACAGCGGCCAATCGAACCCGTATAACTTAATGTCTTTGGTGACGGAATAACCATGGCGATCAATCTTGGAGACTATCAGGAACTGCTCGACACGCTCTCGCCGGAGTTGCAGGAAAGCCTGCGCGCCGCCTGGCCGGATGCAGCCAAAGTATTCAGTGCACGCGGCCTGGACAATTACCTGAAAGGCGCCGCAGCGCTGAAGAGTCTCGGCAAGGGAGATGAACTGGTTGCCACCTGGATCGACCACGCGCCGCTGGTGGCCAAGGAGATCGGCGAAGATGCCGTGCCGGACCTGGTGCAGATCGCACTGGCGCTGGCCTCCAAGACCTCGGGCGCCGTGATCGAACTGGTGCTCAGCACGGCGCCCACGGCGGCCAACCGCCTCGGCGATGAAGCGCTGTTCCGCGCTTACCTGCAGTTCCTCTCCACGCTTCTGGCACAGGCGCCGCGCGGCGTGCGCCCGATGCTGGAGAACCTGGGAAAACTTTTCAGCCAGCTCACTCTGGGCGGCCTGCGCCGCTGGGCATTGTGGGGCGCGCATGCGCACCGCACCAACTATCCCGAGCAGGCCAACTACTTCAGCCTGCAGTCGAAGGAATCGCTGGCGATGCTGCAGAAGGAACGCAAGGGCACGCTCTTCATCGATGTGCAGCGTCGTATCAATATGTATCTGCGCGCACTCTGGGCCAGGGATTTCTTCATGAAGCCGACCTCCGGGGATTTCGAGTCGCGCGAGGGCTATCGTCCCTATGTGGAGGGTTACTTCATCCACCTCCCCGATGCCTACGATGATTTCACTATCGGTGAAACGAAGCTGCCGGGGCTTGAGTTATACCGTGCCGCGGCAGCGCACAGTGCGGCGCATCTCGTTTACACGCGCGAGCCGATCTCGGCCGAGGCGCTCAATCCATGGCAGATGGCGGTGATCAGCGTCATCGAGGATGCCCGAGTGGAAACACTGGCAGCGAACCGGTTCCCGGGCCTCAAGAAGCTGTGGGTGCAGTTGCACTCCATTGAGGCGGGCCAGGGCGAGTCGGCCGGCGATTATCTCAACCGCCTGGCGCGCGCCTTGCTGGACGAAAACTACCAGGACAGCGACCCGTGGATCGCGCAAGGACGCGTTCTGTTCAAGCAGGCCACGGATCGCCTCGACAGCAACCAGATATCCTGGGACATCGGTGTGCAACTGGCGCACGAGTTCCGCACCAAGCGCATCGCCTTCAACCCGCGCAGCGATGTGCTGACTGCGCCCTACCGCGACGACAACCGCTACTTCTGGGAATTCGAGGAATTCGATTTCGACAAGGCGATGGCGGCCGGTTATGAAGCACCGAAGCAGGTGCGAAAGCACGTCAGCCTGATGGAATTCGCCAACGAACTCGATGTCGAGACCGCGGGCGACGATGCGGAAGAGATCTGGGTGCTCGGCACCGAACTCTTCCCCTACGAGGACATGGGCAAGTCGTACAACGAACTGGAAGGCAAGGAGCCGGTCTCCGAACCGTACCACTATGCCGAGTGGGACTACCAGATCCAGCTCGAGCGTCCGGGCTGGGCCACGGTGCTGGAGAAACGACCCAAGGCGGGCGACCTGCAGCTGATCGACAACATCGCCGCACAGCACAAACGCACCATAGGCCGGCTGAAGTTCCTGCTCGATGCCCTGCAACCGCAAGGCGTGACGCGCATACGCAAGCTGGAGGACGGCGACGAGCTGGATGTCAATGCGGCGATCCGCGCCATGATCGATATCCGCATGGGAGAGCAGCCCGATCCGCGCATCATGATGCGCTCGGTACGCAAGGTGCGCGACATTTCGGTCATGGTGCTGCTAGACCTGTCGGAATCCACCAATGACAAGGTCAGCGGGCAGGATTACAGCGTGCTGGATCTGCAACGCCAGGCCACCGTGTTGCTGGCGGACGCCATCCACAAGATTGGCGACCCGTTCGCGATCCACGGCTTCTGTTCCGACGGTCGCCACAATGTCGAATATGCCCGCTTCAAGGATTTCGACCAGCCCTATAATGAAGTGCCCAAGTCGAGACTGGCGGGCATGAGCGGCCATCTTTCCACGCGCATGGGCGCGGCCATCCGTCATGCAGGGCATTACCTGAAGCTGCAGAAATCGGCAAAGAAACTGTTGCTGGTGATCACCGATGGCGAACCGGCGGATGTCGACGTGCGCGATCCGCAGTATCTGCGTTACGACACAAAGAAAGCCGTGGAGGAAATGACGCGTTCGGGCGTGACGACTTTCTGCATGTCACTCGACCCGCGAGCGGACCAATACGTCTCGCGGATATTCGGGGCACGGAACTACATGGTCGTGGACCATGTAGAACGTTTGCCAGAGAAGTTGCCAATGCTTTACGCAGGACTGACGAGATGACACTACAGACATATATCGGGATCGACCAGGACACCAATGCAGGTTTGACCCATCTGGGCCGACTCGTGCGCGATGCCTGGGTATTCGGCATCCTGCCGGAAACGGAAACCTGCGCGGGCTGGGATTCGGCACGCATGCAGAACCTGTACGAAAAGGTGTACGCGGCCTGGGAGCCCTATGCGCATCTGCCCAGCCGTTTGCCGGAAGATCTGCGCGAACGCCATACGAAGTTATACGCGACAGCCATCACCACGGCGCGAGACCGGGGATGGAATGCGGAGTTGGGCGAGGACGAATAAGGTGGCGACGATCAGTCGCGTTCGGGTGCAGTGAATTTAATGACTCGCGCGATGCCGTCGAAGCGCCCCTTGGCGGCGAGATCGTTCAGTGCGCGCGGCAGTTCTGCTTGCAGGCGTGCCATGAGTCCGGCTGCCGAGGGTTGATAGTAGACCGCTTCATAGGCAACCGGATCGTCCAGCGAGTTGCGCTGCTGCGGACGGAAGTTGCGCCAGGCGATGTCGATCCAGCACTTGCGTTCGCCGTCGAGGAATACGAGTTCTTCCGCATCCAGTATCGCCAGGTATTGCATGGCGCGGATCGGGATGAACAGGCAGCCGGAGCTCGTGCGCGACAGCAGCGTATGCGCCAGGTTATAGGTTGCGGCAGGCAGGGATCGCGGCTCGCGCGCGATCTCGGGATTGCGGTAGCAGGTGATTTCCATGAACACCCCCAGGAATGGCAGTCAGCAATAATTATCCATGTTTTGATCGATACACAGGAGAACACGAATGACGAAAACAGCATCAGCGAAAACTACTTCCAGCAAACCGGCAGGGAAGATCCTGGTCGGCATCCTCACGGGCAGCCCCAATGACCTGCCCACCGTGGTCAAGGTGCGCGACACCCTGACCGAACTCGGCATCGCCAGCGAGATCGTGGTGGCTTCTGCCCACCGCACGCCGGACAAGGTATTGGCCTATATCCAGCGTGCGCACAAGGAAGACGTGCAGGTGCTGATCGGTTGCGCGGGCATGGCCGCCCACCTGGCTGGCGTGATCGCAGGCCACACCCGTCTGCCGGTGATCGGCCTGCCGCTTTCGGGCGGCGTCGTGTCCGGCCTCGATGCTTTGCTGTCCACGGTGCAGATGCCGCCGGGCGTGCCAGTCGCCACGGTGGCGGTAGACGGCGCGAAAAATGCGGCCATGCTGGCCGCACGCATCCTCGCGCTGAAGTTTCCCGCCATCGATACTGCGCTGGAAGCCGCGGCGAAAAAGGAACGCGCGCGCTATGACCTGTCCGCGGACGAAGCACTGGCTAAACTGAACGCCAAGAAGTAAGGACGCTGCCATGCCCCTCGTTCATCTTGCCGACATCGTCAATCACGCCCACCGCCACAATTATGCGGTGGGTGCGTTTGGCGTGGCCAACCAGGATTTTCTGGAGGGCGTGATGCAGGCTGCCGAAGACAGCCGGGCGCCGGTGGTGCTGAACCTGATCGCATCGCATTTTTCCGGACACGATTTCGACCTGTTCGTACCATCCGTGGTTGCGGTCGCACGGCGGGCAGCCGTGCCGGTGGCGATCAACTTCGACCACGGCACCAGTCAGGCATCTGCCGTGCACGCCATTGCGGCCGGCTGCAACGCGGTCATGGTGGATACTTCCATGCTGCCGTTCTCGGAAAATCTGCGGCAGACCCGCGACATCGTTGCCATGGCCCATGCCTGCGGCATCACCGTGGAAGGCGAGCTGGGCTATGTGCCCGGCGTGGAGGGAGAAAGTGCCGAGGAACATCCGGGTGAGCTTGCATACACATCCGCGGTCGAGGCCAAGGCATTCGTGGAGCGCACGGGCGTGGATTGCCTGGCAGTCTCGGTTGGCACGGTGCACGGTCGGATGAAGGGTACGCCGAAGCTCGATTACAACCGGCTGGACAAGATACGCGAAGCGGTTGATGTACCCCTGGTGATACACGGCGGTACCGGTCTGAGCGATGAGCAGTTCAGGCGGCTCATTTCTCACGGCATAGCCAAGATCAATTACTACACAGGCCTGGCCGATGTCGCTGGCCGGCGGATCAGAGAGAACGCGGCAGCCAATACAGGCGACAGCTACAGCACGCTGATGACCGGCGTACGCGAAGCCGTAAGCGAAGAGACCGAACGCTGCATCCGCATCTGGGGCAGCGGCGGACGGGCAGCGGAAGTGCTGGCGCAGTGCCGCCCCTGGCAGGAAGTGGAGCACATCGTCCTCTACAAAACTGCCAATGAAACCTCCGACATCGAGATCGCTTCCATCATGCGCGAGGGCAAGGCTGCCATGCTGACGATACCCGGCGTGCGCAACATCCGCATTGGACAGGCCCTGCAACCTGACGGCAAGTATCACTACTGCTGGTCAGTCACCCTGTCCAGCCAGTCCGCCATCGAGGTCTTCCAGAATCACGCGGCACAGCAGAGTTTTGCCCGCAAGGTCTTTCTCTCCGTTGCTACAGAATGGATCGCGCTGGATTTCGCGGAGATCCAGCCTCCGGCGGCCTCGTTCACGGCAGCGCCAGTCAAGCTCGCGGCAAGGGGCTGAGTCGATCTTGTCGTAATCAATTCGATCCCTACTTGCCGGGAGATAGGTCGATACAAAATATTTGCAGGCTCCCAGATCAAGAGAAAATCTTTCTCACAAAATAGGATTGACCGCCTGCATGAGCGCTTCAATCTGCACAGCATTGATAAATTGTTTGAGAACATGAATGACGGTTAATCCGTCGATGTCGACCGGTAGCTTTCGGGCAGTGATTGCTCAATGCCGACCTTCTTCTTTCGACAAGCAGAAGGTCACTCTTTCAATAATTTCTCTATGCGATGATTACTCAAAAAAGTTCTGCATGTGTACGCGCCAGCCATGGACGTTGCATGATGTACAACTCGTTTCGAAAGGAGTATAAATTCCCTAGCTAATGTCTTTTGACAGATTAGCTGGTCTTGAAATTAGTAGTTCTTACTAATGTCGAAGAAGGAGACGATCATGCACTCCATTCATTTACACGATGTACATTTCTCCAGAAGCCCGAACTTGTTCGCTTTGTCCGTTGGAGAAGTAATCTGGTTTTCCATTGCCCTCTTCTTCTTTTTCGTATCTTGGATGATTGGCGGGGACGAATTCAAGGATTCTATTGGCGGAAATATCGGGTTGGCAGGATTGCTGATAGGACTGGCAATAGGCGCAATCTTATGTGGCGTTACCAAACCTGATAAATAAGTAAAAAGGTGTAGCCATCGAATGTTTGAACCGCATTCGATGGAGGCTGTTTGAAATTGGCTGATTAACAAGGAGAGTCAAAATGTCTACTCTGAAATTTATTGCGCCTGAAGACGACGCAAATTTAAAAAATCGTGAACTTGTGTACGTGGCAGTTTTAATCATGGTGGGAATGGTGTTTGCTTTTTTGATTTTGTCGGGAGTATTGTTTCGATAATAAGAAATACGTTTGGTTAAACTGAATCATCCAAACGGATCAAACTTGCCCATCAATGGCTCCCGGAGTTTGAAGAATCAACCCGTAAAATGTCGGTTACTGGCACAACGCGGAACTTCACGAACGGCAATGAGGTTTGCGGACCTTCAATATTTACAGATCAATGCTCCGGTAGACAACTTCAACCACGACCAACTCTTCGACACCATCGGGGAGTTGCAACATCACAGCGTCGTCCGCGCGCGCCTTGAGCAGCGTGCGCGCCAGCGGCGACACCCAGCTGATGCGCCCGCTGCCCACGTCCGCCTCGTCGATGCCGACGATGCTATAAGTACGTTCCGTGCCGTCGCCGTGGCATACCGTCACCGTCGCACCGAAGAAAACCTGCTCGCAACCCTTGCGCTGCGCCGGGTCGATCACCTCGGAATTCTCCAGTCGCTTGGCAAGGAAGTGTAAACGCCGGTCGATCTCGCGCAGCCGCTTCTTGCCGTATATATAGTCCCCGTTCTCCGAGCGATCACCGTTGGACGCCGCCCAGGCGACGGTCTGCACCAGTGCAGGACGTTCCACATCCAGCAGCTGCATGTATTCCTCTTTCAGGCGGCGATAGCCCGCCGGGGTGATGTAGTTCTTGGTGCCGGCCGGAATCGCCGGCAATGGCGCCAGCTCATCGTCGTCTTCGTCATCGGTATCGCGTGTAAAAGCTTTGCTCATCGTTGTTGCATAACAGGTCTGGATTAACGGCTCAAATAGTAACTGAAAAGCACCCTCAACATTGGTACGGATATTGCTGAACACAAGGCTCCAACATTCTTTTACGACAAGGTGCCCCATGCTATTCGACACATACGAACAAAAAGGTTTGCTGTTCAACATGAACTTCAAGGAAGCCGAAGCCGGTTATGCGGCTTACCGCGGCGATCTGGTGCTGGCACTGGGCGAGGTCGGCGATGCACTGGGTCACCGCAAACCGCCTACGGCCACCATCAAGAACACCATCGTGCTGGCCGAGGAGGACAAGATCAAGCTCTACGTGGGCAGCCTTGATGAACTCGCCTTGCTGCCCAAGGTGCTGGCCTACTACCAGGCCGATTTCGCGCCGGACGTGCGCGTCATCCTGTTCGTGGTGAACATCAACAAGCCACTGGTGATCGAGGCCGGCGGCCTGAGCATCGCCGCCATCGGCATGCAGGAAGGCCTGATCTGGAACGAGCTGATCGACATCGCGGCGCTGGACAAGGGCGACTTCAAGGGCCAGTCCGCGACCGAAAAGATCGTCACGGTTTACAAGGCACTGGCCGACTACAAGCCCAAGGGCGACAAAGTGTCGTTCGAGGAAGCGTTGACGCGGACGGTCGAACTGAAGCGCGCGGGACGCGGTCCGGTCTGATTCTTCTGTCGCATCACCTGTCGATTGTTGGATTCACAACAATCGGCAGCTTTAACAGGGAGTATCCATGTCACGCATCGGATTGTTCTTCGCCAGCAGCACCGGCAACACCCGGCGCATCGCCAAGCTGATCAAGAAACGCTATGACGATGACACCATGGCCGAGGCGCTCAACGTCAACAAGGCCAGCGCCGAATTGGTGGCCGGCTATACCCATCTTGTCTTCGGGACTTCCACGCTGGGTGGCGGGCAATTGCCCGGTCTTTCCACCGATTGCATGGGGGGCGGCTGGGAAGAGTTTTTGCCGCAACTCAAGGACGTGGATTTCAGTGGTAAGACCATTGCACTATACGGGCTTGGCGATCAGGACAAATACCCTGAAGAGTTTGTGGATGCAATGGGCATACTGTATGAGTTTTTCACTGCCCGTGGCGCAAAGATGGTTGGCGCCTGGCCTGCCGATGACTATGATTTCATTGCGTCCAAGGCCCTTGTCGACGGCCAGTTCGTCGGCCTGGTACTGGATCAGGAAAACCAGAAGGCACTCAGCGATGCACGGCTGGATGCCTGGTTGAAACAGATTTCGCCGGATTTCGGGTTGCCGCTTTAAGACGCTCCCCGCCTGCAATTCCATTTTTTTCAAGTCTCCCCCCTTTAATTATTGACCCTGATATGCGTCAATGCACTCCCGTGCGAGCTGTCACAATATGCCAGCAATAAACTCGGCTTCCACGACCGCTATAGTTCACTCGAAGTACTTTGGTTTCTTTTACGCATGCACTGTGAGGGAGATTCACCATGACCGGCAGCAATCAATACATTTACGATTTTGAAAAGGGTGATGGCAAGAACAAGATGCTGCTCGGCGGCAAGGGCGCGAACCTGTGCGAGATGACGCAGATCGGTTTGAACGTCCCGCCCGGTTTCACCATCACCACCGATGCCTGCAATGCCTATCTGGAAAAGAACCAGTTGCCCGCGGGATTGATGGACTCCGTCAGGACGCACATGCAGGCGCTGGAAAAGAAGACCGGCAAGGGCTTCGGCAGCGACAAGAACCCTTTGCTCGTCTCGGTGCGTTCCGGTTCGTCGATGTCCATGCCCGGCATGATGGATACCATCCTCAATCTCGGCCTCAATGAAGTCTCGCTCAAGGGACTGATCAAGCAGACCGGCAACGAGCGTTTCGCTTACGACACCTATCGCCGTTTCATCCAGCTGTTCGGCAAGATCGCGCTCGATATCAGCGACGAACATTTTGATGCGAGCATGAGCGCGATCAAGCGCAAATACGGCGCACCGCAGGACCTGGACCTGAATGTCGACCATCTCAAGGAATTGGCGAAGGAGTTCCTCGCCATCGTGGAACGCCATACAGGCAAACCCTTCCCGCAGGATCCTTACGAGCAACTGGAGATCGCCGTGGGCGCCGTGTTCGGCTCCTGGATGGGCAAGCGCGCGGTGGATTACCGCAGGCAATTCAAGATCACCAAGGACCAGGCCAACGGCACCGCGGTGAATATCTGCACCATGGTGTTCGGTAACATGGGCAACGACTCGGGCACGGGCGTGGGCTTCACGCGCAACCCCGGCACCGGCGAGAACCTTATCTACGGTGAATATCTGACCAATGCGCAGGGCGAGGATGTGGTGGCGGGCATACGCACACCCAAGGCCATCGCCGAGATGGAAAAGGAAATGCCGGAGATCTACCGCCAGCTGATCACGCTGCACAACCGGCTGGAATCGCATTACCACGAAGTGCAGGATTTCGAGTTCACGATCGAGAAAGGCATCCTGTATTGCCTGCAGACACGCAACGGCAAGATGAACGCGCGCGCCATGGTGCGCACGTCGGTGGAATTGTTCAACGAGGGATTGATCACCAAGGAACGCGCGCTGTTGCGTATCGAACCGGCCATACTGGAGCAGTTGCTGGTGCCTCAACTGGCGCCGAACTTCCACGGCAAGTCACTGGCGCAGGGTCTGCCCGCCTCGCCCGGCGCCGCATCCGGCAAGATCGTGTTCGATGCCGACACTGCCGAATCGCGCGGCCGCGCCGGCGAGAAGATCATCCTGGTGCGCGAGGAAACCAAGCCGGAGGACATCCACGGCTTCTTCCAGGCACAGGGCATATTGACCAGCCGCGGCGGCAAGACTTCGCACGCGGCGGTGGTGGCGCGCGGCATGGGCAAGCCGTGCGTCTCGGGTTGCGAGCAGATCGTCATCAACGACGTGCTGCGCAGTGCCCAGATCGGCGACACCGTCCTGCAGGAAGGCGATGTCATCACGATCAACGGCGGTACCGGCCATGTGTATGCGGGTGAAGTGCCGACGGTGGAGGCAGAATTCTCCGAGGAACTGGCCACACTGCTGTCCTGGGCGGACGAGATGTCCCGGCTCAAAGTGATGGCGAACGCCGACACACCCGGGGATGCACAGCGCGCGCGTGAGTTCGGTGCCATGGGCATCGGCCTGTGCCGCACCGAACGCATGTTCAACAGCACTGACCGCTTGCCCATCGTGCAGGAAATGATCCTGGCCGAAACGCAGGAAGAGCGCCAGTCAGCGCTGGATCGTCTGTTGCCGATACAGCGTGCCGACTTCAAGGGAATCTTCAAGGCGATGAAGGGACTGCCCGTCACGGTGCGCCTGCTCGACCCGCCCATGCACGAATTCCTGCCGACCGCCGCGCAACTTGAACTGGAGATTGCACACTTGCACCAGTTGCGCGACACCATCAAGGGCTTGGAAGAACTGCCCGAGACCCTCAAGCTACTAAATCCCAAGCTATATCAGCAATATGCAGACGGCCTGACCAAACTCATGGGCGGCCTGAATGACTTCAAAGAGTCGCATCTGGAAGAAGATGTGATCAGCAAGAAAGAGGTAGTCCTGAAGAAAGTCCGCGCACTGGCCGAGGTCAATCCGATGCTGGGCCACCGCGGCGTGCGTCTGGGCATCACGTATCCCGAGATCTACTCAATGCAGATACGTGCTGTACTCGAAGCCGCCGCACTGTGCGCAAAGGAAGGGCTCGTTATCTACCCCGAGATCATGGTGCCACAAGTGGCGACTGTGGAAGAGCTCAAGCGCATCCATAGTTACGTGGAACGCATCCATGCAGAAGTAAACGCGACTCACGGCATTGATGTGCAATTCAAGTTCGGTTCCATGCTGGAAGTAGTACGTGCTTGCGTGCGTGCCGGACGCATGGCGGAAATCGCCGAGTTCTTTTCCTTCGGCACCAACGACTTGACGCAAGCTACCTTTTCGTTCAGCCGCGAAGATGCGGAAAACAAATTCCTGCCCGCATACAACGAAACTGGCATTCTGGAAGACAATCCGTTCGAAGTGCTGGACATCAAGGGAGTGGGACAGATCATGAAAATGGCGGTAGAAAGGGGCCGCAAGACCAATCCCGACTTGAAGATCGGCATCTGCGGCGAACATGGCGGACACCCGGGCTCCATCCGTTTCTGTCATCACGTCGGGCTTAACTATGTCTCATGTTCCGGTCCGCGCGTGCCTATTGCCCGTCTCGCTGCAGCGCAAGCGAAGCTGTTGGAAAATGAGTACAAGGAACCGAGCTGATTCCATTCAATGCGGAAACAGCAATGATGCGGGGTGCGCGAGACGCCCCCCATAATGTTCATATGCTGCTTCTCGTTCGCGTCTTGTTGTAACTTGATCTAACCTTGGGAGGAAGTATGAACAAACAGAATATTGCCATCATCGGACTGGGCCGGATCGGATCGGCTTTTCTCGACGCGATGCTGCAGAAGAAACAAAACATCAATCTGGTTTGCGTTGCTGAACGCGCAGACACACCAGCCAAAGCTCAAGCCGTGGCAAACGGAATCAGGATCGCCAGTCTGGATGAGATCGCCGCCATGGGCGACAAGATCGACATTGTCTTCGAATTGACCGGCTTGCCGGAAACACGCAAGGAACTGCGTGAAAAATTCCTGAACACACAGAATGTCCACACGGTCATTGCCTCCGAGTCCATTGCTCGGCTGATCTGGTCTCTGATCAGTGATGCTGATATGCCTGTCATACAGGGACGAAAAACCGGCTATTAATCCGCTCGTTTCTGCAGCAAGAGAGCAGATGCATGGCAGCTGATTCAAAAAACTTAATGAACTTGACGCAACGTTCTCCGGTCGGATGACCGGAGAACGTCAAGACGCACTAGGCGCCCAACTCATCCTTGAGTACCGCGTGATCCAATTCCTTTTCCCATTTCGAGACGACGATCGTGGCGACACCGTTGCCGATGAAATTGGTCAGCGCGCGTGCTTCCGACATGAAACGGTCGACGCCGAGTATCAACGCGAGACCGGCCACCGGGATAGACGGCACGACAGCCAGCGTCGCGGCAAGCGTGATAAACCCGGCACCGGTCACACCGGAAGCGCCTTTTGAAGTCAGCATCGCGACGCCGAGGATGGACAGTTGTTGAGTCAGTGTGAGGTCGATATTGAGTGCCTGGGCGACAAATAGTGCCGCCATGGTGAGATAGATGTTGGTGCCGTCAAGGTTGAACGAATAGCCCGAGGGCACGACCAGACCCACCACCGATTTCGAACAGCCGAGCCGCTCCAGTTTTCCCATCAACGGCACCAGCGCCGACTCGGAGGAGGAAGTACCGAGCACGGTCAGCAGTTCTTCCTTGATGTAATAAATGAACCGGAAGATATTGAACCCGACCAGCAAGGCTATGGTGCCGAGGACGATGATGATGAACAGCAGGCAGGTCAGGTAGAAACTGCCCATCAGTGCTGCCAGCGGCTTCAGTGCACCGATGCCGTATTTGCCGATGGTGAAAGCCATGGCCCCTCCGGCACCCAGCGGTGCCACTTTCATGATGGTGTTCATCATCGCAAAGAAGATATGCGAACACTCCTCTATAAAATGGTGCACCTGCTGCCCTGCCTTGCCCATGTGCATCATCGCGTAACCGAACAGGATGGCGACCAGCAGCACCTGCAGCAGATCGCCGGAACCGGTGAAGGCGTCGGTAAAGGTCTTGGGAATGATGTGGAGAATGAAGTCCACCGAGCTTTGCTCCGAGGCCACCTTGGCGTAATTGGCCACGGCCTTGGCATCGAGAGTTGTCGGATCGACATTGAAGCCGGCGCCCGGCCGGATAAGATTCATCACCGTCAAACCGATGGCCAGCGCTATCGTCGATACGACTTCAAAATAGAGCAGCGCCTTGCCGCCAACACGGCCGACCTTCTTCATGTCGCCGGCTCCGGCAATGCCGAGGACGACCGTACAGAAAATCACCGGACTGATCAGCATCTTGACCAGGGCAATGAAGCCATCGCCAAGCGGTTTAAGTGTCACCGCAGTGGCGGGGGCAAAATAGCCCAGCGTGCCCCCGGCAAGAATGGCCAGCAGAACCCAGAAATACAAATGACCGGTCAAGCGCTTCATATTCTCTCCCTTGGGTGACTTACCCAGCCCCCCAGATTTAGTTTTATTGGCCAAAAAGGCTGCCCAGTATTCCGGCTTACGCAAGCAAAGGCAACCCTGATCTTTCCGGTATCGGTAAACGCGAACCGGATGCTCGCCGCTTACCCCTTGATATCGATGAGTTTTCAGTCAGGCCAGTGATAACTTTGCGGCAACGGGCGCTTCACGGATAGGCAGGTTGATGATGGCGGCAAACGTGGCGAGCGCCATGTCCGCGTACCACATCCAGCCGAAGTCACCGAACCGGCTGATCGCAAGCCCGCCCAGGTAAGCTCCAAAGAAGCCGCCGATCTGGTGGGTCAACAGCGTGAGTCCGAACAGCGTCGCCAGATAGCGGAAGCCGAACAGCTTTCCGACGATGGCCGCGGTCGGCGGCACCGTCGCCAACCAGGTGAAGCCGAGGCCTGCCGCAAACAGATAGAAGGTCAGCTCTGTGCGCGGCATCAACAGGTAGAACCCGATCAGAAGCACGCGCGAAGCGTACATCGCTGCCAGGATGTATTTGCTGCGGTAGCGCGCAATGCACCAGCCCGCGTAGAGGCTCCCGAATATGTTGGCCAGACCGATGATGGCGAGCGACCAGCTTGCCACCGAAGGCGGCAGCCCGCACAGATGGACTTCGCCCGGCAAATGCGTGACCAGGAAAGCGATATGAAAACCGCAGGTGAAGAAACCTGCATGTAGCAGCAGATAGCTGCGATCCTTCATCGCGCTGCCGATCGCTTTCAGCACTCCGTGATCTGCATCCGTGTGAGTGATCGGCTTGTCCACCGGCCTGGTCAACTTGCCGACCAGAGGGAGCGCGGTCAGGGTCATTGCCGCCATCGTCCACATCGCGCCCATCCAGCCCACCGACTGAATCAGTTTTTGCAGGATCGGCGCAAAGACGAACTGGCCGAAGGAACCGCCGGCATTGATAACACCCGAAGCCGAACCCTGCGCTTCTATGGGCAGGCGCCGCGCCGCCGCGCCTATCAGCACCGAAAAGCTGCCCGCACCCGCGCCTATGGCAGCAAGCAGTCCGAGTGTAAAGGTCAGCCCGAAACCGGAATGCACGAACGGCGTGACGGCACTGCCCAAAGCGAGCAGGAGTAGCCCGCCGATCAGCACGGCGCGCGGGCCGAAATGGTCGGCGACAGCGCCGGCGACAGGCTGGATCGCACCCCAGGTGAACTGCCCGATGGCCAGGGCCAGGCTGATGGTCGCAATGTCCAGCCCCGTCGACGTGCCGATCGGCCCGACGAACAGCCCCAGCGATTGGCGCGCGCCCATGGTCACCATCAATATGCCGGCAGCAGCCAGGGTCGTGGTCAGAACATCGGAGCGGCCAAGAGAACGCAACATGGAATTTTCAGAAGCACATTGTTTTCGATAACAGTCGGCGAACTATACCAAAATAAATTGTTGGTCTTGCCCGCCGCAGGTGAAATGACCCTGCGGGCAGGCATTGTATGAGTGAGCCAGCATGTACAATTGGCCCGACAAAATCGATTGAATTCCAGACCATGCACGTGTTGAAACGGAGAACAACTTGAAGCACCACATCACCTACCCTAACCTGCCCCAGCGCATGCTGAAAGCGCGGGACAGCCTGATGTCACATTTTCGGCCCATCCTCAACCACTTCGGCGTGACCGAGCAGCAATGGCGGATATTGCGCGCGCTGGATGAACACGGACAGATGGAACCGCGAGAGCTTTGCGACATGTGCCAGATCTCGAGTCCCAGCATGGCGGGCATATTGTCGCGTATGGAAGAAGTCGAACTGATCGAGCGCGACGGTATACCGGGTGACCAGCGCCGCGTGATCGTGCATCTGTCGCGCAAGGGAACCAGACTGCTGAGCAAGATCGGCCCCCTGATCGACAAACAATATTCCTATCTCGAACAGGCCTGCGGCAAGCAGATATTTACCGACCTGTTTGCGGTGCTGGATAAATTCATCGACCTGAAGAACCGTCCCGTCAAGCAGGTCGATCTGCCCTGACGCCGGCGTCGGACGTACTAAGCGATCGCCGCCGCCAGTGATTCGGCCAGCAATCCGACCTTGGACCAGTTCAGCTCAAGCGCGCCGACCGGCATCGCGATGCTAATCCCATGATCCAGTACCGTTCCGACGAATGCCTCATCGCTGGCGATAGGACTCATGTAGATTTCGCGTTCCGGACTGATGCCGTCGCGCACGGCGACCAGCGCGAATGAAAGGCTGGATGCCTCTGCCGGCGTGAATTTCAGGACGAAATCCCGTGCCAACTGCAATTCGATCTGCTTGCCCAGCAGACGATGCCGGGTTCCGCTTACGCTGAACGGTTGCTCAGGCATGCGCCGGACTCCTCGCCACCTTGAGCATTCTCAGGCATTCCAGGTTGGACGCCAGCTCCAATGCAGTGAAATCGTCCAGCGTCATCAGGTCCGGGTTGGCGCCCGCCTCCAGCAATTGCCTGACCAGCGGCGCCTTGCCTGCCGAGGCGCAATAGATCAGCGCGGTGGCTCCGTTTACATTCTGGCTGTCAAGCGGCGCGCCCGCATTGATCAGTGCCGCGATGCAGGCTTCACTGTTGGCAAAGCAGGCGAACCACAACGCGCCGTTGCTGTCCGCATTCATCAAAGCCGGATCCGCACCGCGTGCCAGCAGTCCCTTGAGCGCCTCGATATCACCCGTGCGTGCAGCGTGCATCAATGGCGTGGTGCCATTGGGCAACGCGCTATTGACTCCGGTTTGCAATACGTCGGAAGTCCTGAATCCGGCCTGCAGCAGCCAGCACCTGAGTTGATTGTCATTCATGCGTGTTCCTTGTGATTCATTCATATGCGGGTAGAGTCGATATGCGCGGATCATCCAGCGCCATCCCGACTGCATAATGATATATCACCTGGAACCCGTCGTCTTTCAGGCCCAGCACCTCGTGGTCGGCATCGTCAAAGAAACAGCCGATGCCCGTGCCGCGCCAGCCTGCGGCTTCTGCTTCCAGCGTGATCACATGTCCCAGCATGCCGGCTTCCCAATGCAGGTGGCGGTACGCAGCGGGATCGGCAGCAACCGGGGCAGCGAATTCCGCCACCAGCATGAAAGCGACGGCGCATTGCGTGGCGATGTCTTGATGACAGGACAAGGTGCGCGCAGTCTTGCCGGTTTGCGCGGCGACCAGCTGGAACAGGGGCAACTCTGGGTCGGAGGGTTGCCAGGAAAATATCTCGCGTAAGGCTGCTTGCAGCAAGGGCTTGGCAGCATCGGATCGCGGCATTGCATACAGACCGGGCGCGACACCTTCCACCCGGTGCACCAGCAGCACGGGATGCACACGCGCCGCGAACGGCCAGAGATTCCACACCGGCGAACCACCCGGCAACAAGCCCGAAAGCATTCTCTTGAACACGGCATTCGGCATCACCGACTGGCCGTCGAAGGCCTGCGCGCTGCGGCGTTTGAGGATGACCCGGGCAGCCCGGATATCTCCATTGCATTCGCGAACAGCAGGCGGCTCAGCGATCAACGGATCGGCGACAGGCGGCGCTCCGCGGGTCGCTTCGGCCACTTCATCGATCACCGGCCATTGATATAAAGGTCTGGTATCGAGCAGGCCGGGTTTGCCTGTCCAGTGTTGCCAGTTGCCGGGCAGTTCTTCTGCACCGGCTTCCAGCGCGATGATCACCTCAGGCTCTTCGTCTTCCACGCCGATAAAATCGGCAGCGCGGTCCAATCCCAAATGCCCTGCAATCTCCGCCGAACCCATGTTCAACAGGCGGGGCCGCCAGCCGTGCAATGCCGCGGCATAACTCACGGCAGCCAGTGCATGCCCCAGGTCGAGCTGGCAATAACGGAAGGCGCGCTCGCCGTATTTCCACGCCTCGCGCCAATGAATGGAACTGAAGCCCAGCCATAGACCTTGTGCCTGAGCCGCACTTCCCCAGGCGCGTTTTTCCAGTGCATGGTGCAGATTCTGGTAGTGATACAAGCCGTCTTCTATACCGGCCACATCCGCGCAGATCAGCCAGGTTTCGGTGGGATGCAGATTGCCGGATGAAGGATTCGCGCGCAAAGACCAGCGCGAACCGCCGTATTCTTTCCACGCAGTCAGGCCGACGCACAAGCGCAACAATGATCCCAGATTGGCGGTATTCAGCGGCAAGGGTGCGCGCGCAACCGAAAGTTCACCCCAGGGGATATTGGATACAACGACATCGCGCGGCAGTGCGACTTGCTCCGTTCCTGTCCAATCGCGGAACGCTTTGGGCTGCGCTTCCCAGTCCAGGGTACCGGGGCCGGCGGCGTAACGATCCAGAGCGTGCTTGCTACGCGTGTGATATTCAATCACGGTAGCGACACGGGTATCTCTCATTATCAACTTAATCCGGTCAACTCGTCGTTCAGGCAACCGATGGGCTCGGCCAGTGTTCCATCTGCATCCATCTCGAAACGCACGAGATATATCTCTTCGTTGGGCATTTCCTGCGCATGGCCGACGTTGACCACCACACCGCGCGTGCCTGCTGCTGCCAGCAACGCGTCCGGTTCGACACCGGGGATGCTGCTCTCGCCGGTCTCTTCCAATGATTCGTTGAACAGGTCATGTGCCGCAAAGACCATATCCCCCATTTGAAATCTGCTCATAGCCACCTCATACACTCGGTATCAATGTCGCTTCACTGCGCAACGTTTCCTCGTTTCCCCACGCCGTCACCATTTCGACGAACCAGCGCGGGTCGCGCGGATGCGGGCAGAACAGATCGTACTCGGCATAGAAGCTGTTGTCGCTGTTGATGGTCAGTGTACCGCACCTGTCATTGCGTGAATTACGCCACACACCTTCATAACCCGGCAGCTGATTACCCGGATCGATTACACGGGTAAACTGCAAGGCGGCGAACTCGATGTTCGGTGCAGCGCCGGTCGCAGTATGGTTGGTCGCCTCTTTTTGCAGCGCAGACACGACACGTTCGGCCAACACTTCAAGTTTGGCAGGAAGCCGAAACGATGAAGCTAGAGCTACCATATGTCGGCAGGCGTTTTCAGCCGCTCGACCGGCACGCCGCCCAGCAGATGCCCGTCAAATATCTCACTCACATCCGCTTTGGTCACGTTGCTGTACATGACGCCTTCCGGATAGACCAATATGTTCGGCCCCATGCTGCAAGGCCCGATGCAACCGCTCGGCGTCACCAACACCTGCGCAAAACACTGGCGCTTTTGCCACTGCTGCATGAATTCATCCACCACTTCGCTGCAACCTTTCTGTCCGCAGGAGCCCCGCGGATGACCGGCAGGCCGGTTCTGCGAGCACACAAATACATGTCTTGCTGGCCTTGCCATGCTCAAATCCTCTCTTGCGCAGCAAGACAGCGTCCCTCTCGCCCATTTTGCGGGAGAGAGCTAGGAGAGAGGGAAATGGACATGACGAATCTCATCAGAAAAAATATCTGCTTCATGTCCATTAAGCTCCCGCCGCCAAAGGTGAATGCGTATGGCACTGTTTCGGGCAAACGCGCGAACAGGAACCGCAGCCGATGCAATCCAGCATATTGGCAAGCGTCATCACCATGCTGTTGTCTTCATCCTCGTCATAGTTCTCGTCATCCTCGCCGCGTTCGACCAGCTCGAACACTTTGCGCGGGCAGACCTTGTAACAACGGCCGCAGCCGATGCAATTGGCCGCATTGAGCGCGGTGACGAAGGTGGGTTCGTAAGGCGTACCGCCTCGGGTGATACCGGTGATGTTGGACATATCTCTTTCCTTTATCCCTGTGCTTCTTTCTGTGCTGCCGCCAATTTCGCGTTTGCTGTTGCCCACGCCTGGCAAGCGTCGTAAGTCGATTGTGCGATGCCGGGGATCTGCTCGTACCCGGCAGGCAACTTGTCCTCGACCAGATCGTGCAACTGCGAAGCCCATTCGCTGGAGATGCGTTTGAGCCGCTTCACTTCCTTGTCGAGTGTTTTCAGTTCTTCTTCAGTCATGTTCGCTCCTTCGGAGAGGATTCAGGATGCGGGATACAGGATTCAGAAAACCCGCAGCCCCACCTTTCCCTGAATCCCGTATCCTGAATCCCGTATCCTGAATCCCGTATCCTGAATCCCGTATCCTGAATCCCGTATCCTGAATCCCGTATCCTGAATCCCGTATCCTGAATCCCGTATCCTGAATCCCGTATCCTGAATCCCGTATCCTGATTAAAGTCCCGCCACTTCCGGATACTTGCCAATGATCTCCAGCGCCACGGATAACAGCTTGTCGCCTTCATCCTTCATCTTGGACAGGCTTTCGTAACCATAGCGGTGTACGTCGCGCAGGGTACGGTCCATCACCACCAGTTTGCCCACGGTGATCAATGCACGTCCAAAGCCTTCATGTGTGATGTTGATGCTGGGCACCGCCATCAGGCCGCATTCCTTTTCGATCAGGGATGAGACCGCGTTGTAGAACGCCTTGATGCGCGACAGCATGATCTCGTCCGGATCGCCGATCACCGGGATCGCACGGCGCTGTTCCTTGGTCACTACATAAGGCGCCAGGATACGGTCGGCGGGCCAGCCGTCGTAAGTGCCATAGCTGTCGATGGCGCGCATCTGCTTGACCATCTCCTTGATGAAATCGGTGGTCAACAACGGGTCCTGTTCTACTGCCTGATTCATGGTGTTTCTCCTTCGGTTGAATGATTACTCTTTTCGATTCGCGTACATATGCGGTACCCAACCGGACAGCCGCCCCAACAACAATCCCGCCACAACGCCCAAAGCTGCGCCCAGCACTGCTCCAATGTCGCCCATATCCAGAGATGCTCCGACACCCGCACCGACCAGCGCCAGCACACTGGGCAACAGGTATGCCAGCAGTCCCGACTTGAGCATGTCGCCCTCGCTCATGCTCAACTGCAGCTCATCACCGGCACGCACATTTGAATCGCAATGCACTTCGATCGCCTTGCGGTTGCCGGAAAAATATTTCCCCAACCCGGACACGCCGCACGCACTGCGCGACTTGCAACCGCCGCAACCGGACTCGTTGCTCGGCTCGACGAGTATCGTGCCGTTGTCTGTTGACACCACGCGTGCAGTCGTCTCTATCATTCCTGCCATTCCTCGTCTTCGGCAAAGCGCCCGGCACCCGACTGTTTCTTGAGATGCTTCGCAAGCCATACGGGCGGGTCGTTGGCCAGGTTCTTTTGCAATCCCGCCAACAACTCATCAATCAGCGTACCCTCGTCCACGCGCATCGGCTGGATGCCCTTGGCCAGCAATTGCTGGATGGCCGAAGCGCCTGCTGCATTGCAGTACACCGCCGCGCAATCGCCCAGCAGTTCGACCTTGGCGGCGAGCTTGCCCTCGTGCCCGTCCATCGCGGTTTCCATGAACTCGGCCACTTCGATCATGCGTGTCGAACTCGCATCGAGCTCATAGATCGCAAACGCTTCGGCTGCGCCGAAGTGTTGATTGACCGCGCGGCGATCACTGCTGGCAAAAGCGATCTTTACCGTCATGTCTGCCTCCTCAATAGGTGTGACCAGTCGCAGGTGTCGCACGACACACCTCTCCGAAATTGTCTTTCGCGTTTGTCCCCTCTCCCACTGGGGGAGGGTTACACCCGCAAGGGGTGGGCCGTGGTTGTAAAGCCGCTAAAGCGGCAACATCCACGCACGGGTGGGGGAAATGCGTAGCATTTCCTGTCCGCTGGGAATAAATTGAGACATAGGGTTCCGTCTCGTGATGCCCGTGTTCCACCACCATGTTGGCCAGATCGAACAGGGCCTGACGCGTGCCGCGATAACCGACCCAAAGCCGCTGGTAGCCGCCGATCAAGTCGTACAGAGGAAAACCGGCACGCAGCAGCGGAATACCCAAGCGTCGCGCGCTTTCAGCCGCATGCGAATTGCCGATGATGAGTTGCGCGCCGCTTTTCTTTGCCGCGTTCTCCATATCTTCCAGGTCGCCTATCGCGACTTGCGCCGCAGCGACTTCCTGCAAGATGTTGGCGCGTGCGGGTGCCACGGCGGCAACCACCTCACAACCCATCTCCGTCACCAGCTTGGCGAATCCATACAGCAGATCGGGATCACCGGCGATGGCCACGCGTGAAAAACCCAGCATGAAATGACTGTCCACCATCGCATCCTGCAACTGTGTACGCTGCCGCTCGATCTTCTCCGGCACGGGCTTGCCGCTGATCCCGGCCAGTGCCGCGACGAAGCCATCCACTGCATCCAGCCCCATCAAACTGTTGAAACGGTAGTCCGGCACCCCGGTTTGTTCCTTGAGGAAATCGGCTGCTTCAAACAGCGAGTTGCCCAACACCAGCGTGGCGATGGATTCGCCCATGCTGGAAATATCCGACACCGGAGTGCCCCCAACCGTCAACGGGCTGCTTTCCATTTCGGTGAGATGCCCGTCCAGCGAATCGCCGATGTCCGGTAATACCAATGGGCGCAGGCCGAACGCCTCGATCAGCTCCTTGATGTGTTCAATATCGCCGGGCGTGAGGAAAGAGCCGGCCAGCACGTTGACCTGTTTCTTGCGCTTGCCGACCAAGCTCCCTCTCCCCCCGGGGGAGGGCTGGGGTGGGGGAACACTCTGAATTAATACCTCCAGCGTCGCTTTAACCGCCAGCGCATACCCGCTTTCCATACAGCCGGTGAAATCCGGCGTATTCACCGGCACGATGGGGATATGCGCGAACTCTGGATTCGCCGCGTAAAAATCCTTCACCAGCCTTTTGATGTCCGTACCCTGTGTTTCAGATAGCCCGGTTGTAGGCAATCCGATCAGCGCCGGTTTGCTTTTTTCGCACACGGCCTTCAATCCGAGCAACACGTTCTCGTCCGCGTTCATCACCGTGGACACCTGATCCATCGCCGTGGTCTGCAACGGCACCGGCTCGCGGAAATGACGTACGAAATACACCTTGCCGAATGCAGTACAGCCCTGCGAGCCGTGCATCATAGGGATCGCTTTGTTGATGCCGAGGAATGCGAGCGATGCACCGACCGGTTGGCTGGCCTTGAGCGGATTCACCGCGAGTGCTTTGTTGCGTTTCAGTATCTCGGCCATGTCATGCTCCCGTCATTCCGGCGTAGGCCGGAATCCAGCAAAAACGAATAGACGTAGGGTGGGCACGCTTCTGTGCCCACGCGGGACAGCAATCGAGAAACGCGTGGGCACAAAAAACGTGCCCACCCTACACATGCCAAAATTATTTCGCACATCATCACTGAGCATTGTTTAATCCGCCCACACTTCGACAAGCTCAGTGCGAACGGATTAAACAAATCACGATCAGTTCTCATGTTCACGCCCCCAACTCCACACCCGGTACCGAAGTTTTCGCCCAAGGCGCCGGTTTGCGCACCGATTCCCACACCGGGCTCTGCAGGGTCAGCGCGAGCTGCCGCGCAAGTTCGATCATCCCGCTGTAACCTTCGTAGCCGAATTCGCGTTCCTGGTTGATGTCCAGGAAGGGAATGCGCGCCTTCAATGCGGTGTACATATTGCGTCCGCCTGCAATGAGGATGTCTGCCTGGTATTCCTTGACCGCGCCTAGCAGCGCCTTCGGGCTGCCGTCGGTGATCATCTTGGTCTTCTCGCCCATGATCTCGCGGATGCGTTCCTTGTCTTCTTCGGTGGATTTGTTGGTGCCCGTGGCGACCACTTCCATGCCCAGATCCTGCAAGGCGGAAACGATGGACCACGACTTCACGCCGCCGGTATAGAGCAGCACGCGTTTGCCGCGCAGCTTCTCGCGCCAGGGATCGAGTGCGGCATTGATCTTCGCTTCCTCGCGTGCGATCAGTGCTTCTGTGCGTTCGGTCAGCGAAGGGTCGTTGAGCAGGCGCGCGAAATCGCGGAACGCCTGCGAGGTATCGGTCACGCCGTAGAAGCTGCCTTCGAAGAACGGGATCTTGTATTCGGTCTGCAGTTTGCGTGCCACGTTGAGCAGCGCCTTCGCGCACACCACCATGCTGGTTTCGGCACGATGCATGGTCTGCACATCATGAAAACGCGCGTCGCCGGACAAGGTGCACAGGATGCGCAAACCGAGCTCATCGAACATAGGCAGCACGTTCCAGAATTCGCCAGCGATGTTGTATTCACCGATCAGGTTCACATCGTGCACCGTGATGCCGGGACGTTGCTGTTCGGGCAGCACCGGCAAGGGTTCTGCCGTACCCACCACATACTTGAACATGGAATCGCCCGCGATGCGGTTGCCGAGATTCTTGGTGCCATAGAAACCGGCACAGTCCACCGGCACTACCGGCACGCCGCATTTTTCCGCCGCGGCCTTGCACACCGCGCCGATGTCGTCGCCGGTCAGCGCGGGCACGCAGGTGTTGTAAACGAAAACCGCTTTGGGCGAATAGCTGTCCACCGCCTGCTTGATGGCATGGAACAGGCGCTTTTCGCTGCGCCCCATAATGACATCCTGCTCGGTGAGGTCGGTGGTCATGCCGATGCGGTACAGCGTCGGGCCGGAAGAACGAGTGCCGCGGTTGTCCCAGGAACTGCCCGCACAGGCGATAGGGCCGTGCACGATATGCGCCACATCCGCGATCGGCAGCAAGGCGATCTGCGCCCCGTCGAAGGAACAGCCGCCCGCCGTCGCACCCGGCTTGGGTCGCGCGCAGCCCGACTTCGACTTGGTATTATGTGTGCACGCCGGTTCGTTCAGCAGTTCGGCGATATCCTTGGCTTGCATGGCATTCACTCACAGGTAATGACACCCTCGTATTCGCAAATGCCGTGCCAAGGACAGCGGCTTGATTTCAATGGGGTTTATCGGGAAATGTCTTGTAGCAAACCCGACAAGACCAACAAAACACCAAAAACGCCCGGATGAACCCACGCTCGATAACTGGTAGCATAAAAACATAGCCCGGACTTGTTCCTTGCTTCGACGCCTCGACCAAATGAAATACATGCAACGCTTCATGCACAACACTACAACGCTTATTTATCCTCTCATGCTGCCATTTCAAGGCCGGGGGTGCGCATGACAACCTCCCTGCCCTGTGTGCTGCACGCATGGACTGCGTATGAAAGCGAATTGCGCAATTACCTCAGGCATCGTTCCAAAGATGCGCATCAGGCCGACGATCTGTTGCAGGAGGTGTTCGTCAAAGCGATGCAACAGGGCAAGCAGTTCTGCCTGCTCGAAAATTCCCGTGCCTGGCTGTTTCAAGTGGCCCGCAATGCGCTGGTCGATCAATTCCGGCTGGGGCGCGATGTCATCGAATTGCCGGAGGACCTGCCGCAACCCGAACCGACCCGCGAACCGATCCAGGCACTCAGTGCCTGCGTGGCTCGCGTGCTGACGGAACTCACCCCGGAAGACCGCGACATCATCGAAAAATGCGATCTCGAAGGTGTGAAGCAAAAGGACTACGCAGCCACACAGCAGCTTTCTCTCCCCGCTGTCAAATCGCGGCTGTTGCGCGCCCGGGAACGGATGCGCGCCCGCATGAGCACTGCCTGCCAGGTACGTTTCGACGAACAAGGACGAGTACTGGGCCACGTTCCACGCTGATCGGTTAGCAGTCGCAGCCCGATAAATAGGATATCCGTAATCTGCGACTGAGTTTGGTCAAGAACCATCTGGCATGTAATTTTGTATTTGTGTTGATTTGCTATGATTATGAATGTCTCGTTTGTGTCATCAGCCGAGCTTCAAATTGGGATAATCAATGTCCCCTCCCCGCAACATTGCTGCCAGTCAAAATTGCGAGGAGAATTCGGCAACTCACGGCCAAAACCGGACGGTCGCAGGTGTCCTCCAAATATGGGCTTCATCACTGAAAAAGGGGCAGCATGAAACGAATCAGTTGGATAATTCTGTGCGCTATTACTTTTCTGATAACGGATACAGCAGTCGCCAATACATTAGTGGCAAATGAAAAAGAAGCCATTGATATCGTCATTAAGAACGTAATTGCTAATGGTCTTCTTTACTCGAACACCCCAAAGGAATGTTTAGGGTATGCGGTAATAGACTCAACAAATTTAGTTTATAACATTGGCATAAGTGAGCATCATGGAGGAAAGTGCGGCGGTGACCCGAGGGTACAACCCATAGTTGTCAGACTCAGGGTTGAGAGAACCACAGGAAAGCTCTTGTGGTATGACGCGGTTGATGGTGAGTACGTAGACCAACCTCCCCATCATTTGATTTCAAAGTAGTGTTGCCTCTAGCACTTATGGCGGTTAATGGTAAAACAGCAGACATTGGCATCGGCAATGTCGAACAGGCAGAATGCGGCCAATAGCAGCCGTCGATGTATGCTTAAAGCGCCGAAGATACTCTCTGATTTATATGCCTGCGAGTGACACAAAATATAAGGCATGGATTGCAAAATCTTTGCAAATGTGAAGGGATTCTGAAATGTCACTAACAAGTCAACTCAAACAAAAAGACAGTCCCATACGCCAGTTTTTCGAAAGATTTGAGGATAAATCTGGAATGATGGCTCACCTATCTCAAAGTTTGCGAAATGATAAGCAGTCGCTTCCGTTGTCATATAAACCCAGCTCCATAACTTCGTATTCGTTTGGTGGAACTGCAACAGATTATTTACTTCGATACACGATTACAAATAATTCAATACGCCTTGAAGACAGCTTCGCATATCAGACGGTTAGAGCAAATCATACGATGATCCTGTGGGAGTCAGAGCGCATTTTAAAGCCTGCATTCTTTAGTGCACTTTTCGACATAGGCAAGTTCTATCTTGATGGCAGAGATGCTGCTAATGAAAAGTCTGTATATTCAGCAACAGCATTAGCAGTCTTGGAGCATCTGTATCGCTCTGAACATCTACCCAAAGCACTATCTAGCTCAATATCAGAAGAATTACTCGCTTGGATAAAGACTATAGATGGAGAAAGTCTGGAACATAAACTCGCGTGGTACACCTTCGATGCTTTCTACCAGTCATTGGGAGGAAAATCCTACGCTGATGATATTGCATCGCTAATTGGATTGTTTTCTAAATCTTGGCACGACCCGAGTAGCGAGATTTATAAAGCTCGAATCAACAATGTTAATCAGTCTTTTTTTAACTCAAGGCTTGTCAATGGCGCTGATTTTGATTGCATAATCGAGTGCAATGGTCGATCAGTTCTAACTGATATAAAAACTTCAGTAAAGCCTCTGACAATTCAGCATTTGCGCCAATTGCTAAGCTATGCATTGCTACTTGACCCTGATGTCGATGGGTACGATGTTACTGATATAGGGTTTTACCACTCACGTTCCGCATCTTTTCGCTTCTCCCCCATAGAAAAAGCAATCAAAGACTGTTTTAGAGGTTTTACAACAGTCGCCCATGCGCGTAAAACGTTCTTGTCTCATATAAACACGAATGCGGTATCTTCACGAAAGGAACTTTCTTCACCATTCAAATTGCCTATCCCTTATGAAGATAGGGCAGAGGTTAAGTATGTTTTTACCCATATACACAAGTCTGAAAAATACGTAATTCTTTGCTACGTTGAAAAAGAGTATTCAAGAAGTTTTGCGAAGGAATATCACCCCGTTGGAATGGAAGCACGGCTAACGGAATTTCTTCGGACCTATAGTGACTGCCCTCATTGCCATACGCCGACAAGTAAATTAGTTTCGAGATGTTTATGTAATGAAGGAGGGAACGGGGAAATTGCCGCACAGATTTCAATTGATGTTTATGAGGAAGTATTCGCTCCGTTGTATGAGCAAGTAAAAAGAGAGGAAAAAGAAAAAAGAGTTAATCAATACAGATATGAAAGGCAGCTTAATGGAGAAAGACCTATCATATAAATATAACCGTGCTAGGAAGCTACTAGGTGTTTTTCGAAAATGACTGTCCCTTGAGGGTTAACCTGGGACTGAAGATAAAATGAATAATGAAGGTCTGAAGTTGAACAAGTTACGGACATCAATGTTTGCGAATGCAAACAGGCAACTCGCGGCCAATTGGAGACATAAAACTTGATTCCAAATCATCCTCCGGAGATTGAAGTTGAAAGCTCGCTGGTTTCCACGGGTATGGCTCGTGGCCTGCATACATGGATTGCAGTCGCTTTGGTAACTATTGGATTGCTTCTGGGTGTAATCGCTCAAAAAATAACTGCACCCGTTCTAGGCATCATATTTTTAGCATGCGCGATTGGGCTTCTTGGCGAAGTGCCGTGTTTGTTGAGGTCTGGTCAAGTGCGAGCTAGACAATACAGTCGCTCGTATTTGAATGCGAATAAGTTTTTCATTATTAGAAAGGTGGATTCGCCTGGTCGATTCTATTTCTATGTTGTTATCTATACTGTACTCGGGATCTTTGCCATGGGTGCGGCCGGCTTAATTGCTTTTCGTTTGATTACCCATTAGATGCGAAGAAAATGAAAGACGAGTGGCTGCAGACTGATGTGAAGCAGACTGTCACTGGTAACATGGTCGAAGGACTCCAGCCGGCCAATAACGGACTGTAGTGAATCTTTGAAGAGCTATGGCAAAAATATCTAAATGGATAACACCTCAACTGGCTGACATGCTTGGTTTGGCATTACTTCTAGGTTTGGTATGGTTCTTTTCGGCGCTCTGGTCCGGCACCTTGCCTTTCACAATTGAGCCAGTTCTGTCTTCCAAAGATCGGATTGCAGCAAGCAGATCACCTTCTTCAACATCAACTGCTTCAGTTGCCAGCATGACACCCAATCCATGTGATGGCGTAGACAGTAGCCTAAGTGAAGAACAAAAGGCCAAGCTTGCCCCAATTATTGCCAACGAAGAAAAAGTGCATAAAGTTGATGTTCTCCAATCATTAAAGTTCGGAAAGTGGCAAATTATCTACATTGAAAACTATGTTTCAGATGAACCCTATCTTTTCTATTCGGGCGATCCGATGATTACTAAGCCAGTTGCGGCATGGAGTGGTGCTGCCACGATACATGAAGAGAATGCCATCAAGGAATGGACTCTTAAGAACGCTCCAGGTATTCCGAATAAACTGGCAAGCTGCTTCGGTTGGCATGTAACTCCGAAGTCAGAAAATAGATAGGAACTAAAGTCAAGATCTAGTAATTTGATGTCGCTTGTCAGAATCTGAATGGCAGCTTTGGCAGTGGAACAGACATTAAGCACGATTATGGACGAAGGGCAGAACGCGGCCACAACGAGACTTTCAGGTATGCCTCTCAATTAGGTCAAAACCTTAATGAAAGGAGTCGTTAATTGGCGCTCATAACGGATCTGATGGAAGTTCCCAAGATAACGAATTGACCTTGAGAAAATATAAAGATGACATCTAGCCATGAATGAACTCGTAATTCAAAGTCTGTGTGTTCTATTTGGCATCGTTGTTTACGCCACAGTTTATCACTTGGTCAGCGCTTTGAGTCATCCGCGCGATCGCATGCAGATGTTGTTTAGCGCAATTTGCCTGACTGTATTAACGGGAATATTTTATTTAATTGAGTATCTTCAAGCGACCAACATAAATGAATATATTTCAGGAACGAGGGGAAATAACGCTGCTGTCATTTTATTTTTTCTTCTCTTCTCATGGTTTTTCGATTGTTATTCAGAACAGAAGTCATCATATCTTGTCAAAGGCTTAAGCATACTTTTCTGCATACTGTTTATAGTCAATCTGATGCAGCCGTACAGTGTGCTTTACAGTCACATTGATAGAATTTTTCAATTGCAACTGCCGTGGGATGAAACTGTAACCCACGGGGATGGTGTTATCAGCAATTGGTATTACGTCTTGGTTTCCGGAATCCTGCTTTCATTCAGTTATGCACTCTATGTAACTATTAGCAAGTATAAACGTACTCGACAACTCGCTGTCTTGTGGATGTTGTTTGCCCTTGGGTTATTTATGCTTGGCGCCATTGAAGAAATTCTTGTGGCGTTGGAAGTTATCAACTTCATTGAGGTTGGTACATTTGGCATTGTTGCCATGATTATACTAATGGGCGTCGCTTTGGCGCTCGAAATTCGGCTAAAGCGTAAACAACTTGAGAAGACTTTAGAAACAACTAAAGTAGGTCTTCGGCAAATTATTGATCTTGTTCCGGAGATGTTATTTGTAAAGGATGCAGAAGGAAGATACCTAATGGTTAACTCAGCGGTAGCCAAGAACTATCGCATGAGTGTGGAAGAGGTAACGGGAAAACTGCATGCAGAGGTGCATCCTGATAAAGCTGAGGCAGCCAAGATGTTGGACGATGACAGGAAAACCTTAGAATCGAAAAATCCTTTATTCATCGAAGAGCATTTTCTAGATGCCTATGGAAAAGCCCGAATTCTAAAAACCACAAAAATCCCGTTTAAGTTTGCCGAAACTGGCAAACCCGCCGTACTAGGAATTGCTGAAGACATCACGGAACGCAAGGAATTGGACGAAAAGTTGCGCCTTGCCTCTCTTGTGTACCAAAACAGTAGTGAAGCGATGCTGGTAACTGACGAACATAACAGGATTATCGCAAGCAATCAGTCATTTACCAAGTTGACCGGCTATACCGAAGCCGAGGTATTGGGAAAGAATCCAAGAATTCTGAGTTCTGGTCTCCATGACGCCGAGTTTTTTAATGCCATGTGGACTTCTATCTATAGCACGGGGGGCTGGAATGGCGAGATATGGGACCGGCGCAAGAATGGCGAGATCTATCCCAAATGGCTGAGCATCTCGGTCATTAAAGACGCGTCTGGTAATACGACATCGTATGTTTCCATGTTCACTGATCTTACTTCACGTAAACAGGCGGAAAGGGAAATACACAGTCTGGCGTTTTATGACACCTTGACTCAACTACCTAACCGAAACCACTTGCTTGATCGACTAAAGGAGGCCCTTTCCGAATCCAAGATTACTAATACTTATGGTGCTCTGATCTTTCTTGACATGGATAACTTCAAGATCATAAACGAAACCTTGGGCCATGATTACGGCGATATGTTCATTATTGAAGTGGCTAGTCGTTTAGCTCACTTTGTGCATGACAAGTGCACCTTAGCGCGAATCGGTGGCGATGAGTTCGTGCTGCTGATAGAAAAAATTGACGCCGACGCTGAACAGGCTTCAAGTGCTGTCGCACTGATTGCCGAAAAAATGCGCTCCACATTAGTAGCGCCCTACAAGCTAAAAGAGCGTGAATTCCGAAGCTCCGCCAGTATTGGTGTTTGCATGTATCACGATAATGAGGAATCGGTCGATAAACTTCTCAAATCTGCCGAGTTAGCGATGTATCAAGCTAAGAATGCAGCGGGCAATGCGGTATTTTTCTTTGATCCAGCCATCCAGTTGGCGGTGGAAAAACATGCCCATCTGGAAATGGACTTGCACCATGCCATCGAGAGAAATCAATTAAGCTTGTACTATCAGATTCAAATCGACGATGAAAACCGTGCTATAGGAGCAGAGGCATTGATCCGCTGGATACATCCGGTGAATGGTTTGGTTTCTCCGGCACATTTCATTCCTGTTGCTGAGAAAAGCTTCTTGATTCTGGATATCGGAAATTGGGTGCTAGAGACGGCCTGCAAGCAATTAGCGCTATGGGGTAAGCGGAATGATACTAACCATCTGATATTGGCTGTCAACATCAGTGCGGCGCAATTCAAGAAACACGATTTCGTGGATTACATTTCTTCACTCGTGAACCAACATCAGGTTGATCCGAAGCGACTAAAACTTGAACTAACAGAGGCTGTAGTTCTTGAAGATGTTGTTGATGTGATCACAAAAATGAATGCATTAAAGAGTTTGGGTTGTACGTTGTCACTCGATGATTTTGGCACCGGTTATTCATCGTTGTCCTATTTGAAACGGTTGCCGATAGATCAACTCAAGATTGATCAGAGTTTTGTGAGAGATATTACAACTGATCCAAGTGACGCATTGATGGTGCAGTCAATTATTAACTTGGCGAAGAATTTTCAGTTAAATGTAATTGCCGAAGGCGTAGAGACCGAGGATCATTTGAACTTCCTCAAACGAAATGGGTGTACGGCTTATCAGGGTTACTTTTTTAGTAAACCCGTACCGATTGAGGAATTTGAAGCATTGCTGAAACGGAGCTGACAGCAAATACCGTTACCAGTATTTGAATCGCCCCCGAAGCATTAGTGAATCTCGCTTATGCACATAGGGTCGAACGCGGCCAGTTTCCATGACGGTTTCGGGCTTTGCGTTTTGAGTATCATATGTCTCCTCAGGGTTATCAAGAGACATTCAAGCTCAGCAAGTTTCATCGAATTGAACGTCTCAAACTTGGTGTAAAGCGGTCGTTGCGCCGTTCCACCTCAGGGGGCCTGATTTGGGACGCTCATCACAAATCTGAATCAACCGCAAATTACGGATACCCTAAAAAATACCTGCATCCTTTTTCCAGTTCGTTCGTCTCCTCTGGCAGGAACACACTGAACCGGAGTAAACCGAATGCTTGCCCACACCCTGCCCCTACAGCGCCGCAATCCGCGTGTATTCCTGCTGATTGCCGCCGTGCTGTGGTTCATGCTCTACAAAACGCTGGAGCCGTTGTCGCACTGGCTGGTGGATGCCTTGCCCGTCGCGCGCGGCAGCCATCTTTATGATTCACTGCAATTTTTCCTGTACGACACACCCAAGGTGTTGCTGTTGCTGGTCGGGGTGGTGATGGTCATGGGCATGATCAATTCCCATTTCACCCCGGAGCGCACCCGTGCCCTGCTCTCGGGGCGGCATGAAGGCATCGGCAATATCATGGCAGCCGCGCTGGGCATCGTCACCCCGTTCTGTTCCTGCTCCGCCGTGCCTCTGTTCATCGGCTTTGTACAGGCCGGCGTGCCGCTGGGCGTGACGTTCAGCTTCCTGATCTCCGCGCCCATGGTCAACGAGATCGCGCTGGCGCTGCTGTTCGGCCTGTTCGGATGGAAGATCGCCGCCTTGTATATGGGACTGGGTCTGTCGATCGCCATTGTCGCGGGCTTCATCATCGGCAAACTGAAGATGGAGCATCACCTGGAAGACTGGGTGCGCAACATGGCGCATACACAGGCAATGATCGGCGCGGATGCGCTGACCTTGCCGGACCGGATCGACGCCGGGTTCGCCAGCGTGCGCGAGATCGTCGGCAAGGTTTGGCTGTATGTGCTGGCCGGTATTGCCGTTGGCGCGGGCATACACGGTTATGTGCCTGCCGACTTTATGGCGGGTTTTATGGGCAAGGAAGCCTGGTGGTCGGTGCCGCTTTCCGTATTGATCGGCGTACCGTTGTACAGCAATGCCGCAGGTATCATCCCCATCGTCGAGGCGCTGCTGGCCAAGGGCGCGGCATTGGGTACGGTGCTGGCGTTCATGATGAGCGTGATCGCGCTGTCGCTGCCGGAAATGGTCATCCTGCGCAAGGTGCTGAAACCCAGGCTGATCGCAACCTTTGTCGGTGTGGTGGCGCTGGGTATCATGCTGGTCGGCTATGTATTCAACGCGGTGGTGTGAAGATGTCCTCCTGTGCCAATTCACCTGATGATGCGCCCGTGATCAAGTTGACGTTGGCGGGCACGGGCGAGCCGTTGTTGCGCATGGAGAAACGCCTGTCCTGTGCGGCAGGCGGCGCAGGTATACGGCTGATGCTGGAGGTACGCAAGGATATCGACGCACTCGACATTCCCGATGTGGAAACGCCGCTGGTATTGTATGAAGGAAAAATGATCTTCAGCGGATTGCCGCGTACCGAAGAGATTGAAGCACGACTGAAGCAATTGGTTTGAGTATCCGTTTGTGCCACCCGGAATTTGGTGACACGCCTGAAGCAAGAGGAACCGTATCATGGAAATAAATCGCATCGTCAGTATCTTTGCCGGATTCATGGTCATGCTGAGCGTGGGGCTGGCCCACTGGATGGGACAGGCAGACCTGTCGCATGCAAGCTGGTTATGGCTGACCTTGTTCGTGGGGTTCAACCTGTTCCAAATGGGATTCACCGGATTTTGTCCGCTGGTCAAAGTGCTGAAGGCGTTCGGGCTGCAAAAGGGTGAATGCTGCGCCCCCTCAAAAGACGGCAAATCCTGCTGCTAAGCTTCAAGGAGAACACAACATGAAAAACATCAAAGTCCTCGGCACCGGCTGTGCCAACTGCAAGACCACGCTGAAGCTGATCGAAGATGCTGCCAAAGCAAAAGGCGTGACGGTCGAACTGGAAAAGATCGAAGACCTCCAGTCCATCATGTCCTACGGTGTGATGTCCACGCCTGGCGTGGTGGTGGATGGCAAAGTCGTGCATGCCGGTGGCGTGCCTAGCCGCGACAAGATCGCGGGCTGGCTGTGAACACCATGGATGGCGCCGATCCCGCGGCATTCCATGCGCGACTGAAGGGTACATTCGCAGGCATGCTGCAATGGCAGCAGCTCGACGCGTTGTGGGCGCGCGTCAAATCCGGCACATGGTATTTCTACCAACTCGGTGAAGAGTTGCCGACCGCCGCGCTGAACGGCGATGAACTGGCACGCCGTATCGACGCGCTGGATGCGTTGCTGCGGCACGATCATGACTATAACTATTGCGGGATCGTCTATGCCGACAATGCGGAGCAGCCGACGCTGATCAAGGTCTACGATCCGAACCACATGGGTTCGTCCTGCAGCGGCAATGCGGCGCCCTCTCCGCCCGGCTGGATACTCAGTACGACTCCGCCCGCGCTGATCGAAACCCATGCGCCAACGCCCAATAACCGCCGACGCTGGTGGCAGCTTTTTTCAAATTGAGTTGGCAATGAAAGATTCGAACCGGAAAATGATTTTCCATGTGAGTACCGCGCGTGTCGATGCGCACGGCAGCCTGGCGCAATGCAAGTCGGCAGAAATCATGCTCGATACCGATCTCGCCGGCCGTGCGGATGCCTTCAATCCCGCCGAACTGCTGCTGGCGGCACTGTCTGCCTGCATCATCAAGGGCATCGAGCGCGTGACGCCGATACTGAAATTTTCCCTGCGCGGCGTGGAAGTGCGTGTGGAGGGCGTGCGGCAGGATGTACCGCCGAAGATGGAGTCCATCACTTATGAGATCATCGTGGATACCGACGAAAACGAGCGGCGGCTGGAACTGTTGCACGACAACGTCAGGAAATATGGAACGGTATTCAATACCATCGCGCCGGGCACGCAACTGACCGGCAAATTGCACGGAAAGAATCAGGCATGACACCACACATTAAATCCCTCTTGGCACACTAGTTGATTATGGAGAAATATGACTGGCAACAAACCGCATTGGGCGCATTACTCGGCATCGGTCTGTCCGGTATTGCACAGGCAAGCGATCTGACTGATCTGCTGCGGCAGACACTCGACAACCCGGGAATTTCGGCACGCGAGTTCCAATCCCAGGCCGCGGGCGACGATGCTACTGCGGCGAACATGCGTTACTTCGGGCAAGCCAGCGTGTTCGCCGGGCAAACCCGTTACGAGTCACCCAGGATAGTGGGAGTCTTTGCGCCGGGAGTGACGCCTTTACCTGTACCGGTGTCGAACGACATCACCCAGTACGGCGTCAATTATCACTTGCCGGTAGACGTGTTCGGGAGCATTGCCGCAGAACGTCAACAGGCCCAAGCAGGGAGGGCAACGGCACAGCTGCTTGAGCGACAGGAAACCCTGCTGCGGCTGCACCAGACCCTGGGCGCTTATGTGCGCCTGCAGGCTTTGGCAGCGCAGTCACAGGCATTGCAGGCCGAGCAGAAGCAACTTGAAGTGTATGCGGACCGCGTACGGGAGGAAGTGAAACTCGGGCGTACGGCCAAGATTGACCTGAGTCTGGTTCAAAGCGACCTAGCCCGCCTTGCGGCACAGCAGGCCATTTTCTCGGGTAATCAACGCGCCGCCGTCGCAGCGCTCAAAGCCTCGGCCAATGCGACCAACCCCGTGATCAGCGCCAATATTGGCGTTCCGGTATTGCAAAATACCGATGCACAGTCAAGCCTGCCTGTGTTATTGGCTAATGAACAGCAAAAAACGGCGGATGCAGCCAATCAAAAAGCACACCGCAATCTTTACCCTGCCTTCAGCGTCGACAGTCAATACGCCAACTTCAACGGTGGGGGCCTGGTGACACAACCTCACAATGTATGGTCGGTCGGTATCAACATGAATATTCCCATCGACCCGGTAGGCATGAAGAGTGCGTCAGCCGCGACGCAGCGTGCACGGGTTGCGGAACAACAGGCTCAGGCCGCGCAGGCCGATACGATCGCCCAAATTGCCACCCTGGAAGCGAATTATCAGTCTGCCATAGAGAACGCCAGCGCACTTGCCGCAGAGGTAGAACATCGGCAGGAGGTCGTTACGATCCAGCGCGAAAAATGGCATCTCGGCGCCAGCACGATGGACGAACTCCTGTATCAGGAGCGCAATCTGCTTGACGTCCAATATGCATACGCCGATGCACGCGCCCAGGCAGCAACAGCGTGGTCGGGCATGCAAGTCCTGCTCGGCACTCCCTCCGCCGAATACATCCACTCCCTGGAAATTACACCATGAAGATGAAAAAAATCATTCCCGTTTCGGTCATTGTATTGCTGCTCATTGCTGCAGGAGTGTTCCTGATGCGGCATCAACATCAGGTGTTGTCAGCCGAATTGCCGCCTTCTGCCTGGGCCACGGTGATTCAGGATCGCACCCTGGCAGAAGCGGAAACGCGCCTGACACGCCCCGCCGTGGCGGATGTGGAAGCCGTGGACGAGAGCGTTTTGTCCAGTCGCCTGTCCGGCTACGTCGTGCGCATGCCGCTGTTTGAAGGAAGCCGTTTCAAACGCGGAGACTTGCTGGCGACAATCGAGATGAGCCAGTCCGATGGCAACCAGTCCCAGGGGAATTCGCTCAAGACAGATCTTGCCGCTGCCGAAAGCACCTTGCTGGTAGAACAGGATCGATTGCAGCGATCGCAAAAACTTTACCAGATCGGCGGCGTTTCCCAGGAACAAGTGCAAGTGGCTGAAGCAGCCGTGGCTGCCGCGCAAACCCGTGTAACCGTCGCGCGGGAAAATCTCCGCAATGCCACCCTGGTCGCTCCCTTCGATGGCGTGGTTGCCGCGCGTCTGGCGCAGCCGGGGGACATCGCCACCCCGGGCAAACCGCTATTGCGCGTAGTCGCACTGGGACCGCAGCGGGTGCTGGTGGATGCGCCGGAAATGATTGCGGTTGGCGGATTGCTGCTGAATGGCAAGATGTATGCCGTACATCCATGGCCGGAAGCCACCGGGCAGGGATTGCGCCGCTGGGAGGCGCGCGTAGCTGGGCTGATGCCGGGCAGCAAGGTGGATGTGAGCATCGTCAGCTTCACCGGCAAGGGCATATTCATCCCCGGCGAGTGCATGATCAACAACGACGGCAGTCGCGCAGACCTCGTGCGCCTGCCGGCTAACGGCACGGACAAGGCTACGGTGCAAAGCATCAATCTGCTTGCCAGCGGGATGGAGGGAGCGGTAGCGATATCCCGCGACCTGGCCGGCGTGCGCGTTGCCTGCTCCAGTGCCGATGTACTCAACCGGCTGGCTGGCGGCGCGCCTTACAACATCTCCGGAGTGCACTGAGCCATGTTCGAGTTTTTTTATAAACGCCCCCTGCTGATGGGCGTGATCCTCGCGATCGGTTCGGTGCTCGGCGTGATCGGCTACATCAACATGCCGCGCAACATGTACCCCGACGTGGACCGCCCCTCCGTCACCGTGATCACCCAGTTGCCCGGCGCCTCGGCATTGACCGTGACGCAGCGCGTCACCCGCCCGATCGAGCAGCAGCTCTACACGCTCGCCGATGTGCGCGATGTGCAAAGCATCAACAAGAACGAAGTGTCCATCGTCACCGCCGAGTTCGAGTACACCAAGGGACTCGACCGCTCGTTGCTCGATGTGAGCAATGCACTGACACAGGCGCGGGCAGCAATCCCCCCCGAAGCCGGCGCGTCCAGCGAATACGCCGTGGGTTCTTTCATCAACCCGGTGCTGACACTTGCACTGACGCCCAAGCCGGGCAGCGGCCTGACGCTCGATCAAATACGCCTGCTGGCGGAGAACGACATACGCACGGCGTTCCTGACACAGCCCAGCGTGTCCAACGTCGACATTTTCGGCGGATACCAGCCCGCCGTGCGCGTGGACTTCGACCCGCTCAAACTGGCGCGCTATCACATCGACCCGGCAACGCTGCAGGGACTGATCGCCCGCATTGACCGCGATTACCCGGTGGGCACCGCGCAGGGCGAGAACCATATGCTGACGCTGACGGTCTATGGCGAACGCAACGGCGTGGATGCGCTGCGCGCCCTGCCCCTGACCGGCGGCCTGACCTTGGGCGATGTGGCCAGCATCAGCCTGTCTTCTGCGGAACGCTATTCCGCATTCCATAGCAAGGCAGGTTCTGCGATTGCAGTCGCCATTCAGCGCGCACCCGGCGGCAGCGTGCAAAGCACCATCAACGGCGCAATGAAAGTGCTGCCCGATGTGCAAGCCCGTTTCCCCAACATCGATTTCAGCGTCGCGGATACCCAGGGGCCGCTGATCGAAATGTCGAACAGCAACATGATCGAGGCATTGCGCGACGCGGTGATATTTGTGGCGCTGGTCATTCTGCTGTTTCTCGCCAACTGGCGCGCGGTGGTGACTGCGCTGATCAGCATTCCGCTGGTATTCCTGCTCACGCTCGCGGTATTGTGGCTCACCGGCAAGGAACTCAATGTGCTGGTGATGACCGGCATCATCCTGGCGCTGGGCATGCTGGTGGATGATGCGGTCGTGGTGCTGGAGAATATTGAGCGTCATTTGGGCGAACTGCACGAGAATGTGCAGACTGCCGTCCACAACGGGACGCAGGAAGTGCTCTCCCCGGTCTTCATCGGAACCATCGCCACCGCCGTGGTGATCGCACCGCTGATGTTTGTCGGCGGCTTCCCGCAACAAGTCTTCAGCCATCTGATTTTCCCGGTGCTGATTGCGGTATTCGTTTCGTATTTCCTGGCTGTTACGCTGATTCCGCGCATTTCGATGTTCTGGTACCGCAACGGGCTTCCCCCGAAATCACGCTGGGAACAAGCCATCGAACGCGGCTACCAGCGTTTCGTCGGGCCGGGTGCGGGGCTTTATACCGGTCTGTTGCACTTCGCCTTTGGTGGCCGCACCGTGCGGCGCGTGATTTTCCTGCTCCCTGCACTGGCATTGCTGATATTCAGCGCGCGCACCGTGTTGCCTGTGATCGGGCGCGAAGCGCTGCCGCCGATGGATACCGGCATCGTGCGCGTGCACGTCAAGTTCGGCGGCAATGTCACCGTGCAGGATGCTGATGCGCGCCTGAAATCATTTGAGCAGTCGCTAGACCAGGATGCGCGGCTGACACGATGGGATGTGGTTTACGGCTCGGAACCGGGCGTGCTGTCGCTGGGGTCCGGCCAGTTGCCGGGCGAGGCGAGTTATACGCTGACCTACATTGACCGCCTGCACCGCACGGAAACAAGCTGGCAGATCGAATCCGATCTGCGCGAGGCCTTGCACAAGATTCCCGGCATGGTGACGGCCGATGCGTATGATTACGGCGCTACCGCGCTGTCCAGCATCAAGGCGCCCGTCGATATCCGTCTAATTGCAGACGATTGGCGATTGCTGCCGGACGCCGCGGACAAGGCACGCGAAGCCATGCTGAAGATACCCGGCTTCACTTCGGTATCCACGACCTGGGATCGCGACAGCGAGGAAGCCGTACTGCAATTCGACGACGCCAAGCTGCGCAATCTGGGCGTGACGCCAGACCAGATCGTCGCGCAACTGCCAATGAAAGGACTGCCCGTAGCCGCGTTCAGTCGTTTGCCCAGCATGGGCAGCATTCCGGTACGCTTGTATTTCGGTGCACCCTATCGTGAAACGCCCCAGGCGCTCATGAACCTGCCCATCCGCCTGTCCGAAGGCCATGGCGCGGTTCTGGGCGATGTCGCCCATCTGTTTTTGCAACCCTCCACGGCAGTAATCTCCACCGATGGCATTCACTACAGCCTGGACGTGTATGGCTTCCGCAGTACCGTGCCGATCAGTTTCCTCAGCACGAACGCGATGGCCGCTGTGCAGAAGGTGTTGCCGCCCGGGGTCAGCGCCGAAGATTTCGGCGACTTTGCCAGCGCGCAGGAGTCGAGCAAACTGATGGGGCTGGGACTGGGGCTCGGCATGATGGTGCTGTTCGGCGTGTTGGTGCCGGCTTATCGCAGCATCGGCCTGGCCGTGCTGTCCATCCTGATTCTGCCGCTGTCGGCCATCGGCGCGATCTGGGGGCTGCTCGCGTTCGGCAAGGCCATGGCACTGCCGGCGATCCTCGGCACCGTGCTCCTGTTCTCGATCATCATCAAAAATTCGATCCTGATGGTCGATTTCATTCAGGAACGGCGGCGCGAGGGTCAGGATGCCTTTGCCGCCGCCGAAGGTTCGATCCGCCTGCGCTACCGGCCGATCCTGATGACCGCACTGGCCACCATCGCGGGCATGGTGCCGATCGCGATGCAGCGCGCCATCGGACTGGAGCGGCTTTCACCGTTGGCGGATGCCGCTATCGGCGGCCTGCTGATAGGCACTTTCTTGAGCCTGTTCTACTTGCCCATGTTTTACGTTTGGGTGACAAGCAAGAAAAAAAGCGATCAATGATCCTGCTTGAATGAGCTTCGGAGGCTGCCGAAATTGCGCAGGCCGCGCATGAGGATAGGACTATGCAATGTCATTGCTTAGACCGAGTACGGCTCCGCCACCCAGCTCCTTATCAGCGCCGCCTCGGTATCCGGCAGGTAACTGAACCCGGCTTCAAGATCGCGCGCCACGGCATAGGCAACCTTGGGCGGCGTGATGGTTCCGGCGATCAGGTGCGCGTACCAGGCCGACGTGTATCCGGCGGCACGATCGAAAGCCTGCAACTGTGCATTCATCTCCACTCCGGAAAGATCGATGTTCCACTGGAACGGTTTAAGTTCGCGCGCATGGCGCGATACCAGTGAAGCCGTGATCACCGGGTTGCGATAGCGATCCTGGTGTTCGCGCAACGCAACGATCCAATGGTCGCTGAAATGCCCGCGTGCGGCGGCACTGCTGTGCGCCCATTCCGTAAGCAAGCGCGGCAATCCGGCATGGTGCGATCCTGCGGGCGATGTTCTGGCAACGGTCTGCTGCATATCGATCAGCCGCCTGAACCGGTAACGCGGCGCGGCAACGGCCTCACCTTCAAGCACTTCGGGAGCGATAGGCTCGGTGAGTTCCTGCAGGTCTTCGGGCGGCTTGTCGGTATCGATCAACTTGCGATCCAGCACTTCCTGCAACTCTTCAACTTCAAGCTGCAGGAAATCCGCCGGGGCCGGCCCGTAGGCAGCAACAAAGTAATGCGTACGCCCGGTATGGCGCGTCGCCAGCAATCCTTTGCCTGCATGGCGCTCGACCAGTTCGCCCATATCACCGTCGCAGGCAGCCAGTTCGATCTTCGCCCAGGTTACCAGGCTCTCGGCGATGCGGGTACCGTCGGCGGCGATGACTCCGCCGGGACGATACCAGCCGCCGCGGTTCAGCGCATAACGAAAGGTGCAGCCGGGACGAATGCGATTGGCGATCTCCAGCAGTGTGCTGTGATGCGGTCGCGGCGGGATGGCTTCGATCTCTTCCGCCAGGTTGCGCAAAGTGGTTTCGTCAAGCGTATAGATACTCATTCATAATCTCCAGGCAAAAATACAGCGCACTTCTATAAATCCAAATTTGCGAGCATCCGCTTCGCGGATTGCCTGCTTACCCCGCTTCGTCGCAATACGACGTTACTCACAAAAATTACTCCTCACATATGTGCCATCGACACGTTACTGCGAAGCAGCAGCTTGCGGGAGATGGCGCTGGCGGTCATTCCCGCACCAGACGGCCTTGCCGCACCGTGTCATGGCCGCATATGCTGCGTCGCAATTTGTTGCTCGCGCCTTGTCTTGCTTAGAACTTTGAATTTCTAGAAGCGCACTTCATTCAATCGCTGGCGCACGACAGCGCGCACATCCGGCTCGTCATCGTCCACCAGTCCGGCAATGTTTTCAAGAGGCGCGAGCTGCGCCGCTTCCAGACGCACGACCCAATCGCTGTCTGCCAGCATCTTTGCCGCATCGGCCGGCAACATCCGCGCCGCGGCGATACGCCGCACTTCCGCATCCTCGTCTTTGGCCATCATGCCCAAGGCAAACGACGGCAAGCGCCGCGCCACTTCCTTGCGCACTTCCCTGTCCTCGTCACCCACCATGCGCCGCAACTGCCCGTGCGGCAGGCGCTTCGCCGCCTGCAAGCGCACCAGATAATCCTCGTCACCGATAAAAGCGGTCAGGCGCTCCGGCGCGATGCGCTCGGCCACCGTCATGCGCACTTCGCGGTCGGTGTCGTGCAGGTAGTCGTCCAGCTCATCGATCGGCAAGCGGCTCGCCACCACACGGCGCACCACTTCGTCCACGTCGCGCGGCATCTGCCGCATCAGTTCCAGCGGCGCATAGCGTGCAGCGATGGCACGGCGTTCCCAGAATCCATCAGCCAGATAACCCTGTGCAATCTGCGGATTGCGCCGCAGGAAGCGGTCGATCTGCCGACCGCTCTGTGCAGTCAGGCAGATGTCCCCGGGGACACATTTACCTTCCGCCAACAATACCCGATGGGGACATACCGAGCAGTCGGCGCGCATGACATCGATCAACGGCGACACCTCAGAATGACGTTCCGACATGTTCAAGACTTTCAATTGTCGCTCCGCAATAAACCTGTGATGGAGATGAGCAACCATTGTGCCAGCAGGTGAAATAGGCTGCAAACCCAGCAAGGACGGGAAATGGAAGTAGATTCAAAAAGAAGAGGATGGGAAGTTTTTGTAACGATTGCTACAAAACGATGTATTTCAGGCCAGCGGTTTGCGCAACACCCGCATGTTCGAATGTTCGAATCCCAGCCTGCGGTAGAAATCCAATGCAGCATGATTGTCGCGGTCCGCCAGCAGGGTGACGCGCGTCATGCCTTGCTCCTGCGCCCAAGCCAGCACATGCTCGACCAGCCGACGTCCCAGCCCGCCGCCGCGATGTTCGCTGCGCACGATCACATCTTCCAGCAACAGGACGCGTCCCCCTTCCGCCGTACTGACGGTAAGCAGTGCATTCGCAATGCCCGCCACCTTGTCGTCAACGCGCAGCACAAACAATCTGCCCAATGCCGGTTCGCCAAGTATCAGGCGCAGGGCGCGCAGCTGCCTGTCGCGGTCTGGCTGAAAATCGCTTTCCAGTGTGAACAACTCGGCGAGCAGATCGGCAAGTTGCGGCAGGTCATCCTCTGTTGCAAAGTCAATCGCAATCATGGCGTCACTTTGAAAAAGCGCACCTGCACATCCTTGGGCGGTGCAGTGTAAGGTGAAGACGTCACCAGCAAGTCTGCACCGGCTCGCACATAGGCCGCGGCGTTGTCGGCCCGGATGCCGCCTGCCACCGCAAGTACCGGCTTAAGCCCGGCCCGATCCAGCGTGCCGCGGCATTCGGCAACGGATTCCGGCACAAATTTTTCCAGCTGCAACACCTCTGCACCGGCTGTGGCCCAGACGACCGCCTCCTCGACGGTGACGACTTCCACGACCAGCTTTCTTTCCGGCTCTGCGCGCTTGATCCGCGCCACAGTGGCTGCGGGCGTTTCATCAAGGTACATGCGATGTTCCGGGAACAGCAGCATCGATTCCGACAACCCGAGGCGGTGCATGGTCGCTCCTCCGGCGCGTACCGCCTTGACCGACAGTGCCTTGGTGCCGGGCACGTTCTTGCGAGTACATGCCACTGCAACAGGCGATGCGGCAATTACGATGGCGGCGCTGGCCGTACTGATACCGCTCGCCCACTCCACCAGCACCTGTGCCGTTTTCCATACCCGATGCAGAATCTGCGCATTGCCCTGCGCTTCAAGCAACAGCTCATCTTTGCCTGCATGCCGCCCGGAATGCACATGCACATCGGCTTTCGCACCGCTCAAAGTGAACAAGCGCGCAGCTTCTTCGATGGCGCATACCACCATTTCCTGCCGCGCACGGAATTCCAGACGCGCCGTCTGCTGTGCTATGCCCAATGTCTCTGTTGTGAGATCGCCGCAAGGCACATCGTCATACAGCAAGTACGCCAGTTCTTCATCCGTCAATGCCAGATAGTTCATGTCCTGTTCACCTCCTCATTACGCCATCAACGCCACGCTCTTCACCTGGGCGAACACATCCATCCCGACTGAAAGCTTGAGCAGGTCGCGCGAGCGGCGCGTGATGCGCGACAGCAGTACATGCGACTCGCCAACCGCCAGGCGTACGATCACCTTGTCCGGCCCTTCGTCGCGAATCTCCGCAATGCGAGCATGCAGGATATTGGTGATGCTGGAGCCGTGCGGCTGTTGCGTGGCGATACTGACATCGCGTGCCAGCACGCGGGCCCGCACTTTGCTGCCGAATGGCTGCTGCTCTTGCCCCACCCACAGGCTGCCGCCGGAAAAATCCAGCCGCGTCAGGTGATAGGTTTCATCGTGCTGCACCACCACCGCCTCGATCACCGCGCCTGCGTCGTCGAAATGCGCAGTGGGCAGATCGAGCCGTGCCAGCATATCGCCTAGCGCCCCGCTGGCAATCACGCGCCCCTGATCGAGCAGCACCAGATGGTCGGCCAGTCGCGCCACTTCATCCATGGCGTGGCTGACATAGAGCACGGGGATCTCCAGGTCGCGATGCAGACGTTCCAGATACGGCAGGATTTCCTGTTTGCTGTTGGCGTCGAGTGCCGAGAGCGGCTCGTCCATCAACAGGATGCGCGGGCTGGTGAGCAGCGCACGACCGATGGCAACGCGCTGGCGCTCACCGCCGGAGAGTCTTGCCGGATCGCCGCGCTCAATGAGGCGCCCCAGACCCAGCCATTCCACCACTTGCTCCAGCGGCACTTTTCGTTCAGACAAAGGAATGCGCCTGAGTCCATATTCCAGATTGGCGCGCACCGAAAGGTGCGGAAACAGGCTGGCTTCCTGGAACACATAACCAAGCGGGCGTTTGTGGACAGGCTCAAATATCGTTTCGTCCTGCCAGGTATCGCCGTTCACATGCAGCGTGCCGGTAGCACGTTCCAATCCGGCGATGCAGCGCAGCAGGGTAGTCTTGCCGGAACCGGAGGCGCCGAACAAGGCGGTGACGCCGACCGCAGGCGCGCTGAAGTCGGCATCCAGTAAGAAGCTTTCCAGTTGCAACTTGAAACATACCTGGATCTCGCCCGCCGCTTTCGCGTTCATCGCGCCACTTTCCACGACTTGCCGCCCGTGAGATACAGCGAGAGCAACACGATGAACGAGAACAGCACCATGCCACCCGCAAGCCACTGCGCTGCACTGTATTCCATCGCCTCGACATGATTGTAGATGGCAACCGAGAGCACGCGCGTCTCGCCGGGGATGTTGCCGCCCAGCATCAGCACCACGCCGAATTCGCCGACCGTGTGCGCGAAGGCGAGGATGATCGCGGTGAGGAAACCCGGACGCGCCAGCGGCAAGGCCACGCTGAAGAAGCGATCCCACCTGCCTGCACGCAAGGTGGCGGCTACTTCCAGCGGGCGCTTGCCCATCGCCTCGAACGCGTTCTGGATGGGCTGTACCGCAAAAGGCATCGAGAACAGCACCGAACCGATCACCAAGCCGGTGAAGGTGAACGGCAACGCACCGATATGCAAGGCTGCGGTCAGCTCGCCCACGATACCATGCGGCCCCATCAGCAACAGCAGGTAAAAGCCGAGCACTGTCGGCGGCAATACCAGCGGCAATGCCACCAGCGCTGCCACCGCGCCCTTGTACCACTTGCGGCTGTGCGCCAGCCACCACGCCAGCGGCGTGGCGACAAACAACAGCAACAGCGTGACGACACCCGCCAGCTTGAGCGTCAGCCAAACAGCCTGCAGGTCGTCGGGATCCAACGCGGTCATGAAGACTTCACCTCAATGCAAGTCATAGCCAAAGCTGCGTATGATCGCCACGGCTTTATCGCTTTTCAGGAAATTAAGGAAATCCTGCGCCGCAACCTTGTCCTTTGCGGAACTCAACAGCACTGCGCTCTGGCTGATGGGACTGTACATAGATGCCGGCACCAGCCACCAGGAACCTTCGCTCACCTTTCCATCCCTGGTGATCTGCGACAGCGCAATGAAGGCCAGCTCGGCATTCCCCGTCGCTGCGAACTGGTAGGTCTGCGCGATGCTTTCGCCCGTCACGAGTTTGCCCTGCACGGCATCCCACAACCCGAGTGTTTCCAGCGTTTCTTTCGCGGCGAAACCGTAGGGGGCCAGCTTGGGGTCGGCGTAAGCCAGCTTTTTGTAACTGCCCTTGCCCAGCACGGCTCCCTTGTCATCGACATAACCCGGCTGCGCGCTCCACAGCACCAGCTTGCCAAAGGCATAGACGAAACGCGAGTTGGGAACGGTCAGCCCTTCCTCTTCCAGCAGCCTGGGATTCTTCTCGTCCGCGGACAGGAACACATCGAACGGCGCGCCCTGCTTGATCTGCGAATAGAATTTGCCGCTGGAACCTAGGCTCACCTTCACCGTATGCCCGCTCTCTTTCTGGAACAGTTCGACGATCTGCTGCATCGGCACCGCAAAATTGGCCGCCACGGCGGCATTGACTTCGCCTGCTACTACCGGCCGGACCACCATAGCCAACAACAACCCAAGCGCAACCAGCCAGCCAGATTTATTCGATACCATTCCTTGCCCCTTAAGCATTGACTGCAAGGATAACGTGCGAAGCCTTGATCAGTGCACAAGCCTTTACGCCGTCCTTGAGCCCCAGGGACTTGATGCTGTCGTTGGTGATGATGGCCGCGACGGTCTTGCCTCCTGCCAGTTCTATGATGACCTCGCCGTTCACCGCACCTTCCTGGCAGCGCACCACCGTACCGTGCAACTCGTTGCGCGCGCTGGTCTTGAATCCTTCCGAAGTGGTCACGATCACCCAGGGCGCCTTGATCATCGCATAGGCCTCCGTGCCGACTTTCAATCCGAGATGTTCCACACTCTCGTTGGTGATCACTGCAGCAATCGAATCGCCGCCGCCGATGTCCATCACGACTTCAGAGTTGACTGCTCCAAGCTTGATGCTTTTTATTTTTCCCAGAAACTGATTGCGTGCACTCGTCTTCATGTCGAATCTCCTTATCAAGTGGTAATACTGATCAAAGTCGTCCATCACTTCCGCCAGTTTTTTGAGCACCTGCTCGCGCTCCTGCTCCAGGCGCCTGTACGCTCCCGCCACCCGGCGGCCATAGTTGGTGAGCGTCGTTCCTCCGCCCTTCGAACCGCCGGTCTTGCGTTCCACCAGCGGCTGCTCGGAAAGATTGTTGATCGCTTCCACCGCTTCCCAGGCGGCCTTGTAACTCATGCCCATGGCGCCTGCCGCCGCCGTGATGGAACCTGTCGCGTCGATACGCTCCAGCAATTCCAGGTGGTCCCAGCGTCGGCCCTTGGCGATCTTCAGTTTGGAAACGACTCCGCTTCCGGTTTTCTTTTCTGCAATCGATTGAGCCATGTTGTCCTCACACGTTATACCTTGTGCCACCTAACGGGGAGCAAAAGCGATGCCACAACAGGCAACACCCATACTCATCCCATGTCTATAGCTGATTCCGGCCAGTCCCGTCAGGTGCATGCACAACCTTGAAACGCCCTGCCTTGTAGCTTTCTGTACAAATTGGTGAGTTCGTTACAAACCTGCAGCCCATCAAAATACCCCCACCCTTAACGCAATATTAACGAAACAACGAGTCCGGCGATTTCTGCCTTGCTGGCACGCCACTTGCTGGGATGCGTTTACGTTATGTACTAATTTACATAACCAAATCACTTAATACAAAGGGGCCCGAAATGAAAACCAATTGGACACTAAGACCGCTATGGCTGGCTTGCATGCTTGCCTGCGCCCATTCTGCATCAGCGGAGACATTTAGCCTAGGCGAGGTACTGGTATCTGCACCCAGTTCTGACGCCGCGTCGAGTACAACAACAACCATCGATCAGGAAGAGATGCGCACATTCAATCGCGAAACAGTCGGTAAGGCGCTCAATCTGCTACCGGGCGTGACGATGACCGACGGCGGCCCGCGCAACGAGCAAATGGCGACGATACGCGGTTTCGATCTGCGCCAGGTACCGGTGTTTGTGGATGGCATCCCGGTATATGTGTCCTACGATGGCTATGTCGATCTGGGCCGTTTCAACACGTTCGATCTGGCCGCGATAGAAGTATCCAAAGGGTTCAGTTCCGTGCTGTACGGTCCCAATGCACTGGGCGGCGCGATCAATCTGGTCAGCCGCAAACCGGGCAAGGAACTTGAAGGCGACGTCACTGCCGGTTTGTACCTGAACAAGGGACTGGGTTACAACGGATTCCATACCGACGCCAACGCCGGTGGAAATCACGGCACCTGGTACTGGCAGGTCGGCACATCGTTTCTGGACAAAAACCAGTATCAGCTCTCCGGTGATTTCCAGCCGACCAAGTATGAAAATGGCGGCAACCGCGACAACTCCTATAACCGCGACAAAAAGATCAATCTGAAATTCGGCTGGACGCCGCGAGCTGGTGATGAATACACGGTCAACTACATCAACCAGCAAGGGCAAAAAGGAGATCCAGTCTATGCAGGCACCGACACACCGACCACCAACAGCGCGAAATTCTGGCAGTGGCCTTACTGGAACAAGGAAAGCCTGTACCTGATCTCCCGTACCGGCATCGGCGATAACTCCTATCTCAAGGTGCGGGCCTATTACGACAAGTTCCAGAACTCGATCCAGAACTTCAGCAACGGTACCTACACTACACTCAGTGCGTTCCCGTTCTACCAGAGCTGGTATGACGATTACAGCGACGGGCTCAGTGCGGAGTTCGGCACCAAGCCGATGGAAAGCAACACACTAAAAATGGCCGCCCATTTAAAGGAAGACATCCATCGCGAACATAACCTCGGCAATCCGATCCAGCACTTCAAGGATCAGACTACTTCGTTCGGTGTGGAAGATACCCAGCACCTTGCCAGCAAACTTGACCTGGTAGCCGGGGTGAGCCGTGATGCGCGAAACACCATTCAGGCGCAAAACTACCTGGCCGGCCAGATCGTCGATTTCCAGAAAGACAATACGTCCGCCTGGAACCCCCAGCTCGGACTGTTCTACCAGGCCTCCGCCACCGACGAAATTCACGCCACCGTTTCGCGCAAGAGCCGCTTCCCGACCATCAAGGACAGATACTCCTACCGCCTTGGTACGGCGATACCGAATGCCGCATTACAGACTGAGACCTCAACCAACTATGAACTCGGCGCCTCCGGCCTGGTCGCTCCAAAAACGAGGTTCGATGCGGCGGTGTTCTACTACGACGTGCAGAACATGATCCAGGCCGTGGCGATCACGCCTGTCACGCTGTGCGGCGCTACCGCCACGGTCTGCACGCAGATGCAGAACGCCGGCAATGTGCGCACCAAGGGCACGGAACTCGGAGTCACCAACACGCTGACTGAGACCGTGGAGATCGGTGCCAACTACACCCTGCTCATTCGCACCAACGTGAGCAACCCGAACATCATTCTTACCGATGTGCCGAACCGCAAGCTGTTTGCCTATACCAAGTGGCAGGCCAGCGCGCCGTTGAGCATACTCGGCAGCGTGGAAGCGGACTCGTCGCGCTACAGTTCCTCCGACGGCAAAAGGCTTGCCGGCGGTTTCGGCATCGCCAATCTCAAGGGCATGTACCAATTCAACCAGGCATGGTCTGCCGAATTCGGCGTCAACAACCTGCTGGACAAGAACTACATGCTGGTCGAGGGCTACCCGATGGAAGGCCGCAATTACTTCGCCAACGCCACCTTCAAATTCTAGGAGCATAGCCATGACGCAAATCAAATGGATCCTGACCGCCTGCCTGCTGCTGATGTCGCAACTCGCCAGCGCAACTGAAAAGGTGGTCGTACTGTCCAGCTACCCGCAGGAAGTCATCACGCAATTCGAGGCGGCATTCGAACAAGCGTATCCGCAATACCGTCTGGAGATCCTGTGGCGGCAATCGCGCGATGCGATGACGTACTTGCACCAGCCGCACAGTGCCGTGGACGTGTACTGGACGCCGGCCCAGCGCAATTTCGCGGTGCTGGCCAAGGAAGGTGCATTCCGCAAACTGGATATCGATTTGGGTGGCCTCCCGAAAAAGATCGGCGGTTTCCAGATATCGGATCCCGATGGCTATTACGTCGCCAGCGAAACGGCCGGTTACGGCATGGCCTACCACCCCGCCGAGTTGCAGCGGCTGGGATTGCCGGTGCCGACCGACTGGAAGTCGCTGGCTGCACCGGCTTACAGCGGCCATGTCGTTTTGCCGATCCCGTCCAAAGTCGGCTATGCCCCCATGCTGGTGGATACGCTGCTGCAAGGCTACGGCTGGGAGCAAGGCTGGAGCGTGCTGGAGCAGGTGGCCGCCAATGCCAGCCTTGCCGATGCAGGAGCCACGTTCATTTCAGACGACGTGGGCAGCGGGCGCATCGCCGTGGGCATGACCATGGATTTCTTCGCCGTCTCGGCGATCGCCAACGGCAAGCCCCTGCGCTTCACCTATCCTGAAAAAGTCGGCTACTCCCCGGCGCATGTGGCGATCTTTCGCGACGCGGCAAATCCTGAAGGTGCACGCGCATTTGTCAGTTTTGTGCTGTCCGAACAGGGGCAAAAACTGCTGTTCCATCCCGACATCCGCAAATTGCCCGTGCGGCCGGCGGTTTATGCCGCCAAGCCGGATGGCTATTTCGATCCGTTTGCTGCTGCGCAGCGCGCTTCCTACGACTATGACCTCGCTACCGGCCTGAAGCGACAGGAACTGGTCGGAGCGCTGTTCGATGCATTGATCACGCATCACCACACTGAATTGAAAGCGATGTGGACTGCAATCCATCAGGCAGAACAAAAATCCCCCGGCGATCCTCGCTTGCAGGAAGCAAAGCAAAAAGCCAGCTGGCTGCCGCTGACGGCGGCACAGTCAAACGACGCAGTACTTCAGCAGACATTCATCAAGCACGACAGCCATAGCGAAACACTTGAGCAAGAGTGGGATGCGGAAATTGCAGAACATTACGCACAAGCCACGCAGATCGCGCTATCGATATCGGGAGCCCGGCCATGAATCGATGGAATGCCGTCTTGGTGTTTTGTTTGCTGGCATTGGCGCGCCCTGCGGTGGCCGACGAATCCGACGTCACCACGGATGACGCCACGCGCGAAGCTTATGCCCAGCCGATACCCTCAGTGCCCGAAGCGGACCGTGCCGAATTCTTCAAGGGACGCAGCCTGGTGCGGCAAGTCTGGGTGATCCCTCCCAGCGAGAATCGCGAGATCGCCGGACTCGGGCCTTTGTACAACCGCTTCTCCTGCATCGCCTGCCACGCCGGAAACGGCCGCGGGTTTGCACCTTCCACGCCGCAGGAACCGATGCGGACCATGCTGGTGCGCCTGAGCATCCCCGGCGCGGACGAACACGGCGGCCCGAAACCTGATCCAGCATACGGCGGGCAACTGAACGAGAACGGCGTTCCCGGTGTGCCAGGCGAAGGCAGAGCCGAAGTGCGGTATACCGAACGCGCAGTCCAGCTCAAGGGCGGCGAACAAGTGATGCTGCGCACACCCGAGATCACCTTCGTCGATCTGGCATACGGCGATTTCCCGCCCGACATGCTGACCTCGCCGCGCGTCGCCCCGCCGCTCTACGGACTCGGCCTGCTGCAGGCGGTGCCGGAAGCGGACATCGTTGCCCTGGCCGATGCGCCCAAGCCTCAAGGCATCAAGGGCAAGGTCAACCGCGTCTGGGATGTAGAACAGCAAAAAACCGTGCTGGGCCGTTTCGGCTGGAAAGCCAATGTACCGAGTTTGCGCCAGCAGATCGCCGGCGCGTACGTCGGCGACATGGGCATCACCTCGCCACTGTTCCCGGACGAGAACTGCACCGCAAAACAGGAAGCTTGCCGGCACTCACCCTCTGCCGGAAATCCGGAATTGAGCAAGGCACAACTGGACGCTTCCGAGTTCTACCACTTTGCCCTGGCCGCACCGCACCAGCGCAATGCCGGGGACAAGCAAGTGCAACGCGGCTCAGCGCTGTTCAGGCAGGCACAATGCAGCGCCTGCCATGTGCCGCAACTGAAGACGGGCGAATTTGCCTCGCTCCCGGCGTTGTCGCACCAGACCATCCATCCCTATACCGATCTGCTATTGCATAACATGGGCGAAGCACTTGCCGACCATCGCCCGGATTACCTGGCGACAGGCCGCGAATGGCGCACCCCGCCGTTATGGGGAATCGGCCTCGCACAAAAGGTCGAACCGCGCGCCGGTTTCCTGCACGACGGACGCGCGAGAACCCTGCTGGAAGCAGTGTTGTGGCATGGCGGAGAAGGGGCGGCAGCGGCAAGCGCGGTGAAGAACATGGCTGCGGATGATCGGAATGCGCTGCTCAAATTTCTGGAGTCGCTTTAATCCAAATAGTTCATTAGACCGTCATTCCGGCGCAGGCCGGAATCCAGCTTGATTGATAGCGCCGCGTAGCGGGCAAAGCCGTATCTGCTGCTTTGTCCCACTGCGCGGGTTTTTTTAATTGACTGGATTCCGGCCTGCGCCGGAATGACGACTGATGAAGATGTGTGTGTAATGCATATTGGAAAGATCAATAAGCGCCCGCTGCAATTCGAAACTGTCCATTTATTGTTGCGATCTGTTGAAGACCGAGCCGCTCACGGCAACTCATACCCGAACCCGTGCATCACCGCCCGCGCCTTTTCGCTCTTCAGGAAAGCAAGGAAGGCCTTCGCTGCAGCCTGATCCTTTGCGCCGGACATCAGCACCGCGCTTTGCAGGATGGGCTTGTGCAGCTCGGAGGGCACCAGCCACCATGAACCCTGAGTCACCTTGCCGTCGCGCATGACCTGAGATATCGGGATGAAAGCCAGATCGGCTTTCTCGGTCACGGCCAATTGATAGGTCTGCGTGACGTTTTCGCCCTTGCTCAGTTTCTCCTGTATCGAATTCCACATCGTCAATTTCGTCAACGTCTCTTTCGCAGCTACACCGTATGGCGAATACCAGGGATTGACGATTGCCAGCATGTTGAAATTGCCCTTGTTGAGCACCGCGCCTTTGTCGTCCACGAAATCGGGCTGCGCACTCCACAACACCAGCCTGCCTGTGGCATAAACAAAACGCGAGCCGGCAACTGCCAATCCTTCCTGCAGCAAGCGCTTGGGAGTCTCCTCGTCTGCGGAAAGGAACACATCGAACACTGCACCACCCTTGAGCTGCGCATACAATTTTCCGCTGGTGGCAACACCGACTTTCACCGTGTACCCGCTGTCCTTTTGAAACAAAGGCACGAGACGCTCCATCGGTGCAGCGAAATCCGATGCCACCGCAATGCTGACCTCACCCGCCCGCACCGGCAAGCTCATGAGCCCGCACAGCAACAAGACAACAATAAAGATAGGGCCGCGCAATGAAATTTGCATCATCAACTCCTGATTGGAATAGTTGCCATGATAACAAGCTGGATGATGTACGGTGAAATGTATCTGGTGGAACTACTAGCCATTCCACTATGCTGTCAAAAGACGACAGCCAAGTGGCTGGTTATAGACCTTCAGGCATATTGACCGTGTGGCATTGCGCAGGTACGGTACGGTTCGGTCCGGGAAAGATATCGACTCCAACACTTTCTGCATTCCAATACCAAAAAGGGAATAGCTATGCCTCACAAAATTTCGCAAGAACTCGATAGATTAACAAGCGATGGAAATGGCTATGGCGATCCACAGGCTCAGCTCATTGATGATCGAAAATTTCAAATGCTCATGAAGGCATACGAAACAGCAGTCGAAACCAGAAAGCTGGAAATTGAGCTGTTCTGGAGTCGATCTCTTTTCTTCTGGGGATTCATTGCTTCTGCCTTCGTTGCTTATGCCACACTACGTCGCTACGGTTCAGACATTTCTGTTGTGGTGGCTTGCTTCGGCTTTGTATGTTCATTCGCTTGGTCACTCGGCAACAGGGGCGGAAAATTCTGGCAAGAGTCATGGGAAACAAAAGTCGAGAGAATCGAACCTTCTATTACAGGGCCTATGTTTTCCCGACCGGAGAGTGTCCAAGTTCACAAGAACTTCTGGTTACGTGGTCGCAGGTTTTCCGTAAGCAAGGTTGCTATTGCCCTAAGTGACTACACCATAGTTCTCTGGCTGTCAGTTATAGCGTGGGAAATGCTTCGATTATTAGCACCTGTCGCTGTAGTGCCCTGCGCAAAGACATGGGCTGTCGTTGGCTTTGTTCTATTTTCGCTCATCTATGGAGCGGCAATTTTCTTTGCGGCTCGTTCTACTCCTCCGCTCAATAATGTCGCCTAATTCAACGTTAATGTTAAAAATGACGGCTTCGAATTGCTTTCATCTCGCGTAGCCCGGATTCCATTACAAGCCAACGATGTCGAAAATAAATACACCAACCGACGCCGAAAATATCCACCAGGTCTTCGACTGGCTCTGGACTTCCGGCCAACTGTCCGAAGATGACATCGCATGCCTACCTGCGCTCGGGATCGAGGCGGTCATCAATCTGGCACCGCCGACTTCATCGAATGCGCTGCCCGGCGAAGCCGAGCTCATCACTCTGCAGGGCATAGCCTATGTCCAGATTCCGGTGGCCTGGGAGCAGCCCGAACTGCGTCAGCTGGATCAGTTCTTCGGTGTGCTCAAGGCGTTCGAGGGACGCAAGGTGTGGGTGCATTGCGCGAAGAACATGCGCGTCTCTGCTTTCGTCTATCTCTATCGCAGGATGCGTCTGGGAGACAACAAAGAGGATGCGGCATTCCCGATGCGAGAGGTTTGGGTGCCGAACGAAACCTGGCAAGCCTTCATTCGCAGGGCATTGGAATCGAAGCTGCCAAGGTAGCGAGAGCGGCCATTTTTCATGACTGATCATCCGGCGGAATTCGCTGCCTACTCCATCCTGCAAATTTTAGTGGAATACAAATGCCATAAATGTTGGTAGCCTTGGGCTTCCCGGACTCGCAGTCCGGCACATAACTAAGGAAACGCCGATTAAGTCCTCCGTTCGTGGTGACCCTTCGGCAGGCTCAGGACTGAAGGCCTTGTCGAACCATGAATGAAGGATGCCCAACGTTCAGAGTGTTATCGAACGAGCCCTTCGACAGGCTCAGGGCGAACGGACTTGATCGGCGTTTCCCTAAAAATAAATTTACTTGGGAGTCTCGCAATGAAAAGAAGCATCGGAGTGTTGCTGCTGGCAATCTGGCTCATCGTCACCGGGCTGGCGCACATTCTTCATTTCAGTTTTTCGGGAATGGGTACCATTATGTCTGTCGTTGCCATCGCATCAGGGATACTGATCATCATGGGTTTGTAGTTTCAACAGCTTCGGCTTGAGATCAGAAAGTGCAGCACCGGATCAAACTTTTTTCATGACTGAAAGGAGCATCTTGCTATTTAAGTATCTGAGCATGGGAATAATCATGTTGCTCCTTGGATGCAAGGGGGATGTTGCCAACGAATGGCAAAAATCGTCCGTCGCGCCGATCAAGTCGGGCTCCACAGTCAGGATCCGCGTCGTTAACGCCACCAACCCGCGCCTTGCGCGATTTTCACCGGACCATCTGCGCATCATATTGGCATCCGCCCAACTGACCGTCTGGAAGGATTTCGGCGTCTACGTCGAGTTCACCGATATTCCGGAAATTGGGATTGACCGGTTGTTTGCGCTCATCCCACCGGCCATCATGAAAGAGCGTATGTCTTCCATATACGATTTCAAATCGGGTACTGGCGACAAACAGAAATTGGCCGAGGGCATCAATACGACACTCACTCAACGCGGAACGAAACTGCAGGATGCGCTTGCCTTCGCTGCACCCTATCTGCCCGCGGATGCTCATCCAAAGGACCTGATGGCACTCTCCGAGCTGCTGGCGAATGTCATGCTCGATCGATTGCAGCAATGGCGACATCTCAACGCGGCTGACGGTGCGCCCGTGCTAGATGCCTCGCCCTATAACGAATGGGTCTATTGGGACACTCTGGGTTATGGGAACCTGCCGTATGATCTGGTGCTGACCAATCAATTGATTACGAGCGCCGAGTACTATGGTGTCGACATCCATTCAGCCATACGCGGGGGCGTCACGGTAGGCACAACCTCGTACAGCCGCACCGGCAAGTATGGCGCTTATATCTACTTCAGCACGTTCCCTTTCCAGGACAATTCAGAGACCACCAGGCTAATGCGCGGCGGTGAACAATATTCCGAAGAAGACGCAGCAGAATTGGCAGGTGCGTATCTGGCGCATGAGATCGGGCATCTGCTGTTCCAGCTCGGGCATCCCTTCGGCCAGAAAACATGCGTCATGAATCCTGCCAGCATGTTGCGGTTCCGGGAGTGGTTCAACCAGATCAACAGCACCGATTGCCAGATAGGCAGTCGTCCTGAAATGACCCCGGGAGCGATTCCGCCAATCTTCAATAGCAAATGGGTACGAATGGCGCAAGAGGCGAAGTGACTCGGCGAGGGCATTCAAGCTTGTACAGAACCATATGCCGCAACCAGTGTCTTATCCGGTACAGCATTAACCATCCTGTCTTTGGTGTCGCATTGCATCAGTGATGAATCCAGAGCGGCAGGGGATTTTCTTCGGAGGCTCGGCATGGAATTGGAAGATCCGGTTTTCAATGCACTGTACATGTACACCAAAGCCTTGTCGGTTGCACTGGGTTATCGCGACCTGTTGACCCGGCTTCATTCCGAACGTGTGCAAGGCCTTTCCCGTGAAATCGGCGTGCATTGCGGCCTCTCCAATAACGAACTCAATGCGCTTCACATTGCATCTTCGTTCCACGACATAGGCAAGATCGGGATACCCGACCACATCCTGTTGAAGCCCGCGCAGTTCGATGCGGACGAGTGGGAAACCATGAAGCAGCACTCCGAAATCGGGGAAAAGATCATGGCTGCAACCGAGCTCCAGGGCTCGCAACAAGCCGCCCTGTTGATCCGTCACCATCATGAGCACTACAACGGTCGGGGTTATCCGGACAAACTTGTGGGAGAAAGCATTCCAATATGCGCGCGCATCATTTCCATTGCGGACAGTTACGACGCAATGGCCGTGACCAGGTCATACCATAACGCAAGAACGCATCCGGAAATTATGGCTATCCTGCATAAGGAAACCGGAGCAAAGCACGATCCGGAACTCATGGATTTCTTTTCCCAGATCATCGAATCCAGCCAGTACAAGGCCACCAAAGTCTGACTGTTCTACTGCAATCGAATCACATCTTCAAACTTGAGTAAATGCCGAGCAAGCCCCCCTCTCCCGGAGGGAGAGGGGGAAAACAGACTTGATGGGCATTCCCCTAATTCAGTCTTGACTAAGGCCAGATCAAAACCAGCGTTCCGGCAACGACAAGCGTCCCGCCGACGATCAACTTGGGCGTGACCGCTTCGCCCAGGAACAATACGCTCAGCACAATGGCAAACACGACACTGAGTTTATCCACCGGCGCGACCATGGAGGCCGGTGCCATCTGGAGAGCGCGGTAGTAGAAGAGCCACGACAACCCTGTGGCAATGGCCGAAAGCACCAGAAAAACGACAGGTCGCATTTCCATGGTTCTTTGCGGAAAGCGCCATTCGCCCTGAAAGCTCACGATCGCAAACGTCATGACCAGAATCACGACGGTACGAATGAATGTCGCCAGATTGGAATTGATACCCTCGACACCGAGCTTCCCGAATATGGCCGTCAATCCCGCAAAGAAAGCCGAACCCAGCGCAAACAATTTCCAAGACATGATCATTAACCTCCGGCAAGCACAATGGGTAAAACTATATCCTGTTATTGAAGCCGAATGATTCCGATCCGGGAAAATGCCTTGCCTGGCTACCTTTACATCGTCGAAGAAGCTTGTTACCTTTCATCCCGGAGATGGCATGCCTCCCGGAGTTCCTGCTCCGAACCGCCCATCCGGGCTGATGATGCCTACCGATAACCCGGCAGCGGGGCGGTAGGCATTTTTTCTGCCTGCTCTGCCGGATCGATACCAATCCGGACGGAGGAATGACATGGGCATTTACGGTTTTCTTGCAGTAGGTTTCGGCGCGGCTTTGGGTGCGTGGTTGCGTTGGTGGCTGGGCATTCTGCTCAATCCGGTTTTCCCCACGCTTCCCTTGGGTACATTGGCGGCCAACCTGATCGGCGGCTATCTGGTCGGAGTGGCGGTCGCGTTCTTTACCGAATATGCCGGCCTGCCGCCGGAAGTGCGACTGTTTGTCATCACCGGTTTCATGGGCGGGCTCACCACCTTTTCCACTTTTTCCGCGGAAGCAGTCACGCTCATTTCCCGAAGCGAATATCTTTGGGCCTTGGCCCACACGACTGTCCATCTCGGCGGCTCGCTCGTCATGACGGTACTGGGTATGCTGACAGTCAATCTGCTCAAGGCGAAAGGGGTGGCGTAATGACTGCGGATATTCCGAACTGCCCGTTCTGCATCCCGGATGGCATCCTGATTGAAAACGAACTGGCCTATGTCAAACCGGACAAATTCCCGGTCAATCCGGGCCACCTCCTGATCATCCCAAAGCGTCATGTTGCCGACTTTTTCCTCACCAGTGACGCGGAAAAAGTTGCGCTATTGTCGTTGCTCAATGTCGCGAAACATTACCTGGACGGCGAACATGCCCCCGCCGGTTACAACGTCGGCATCAACGTGGGCGTGTTGGCGGGCCAAACGATCCCGCATGTCCACGTGCACCTCATTCCACGCTACAAGGGCGACATGGAAAGCCCGCGCGGCGGTGTGCGTGGCGTAATTCCATCAAGGCAGTCTTACTAAAGACCAATCCAGAGGAGGCACATCATGAAAGGCACGTCTCTCAAGTTTTACATGCACGAAAATCGCAACCACCAACACACCCTGGTGTACGAATGGTTGCTGGAACAGGCGAAGAAAATGGGCATGCACGGCGGCTCAGCCTTCAAGGCCATCTCCGGTTTCGGACGTCACGGCATATTCCATGAAGAACACTTCTTCGAACTGGCGGGTGATCTGCCGGTGGTAGTTGAATTCATCGTGAATGATGATGAGGCGGATCGGCTTCTGGAGATGGTCAGAAGCTCCGGCTTGACCATGTTCTACGTCAGGCTGCCCGCCGAATATGGCGTGATCAATGGCGAAACGGGCCAATAAGATATCGTCATATTTCCTGGATAGCTCAACAGTCCTCATCCACACAAGCCAGCACCACTCCGATGGCCTGCAAGGGATCATCGGTCAGGCTGAGGCAATGCTCACTGCCGCTGACCAGATACAGATTGAATTTTTCGCGCTGCAAAGCAGCCGGCAAGCGTGCCGGCATGTCGTCGTCGTTACAGATCGTGAAACGAATATCCGGCCAGGTTTTTTTCAAGGCGAGCAATGTTCCTTCGCTCAGCTCGCCTGACGCGGCAGCGGCGCTCGCAATCTTCTCCAATGTCTCGGGCACGATCATCGCATGGCCTCAGTCATCTTCCGCCGCACTGAACTTGCTCAGCGATTTCGCTTCCACGCCGAGGATCTTGGCCAGCCAGGGTGGTGGCGCATCAAGAACGGCTTGCAGGCGTTGCAAGGTGACGCGGGCCTTGCCGCCATCCGGCACTTTCACCGGGTGGATGTTGGCGCGCACGGCTTTGGCCGCCGCGGGGCCACCGATGGATTGCACATAGACAATCTGGCAATCGCTGATGAGTTCGGCACGGGCGACATTCTTGTCTTCGGCATCGTCGGTAATGAGCGTCGAGCGCGCATCGATCAGGCGTATGTCATTGCGCCCGACCTGGTAGATCAGGAAGCGCGGGCAAGAGCCGAAGTGGCCGTCGAGATTTTCTTCAGTGTTCGAGGCAACAGCCACACGCAGGCTGCCGGGTATCTCCCCGTCGACATAGGCATCCATCGGTGGAAGATTATCGGCATCGCCGGCTTCGCCCCACAGATAGCGCACGGCCAACTTGATGGATGCGCTATCCACGTCCGGTTCAACGGTTTCTTCACCGGAAAGAATAAGCTTGAGATCAGCCACGGTGACCTTGGCAAGCTTTTCTTCGGTGATCGGCAGGCCGAGGTTGTCACCCAGCTTGGCTGCAAAGGCGCCTGCGTTCACATCCGCAAGCGCACGAGCAGCTTGCGCGATGCGCAACGCCGCGGTTTTGGTAATCACTGTTGTGGTCATGGCTCGGTACCTCCAGTTCAGGAAGAGAGAAGGAGGAAGGGATCGCGCCTGCGGCGCTCAAGGGTAGAACCGAACATGTTTTTACCCTTATCCCTTCCCTCTTTACCCTTCTCTGTTGTTACGCCGCCAGTTGTGTGATGCAACCCTTGATCGGGCACACCTTCACGCATTGCGGTTTGTCGTATTCACCTTCGCATTCGGTACATTCGCTCGCGTTGATGATGTACAACCCCTTCTTCACACTGATGGAAGCCGTTGGGCATTCCGGTTCACAGTCTCCGCAGGAGGTACACAAATCCATATTGATCTTCATTGCCATGATGATTCTCCTTTTGATGTGAGAAGGGTAAAGGGGGAAGGGATCGCGCCTGCGGCGCTCAAGGGTAAAATCAAATCCGCATTTTCCCTTCCCTCTTCTCCCTTAACCCTTCCCGGTTTCATTCCGCCGCATCCAGGCGCTTGGCACGCAGGGAGATCGGCAACCTGGCCGGTGCAGCCTGCGGCTCAATGTAATACGTGCCGCCGTTGTTAAGCCTGATCTCGCCACCCCACTTTTCCGGGGTGTCGAACTCCATCGATACGATGTTGTCCTCGAGGTCGCGCTTGGGCAGATAAAACACGTACGCACCTTTGCTGCCCTGGATCATGATGTTTGCCATTACAACTCCTTGAGTTGCAGGATCCAGGATTCTGGATACAGGATTCAGGAGAGCGGCGCAACCCGCTCTTGCTAAATCCCGTATCCTGTTTCCCGTCTCCTGCCTTAGCGGACCAGGTCGTGGTTGTAGTCCGTGGTACCCATGCCTCTGGTCTCTTCGTCCAGACGCTCCAGCACTGCATTGGTCAGCGTGGTGAGCATCTGCATGGCACCTTCATAGCCCAGTGTCGTGGCACGATGCAGGTGGTGACGGTCGAAGATCGGGAAGCCGATGCGGATCAGCGGAACTTCGAACTCTTTACCCTTGTGCAAGGTATCGCGCTGGATGAACTTGCCGTAACTGTTGCCGATCATGAAGTCGGGCTTCTCGGTCAACACCAGCGAACGGAAGTGCCACAAGTCGGCACCTGCGAACAACTGGGTGTTCTTGCCGTAAGGAGTCTCGGCCAACATCTTTTCCATGGCCTTTGTCCACTTCTTGCTGCCGTTGTTGCACAGCACATGCAGCGGCTCGATGCCCAGCTCGGTGAGGAACTTGGTCATGCCCAGGGTGAAGTCGGGATCACCGTACAAGCTGATCTTCTTGCCGTGCAGCCAGGTGTGGCTGTCGGTCATCATGTCGACGAAACGGCCGCGCTCCTTGACCAGCGATGCGGCGATAGGCTTGCCGGTCACTTCGGAGACCTTCATCAGCCATTCGTCGGTCCACTCCAGGCCCATCGGAATGTTCAACTTCGGCGGTTCGTGCTTCCATATCTGTTCGACATATTTCTTGGTCTTGTCCAGTTGCATCGGTTGCAGCAGGAAGGTGTTGACGGCGTTCGGCGCTTCCTTGATCTCGTCCTGGGTCGTTCCGCCTGCATACATGCGGAACTGACCATCAGCCGGTGTATCCAGCACTTCAGTCGGATCGCTCAGCATGGTGTGCTCGACGCCCATCTCGTCCAGCATGCGATGCATGACGCGGTAGTTGCCGAGGTAGGTCTCGAAGCCGGGAACAATGTTGATCTTGCCGTTCTTGCCGGGAACCTTGTCCTCCATGCTGTTACGCGTGAAGTAGCTCATGATGCCTTCGAACATGTTGTCCCAGCCGGTCACGTGAGAACCGACGAAAGACGGGGTATGCGCGAACGGAACCGGATAGTCGTCGGGAATGTTGCCAGCCTTTTTGGTATTGCGAATGAAGGCGTTCAAGTCGTCACCGATCACTTCGGCCATACAGGTCGTGGATACGGCGATGACGTCCGGCTTGTACAGTGCCTTGCAGTTTTCCAGACCGTCGATCATGTTCTTCTGACCGCCGAATACGGCTGCGTCTTCAGTCATGGAATCCGACACGCAAGAGATAGGCTCGCGGAAATGACGGTTGAAGTAGGTGCGGAAGTAAGCCACGCAGCCTTGCGAACCGTGCACATACGGCATGGTCTTCTCGAACCCCAGTGCGCACAACACCGCGCCCAGTGGTTGGCAAGCCTTGGCCGGATTCACGGTCAACGCTTCGCGCTTGAAGTTAAGTTCGCGGTACTCCATCGTAGTGGTCCAGGTGAACGTATCCTGGATTTTGTCCGCTTCGTGGCGCTCTTCGAACTGAGTTTGCTTGTTGCTTATCGATTCCTTGTATTCGTCCTGACGGAACAATGGATAACAGGGTTTGATGTCATCAGCTTGTTGCATTTTTATCTCCTTAGCCGCACTGCTCATGCGCAGATGCCGGCACAGATTGATAGGTGGGCGGCGTTACCGCCGCCCGGTATTTGTTACGCTGCCTTCTTTTCTGCTGCAGAACCGTCCTTGTTCAACCACGGTGCTGTGATCTTGCTCCAGCACGGGTTGTTCAAAGTCATGTCCATGTCGCGTGCAAAGATGGCGAAGCCGTCATAGCCGTGGTACGGGCCGGAATAATCCCAGCTGTGCATCTGGCGGAAAGGCACACCCATCTTCTGGAAGATGAACTTTTCCTTGATGCCGGAGCCGACCAGGTCAGGCTTGACCTTCTTCACGAATTCTTCAAATTCAAAGCCGGTGACGTCGTCATACAGCAATGTGGCGTTGCCCATATCCTTGATGGTGCGGTCGTAGTCGTCGTTGTGACCGAACTCGTAGCCTGTGCCGACCACTTCCATGCCCAGATCTTCATAGGCACCGATCACGTGACGCGGACGCAGACCGCCGACGTACAACATGACGCGCTTGCCTTGCAGACGCGGCTTGTACTTGTCAATGACTGCCTGCATCAGTGGCTGGTACTTGGCGATGACGCGCTCGGCACCTTCCTTGATCTTGTCGTCGAACAACGCAGCGATGGCACGCAGCGACTCGGCAACTTTGGTCGGGCCGAAGAAGTTGTATTCCATCCAGGGGATGCTGTATTTCTCTTCCATGTGACGCGCGATGTAGTTCATCGAGCGGTAGCAGTGGATCAGGTTGACCTTGACGTAAGGTGTCTTTTCCATTTCAGCGATGGTGCCGTCGCCGGACCATTGCGCAACCACGCGCAGGCCCATCTCTTCCAACAGGATGCGGGAAGACCATGCGTCGCCGCCGATGTTGTAGTCGCCGATCACGGCCACATCGTACGGTGTGCCTTCGAATGCCTTGCCATCGCGGCGCGGCAGAACCCAGTCACGGATCGCGTCATTGGCGATGTGGTGACCCAGCGATTGCGATACGCCGCGGAAACCTTCGCAGCGCACGGGAACGACAGGCTTGTCGATCTCCTTTGCAGCTTTCTTGGAGACCGCTTCGATGTCGTCGCCGATCAGGCCAATCGGGCACTCGGATTGCACGGAGATACCCTTGTTCAGCGGGAACAGCTGCTCGATTTCGCCGATGAGTTTGGCCAGCTTTTTATCGCCACCGAACACGATGTCTTTTTCCTGGAAATCGGAAGTGAAGTTCATCGTGCCGAATGTATTGATCCCTGTGGTGCCGACGTAGTAGTTACGACGACCTGCACGGGAATATTGACCACAGCCAACCGGGCCGTGAGAAATGTGAATCATATCCTTGATCGGGCCCCACACCACGCCTTTGGAACCGGCGTAGGCGCAACCGCGAATGGTCATCACACCCGGCAACGATTTGCGGTTGGAGGTGATGCACTTCTTGGACTGTTCGATGGATTGATCATTGACCGCCAGGTGTTTCTCGCGGTCCTTCTTTGCTTTCTCCGGATAAACCTCAAGCACCTCCTGGATCAGGGCTTCGGTTTCTTCGCGTGTTAATGCAGTCATTTCATTCTCCTTAAATGACCCACCAATATGTGGAGTCTGTCAGAGGTTATGTAGGTTGGGTTAGCCCGCAGGGCGTAACCCAACATCATTTGAGACTGTCGGGTTATACCCGCAAGGGGTAGGCCGTATTTGTAAGGGGAGCAAAGCTCCCAACAACTGCGCACCGCCTTTCGGCTAACCCGACCTACAACTTAAGCAGCCAGTTCAGCCGCTTTCTTGCCGATGATGGATTCGTCTTCTGCTTCCATGATGCCGAATTCCATCAACAATGCTTCCAACTCGTCCATGGTGATCGGGGTCGGGATAACGAACTTCTTGTTCTCCACGATCTTTCTCGCCAGTGCGCGATACTCGTCAGCCTGTTTGTGTGTAGGATCGTATTCGATCACGGTCATGCGGCGGATCTCGGCGTGCTGCACAGCGTTGTCGCGCGGGATGAAGTGGATCATCTGCGAACCCAGCTTGCCAGCCAGCGCCATGATGAGTTCATCTTCGCGGTCGGTGTTGCGGCTGTTGCAGATCAGGCCGGCCAGACGCACGCTGCCGGAGTTCGCATACTTCACGATGCCCTTGGCAATGTTGTTGGCTGCATACATCGCCATCATTTCGCCGGAGCAAACGATGTAGATCTCCTGCGCCTTGTTTTCGCGAATCGGCATGGCGAAACCGCCGCACACCACGTCACCCAGCACGTCGTAGAAAACGAAGTCGAGTGCCTCGTCATACGCGCCTTCTTCTTCGAGGAAGTTGATGGCGGTGATGACGCCGCGGCCGGCACAACCAACGCCGGGCTCTGGTCCACCGGATTCAACACACTTGATGCCGCCGAAACCAACCGACAACACGTCTTCCAGTTCCAGATCCTCGACGCTACCGGCTTCGGCAGCCAGTTCCATCACGGAGTTTTGTGCCTTCGAGTGCAGAATCAAACGAGTCGAGTCCGCCTTGGGATCGCAGCCGACGATCATTACTTTCTTGCCGGATTCGGCAAGAGCAGCTACCAGGTTCTGGGTGGTAGTCGATTTGCCGATACCGCCCTTCCCGTAAATTGCGCATTGACGCAGAGCCATGTTAGTCTCCTAAGAGTTTCAGAATTTAAATTGCGATTGAAAACTGTCGCTCGCACCCAGTACATCGCAAGCTCCGTGCCACGCCGCCACAGACATCCAACCTCATGAAATGCAAGAGAAAAATAAATCAACCCTACAAGCATTGGTGGATGTACAACACAACAAGACAGATGCCTTTGTAGGAGTAGCTACAAGCCGGAATCCGGTTTTGCCGCGCTCGGCGCGCCTGCCGATCAACCGCTGCAACCTGCCCGCCGACATCCTTGGCGGCCTCACCTTTCAACGTTCGCCCGTCGCGCTAGAACTCGACGGTGTCGCCCAATTCCACCGCGGACTTTTCAAACTGCTGGATCAGATCGACGACGCCACGGACCGCGCCGACGCCTTCACCATGCACATGAATGCTTCGTTCTATCTCGACGAACCGGAACAGGCGGGCTACACATCACAAGCGACGCACAAGCGGCAAAAGGCAGACTATTTGCGCATGGTGCGCGGCTGGAGCTTCGATGCGGATGGGCGGGAAGGGGCTGCCTTGAAGGGCTGGGTGGAATCGCGCTTCGGTCTGCTGCCGCGCCATCATGGAGGACATATACGCAACCTGTCAGGCGAAGCGTATCGGCATTACCTGGAAATGCGCGCCAGCGCGCTGTACGGCACCAACGCGCTGGAGTCGCAGTTCGACCTGCTCTACACCTATTGTCAGTACGAACTCGCGCGACAGCATCCCGGCGAGACCCATCTCACCCTGTATCGCGGCGTGAACCGCGTAGACGACTACGAGACATTATCCGCGCTGGATGAGAAAGGTCGCGTAGTGCTCTTTAATAGCCTGAGCTCATTCACTGCCAGCCGCGAACGCGCTGACGAGTTCGGCGACTACCTGCTCTCCGCGCAAGTGCCGCTTGCCAAAGTGTTTTGCTATACGAGATTGCTGCCGGGGATGTTGCAAGGGGAGGATGAATTTACGGTGATTGGCGGGTTGTATGAGGTTAATATTGCGGCATACTGAATTAAATTCAGACTCGCTTGCCCTTTCAGCGCTATCCAATAATACACATCAAACTTGGCGCCACCTTTCACGCAACGCATCACCACAGTTCGAAATATGAAAACTACTTAGCAGGAAGCCATATATGCGTAAGCGTTATATCAATGCACTTATTAACCAAGCCTGAGCGATCATGCTCGCTGGTACTTTGACTCGAATCAGGCCCCAGGTTATGCCACTTCGTGCCAACCTTTCCTTTTAAAGGCCCATCCAGTGTCGGCACGGGTTTCGCCCCATCACGAACATATCCCAACATCGCGCCGCTTGCCATCCATGCCGCGTATTCACCAGATGCAAATCGATACACGCCATTGTCCCGATAAGCTGTAACAGAAGCCGCACCATCGACAATCTTGCATTCGACGAACCATCCCCATCGGGTCGTATTGACCACAGAGTCATAGGCTGGCGGTCGGAAAACCATATCCGGCTTTTTGCCTATACGCCCATCAGCAGTTCGCTGGCTTGCCCCCCTTTCGACGGTTTCGAAATCCTGCAGCCACGATGCAAGGCGACGCCCCGATCTGCGTTCGTTCAATAGCGTCTGAAGTCTTTCAGTAATTTCCTCCTCCGATCCGCCAGAGAGTAAAAGTGGCTCAGTCCGCTTCAATTTGTCCCATGCCCATCGAATGGCACTCACAATAGCCTGCTTGTGGATAGCCACTATATCTGGCTCATGAAAAGGAACCGGCGGCACAACCGAAAGCGGGAAAGACCTACGAAAAGACGAATTCATGTCACTGACTGTCGCACCATCAGGTCCGTCGCAAGAAGCCGAGCCCGCGTCGGCGTCCACCACACGTAACGATCAAGCAAGCCAATCAGCCATGTCGTGGCAGTTGCTTTCACGATCACAAGTGACGCACCGCTTATCTCAGCCTCTATCAGGAAATCGCCGACAGGTGCTTCGATATCGCCCCAGCGTCCGTCAGTTGAAATGCAAACCTCCAACATTCGCCAGGGGGACCACTGGAGATCAGGGCGCTCCCGGACATTTGCGCTCAAATCAGATGCAGACAGCACGCTATTGAGCGAATCCTGTAGCACAGAAAGAAAATTGTCTCGCTCCATGGAAGATACCAGTCCCGCCGCCTTACGCTTCGAATTCGACGAAGGCAGTCCAGAGACCAGCGTATCGCGGATCGCATCACGATCGGGTGATGAAAGTTTGAACGTGTCGAATACAAAATCGTCGATCTCGTCTGCCAACTCCTGCGTCAATGTTGTTTTGATTTTCTTCGACAGCCTCAACAAACGTTCACGCTCTGCAATGCTTAGCTCCTCCAGAGGAACGATGGGTAGCAGACTCAAGCTTTCCTGATAAATTGCATCCCGCTCCACTCCGTATTGCCCATCCATCAAGAGTTCGCAAAAGATCATAACTGAAGACTGGAGCCAGAGTTGAATATAGCGTGATAGAAGGTCGGGTTCGGCTATACCCGCGAACGAAAGCCCATGATAGGACTCGTGAAAAGCGACATCAGCGCTTGCCCGACTCGTGCGTATTGCAAGCCGATCTGCTGGAATGCTTTTCGCTACAAGAAGAAGGGGGGCGCGATAAATTTCTGGATCACGTGGACTCAGCAGCTTTTTCAGACTGAAACGTGGAAGAGCATCGGCATCGATCACGAATCCGAGCCGCCCTGCAGTCTTGGTATCCGGCATACCCATCATGTGGATTGAGCTTTGCTGTTTCTCCTTACGAGCTTCCCCCCCCACTTGGTAACCGTTCTTGAACTGGAGCCCAAGCTGCTCAAAGTAAACCTGTAGCTCGATACCGGTTTGCCGCATAGAGCGGAGCACACGCACAGCCAAGCGATTCCCGCGAAAGCGCACCTTCAGCGCCCAAGGACACTCAAGCAACTCTTCCGCCGCCACCGTATATGAATCGAACCAGTCGATGCGGATACGGGCCTGCTTCGAGGCAAGCTCAGCATCCTGAGCGGGACTAATGAATTGAAAAACGTAGCTATCGAAATCGCTCAAGCTCGGCGACTCATTGGTCGCAAAAAGAACACACCATGGCGCACTGACCCCTGGCCACACCTTTGTCATTCTCAATGCAGAACCATTGAGAATACCCGTAACTCGAACCGCCTGAATCAAATCGTTTCTGGCATGCACAGCACGCTCTGACAGGCCGAATAACCAACGCGCATGCGTTACAAGCGCAATTCTCCCCCTCGGCTTTGACCACTCCATAGCTCGCCACACGAAAGGCAAGTCGATATTCGTATCCGGGAAATCGAATGTGGCAGCACGATCTTCGCCCAGTCGTTCTCGAACCACATCGCGAGAGCTGCTTACCCAAGCATTCTTTTCGTTTAGACCGCCAGATTTTGCCGTCCATGGCGGATTGCCAATAACGACGTCGAATTTGTGTCTGAAACGCTTATCTATTGGCCCCAAACTGCCATGTGGCACCTTGGAAAGGTCGAACAGAACAGACTCGCGTAATGCATCGAAGCGGAGTTCGTTCAACGGTCTCGGCTTCGGATCAAGCTCAAGTGCCGTAAGGTACAGCGCAAGCTCTGCAAGGCGTAGCGCCCTGCCATCGACATCGAATCCCACCAGTTGTCTGTTCAAGATGTCGCGAATTTTTCCGCGCTGAGGACGACGCCCGGTTTGCCGCCATTCACGCTCAACCAGCTTGCGTAGTGCAATGACTAGGAATACACCCGCACCAACAGCGGGATCGAGAATACGTGGCCGAACATTTTCAGGCAATCGCTCCAAGGACTGGGTAACAACGAAGTCAGCCAGATAAGAGGGGGTGTAATGAATGCTTTTTTCTGCCGCATCAGCAGCATCAATATTGTAGGCGAAGGCTTCATACACCTCGCTGAGCAGGCCAACTGGAATAAATGAAAAATCAATATCCTGCCAGTCGGTCGGTAAACGCAATTGGCCATGCTCAGTCGCTCCGTGCGCGATGTTCCCCAAGACGGAGGAATAAACCTTGGGATCAAAATCACGAGGAGAAACTTCAAATGGCAACAGTCCCCCATTGAATGTCTCATCCAGCCAGCGGAATGTGCGTATGGCCCTAGCCTTGGTATCAAGGCAATGTTCCCAAGTCTTGGCAGACTCGCAGACATCACCAGGCTCCAGACCAGTCAGCAGCTTGCGATCAACAAGGAAACGCCAGAACAACCCGCGCCCCACCAGTGAAAGGGCATCCATTTGCGAAAGCCCCAGTTCAGTTGCCGCCCTCGCCGAATTCTCCAATAGTTTTGTCAGATAGCGACGGCGAGCCACATCATCTTGGCCAGCACTTACATCATTCAGGAATCGCGGCAAAATACACTCACCGGAGTATGCTACTGCCTCCTCAACCGGATTTATCTTATTTCCTAAAATGTCTGCACGAAACACACGAAGCAGGCCGGGTTCTAACACGCCAATCCATGCACCGTCGCCTCGCAACGCTACTCTCCAGCACCAATGGCTGATTTGCTCTTGAGTAACTCCATCACGCCCATCAAACACATGTACACAGGGGCGATCATGACTCTCAACCACCATCGGAAGACGCCAAAATGGAGAGTCTGCTCGCAGATCGAGATAGTTCAGAACACGGGGCTGGTTGTCGGCTCGAATATCGATCAACTGCGAGCGAAGCGCCCCATACTGTATAAGCTCGTCGCCAAGAGATGTCATTTCATGCTGCATTCGCACGTCACTTGAGTTTCACCAGACTCTCCGCCAAGCTGGAAAAATATTGTTCCCATCGCCATTTTCCAAATTTTCCAATTTTGCATTATATGCCAACCAAGTTGGCGGAATCATTTGGCAATCAAGCCCCACTAGTGAGTGGCCTTGCAAACGCAGATTTACTGCCCATGACGTTTTCCTTCCCGTATCCAATTTATTCCCTGACAAAGTCACAGGAATTGACGTTCAGAATGACAGCTACATCGTAGAGAACGAACGTTCTGTTGTCAACCGGCAACTAGAGCTCTTTCATTGCCAACCGGCGATTCGGCATCGTAATTGTTTTACGCCCCAGCTCTCAAGGAGTAATCAACTTCACCTTTGGGCAATATGTCTGGTACCGCCGCGCGTCACGCGTCAGCAGCGGACACCCCAGCACCGCCGCATGCGCACCGATGAAGAAATCAGCCAACACATTATTGGCTTTGCCGCCCTGCTTGCGGTATTGCGCGAATGCTTTGCCCGCCAGGAATAAAGCGGGGCGCGGCAACTCCAGTAATGTTAGCCCTAGCTTTTCGATGGCGTCATCCAGGGCTTCCACTCTGGAGAACGTCAGTGACAGTTCCGCATAGATAATGGGATTGATAGTCAGCGGGTGAACTTTGGACTGGGCACGCAACTGGGCGATTGACCAGTCCGCCCATTCGGGATCGTCTTCCAGCACGTCGATCAGGACGTTGGTGTCGACGAGCAGCATTATTACTCGGCGCGCAGCAGTGCCATCAGGTCATCGGTGCGCCATTTGACATCGGCCTTGCCGCGGGCAGCATCGAAGCGGTCCGGCTTGCGGCTGGTGCGCGCGCCGACTTTGTGGATGACGACATCGCCATCCTGGTTGACGCCGAACTGCACCGAACAACCCGGCTCCATGTTGAGCGCATCCCGAATTTGCTTGGGAATGGTGACCTGGCCTTTGCTAGTCAGTGTTGTAGTCATGATGATCCCGATCGAAGTATTACCTGGGGCTTAATTGTAATACCGCAACATAATGTCCGGCAACAGTCTTGCAGGCTGAGGAAAAGTAGTTGATTATCAAAACAACTTGTTATCAAGGAAGCCACCATGCGCATCACCACCCTCGGTTGCAACGCCAGCATCACCGGCGAACTTCGCACCACCTGCTACCGGGTGGACGACGACATCCTGATCGATGCCGGTTCCGGTGCCGGCGATCTGAGCCTGGCGCAATCCGTCGCCATCGACACCGTATTCCTCACGCATTCGCATCTCGACCACTGTGCTTTCCTGCCCATGCTGGCGGATGCAGCAGGGAGTTTCCGCGATGCGCCGCTGACCGTATATGCGCTGCCGGAGACCATCGCCATCCTCAGGGAGCACATGTTCAACGGCCACTTATGGCCGGACTACACCGTGCAGCCTGTTCCGGAGCGTCCCTATATCCTTTTCACGCCGATACGGCCGGGCGAAACGGTAGAAATGGGTAGCAGGTTCATCACCGCGCTACCGGCACGCCATTCCGTTCCGTGTGTCGGCTACCGCGTCGATAACGGGCAAGCCAGCTGGGTATATAGCGCCGACACCGCCTTCTGTCCGGATTTCTGGCAGGCGCTGAACCACATCGACAATCTGAAATATCTGCTGATCGAAAACACGTTCCGCAACGACAATACCGTCGGTGCGCAGCGCTCCGGGCACACCACGGCCGATATTCTGGCGCGGGGACTGCGCCTGCTGGATCACCCGGTAGAGCTGTTCATCGTGCATATGGAAGCCGGATATGAGGAAATCACCATGCGCGAAGTACTGCAAAGTGCCGGGAATTTCAAACCGCAGATGCTGCAGCGCGGGCATGCTTTTGAGCTTTAGGGAATGGGAGCGCCGTTCGTTCCTTCGACAAGCTCAGGGCGAACGGGGATCAAGAGTCGGTACGAACGGTGTTTCGCGCCCTACCCCGGCACCCTTGTGCGACAACGTTTCCGGCTTTGTCGCATTTCCTCCAAACTCCGTCGGCCTGCAACCCGCGCCCATACTGGACGGACACTCTGGCCCGCTTCTTGCGAATGATTCACTTGTCATTCACAAGAAGGAGTCATCCCCATGAGCACCTCGTTCGAAAATATCTTCGCCGGCCTCTCCGATGGCAGCGTCGTCCCTTACCTTGGCCCCGGCGCACTCAACGGCGTAATCGACCCGGCCACGGGCAAAGCCATCCCCGCAGACAGCGACAGCCTGATCATTGCCATGAACAACGGCCAGCCGATGGCGCCCAAGCTGATGTTCGAGTTTCCGCGCGCCGCAATGAATGTGGAACTGAAGCGCGGCCGCTCGGCAGTCAATAAATTCCTCGATGCGACTTATCGCGATACGCAATGGAGCACTTCCGCATTGCATGTCTGGCTGGCGCAGCAAAAACTGCCCTACCTCATCGATGCCAACCGCGACACGCAATTGCAGAAACAATATGCCTCCACACCGCACACGCTGATCGTCGGCATTGCGCGCATGTCCGGCAAGGAATACCGCTTCCGGCTTTTCAAATACGACGGCACAGCTTATTCTGCCATCGAGCAGGAAGCGGTGGATACCAGCCTCCCCATTCTGTTCAAGCCGCTCGGAACGCCGCTGCCGGAATCGAACTACATCGCATCGGATGCCGATTTCGTTGATTACATCACCGAACTGATGGGCGGTTTCGCCATTCCGTCGTTCGTCAAACGCCTGCGCCAGAACAAACGCTATCTGCTGCTCGGCATGCGACTTAATCGGGACACGGACCGCATGGTGTTTTCAGATGTCATTTTTGGCGCGGATAAACCAGCAGGCTGGGCTCTCATTCCGCACCCGACCGACAAGGAGAAACGCTACCTGGGCAAGATGGGCATCGAAATCGTTAATGCAGACGTGACGGATTTCCTGACTGCCGCACAAAATTGGAACGGTAGCCTGGCAGCCGCATGAGCAAGCATCAAGCGGTATGGGATGACACTCGCCATACACTGGGTATGGAAGAGATGGATTCCACGCATCGTGAATTCATCGAACAAGTCGCGGCGCTTATCGCTGCAGGAAATGCAGAATTTCCGGCACTGTTCCAGGCGCTGGTCAATCACACCGCTGCGCATTTCAAGGCAGAAGGCGTATTGATGCGAGCCTCAAAATACCGCGGACTGCCTGAACACGAAGGGGAACACCACCGCGTGCTGGGCGAGTTGCAGCAACTTAACCGCAGCCTGAAACGCGGTCACTTGCCGCTGGTACGTGCTTATGTGAAGGAAGGTTTGCCGGAATGGTTCGATACGCATCTGGCGATGATGGATGGTGCGCTGGTGATGCATCTTAAAAAGGTTGGGGGTAAGTGTGAAGATTCCACTGGTCATCCCTCACCCTAACCCTCTCACAGTGGGAGAGGGGACTTGTTCGGCGTGCCCCCGGATCAGTCCTCAACCAGCAGATCGAGCTTTCTCGCCAGCCACTTGGTGGTGGTGGCCTGGATCAGGATGGTCATCAGGATCGCGATGAAAGTGACCGAGGCGATGATCTGCGCGCCGGGCGCTTTCATGCCGACCAGCATGCCGGCCAGCGCGCCGGGAATCACGCCGGTCTCGCGCGTCCAGCACATGAACAACATTTCCTTGAAGCTCCATTTGGCACGACGATCCGGCAATGCGCACAAGAACACGGTGACCGGACGCGCGACCAGCATGAAGATCACCACCACACCGATTCCCGCCCACAGGTATTGGTTGATCAGCCCGAAATCGACCTGCGTACCGAGCAGGATGAAGATGAACATGCGCATGATGAATGCGGTGGTCATCACAAAATCTTCGAGCTGGTGGCTTTCGCTTTCGCTGCGCTTGAAACCGAGCGAGTCCACATTGCCCATCATGATGCCAAACACGAACACCGCCATGAAACCGCTGGCTTGCAGGCCGTCCGCCCCCATGTAGGCACCGATCACCGCCATCAGGGTGACGGCCGGTGCGAACTCCTGCAGAAAGTTGTATTTCTCATGCGAGGTCAGCACTGCGGCCAGATAGCCGAGCACGGCGCCGATGACGACGCCGATCACGGATTGCTTGAGCAGGCCCGCCAACGCATCAGTTACGGAGAATGCGCCCGAGCCCATCGCCACACCGAGTACGGTGAAGGTGACAATCGCCCCCATCGCATCGTTGAAAGCCGATTCGCTCATCACGGTCTGCGCGACGCGCTCCTTGATCCTGATCTGCTTGAACACCGGCACCAGCGTCGCCGGATCGGTGGATGCCAGCGCGGAACCCAACAGCAAAGCGACGATGAACGGCACGCCGAGCAGGTAATACGCCGCCACGCCGGTGATGAATGCAGTGATCAATACGCCGACCGTGGCGATCACCAGCAGGGTGATCCAGACTTCTTTCAATACCGTGAGCTTGATCGACGCACCGCCGTCGAACAGGATGTAGCTGGAACCGAATATCAGGATGAGCTGGTTGACGGTCGAATCCGCCTTGATGTCCACAAAGCCCAGCACGCCGGGGCCGATCAGCATGCCGACCAGCAGGAAAACCACCACATCGGGAATCTTTACCAGACGGGCCAGCAGACCGGAGAACGTCCCGATGCCGAGGATGATGCCAAAAACGAGTAAGGTATGTTTCGCGAGTTCCAGAGCTGCGGAGGATTCCATCTCGTTCCCTGATCGGTTGCTTTAGTCTTCGTCGTCCTCCCCGGCAATGACACGACGAGGAACGGTAGCCGGATCGGCAGTGATAGCGCGGTAGATCTCGACCCGATCGCCGGGTTTGAGTACTGCATCCATCTCGGCAATTTTACCGAAGATACCGACCGCGCATGCGCTCAAATCGACATCCGGAAATTTCTTCAGGATGCCGGATTGTTCTATGGCACCCTGCACTGTCGTGTCGTCAGGCACCTCGATGCGCAGCCAGAGTTGCTGCGCGGGTTCGGAATAGGCCACGCCAATTTGCATAGTTCGTACTCCCTAATCTAGCCGTTCGCCCTGAGCTTGTCGAAGGGTGAGCGACAAATGATACGTAGCTTTATGCGTCGTTCATCCTTCGACAAGCTCAGGACGAACAGGATTTGTTCTAACTTGCAGCCGCTTCAGGCAATGCTGCAGACGCTGCGCGTGCGGCCCGTCGGCTTTCCAGAACGCGCCTCCCTGCCAGCAGGAATCCCAACACCATGAAGCCGCCTGGCGGCAGGATCATCAACAAGTAACCTTTGTAATGCGGAATCACCGTCGTTTCCAGAAATGCAAAGGCCGGGCCCAGCAACAGATGTGCATTGGCAAACAGCGTGCCCGCACCCAATACCTCGCGTATGCCGCCGATCAGCGTCAGCGCGAAGGTAAAGCCCAAGCCCATCATCAAGCCATCCATCGCCGCTTCACCGACACCCACCTTGGCGGCGAACGCTTCGGCGCGACCGAGCACGGCGCAATTCGCCACGATCAGCGCGATGTACAGTCCGAGCACTTTGTACAAGTCATGCGCCCATGCGTTGAGACTGACATCGACCAGCGTGACCAGAGTGGCAATCAATACGATGTACACCGGGATACGCACATCGGGGCTGATCAGGTCGCGTACCGCCGAGATGATCGCGTTCGAAGCCAGCAGCACCGCCGTGGTCGCCAGTCCCATGCCAAGACCGTTGGTGGCACTGCTGGTCACCGCCATGGTCGGGCACATGCCGAGTATCTGCGCAAAGACGATGTTGTTGTCCCATAGTCCGTCCCGCGCGATGCGTCCGTAATTTCCGCTCATTTCACTGCTCCTTCCGCCGCTGCCTCATCAAGCAATGCCGCCCGATTCTGTTCGAAGAATTCCAGTCCCTGCTTCACTGCCTTGACCACGCCGCGCGGGGTGATGGTCGCTCCCGCGAACTGGTCAAACACGCCCCCGTCTTTCTTCACTGCCCATTTTTCTGCCACGGGTTCGCCCAGCCACTTGCCTTCGAACGAATGTATCCAGTCGCTCTTGGCGGGATCGATCTTGTCGCCCAGGCCCGGTGTCTCCGCGTGCTTGATGACGCGCACACCGAGTATCTTGCCCTCGCGAGACACGCCCATCACGCACACCAGTGCTCCTGCATAGCCGTGTCCGATCATGCGATACACCACGGCTTCAACCTTGCCTTCATGGCGTGCGCGGTACACCAGCACATCTCCGTCCTTGCCGGGCAAGGTGACGGTATCTTTCAACAGATCGTTATCGTAAGTACCCGGCAATACTTGTGTCAGCGACTGCTTGAGGTCCGCCGCTTCAGCTGCCTTGATATCGACTTCGGTGACATGCGATGCCAGCGCCAACGCTGCGCTGGTCAACAACGCCACTGCACCCAGCAGCAGGCCCTGATAAAACAATTTTCCGCGTATTTGTTCGAGGCTCATCTCATGATCCTTTGTTCGCGGTCAACGACACACCCTTGCGGTCGCGGCCATAGATGCGCGGTTTGACGTAGTAATCGATCAGCGGTGTCGCCGCGTTCATCAGCATCACCGCGAAAGCCACGCCTTCCGGATAACCGCCCCAGGTGCGGATAATCCAGGTCAGCAGCCCGCATCCCAGCCCGAAGATGAATTGCCCGGTCGCGGTGTTGGGCGAAGTCACCGGGTCGGTGACGATGAAGAACGCACCCAGCATCAGGCCGCCCGAGAGCAAGTGATACATCGGTCCGGCGTAATGATTGGCATTGATGGCATTAAAGACCAGCGCGGGCACGGCCACACCTAGCAGCATCGCAACAGGCGCATGCCAGGTGATGATGCGACGCGCGATGAGGAACAAGCCGCCGAGCAGTATCAACAATGCCGCCGTCTCGCCCAGACTGCCGGCACGGCTACCCCACAGTGCATCGAGCGGCGCGTAGTAACCGGCCAAAGCCTGATCCAGTCCGACGCCGCGCGTAAATTCGGTCTTCACATGACCGAGCAGGGAAGCGCTGGCCATGCCATCCAGCGGCTGACTCAGGAATGTGATGTGCAAACTTTCCAGCCAACCGGGTGCATGTGCCGAACCCAATGGTGCGGGCGCAACCCAGGTGGTCATCTCCAGCGGGAACGAAATGAGCAGCATCACGCGTGCTGCCATCGCCGGATTGAACGGGTTCTGGCCCAGTCCGCCGAACACCTGTTTGCTGATGATGACTGCAAACAGACTACCCAACGCGGCAACCCACCAGGGCGCAAACGGCGGCAGAGAAATCGCCAACAGCCATGCCGTCAATATTCCGGAACCGTCCATCAGCACCGGGCGCACGGCACGTCCCTGCAAACTGACAGTAAAGGCTTCGCCGACGATGGCGGCAATAAGAGACACCGCCCACAGGTTGATGGCGGGCCAGCCGTATAGCCAGAAACCGAACAGCGTAGCCGGCGTCAGCGCGAGCAGCACTGTGCCCATCACTTTGCCGATGCTGACGGGTGCGTGTGCGTGCGGGGAATGTGCAATGGGGTTCATGCGGTCTCCGTTGCAGCCTTGGCTGCGGCTTCTTTTGCGGCGCGTTCTTTTGCTTCGCGCGCGGCTTTGCGTTTCGCTGCCGCTTCGGCACGCTCGCGGGCGATGCGGGCGATACGCTCGTTGCGGGCGTCTGCCAGCTTCTTGGTGGCTTCCTGTTTCAGCTTCACGCGTTCCTGTTCCATCAATTCGCCCTTGGCGAAGTTGAAGTAGTGCACCAGCGGAATATGCGACGGGCAAACGAATGAACAGCAGCCGCAGGCAATACAGTCCTTCAACCCCAGCGCAACGGAGCCGGTCGAATCACCGGCGCGGATATGTGCAGCCATGTCCAGCGGCAGCAGCCCGACAGGGCATGCGCGCACGCAACTGGAACAGCGGATGCACGGGGCCGGCTGGACGCTGCCTATCTCGCCGGAGGTCAGCGCCAGCACACCGCTGCTGCCCTTTACGATAGGCACGGCAGCCGTTGCCAGTTCGATTCCCATCATCGGCCCGCCCAGCACCATGCGCGCCGGCTTGCCGGCAAAACCGCCACAGAACTGGAATAGTGTTTCGACCAGCGTTCCGATCGGCACTTCCAGATTGCCCGGTTCGACCACCGAACCGCCGCTCACCGTCACCAGCCGCGACACCAGGGGGCGACCGAAACGCACGGCATCGCGTACGGCAAAGGCCGTCGCGACGTTGTGCACCAGTACGCCGATGTCGGCAGTGCGTCCGTCTGCAGGCACTTCACGTCCTGTCAGCGCACGGATCATTTGCTTGTCCCATCCCATCGGGTACATCGCCGGAACGGCGATCACCCGGACTTCGGTGCCGTTTGCCGCAGCCTGCATGGCGGCAAGTGCCGCCGGTTTGTTCTCTTCGATGCCGACCATGATTTCGGTCGCACCCACTGCGTGCCGGATGAGGCGAACGCCCTCGACAATTTCGGCCGCCCGTTCGCGCATGAGCCGGTCATCGCAAGTGATATAGGGCTCGCACTCGCCGCCGTTGATGATGAGCGTGCGCACATTATTCTTGCGCGAGAGATTCAGTTTTACCGCAGAGGGAAAAGTCGCACCGCCCATGCCGACGATGCCCGCAGCGGCGACGCGTGCAGCAATCTCGTCCGGTGTCAGTGCAAATGGATCGGATACGATCTCCGTCTCTAGCCAGCGGTCTTCGCCGTCCGCTTCTATTGTTATCGTCGGCGCAGTCAGCCCGGACGGATGTGCCGCGGGGAAATCACCGATGGCGAGGATGCGCCCGGAAGTAGGCGCATGCACAGGAGCGGAAATGACGCCCTGGCCGGCGCCGATGAGTTGCCCCTTCAGCACCTTGTCGCCCACATTGACCAGAGGCTGTGCGGGCGCACCCACGTGTTGTAGCAGGGGCACGTACAGGCGCTTCGGCATGGGCAGAACGCGGATCGAACGATCCGCCGCCAATTCCTTGCAGCTTTCCGGATGCACCCCGCCACGTAATCGAAAGAGTTTCATAAAGCACCCTCATTAAAATGGAGCGGAATGCAACATGCAGTGAGCCGGATGCTTTGCAGCAGCCCTCGCAAGGAGGAGGCCGGTGGGTACCCCGTTGCTGCACAACGACCCTCCCGCACTCGCTGACGTTCACATCCCCACACGTGGGGCCCCTGCTCTCTGCTCATGCTGCACTCCTCACGCACTAACTGTCTGCATCGGTTGAATGACCGGCTTGTGCCAGTACCAGGCGTGCAGTGTCACCGGGATCGGCTGCAGTTTGATCGACTCGGTCGGGCAGACTTCCTCGCACTTGCCGCAGGCAGTGCACGCCTCGCGGAATACCGAATGCATCTGTTGTGCCGCACCCATGATTGCATCGGTGGGACATACCTTGAAGCAACGCGTGCAGCCGATGCATATTTCTTCCTTCACTTCGGCGATCATCGGCACGTTGTCTTTTACGTCGGAGAGATTGGCTTCGACACCGAGCTTCAATGCCAACGCCTGCACCACGGCACGGCCGCCGGGCGGGCACAGCGTGATGGGTGCGCTGCGGTCGGCCAAAGCTTGCGCAGCGCCCGCGCATCCGGGAAAGCCGCATTGGCCGCACTGCGAACCGGGCAGTATGGCCTGTATCTCTTCTATCAGCGGATTGCCTTCAACCTCGAGACGGCGTGCGGCATAGCCGAGGAAAAGTCCCATGGCTGAACCGAGGATAGTCAGGCTGACGACAGCGACGAACATTTTTTTCTCCTGATAATTTCCAGGTAGGGTGGGCACGTTTTTGTGCCCACCTTACATTTCTAAACAAGGCCGGCAAAGCCCATGAAGGCCAATGCCAGCAAACTTGCAGTAATGAATCCGATCGGTGCACCGATGAACGCACCCGGTACTTGCGCCAGCGCCAGGCGTTCGCGCAGACCAGCGAACAGCAACAGCACCAGGGTAAAACCGGCAGCCGAGCCGAAGCCGTAAAGCAAGCTGTTCGCAAAGGGCAGCTTCTCCTGCGTGGTCAGCAGCGGGATGCCCAGTACGGCGCAATTGGTAGTGATCAGCGGCAGGTAGATGCCCAGCACCTGGTACAGCGCAGGATTGGTTTTGCGTACCACCATCTCGGTGAACTGCACCACGACCGCGATGACCAGGATGTAAACCAGGATGCGCAGGTACACCATACCCAACGGCACCAGCAGCCAGTGTTCCAGCATCCAGCAGGATGCGGAAGCCATGGTCATCACGAAGGTCGTGGCCAGACCCATGCTGACTGCGGTATCGGTTTTCTTGGAGATGCCCATGAACGGACACAGCCCCAGGAATTTCACCAGCACCACGTTGTTCACCAGCACGGTGCTGAGCAGTAATAAAAGGTATTCGCGCATATCGATCTCCTGTGCTCCTTAGTGCAAGCGGCGTGCCAGAACGGACGGCAGAAAGGGAGCCGCACAAAATCAGGCGTTTGCTGCCGGAACGCACCAGACCAGTGCGGAAAACCTTTGTCGTTGTCGGGTCGGGCCGTGCGCCGATGTAGCAAACACGACAACCTGCCTGCCATTGACCGCATTGAGCCGGAACGGAAAATCAACGGCACAGATATTGCTGAACATGTCTCATACGCATGAATTGGGAACATCATGGCCAAGCCACCCGTACCGCACGAACCTAAACCGCAGGCATCCGCAGAAGAGCGCGGCAGCAACGTGCCAACGCATCTTTTCCGGCAGGCGGTGGAGCAAGCCGCGCTGGCGATCTCCATCACCGATGCGCGCGCCAACATCCTGTATGCGAACGCCGCTTTCCAGCGCATCACGGGCTACGGACAGCAAGAAGTCATCGGGCACAACGAATCCATTTTGTCGTACCACGTCACCCCCAAGCTGGTCTATGAATCCTTGTGGGCGCAGATACAAAGGCAGCGTCCGTGGAACGGCCTGCTGGTCAACAAGCGCAAGGACGGCAACCGCTACCTGGCGGACGTCACCATCACCCCGGTGGTGGGAGAAGAAGGCCTCACCACGCATTACCTCGGCATGCACCGCGACGTCACCGAAGTGCACCGGCTGGAACGCCAGGTGCAGAACCAGAAGACGCTGATCGAATCGGTGGTGGATGCGGCACAGGTTGCCATCGTGCTGCTCGACGAACAGGAGCGCGTGCTGCTGGACAATCAGGAATACAAGAAGCTGATCGGCGACCTCGGCAAGGAACCTGCGGTGAGGCTGCTTGCCGCGCTGCGCGCCCAAATGGGCGAGGTATTCACCAAAGCATATGACAAGCATCGCAACATCGCCGCGCGCGAGGTCTTCATCGAAAATCCCAACCGCCCGGCACGCTGGTTCTCCTGCGCGATATCGTGGTTCGAGGAACACGATGTCGGTGCGGATGCTTTCTACGACCCGCAGCGCCGCCACTACCTGCTGCTCACCATCCAGGACATCAGCGAACTCAAGCGCCAGCAGGAAGCGCTGCGCATCAACAGCCTGCGCGCTCTGTTGTCGGAACAGGAACGCATACAGGGTTTGCGCGAAACGCTGGCAGGCGCGGTGTACCAGCTGGAAGGTCCGCTCAACATGCTGAGTGCCGCCGCCAACATGATGGGAAGACGGCGCGAAACCGGCAGCGACCTGCCTGCCGCCGGTGCAATTGAAGAAGCGATCCAGAAAAGCCGCGAGGTGCTGGAGACGTTGCGCGCCTGCATCCCGGATCAGGGCAAGGAGGCCATGCAGCCGGTCAATCTGAACGAAGTGCTGGCCGATGTGCTCAAACTCACCACAGCCAGCCTGCTCGGTGCGGGCATCGTGGTGGAATGGGCGCCCTCGACCGAATCGTCGGTGGTGTCCGGGAATCCGGCGCAACTGACCAACCTGTTCAAGCAACTCGTTGCGAATGCCATCGAAGCGGTCAACGAGCGGCGCGGCGGGCAGCGTGAGTTGCGTCTTTCCTGCACATCCCGCCCCGATCATGTCGAAGTGTTCGTCGAAGATAGCGGACCGGGTATCGCCGATGACTTGCGCTTCAAGGTATTCCAGCCGTTCTTCACCACCAAGGGGGCCGCAAAACAGCATCTTGGTCTCGGCCTGGCCATGGCCCAGGAAGTCGTGAGCCGTCACGGCGGCACCATCGATATCGATCCGGAATATCACGCCGGTTGCCGCGTGCGCGTGCAACTGCCTTTCGCGACGGGAATGAATCATGCCCAATGATCGTATTGAAAGAAGGGCCGGACACGAAGTCGACCTGCTGCGTTCCGAACTGGACACGCTGTACCAGGTAAGCAAGGTATTGTCGCGTTCGCTCAACCTCAAGGAAACGCTCGACGGCGTGCTGCATGCGTTGCACGAGGGTGTGGCACTGGAACGCGGCATGGTCAGTCTTATCGACGCGGCCAGCGGCGAACTGCAGGTGTCGCTGGTATATGGCGTTTCGGACGCCGTCACCGAGGAAGTCAGTTATCAGCCCGGCGAAGGCGTAGTCGGCACCATCCTGAAGACCGGCAGCAGTATCGTGGTCGAATCTATCATGGATGAGCCGCGCTTCCTGAGCCGCATGGGCATCTATGATCCGCGAGGCGCTTTCGTCGGCGTACCCATCCGCGTCGGCCAGAAAGTGATCGGCGTGCTGGCGGCTCAGCCCGCGCCCAGCATCAACAGACAACTCGGCGAATACCAGCACTTTCTGGAAATGGTCGGCAATCTGATCGGCCAGAGCGTGCGCCTGTCGCAGGAAGTGGCGCAGGAAAAAAAGGAGATCGTCGAAGAACGGGATGTGCTGCGCCGCACCGTGCGCGGCCAGTACGGCTTCGACAACATCATCGGCCACACCCAGCCGATGCGCCGCATCTTCGAGCAAGTGCGGCTGGTGGCGAAGTGGAACACCACGGTGCTGATACGCGGCGAGACCGGTACCGGCAAGGAGTTGATCGCCAACGCCATCCATTACAACTCGCCGCGCGCGCGCGGAAGCTTCGTCAAGCTCAACTGCGCAGCCTTGCCGGAGACCTTGCTGGAATCCGAATTGTTCGGCCACGAGAAAGGGGCGTTCACAGGAGCCGTGGCGCAACGCAAGGGGCGCTTCGAGCAAGCTGAAGGCGGCACAGTGTTCCTCGACGAGATTGGCGAGATCTCCGCCTCTTTCCAGGCCAAGCTGCTGCGCGTGCTGCAGGAAGGCGAACTGGAACGCGTCGGCGGCACAAAAACCATCAAAGTGGATGTGCGCGTGGTTGCCGCCACGCACCGCGACCTGGAAGCGGAAGTGGAAAAAGGCCGCTTCCGTGAAGACTTGTATTACCGCCTTAACGTCATGCCGCTGTACTTGCCGCCGTTGCGCGACCGCATGGAAGACATCCCCGAGATCGCACGATTCCTGGTGGAGAAGGTCAGTACGCAACAGGGCAGACAGCTCAACTTGACCGATGCCGCACTGCGCATACTCATGCACCATGACTGGCCCGGCAATGTGCGCGAACTGGAAAACTGTCTGGAACGCGCTTCGGTGATGACCGAAGGCAACACGATAGACCGCGATGCCATCCTGCTCACCGGCATCGACGAAAAAATATCGGCAAGCCGCGGCGCAATCCAGGATCTCGATCTCGACGACCCCAATCTCGACGAACGCGAAAAAGTCATCGCCGCGCTGGAACAGGCCGGCTGGGTGCAAGCCAAGGCCGCGCGCCTGCTCGACATGACACCGCGCCAGATTGCGTACCGCATCCAGACGCTGAACATCAAGGTGCGGCAGATTTAAAACGATCCGTTCGTACTGAGCCTGATGGAACTACTGGTGAATCAACTAGCCATCTGACTAAGGCAGCAAGCTGCCAAGTCATCGGTTATAGCCATTCGACTAAGCCCGCAAGCGGGCAAGTCGCTGGTTATGTCGAAGTGTGAACGCCCTTCGACAGGCTCAGGGCGAACGTCTATTAAATGAAACCAATCCATCCTGAATACTGTGAAAACCCGCCCGGCATCAGGCAGGCATGCAATTTGCTGCCTGATGCATAAGGTTGAAAAAACAACAATCCAACCGACAATGACGGGACAAATGCTTCCCGTTGTTTCATTTACTCCAAAATAATCGGGACACACATGGCAATCAAAGACATCAAAGGCTTCTCCGACAAGGCTAAATCCGAACCGGAATTGAAAACAAAACTCATCGCCTGCCAGAAAGTGCGCGAACTGCTCGCGCTGGCACAGGAGCATGGCTTCAACTTCATCGAAGACGAGATGTATCCTCCCAACGAACCGCAATTCACCGCCGACCAGCTTTCCGAGCGGCTTGCCAAAGCGCTGTTGCGGGCCTGAGCGGAATGAGTATCACGAGCAAAGAGAACCGGGGAACGTCCCGGTTCTTTGTCACCTATACCGGAATCAGATTACCGTTCAAACTGGTCAATGAATTACAAACCAGCGAAGTGGAAAACCGCAACACGTTCTTTCGCGGCTATTTCGACGCGCAGGACAGACTCACCGGATTCGACAAACTCGCTTACGGCGAGATCGAACTCGTGCACCGCTACTCTTACCACGAGAACGGCAAGCTGAGCGCGGCCGAAATCACCGACATCGACGGTGAGACGACGCTGCTGATCTTCGACGCAGAAGGCAACCCCGCTTGAGCGCTTTCAATCCCTGCAAAGGCAAGACCGCGTGCCGCGACGATGGCAAACAATGCCTGACCTGCGGCCGCAGTTTCGCCGAGATAGAGCAGACCAGAAACCTGATCGACGCGCTGGCGGAATTTGCATGTAAACAGGATTACGACAATGTCGGCGAGTTTGCCGCGTATGTCGCGGACAAGGTGGAGAAGAAAGTCAGGCATCGGCGCGAAGCAAAGTGATTTTGCTGCGATACATGGGATCCAACGCCGATTCTGAAAGACGCTGAGATTCAGGCTGAATGATCTGCTGAGCTGAATTGAATTAAATCGTAGTCGTCCGGATTCATCTGACCGGCGTTGTCCGTTGTTCGGAATTGCTGACTGGCCAACTTCGCTGCCAGCCAAAGCATGAGTCAAAATGGCGTAAGGAGTTTCCGTATATGCAAACTCGACATCAAGAACTCAAGCAACTTCACCCGAGCAATGCCGTAGTTATTTCTTTTTCCGAGGTTGTTTGCTCCCTGGTTGCACATCGACCAACCCGAGCGCTTTCGTCGCCTTCAGCACCCGATCAAAGTCCGACTCGATTTTCTGAGTCCGGTTGAATTCCGCATATTCGGCCAGCGCCTTCTGGTCGGCCTGCGTCTTGCTGATGTTGCCTTTGTGGGTCAGCACCTCGTACTCATTGAAACTCAGGAATTTGTCCACGCTGGCCGCCATGTCGGCCATGCTCATCTGCACGCGGTTTTCGATGATGTTTTCGATGTAGTCGAAGAAACTGGAAATGGTGCGCTCCAGCCGCTTGATCTCCGGTTCGGAGAGATAATTCTTGGCGATGGTGACATCCGAGGCCAGAACGCGACCGTGCGGAGCATTTTTCCAGGTGAGCAGGCCGGCATGCAGCGCGGTGTGGTCTGTTTTACTGTGGATGATCTCGGCGGCAGTTTGGCCCGTGATGGCATAGTGAAATTTGTTCTGCACCATGGCGTAGAAGGTCTGCGTAACGTCGGACTGGGGATCGTAGTCCACACTGCATTCGGCAAAGATGTCTGTAATCTGCTGGTAGATGCGACGCTCGCTGGCACGGATCGAACGGACCCGCTCCAGCAACTCCAGGAAGTAGTCCTCGCCGAACACCTGCTTGCCTTGCTTCAGGCGTTCGTCGTCCAGCACAAAGCCCTTGCGGATATATTCCTTCAGAATCTGAGTGGCCCAGATGCGGAATTGGGTGGCGCGCCTGGAGCTGACGCGGTAACCAACAGCAATGATAGCATCGAGGCTGTAGTGCTTAAGGGTGCGCCGGACGGCTCGCCCGCCTTCGTTTTGAACTACCGAGAAATCCTCGGCAGTTGCCTTTTCCACCAATTCGCCCTCGGCGTAGATGTTCCTGAGGTGCAGGCCGATGTTGTCCGGAATGGTCTGGAACAGCTCAGCCATGAGGCGCTGGGGCAGCCACAGGGTTTCGGCATGGATGAGCACGCGGACATGGACTTTCTCGTCATCGCCAGCGTAAAGAAGGAACGGTGCTTCAGTGCCTTCGATGCCTTGCATTTCCAAAGGCTTATCTTTGTTGGTCATTGAGTTACCCCTTTAGTAAATGCACTCGCAATCACGGCGCTAATCCAAGTAAACCTTGCCAGGCCGCAAGTCGAGTTGGCTCAAGCATGGCGGTGGCCAGGGCTTTGTGCACTTCGTAATTGGGTTCACTCTCAACCAAGCCGTCCCGATAGTCTGTCAGCCACGCCTGAAGTTCGGCGAGATTATGAGGGCCGCGCCCGCGCTTTTTGCGATCCACTGCTTCCTTTTGCTTCTTCCAATGCTCTGCCTTGAACTCGCGAGTCCAACGTGTTTCGAGGTTGAGCAATTTGTTGAGGGTGTTTAGCTTCGTTTTCTGACTGTTGAACCATGCGACCAAGGGGTAACCATCAAGATTGAAGTGGGCATTCTACCGGAGGATTCTTTCGATTTAACGGGTTTGAGCGAATCGCCAGGATGAAACATACTGGATCCATACCTATCAGCTACATAATCTGAGATCCGTCCTTTTGGTTTATTTACTCTGACGGCACCCCATTGTCTGCAAATTCCAGTGCGTCATCCAGTGCATTCATAAACTCATGGATCTTGATGGGCTTTGTGAGGTAACGAAAGAATCCGGCCTCCAGTCCCTTATCAATATCGCTGGGCATTGCATTGGCACTCAGGGCAATGATGGGAATATGCATCGTGATCGGGTCTGAACGCAGGATTTTCAGGGCTTCGAAGCCGTTGATGCCGGGCAGGTTGATATCCATCAGGATCACATCCGGCAGACGGGCACGAGCAAGCGCTATACCGAGATTGCCATCGCGCGCGCTCAACATGCTTACATGTGGATGGTTCTCAATGATTTGCTCGACCAGCATAAGATTGGCCGGATTATCTTCCACATAGAGCAGGGTGTGCTGTGCCGCAGATTCAGGAACCTTCGGTGCAAGTTCCGCGGGATGTGTGTTTTTAAAGGCAAACTCCGCGGCTGGTGTATTTTCGGCTGCGGATTGCGGCACGGCATCGCGGACCAGTTCGATCCAGAATTCGCTGCCGACTCCAAGGGTGCTTTCCACGCCAATCGTCCCTCCCATCAGCTCGACCAGCTGTTTGGTGACCACCAGGCCGATGCCCGTTCCTTCCTCGACACCGTGTTCTTGCCCAAGACGATTGAACGGCTGAAACAACTGCTCCATTTTTTCGGGAGGCAATCCGATACCGCTGTCCTTGATGCCGATGCGTATGCGTTCCGGGGTACTTTCGGCGCACTCCACCACGACCGTTCCCCATTCGCGGTTATATTTGATCGCATTGGAAAGCAGGTTGATGATGATCTGCTTCAACCGTGTCTGATCGGCACGGACAAAGTAAGGCACATCGAACCGGGGAAAGGTCAATTGGATATTGCGCTGCTGCGCCTGCGGCTCGATCATGGCTTTGCATTCGAGGATGATATCGATTAGCGACACCGGTTCCCGCGACAGCGATAGCTTGCCGGATTCGATCAGGGCGAGATCGAGGATTTCATTGATCAACTCAAGCAGATACCATCCCGCTTTGATAATTTGCTGCAACCTGACCAGCTGGGCGGAGGTTGGCGGCGGCGAGCTGCTCTCCAGCAGCTGGGCGAAGCCGAGCATGGCATTAAGCGGCGTGCGCAGTTCATGGCTCATGCTGGAAAGAAAATCGGATTTGGCGAGGTTGGCTTTTTCCGCGACAGATTTGGCATTTTCCAGTTCCCGATCCAGGCGTTTGCGTTCGGTAACGTCGCGCGCGGCGGCGAACACGCCCTGCAGCCTCCTGTCACGGTCGTAGAAGGTGGTCGCATTGTAGGACACCACCGTTTCCTTGCCGTCCCTGGCGCTCGCGGTGAGTTCGTAGTTGGTGACCTTCTTTTCGTTCAGTACCTGCTTGATGGCCGCCTCGGCTCGTTCCGGATCGGTAAAGTAGTTCTTGAACGGCGCGCCGATCAACTCGTCGCGCGTGCAACCGGTAAGCGCCTCCATCTGCTTGTTGACGTCGGAAATGATGCCGTGCGGATCGGTGGTAATGATCGCGTCAATATTGGATTCGATCAGCGAGCGTGTATAGAACTGCTGGTCGCGCAGACGCTGATCGAGCTTCTTCTGCTCTTCTTCGATCTGCTTGCGCGCGGTATTGTCGGTACCGATCAGCAGGTAGCCGATGATGGAATTTTCATCGTCGCGCAGCGCGGTGACCGATACAACAGCCGGGAAGCGGCTGCCGTCTTTGCGGATATAGGTCAATTCGTAAATGTCTTCGATGCCGCGCGAGGCCTTGAACACCAGCGCCTCGAAACCCGGTGCAATCTGGGTTCCGAGTTCTGCGCTGAGTGTCTTGGCACGCGCGATCACTTCTTTCGGATCGGAAATGTCTGCCGGGGTGATCTTGTTCATCACCTCGATCGCCGCATATCCCAGCATGCGTTCCGCGCCGACGTTAAAAATCTGGATCACACCCTTCGCATCGGTGGCGATGCTCGAAAAATTGGCGCTGTCGAAAATCGCTTTCTGCAAAGCACCCGCCTTGAGCAGCGCCTCTTCCGCCTGTTTGCGTGCGGTGTTGTCGGTGCCAATCAGCAGGTAGCCTATGATGGAGTTTTCATCATCGCGTAGCGCGGTGACCGATACGACCGCCGGGAAGCGGCTGGCGTCCTTGCGGATATAGGTCAACTCGTAAATATCTTCGATGCCGCGCGAGGCCTTGAATACGAGGGCCTCGAAGCCCGGCGCAATCGGGGTTCCGAGTTCTTCGCTTAGCGTCTTGGCCCGCACGATCACTTCCTTCGGATCGGAAATATCGGCCGGAGTGATCTTGTTCATTACGTCGGCAGCCGCATAGCCCAGCATGCGTTCTGCACCGACGTTGAAGATCTGTATCACGCCCTTCGCATCGGTGGCGATGCTCGAAAAATTGGCGCTGTCGAAAATCGCGCGCTGCAAAGCCCCCGCCTTGAACAATTCTTCTTCGGCCTGTTTTCGTTCGTTGATGTTATTCATCACGATACGCAGCACAGGTACCCCTTTGTCCTGCGAGGCAGTGGCGGACAGTTGCACCCAGATTTGCGCGCCGTTGTTCACCATCCGCAGCTCGCATTTCTGCGGCTCACCGGTCTTGCTGAGCTTTTTGTGCAGCAGGTAATAAATATCTGCGTCTTCCTTGAAGATAAAACGGGAGATCGACTGCTTGACCAGCTCGCTCCGTGGCAGGCCAAGCAGGGTGGAGGTAGTGAGGTTGGCCTCCAGAATCTGCCCCTGCTCGCTGACGGTGCAATAGCTCACGGGTGCAAAATCATACAGGTCGACATAGCGCTCCTGCGAGATGTGCAGTGCCTCTTGCGAGGTGCGAAGCTCCTCGTTCTGCAGTTCCAGTTCGACCTGTTGCGCTTCCAGGGTTTGCTGCACTTCATATTCCCCGGTGACATCGCGGAACACCAGCACTGCGCCGATTACCCGGCCATCCCGGTCGCGAATAGGTGCGCAACTGTCTGCGATAGCGCACTCGTTGCCACCGCGCGCGATCAGCAAGGTGTGGTTGGCCAGGCCCTGTATCGTGCCATGAGCCAGGGTTTCCATTATCGGGATCGCGGCAGGTTGACGGGTTCCCTGGTTGATGATGTAAAAAATTTCGCCCACCGGGCGCCCGTTTGCCTCTGTCTGCGTCCAACCGGTGAGCTGCGCGGCAAGGGGATTCATCAGTGTCACTCGCCCTTCCGCATCGGTGGCGATCACCGCATCGCCGATGGAGTTGAGCGTAACAGCAAGTCTTTCCTCGCTGACCTGCAAGGTAGTGTTGGTCAACTGCAGTTGTTTATTCGTCTCTTCCTGAATTTCGAGCAAATGCAGGCGCTCCGCTTCGACCTGCTTGCGTGCGCTATTGTCGGTGCCGATCAACAGGTAGCCGATGATTCCATCGTTGGCATCGCGCAGCGCGGTGACCGACACGACGGCCGGGAAACGGCTGCCGTCTTTGCGGATATAGGTTAGCTCGTAGATATCTTCGATGCCCCGCGATGCCTTGAATACCAATGCCTCGAAACCCGGTGTGATCTGTACCCCGAGTTCGGCGCTCAAAGCCTGGGCGCGCAAGATGACTTCATGAGGATCGGAAATATCGGCCGGGGTGATTTTGTTCAGGACATCGGCAGCCAGGTAACCCAGCATGTGTTCTGCACCGACATTGAATATCTGAATCACTCCCTTCTCGTCGGTGGCGATCCTCGAAAAGTTGGCGCTGTTGAGTATCGCGTTCTGCAAAGCGCCGGTTTTGAGCAGGGTCTTCTGGCGCTTTAGCTCGGTGATGCTCTCCGTCGCGCCGTCGGGATTGAGGGTAATGGGGGGAGCGGTTGACTTGGACATGGATACCTCGGTTAAAGTGCGGATGTCTGGCTGATCGCACGGCCAAAGGTGTAATACGTCACATGCTTATACGCTTATTCGGCATATTAGCTATCTTATTGATTTCCAGAATTCTGATGGGAAGGCTTGGGATATGGGACTTACAATCAACTGTTGCCACTGAATGATGGCAAAGCTATCGCGATTCAATGGATAAGTCGCATGTGCGAGGCTATCCAACCATTACCAGGAGACATTCAGCGGGAGGGAGCCCGATTCAAACTCGGCAAGGATTTCAACTGAATTCTACTTTTTCGGTTCAAAAAAACGTACTGCGTTACGTCCGGATTCCTTGGCCAGATGCATCGCCATTTCGGCCTGCTTAATCAGTTCATCTGCCGATGCATTGTTGCCGCAAATGAGACTTACGCCGATGCTGCAAGAACCCTGATGCGTTTTATCCTTAAGTTGATAAGGTGCGGAGAGGCTTGCGCGAATATTCTCGGCAATATCTGCAGCAATTTTGGCGGCATCTTTCGTGCCCGAAAAATCGATATCTTCCACCAGCACCACGAATTCATCGCTTCCGATGCGTGCCACGGTATCCACTTTTCGTACACATGAACTGATCCGGTGAGCCACTTCGATTAGGAGCATATCGCCATAGCCCGGCCCCATGCTTTCGTTAATTGCTTTGAGCTTGTCCAGATCGAGGTACATTAGCGCGCCACAATCTTCGCTGCTTTTGTGGGCGGCGAGAGCATGCTCAAGCCGGTCATTTAACAGGCGGCGATTGGGCAAACCGGTTAACAGGTCATAATTGGCCTGCCAAAAGAACTGTTCGTCCTTTTGCTTTTTCTCGGTCACGTCAGTGAATTGGGCTATATGGCGGTACACGCTGCCATCGGAACGGCGAATGGCAGTGACGCGGGCCAGCTTTGCGCAAATTTCTCCGTTTTTGTGTTTATCCCAGATTTCCCCTTGCCAATATCCTTCATTCAGAATCGCCTGCCACATGTTCCGGTAGAATTCCAGATCATGCTTTCCCGATTGCATAATTCTGGGGTTCCTGCCGATCACGTCGCTCAGGGTAAAACCGGTGATGCGAGTAAAAGCCGGATTAACATCCACGATGAGATTTTTCTCATCAGTCACGACGATTGCATCGGCGTACGTTTGGTATATTGCGGCAGACAGCTTCTTCGATTTCTCAGCATCCGATAATGCTTCCGCCATTTTGTTGAAAGCCATACCGAGTTTTCCAATCTCGTCCTGGCTTCCAGGCTCCAATTCGACCGGAACAAATTGCTCCATGCTGCCCCGGCGTTCCATTAATTCCATTGTGGATTGAAGTTTAACCAATGGCCGCAAAAACCTGCGAATCAGCCAATTGATTGAAAAGAACAACACAATTTGAAGCAGAATATGTCCCAGTATCAGCAAATTCTTGGTGTGCTTGATATCGCTGAATTCGTTTGTCAAATCTATGGTCAAGCTTGCAGCCCCGTTGACGGAGCCCGCTTCTACTTTATGGCAGGTCAGACAATTGGTACCACGATAATCGGCATTTACGATAAAGGGCACCACTGCACGCACCGTAAATATGCCTCGATCTTCGTTTAACTTGAACTGCGGCTTTTTTAACCCGATCGCCAGACGATCCATATCGTCCTTGACTTGCTCTTCCGGCAGGCCGGGGCCAAATTGGTCCTGCACTTGCTTGGAGCGAATGATGCGCAACTCGCTTATATTTTCCGATGCGCCCATTTTTTTTATGAAAAGGCGGCGATTCTCGGGGTTGGAAATCATGCCTGTGACCATCAGCATGTTCATGCCGTTGATGACGCCATCGGCAGCAATCTCTGCCCGCCTCTCGGCTTCATTCAGTACGCCTTCGTTAACAAGATTCATCACCCAGAAATGGGCAAGAAACAATACGACGACCAACATCCCCTGAATCAGGATGCTCAGCTTGGTGCCAATCCCGAGTGATCTCCACCAATTATTCAAAGCTCTTCTCCATTGCCATATCGATCGCCAGTTTGCGAATTTTTAACGCTCATTTGAACGATTGTTATCGGGTCACGATGTACCCATATTTCTTCACAAACGCAGACGCCCGATCATCCATCTCAACGGTCATGGATATCCCCGAATGCGGATGGCCGCATTGGCAATAACCGGACATGACAACTCGATTTGGTTTAATTCTCTGGCGAAGGCAATACCAAGGTAAGTTTTTGTAATGCTGCAGCCTTCTGTAGGGTCCACATTTTTTAATCGGGTGGGTCGATAACGATATGCGGATGGTAGTGACCGGGGGTAAGGATTCCATCAAGTCTCTTAAAGCGGATAGTCACCACGATTTTAATCGGGTCATTCTAGTAACAGGATCGTTAAGCTGTGGTTAAGTCTCGGTTAAGTGTGCGTTAATTTTCTTATTGCGATGAGTAATTCGGGATGGGCGGTTTCATTGCAAATCAAAATGACAAAAATAGCCGAAGTAACAGCAGGCAACACGTAGAACGTGCCGGAACGTATCGGTGTTATGAGCATTACGAGCTTATTGAGGTTTCCATAATTGGTGACAACACACGAAACTTGTTATCTCGTCATTCCGGCGAAGGCCGGAATCCAGCGGGTTTATTCAACATGCTTTTAGCTTTTGTCCCGCGTTGCGGGAGTTTGTTTTCGGACTGGATTCCGGCCTTCGCCGGAATGACGATAGTTCACAAATTTTGTGTAATTAATTATGGAAAGATCAATAATTAGAGAACGCCCCAAGCGGCTCTTGATTATTTGGCGCCCGCATCCTTTGCTTGCTTGTAATCGTCATAGCTTGTGTTTATTTTACTCAAGCATCTGTCACTTTCAGTTTTGTCAGGTATATGCAGGCATTGGTTACGTTGATATTCTTGACCAGTACCATAAAGCTGCTTTGAAGTGCAGCCAGACAAAAGGGTACAAGTAATCGAAATAACGGCAATGCTCAAATATTTTTGCATCAAGGTTCTCTCCGTTGCAGCAATTACCAGATCAGATAATAAAGTCGGACCGTGCCCGATGGGAAAATAATACTAGGGAGCATCCGCACGGCAAGACATCAGCTTAAACATTTGCGAAGCAGTATTTCGTCGTATTCAGGGGTGACCAGTCCTTGAATCGGGCCAATTGGGCAAAAGCCCAAGCGCTGATAAAAATTCAAGGCTTGATGGTTAAACGATGAGGCCGCAACCCACAGGTTTTTGGCTTCGCAACGTGCCTCAGCTTCGGCCCAGGCCAACACCTGCTTCCCTATGCCTTTGCCCCTGTAGTCCGGAAAAAACCCCAACAATTCGATATAAGGGCCGCGCAGCCAGGGATTGCGCACGCAAATAATTCCCGCCAGATTGCCATCGACAGAAACCGCGTATCGCCGCAGTGCGGCATCATCACGGGTCAAATAGTTCGCCAGGGCAGTGGCGGAAAATTTCAAAGTCATCCACGGTTCGGAAATTGAAAGCATCTGTGCCACTGCCAGAGCCTGTTCATTTGTCAAAGAGCTTGATAATTGACAACCGGCCAAATTCTCCATGGCATTACTGAATGCTTTGCGCTGTGCGTTAATGGTCATAAGTTCGCTAACTATTATCGATTTCAGGGGGTAATTATTGTTCGGATGACATCCGTGACCATCGTCGTTCGTCCGCATTTTGCCCGTTCGATCATTATTCATCAAACGGCAGACATTCTTCACTGATTGGAGACGTTTGAGTAACAACCGCGGCGTCTTGTCGCGACAAAGTCGAAAGCGTATGCTTTCCCCATGAACATGAAACCAAAACCGTTGAACCGCACTCGAGAGGCGCAGATGAAACTGATCGCGATACTCTTGTACATAGCGGAGCAAAAGCAAAAAAACCTAGAAACAGTGGAGCAGTTATTCAGTCGTTTGATGCTGCCAGGCAGGGACTGACATAACCCTTACCGAACGCCCTTCCGCACTCGAACGATTGTTCTTGCCCCGAACCGACTTATTCCAAACCACATGTTTTGTCCGCTCAGCACACAAAGCGATCTCACGCTAATGCCTTACCAATTCTGCGACTATTGCGTCGCTGATGATCCTGATTTGCTTTTCGGTCATCGGAGGTATCGGCGTGCAAATGTCGATCCCCGGCGAGCACGACGCCTTGTACTGCCGCTTGATGAGTAAGGTGTCGCCGGGCAATTCGTAGAATTCAACATCCGCATCGATGTACGGGCTTCCGGTCGTCACTCCGGTCCAGTAGTACCTTTCCTTGCTGATATAACGAAAGTCATTGATGGTGACAACGGCGAGCACTGCCGTTTCCGGGGTGGAGGTTGCGGATGTATCGCGAACCTCGACTGCAATGCCGCGAGAAGCGGCAGAGGCAGCGATGGCATTGTTCCACTCGGAGCGAAACCGTTCCCAATCCTTGGAGTCGGATACTTTGTTGCCCTGCACCACGAACACCAGACGCTTTGCAGCCTCCTGGCCGACGACTAACCTGGGGCCATTGCAGGGCGGCATCTGGAAGTCTGTTTCGCACCCGGCGCGCGACACAGCCTCCAAAGTGATGCTCACCGCTTTGGCGTTACGCGCTTCATCGTTAAAAAGCTCTTCGCTGGAGAGTGGGATGAACGTGTGTCCCGTCAGCTTGCTAAGGACCTGAATCCCTCCTTGATGGGCGTACATCCTGTTGCCACTCACATCTTCAATCGTGACCGCCAGCGATAACGCCTTGATCGTGCCCTCTTCATGCGGGCCGTTGCCGAAAACATACGCTTGAGGGTTAGTTGCAAACTTGACCACACCTTTCGCAACGAGGCCGGTGGCGGATTGAATCGTCTCAGTTACGCCATCCCAGTCAGCCCATTGATCATGCCAGGGCGCATCAACAACTTGTATGCTTGGATAAAGCAGGGCGTCAACCTTGAATTTGGCGCTAAGCGCCTGACGCGTAGCCTTTAGCACGGCGTCATATTTCGCATCGTCCAGTTTGCCGGTATAGGAATCGAAGTATCCACCCTGCTTGCCTTTCTCCTGCGCGAATAAGGCCGCGTACTCCTTCGACGGCACGACGGTATATCCGCCGTCACGCAATGTCGCCGCAATCAATGTTTCAAACTTTGCCGCGACCGGCGCCGGGTTCTCCAAGTCAGCCGGGGCGGCAAGCGGCGCAATGGCAATAGTTTTGACCTTGGCGTAGAAATCGCCGTGCGCAAGAGTGAAATGGCTGGGCGGCGGCGGGAACGCGATGGCACAGCCGGCCATAAGCAGGGAAAACAATATAGCCACGATGATTGTCGGCTGGAACTTCATCCTAATTCTCTTTTACGGAAACCCGTCAAACCATGTACGCGACGGCTTCCCTTGGCATGATGTTATGTTCTGTTACTCGAACCGGACATTTCGTGTCCTATTCCAGGTTCATATCCAACCGCAGCAATCCGGCATTGCTGCCCTCTTTTTGCGGAATTTCCAGTTTCAACTGGCTTTTGATCAACTGGTATCCTCGTGACCAGTTTTTACCGTCAAAACTAGCAAAATGGCCAAATACGTATACATCACGCTTGAGCGTGACATGCAGCGTGGCCTGTTGTTCTTGCTCGAATAAATTGCCGCCAACCGCCACTGATACAGGGAGTGGTGTGCCCGCAGGAAATAGCAAAACGTAATCGCCTTCCTTCGGAAGCGATTGACCAAATCGCACCTGTGGCACTTTAGCGATCTCTGAAGATGAGGGAGGGAAGCTGGAGCAAGCCACTAGGGCAACACATGCAATAACGATGATCAACGAAGATTTATTCACGGTATTCTCCTTGTTTCGATATCGGTCGCTGCTAACTTTCAATCTGGACATCCATTGAGCATCTCGTCTTGGCCAACCTCAATGCGGGCGTAGTTAAAAGCATTCAGTCCGAGGCGCAATCATGATTCATTCAAGCGTGTATCACAACCAAAGGTATATAGACTTAATATGGGCCATGGTATGGTTATATTGATATCAGTTCGAAAATGATACGATTGCAGAGATTCATTCAATGCGGGAGTCAAAAAATGAGAATATTTATTGTAGTTCTTATGTGCCTGGGCCTTTCTATGAATTGCTTTGCAGATTCGATTGATCTTCCTGCTGTAAAAGCCGGTGACAATTGGACATATCTGACCACCAATGAGATTGGTGCAAATGGCTGGTCTCAAAGCAATGACAAAATAACAGTATCACGAGTTACCGCAACAAGCATTTATTACACAATGCAACAAGCAGGATCGACACGGCCTCCTAAAGAAGTGGTAGCGGGGATCGATTGGAGCCGCCTTCGTGATGTAAATGGAAAGGAAATGACGGTTAATCAGCCACTCTCATTTCCATTATCGACTGGTAAAACTTGGACCGTTGAATATACAGAGCAGCACCCCAATAAGGTCCATAAGTTCGAGCATTGGAATAGCAAGGCAACGGTAATCGGATATGAAACTGTCAAGGTTCCAGCGGGAAAATTCAATGCCTTGAAAATCGAGATGGAGGGGCAGTGGTCGGCTGAGTTAGAACCATCGCAAACAGTTATACAGGGTGCTCAAACTACTCAGAATTCCACCACGATGGTAACGCAAGCACAAAAAATTGGCGCAACGCCAGTAACTGGAAGGCTTTATAAAGCATTTTGGTACGCCCCGAAAATAAAGCGGTGGGTTAAATCTATTGAAGAATATTACGGAAATAATGGCGTGCGCAGTGAGCGTCATACTGGTGAGCTGGAGTCATTCATATTTGCGAAATGATCCTCACAAAAATTCACTCAGATTTCATTGATAAGAGGCAGTCTTGAAGAATTTCATTTACTAACTTTCACCCGCAACAGTACGAATAGGGTGCATGCACGACAGGCGGCTTTTGGCTCAACTGAAACTTTCACAATCATAGCCAATCAACACGAATGCAAAATTACATCCAGAGTGGTTTTTGACTAAAATCAACCACAGACGATGGATACCCCAATTTTCATTTCATCTTTCGATTCAGCCCGGCCAATACCGTCATTGCAGATCTTTTGCCGGAATGAACAATTCAGGGTCGACCATGGCCCCGTTCAGTACGACACTCCAATGCAGGTGCGGACCGGTGGCGCGCCCTGTTTTTCCGGACAGCCCGAGCAGCTGACCTTTGCTTACTGCTTCACCGGTTTGCACATCGATCCGTTCGAGGTGGCAGTACATGGTGATCAGCCCGTTGCCATGGTCGATAAATACCGTTTTGCCGTTGAAGAAGTAATCCCCAACCGCCAGTACCTGGCCTTGTGCGCTGGCCTTGACCGGCGTGCCGCTCGCTACCGCGACATCCAGGCCGGCATGCGGCGAGCGCGGTTCGCCGTTGAAAAAGCGGCGCAGACCGAAGCGCCCTGCCAGCTTCCCTTCAGCGGGAACGATGAAAGCCAGGTCTGTATCCTGCGCAGGACGCCAGTGGCGCTTAAGTTCCTTGATGGCAGATATCTCGCGCTCGGCGCGGGCCAGGTCGGCCGCCGATAGTTCTACCTTGCTCTTGTCCTTAAGCGTGACTCGCTGTTCCGGGTAATTCTTTGGATTGACCACAAAAGATTCTGGTTTCGTTTCGCTGCCAATCTTGACGCTTAGTTCATGCGAACCCGGAGTCATGTCAAGCGGCAGACCGACCACCGCGTACCATTGGTCGTGATCGGATGTAACAAGGACAGGCTGGTCACCCAACCACGTTTGCGGTTTGTCGGCGCCATTTGAAGTGCTGCCGAGCGGAACAATCGCAATACCGCCGGGCACGTTGGAGGCGTTGGGGAGGCTTGCATGTGCCAGCAGGGGCCAAGCCAGAACCAGCAGATTGAGCCGGCGGCAGATACGGAGCGTGATGGCAGTAAGTGTGTGCATGATTCCTTCTTGCGGGGCTACCGTCCGGCCGATTGGGCGCAATCATTTCAACGGGAGCTTCTGAACCCTATTTTGCCACTTCGACAGGGAATTCGCCGATTTTTCACGTCCTCTTAACATCCGGTAAAAGCGAAAGGGGTAGGATTTGGACAGCCATAACAATCCTCCTCGGGCGAGTTGTGGTCAGGCAGGTCAGCGGTGTTTGCGTCATCCTGATCTGCCGACTCACCCCATTGCACCTGCTCACGGCACCACCGAAAACAACTGCGGCTGCACTTTCCTGTAACCGTTCAGTTGCTGCACGGTGAGCGGTGTAAGCTCCCTGATTGCCACCCATATCTGCAAAGGATGTTGTGACGGTTTGGCGAGGGCGACTTTCAATGCCGCCCACGCAGCCCAGTCGATCTGCGGCATGCGTTCGCGAGTCCCTGCCGGCAAGCTGGCTGCGGTCTTCGCCAGACTGCCCAACAGTTGCAGCGTCTGTGCGCGGGTGATGCGGCTCGCAAAGAATTCTTCCTCGTTGATCTCATCGGTCAGGATCATGATGTCCAGCGCGATCTTTTCCATCAGTCCAAGCAGGGTTCCGGTCAGCATGTGTGTCCCTTTGTGTTGATGGCGTCGCGCAGCAACAATGCAACGTGAACAGGCCGGCGATCCACGCCTTCGCGTATCTGGTGGCGACAGGAAAATCCGTTGGCGAGGATGGTGGCGTCGGGCGCAGCGCGTAGCGCAGGCAGCAAATCCAGTTCTGCCATTTTCATTGAAATGTCGGCGTGCTCCGACTCCAGCCCGAAGCTGCCCGCCATGCCGCAACAACTCGCCTCGATGAATTCGAACTCGAATTCAGGGATCAGGCGCAAAACTTTGCGCAGGGATTTCATCGCGCCGACCGCTTTCTGGTGGCAATGCCCATGTACCAAAGTCTTGCGGTGCGGCAGCGCTTTGAGTTCGAGCGTAAAGCGTTTGCGGTCGTGTTCCCGCGCGATGAACTCCTCGAACAGATAGACCTGCTTCGACAGCGCCACCGCTTCTTCACCCAAGCCAAGCTTCAGGTGATCGTCGCGCAAGGACAGTATGCACGACGGTTCCAATCCAACAATGGGCGTGCCTGCAGCCAATGCAGGACGCAATGCCGCCTGCAGTCGGCGCGCTTCATGCCGTGCTTTTTCAACCTGCCCCAATGAAAGATAAGTACGGCCGCAACACAAGGCACGGTTTGCTTCCTGATCGTCCGGTAGCGCTTGCAGGGTAATGACGCGATAACCTGCAGCAGTGAGGACTTCGTGCGCAGCTTCAGCAATCTCAGGCTCGAAATGCAACGCAAACGTATCGACAAACAAGATGACATCCCGGTCGCCTGCTTCGGGGGCACTGCTTATGGATGGCGCGCTATAGCCTGCAACTGCGGGTTCCGGCAATTGGCGCCTGGCAGCAATACCAAAGAAGAATTCTCCCAGCTGTGCCAGCCACAAGAAGCGATTGCGCCAACGGATCAGACTGCGCAACGTCCGGCGATAACGCAACCAGCGCGGCAAACCCGCCACCAGCCAATCCCGATGCGACACCCCTCTCAGCTCATTGCTCTGGGCCTGATACTCGATCTTGATGGCGGCCATATCCACCTGATTGGCGCACTCGCGTTTGCAACCTTTACAACCTACGCAGAGTTCCATCGCGGCAGCCAGCCGCGGATCAGCAAAGGCATTGTCGCCAAACTCGCCGTTCAGCGCGGCTTTGAGCACCACCACCCTGCCGCCCGGCGAATGCGTGGCATTGCCGGTAGCTCGGAAGCTGGGGCACATCACGCCCTTGGGCGTGCGCTGGCAGAGTTTGTCGCTGATGCACACTGCCACTGCTTTGGCGAAATTGCCGCCTGTCGCGGGAATGCCCGCATAGGCATCACCCTGCCCCGCTGTCTCATAAGAAGACCAGTCAAGATGATGTTTCATTCGATCAAGGCTGACAGCGCATTCAGCGCCGAATACAGGGTCGGGACATGTTCGGCGTCCTGTACACTGATACAACTCAGCGCATGAGCCAGCAACTCGTCTCCCTCATCGCTGTCATCCATCTCCAGAATCAAGCGTCCGATGCTGCTGGCGACCAGGTTGGTGATGCGCCGGTTCTCGCCAAATACTTTGGCTGTGCCGATGGCGTTGGCGATGAGATTGCTCGCCGTCTGATAGGGATTCGGTTCAGGCTTGCCCATACGTCACTCCTGCACTTCCGTGGCCGCGTAATTCTTCAGCCGCTGTTCTGCATTGACACCCAATATCTTGAGCATCCAGGGCGGCGGCGAATTCGACATCGCCTGCTGAAACTGGGCAATCACTTCTTCCGCAGTGCCGCCTTCCGGACGTTTGATCGGATAGATATTGGCGCGAATGATCTTGGCGGCAGCGGGTCCGCCGACAGAAACGATGTACACCACATGGCAATCGCCAATGATTTGCGCGCGGAACGCATTCTTGTCCTCGGCGAAATCCGCTTCCAGCGCAGAGCGGATACCGATCAGGCGGCTGTCGGTCGCGGATACCTGGTACACCAGGAAGCGCAGGCATGAGCCGAAGTGTCCGCTCAGGGTCATGCCGATATCGGATGCAATCGCCACCCGCACGGAGTCGGGCAAGTCGCCATCGTTGTAGGGCAGCACATCGGGCAGTTCTTCGTCCGCTTCCGCATCGCCCCACAAGATGCGCACCGCGAGTTTCATCGCTTCCAGGCCGATGCCGATGTCCTCGCCGTCTTCTTCGCCGTCCAGGCTACCCAGACCGGTCTTCAGGTCGGTGACAGTAAAGGTGCGCAAAATTTCGGTGTCCAATTTTTCGCCCAGCTTTTCCTGCAGCACATCGATCAACTGCGGCAAGGTGGTATTGGGTAACGAGCGTGCCGCCAATGCCACACGCAGAGCGGCTTCCCGGGTAATCAGTTCTGTCTGTTGCATTGCATCGTCTCCTTGAATCACCAGTGGCGTTGCATTTACAGAGTGCAAGTACAGTGCCAGCGCTTGCACACATAAAATCCGTGTGTTGCTCAACATGCTGATCAGAAAGGAAACTTGATTCGTACAGTCAGGTATGGACGCGCTAAAACGCCCCACAAATTTGCTCTACCACCCATCCCCGCGAAGCCCGATTCGGCATTTTGTCGCCTTCGCCACAAGCCCGGGCAACTGTCATGTGCCGTTTACAACAGTGGAGCGCAACATCCAGATGTGAGCCTTATAAAACAATATATTAGAGGAACTATCCGATCGGGCACGCTGTTTGCTCATATCCAGCCAGACCTTACCGGAGGACACATCGTGCAACTACCTGTTATCAACAATACTGCAAGCGTCCCTCACCCCAACCCTCTCCCAGAGGGCGAGGGAGCAAACGAGGCGCTGCGCGCAACTTCCAAATCCAGCGGCTGTTCCGCCGGATCGTGCGGCTCAACCGACGACCAGATGGGCCATCTGCCGGAGCATATCCGCCAGAAGGTGTTCAACCATCCCTGCTATTCCGAAGAAGCGCATCACTACTTTGCTCGCATGCATGTGGCGGTCGCGCCTGCTTGCAACATCCAGTGCAATTACTGCAACCGCAAGTACGACTGTGCCAACGAGTCGCGTCCGGGTGTTGTTTCCGAATTGCACCATCCGGTACAGGCAGTAAAGAAAGTCTTGGCTGTCGCCGCAACCATTCCACAAATGACGGTGCTGGGCATTGCCGGCCCCGGTGATCCTTTGGCCAACCCCGAGCGCACATTTGAAACTTTCCGCATGCTGTCCGAGCAGGCACCGGACATCAAGCTGTGTGTTTCGACCAACGGCCTGTCGCTGCCCGAGCAGGTCGAGCAGTTGTCGCAGTACAACATTGACCACGTGACCATCACCATCAACTGCGTCGATCCTGATGTGGGCGCGCAGATCTATCCGTGGATCTTCTGGAAGAACAAGCGCATCAAGGGACGCGAGGGTGCAGCCATCCTCATCGAGCAGCAACAGAAGGGACTGGAAATGCTGGTGGCCAAGGGCATCCTGGTCAAAGTGAATTCGGTGATGATTCCCGGCGTGAACGATCAACATCTGGCCGAAGTCTCGAAGATCGTCAAAGCCAAGGGCGCTTTCCTGCACAACGTGATGCCGCTGATCTCCGAAGCCGAGCATGGCACCTACTACGGCCTGACCGGCCAGCGCGGACCGACCCATGACGAGCTGCAGGCGTTGCAGGATGCCTGTTCCGGCGACATGAACATGATGCGCCACTGTCGTCAGTGCCGTGCCGATGCAGTCGGGCTGCTGGGCGAGGATAGAGGCTCCGAGTTCACCATGGACAAGATCGAAGAAATGGACATCAACTATCCGGAAGCGATGAAGATGCGCGCCGAGGTGCATGCCGCCATCAACGAAGAACTGGAAAGCAAACGACTGGCCAAGGAAACCAAGGTACAGCTGGTCAGCATCCAGGGCGTCCAGAAGAAAGAAGTCACGCGTCCGGTGTTGATGGCGGTCGCCACCAAGGGCGGCGGCGTGATCAACGAGCACTTCGGCCATGCCAGCGAATTCCTGATCTACGAAGCGTCGTCGGAAGGAGTGCGTTTCATCGGCCACCGCAAGACCACGCCTTACTGCGAAGGCGGTGATACCTGCGGCGACGGCGAGAGCGCGCTGGACAAGACACTCAAGGTGCTGGCCGGTTGCGAAGCCGTACTGTGCAGCAAGGTCGGCTACGAACCCTGGGGGCCGCTGGAAGCAGCAGGTATCCAGCCCAACGGCGAGCATGCAATGGAAGCCATAGAGGAAGCTGTACTCAAGGTGTACGAAGAGATGCGCGTGGCGGGCAAGCTGGAGCCGAAATTGGAAGCACAGAAGGTGGCTTGAGGTTGGCATCCGTACCAAAAGTGTCCCTCATCCTCATTCCCTCTCCCACCGGGAGAAGGGTTGGGACGAGGGAACACTCGATCAGTGAAGCATATTGAACAAGGAGCGCATCATGGCACTCGAAATCATCGAATCCTGCGTCAACTGTTGGGCATGCGAACCGCTGTGCCCGAGCAAGGCGATCTACGAAGCAAAGCCGACTTTCCTGATCGACCCTGACAAGTGCACCGAATGTGCGGGCGATTTCGAGGACCCGCAGTGCGCCACCATCTGTCCGATCGAAGGCGCGATCCTCAACGAGGACGGCGAGCCGATGAACCCGCCCGGCTCGCTTACCGGCATCCCGCTGCAAAAACTGGCGGCCTGAGAAAACTCGGTCATGGCCACCGTCGTCTTCTACGAAAAACCCGGTTGCGGCAACAACACCAAGCAAAAGGTGTGGTTGGCCGCATCGGGTCATACCGTGCTGGCGAAGAACCTGCTCACCGAGAAATGGAGTGCAGTGCGCCTGCGTCCGTTCTTCGGTGCATTGCCGGTGGTCCAGTGGTTCAATCCCAGTGCGCCGCGCGTCAAATCCGGCGAAGTCGATCCTGCCGTGCTGGATGCACAGACGGCTCTCGACATGATGATCGCCGAACCGCTGTTGATTCGGCGTCCGTTGATGCAAGTGGACGGGGAATTCCGGGTCGGCTTCGATGACGATATGGTGAACACGTGGATCGGCCTGAACGACGCAAAACCAAAAGGTAATATCGAAACTTGTTCGAATGGGCATGCCCATTCCCCTCACCCCTGCCCTCTCCCGCAAGCGGGCGAGGGGGACAAAAACTCGCTACGCGAGGATCACGACGACGATCATGCAAAACCCAGCCCGTCACCGGAATCCGCAACATGATACGCGTGCCGGATGCTGTCGAGATCGCGCCCGGCACGCATTGGATAGGTGCGCTTGATCCCGGCTTGCGCGAATTCGACATCATCCTCAAGACGGCCAACGGCACGACTTACAACTCGTACTGCGTGCGCGGGACAAACGGCGTCGCGGTGATCGATACCGTCAAGGAATCGCACGCTGCGGAATTCTTTGCGCGGCTGGAACAAGTCGCAAACTACGACGAGATCAGCACCATCGTGCTGAACCATCTGGAGCCCGATCACAGCGGCGCCTTGCCGGAACTGATGCGGCGCGCACCGCAAGCCAAGCTGTATATCTCGGCCAAAGCACAACTGATGCTGAAGGCGCTGATCAAAAGCACCGACCTGCAATTCAACATCGTCAAGACTGGCGACACAGTCCAACTGGGAGGGCGTACTCTGCGTTTCTTCAGCACACCCTTCCTGCACTGGCCGGATACGCAATGCACGCTAATAGAAGAACAGAATATCCTCTTCAGCGGTGATGTGTTCGGCTGTCACTTCTGCGACTCTCGCCTGTTCAATGACCAGGTCGGTGATTTCCGCTTCTCGTTCGAGTATTACTACGCACATATCATGCGTCCGTTCCGCGAACATGTACTGGAGGCGCTGGAGTTGCTGGAACCGCTGCCGCTGACGCTCATCGCCCCGGCGCACGGCCCCATCCTGCGCGAAGCACCGCTCAGCTACATGCAGCGTTACCGGCAGCTGGCTTCGCCCTTGCTGCATAACGAGGTCGGCGCCCACAACAAATCACTGCTGGTGTTCTACATCTCTTCCTACGGCAACACGGCGCGCATGGCGCAAGCCGTGGCCGAAGGTGCGGAGACCATCCCCGGTGTGCGCGTGTCGCTTTACGACTTGCAGGTCGGTGGTAACCTGCCTTTCGTCGACCTGATAGAGGAAGCCGACGGACTCGCCTTCGGTTCTCCCACCATCAACGGCGATGCGGTCAAACCGGTGTGGGACCTGCTGTCCTCGCTCGCCGTCATCAAGGTCAGCGACAAGCTGGGTGCCGCATTCGGCTCCTACGGCTGGAGCGGCGAGGCGATCAATATGATCGAAGATCGCTTGCGCGGACTCAAGCTGCGCGTGCCCATCAAAGGCGTGCGCGCAAAACTGATCCCCACCGAAGAAGAACTCGGCCGTTGCCGCGACCTCGGCAAACAGCTCGCCCAGCATCTGACCGGCAACATCGAAAATCGCGTCATTTCCATGTCTGAATTACTCGCCAGCAGCCATGCGTGAAATTTTCACATCTTCGGGATTCAGCATGTCTGCTTTCCCTCACCCCAACCCTCTCCCGCAAGGCGAGGGGGCAAACGCCGCGCTACGCGCATTTCATTATCTGGAGCACTCGCATGCCTAAGTCCAACGTCACTTTTGAAAAACTCGGCATCACCGTCTCCGTCCCGGCCGGTACCCGCCTGATCGAGATCTCCGAGAAAGTCGGCGCCAGCATCACCTACGGCTGTCGCGAGGGTGAATGCGGCACCTGCATGATGAAGATCACTTCCGGCATGGAGAACATGAGCCAGCGTTCGGTGCTGGAAGACAAGGTGCTGCAGGAGAACATGGCCGGACGCAATGACCGTCTTGCCTGCCAAGCACAGGTACTGGGCGGCGAGATCAGCGTAAAAGCCTGACTATTTTTTTATAACTACTGCAGGAGTAACAGCAATGCCTAACATCACTTTTTCCAGCCCGTTGCACAAGGACAAGACGGTGTATGCCGTCGCAGGCAGCCACACCACGACCGTGCTGACTCTGGCCAAGGATAACCACATCCCCATCGATTTCGGCTGCGGGGACGGCGAATGCTCGACTTGTCTGGTGAAGGTCACCAATCTTTCCAACAAAGGCCCGATGGGCGGTCCGTTGACCGATCGCGAGATCAGCGTGCTCAAGGAATCCGGCAAGATCACCAAGGCTCAGATCGACGCCATGAAGGTCAACGATGTCGTCACCACCGAATGGCGTCTGGCTTGCCAAATGGTATTGCGTGACGAAGATCTGCTGATCGAGTATCCCAGCAAATAGGAGGACATCATGCGGACCGACGTCATGCTCAGGCAGCAAAAAGCCCCTCTCTCTAACTCTCTCCCGCAAGCGGGAGAAAGGACGAACGCGAAAGGCAATCTTCAAATCCCGGGCCTGTATGCGGAACTGATGGCGCATGCAGCCGGATTGCCGAACGATGAATTGTTTGCGCAGATGATTTCCAGCCAGATCGACGGCATAGGCGCGTTGCCACCGGGGCTCGGACTGGATGAGAAGGATTTTCACACCTTGCTGACACAGCATTTCCCCGGTGAGGTGCTGGTGATCCGTTGCGCAAAAAATATTGCCGATCCTCGCGCACTGGAACGCGACGATGTCCTCGGGCTGCTGCTCGCACACCGTGCCCACAGAAACATGTCGGAAGAATGGATGGCGGAGATCGTTACCGCAGCCTGCATGGCCAGCGACCATCTGTGGCAAGACCTGGGGCTGTGGTCGCGCGACCATCTCAGCCGTTTGATGAACCAGAATTTCCCCTCGCTTGCGGCCAAAAACGTGCACGACATGAAGTGGAAGAAATTCATCTACAAGCAATTGTGCGAACAGGAGGGCATCAATGCCTGCCGCTCCCCCAGTTGCGAATACTGTGCGGATTATTTGAATTGCTTCGGGCCTGAGGAATAGCCCGCTCCCGTGAACACCGCTGAACGCGCCGTCGCCGCCTATCTCGGCCTCGCCATCGGCGATGCCCTGGGTGCGACGGTGGAGTTCATGACGCCGCGCGAAATCGCGGCGCAATACGGCATTCACGACACGCTGCGCGGCGGCGGCTGGCTGCACCTCAAACCGGGGCATGTCACCGACGACACCACCATGTCGCTCGCGCTCGGCAGTTCCATACTTGCACAAGGCAAAGTGGACGCATTTGCCGCGGCGCTGGCATTCGACACCTGGATGCGCGCAAAGCCGGTGGATATCGGCAATACCGTACGGCGCAACCTGCTGCAATTCCGCAAGACCGGCAATCCGGAAGCGCCCTACTCCGATCACGACGCGGGCAACGGCGCGGCGATGCGCGTGTTGCCAGTGGCACTTTCCACCTTCGGCCAGGCGGAAGCAGCCGTGCGTACCGACTGCCGCGCACAAGCCCACGTCACCCATCACTGCACCCTTTCCGATGCCGCCTGCGAATGCCTCGTATTCATGGTGCAGGATGCACTGCGCGGCGCGGACAAAAACCACCTGCTGCACCGGCATGCCCATCCGCTTGCGGCGCGTCACCCCGAATTCAAATTCCGGGCCGTGCGCCCAAGCAGCAACCCCAGCGGCTATGTCGTCGACACGATGCAGGCGGTATTCCAGAGTTTTTTCGACACGGACGATTTTCGGGACTGCCTGATCGACGTGGTCAATCGCGGCGGCGATGCCGATACCACGGGAGCGATCGCGGGCATGCTGGCAGGTGCGCTGTACGGATTGGAAGCAATTCCCGAAATCTGGTTGAACACTCTGGACGCAAACACCCGCCAATCATGCGAGGCTCAGGCGCTTGCATTGATTCAAAGAAAATAATGCGTTCCCCCGGTTGACAACAGAACGAACGTTCTTTAGCATACTGAGAACGTTCGTTCTGTTTCAAATATGCCATGGCCAACTTGAATACTGATTTTCCCAATCCGGTGCGGCGCGCCGCCCACTCCGCATTGCTGTCACTGACGCACCCCAACAAGAGCATGTTCGAAAGACAGCGCGCCTTGCTGCGCAAAGCGGTGCCGGCCGGGTTCCCCTCGCCGTCCGACGATTACGTCGAGCGCCGTCTCAGCCTGGACGAGCACCTGATCCAGCACCGGGAATCCACGTTCTTCATGCGCGTGGCGGGGCATTCCATGCGCGATCTCGGCATCTTCGACGGCGATCTGCTGGTTGTGGATCGTTCAGTACCGGCCACACACGGGTGCGTGGTGGTGGCCGTGATCGATGGCGAATTCACGGTCAAGCAGTTGCTCTATACCCCGCAAGGCAAAGTGCTTCGCGCCGCGCATCCGGATTACCCGGAAGTGGCCGTCACGGCAGAACATGATTTTTCCATCTGGGGTGTGGTGCAGTGGAACGTACACAGGTTGTGATCCATGCCACGCGCCATCGCGTTGGTCGATTGCAACAATTTCTATGTTTCCTGCGAACGCGTGTTCCAGCCGAAGCTGGAAGGCAGGCCCGTCGTCGTCCTCTCCAATAACGACGGCTGTGTGGTATCGCGCTCGCAGGAAGCAAAAGACCTCGGTCTGAAGATGGCCGTGCCGTGGTACCAGATGAAAGACATCGGCAGGCGGCACGGCATCGTCGCCCTCTCCTCCAACTACAGCCTGTATGCCGACCTCTCCAACCGCGTGATGTCGCTGCTTTCGTGCTTCAGTCCGAGCCAGGAGGTCTACTCGATAGACGAATCCTTCCTTGAACTCACCGGCATCACAACCAACCACACCGCCTATGGTCAACAGGTACGGAAAACCATCGGGCAATGCATCGGTATTCCGGTGTGCGTGGGTATCGCCCCCAGCAAGACGCTGGCCAAACTCGCCAACCATGTTGCAAAAAAGAATCCCCACTTCGACAGCGTGTGCGACTTCAACAGCATGAGCACAACCGAACTCGATACCCTGCTCGCTTCCATCGCAGTAGGCGAAGTGTGGGGTGTCGGCAGGCACACCGTACCGAAACTGCAAGAGATCGGAATCCATAGCGTATTCGACCTGAAACGTGCCCCGGCCAAACGACTCGGCGCAAGATTCAGCATCGTGTTCGAACGCATCGTGCAAGAACTGAACGGCACCGCCTGCCTCGAACTGGATGATGTCGCGCCCGCAAAACAGCAGATCACCTGTTCCCGCTCCTTCGGCATACTCACCTCCAGTCTGCCTGATCTGGAACAGGCCGTGATCTCTTACGCCACCCGCGCCGGCGAAAAATTGCGTCAGCAGCGATCCATGGCCGGCGGTATCCATGTTTATATCCGGACCAACCCGCACAAGGAAAGCGACCCGCAATACCAGCAAAGCATACTGATGCCGCTGGTGGAACCGACCGACGACACCCGCCTTTTTTGCCGCGCGGCCTTGCATGGTTTGCGCCAGATCTATCGCAGCGGCTACGCCTACCAGAAGGCCGGCGTCACGCTCACCCAGATCATTCCTGCCGCAGCACGGCCCAACACCCTGTTCGACGACGCAATCGCGCGGCAAAAATCCCATGCATTGATGAGCGCAATGGATCGCATCAACAACAGAATGGGTAGCGGAACATTAAAGCTTTTGGGCGAAGGAACAGATCAATCCTGGGCGATGCGCAGAGAGAGCAGGTCAAAGCGATACACGACGGAGTGGGACGAACTGGCCGTGTGCCGCATTTAGCAGGGACCTGCTCAGTAAAGGAAACTTACGCTCACACGCAACTCCGGTCCGAAATCCATGCGCACCGGATTCTCTGCGACGCCCAAGCGGCGAGCTTCCAAAGCCAGATTGAAAAATTGTTCCAACAACAAACGCTCCTGATGTTTCGGCGCAGGAATGCAGTCGATCTCATTGCTTGCCTGCTGCGTGCAAACAATGCTGGCGGTGATGACCGGACGCAATTGGACTGCAAGGTTCGATATCCCGGACATGACGGCGGCTCTATGCGCTTCGCGCTGTTGGGCAAGCTGAGCTTGCTGCATGGCATTCACCATATCGTTTTGCCGGTATACGGCTGGAGGTTGCCAATAAAAACGGCCTGAAGCCGGTCGGCCCGATGAAGTTTCCTGAGTTGCCTTGGCCGGGCCAGCCGATTTCTGCGCATGCTTGGCGTCTGCATTCTTGCCAGAGGGCGGAGCAGTTTCAGCAGATTGCAGAAACGGATGGCGGGCATGCTCATGGGAATATTGCGGAAGAAACACTTGAAGGAGCCCATGTTCGTCGGGCAGGCGCATTCTCACCTGTTGCATGACCCACAACAGCGCAATGACATGAGCCAGGAGACTGACAAGAATAGCAACAGACAGGCGAAGGTGCGCATTCATATCCTGTAGTTTAACTCCGATTTTTCACAACTTGAGGGAGCCTCTAATAATTCAGATTTCGTCATTCCGGCGAAAGGCGGAATCCAGTGTTTTCAATCGACTGGACACCGGCCTGTACCGGTGCGACGAATTATTCGAGATTCTCTTGATAAAGGACAACTTCAAGCGCAACCATCGTTGGACTTCCTCTTGAAAGTTCGCTGCTGAACGCACAATGCCCGCAAACCGACTATTGGGCAACCTGCCTCTGCAGTCGTTGCCGTTGTAGTTGGAGTAGGGATTGCGTAGACTTCCCCCGACTGGATTCCATTCTTACTTTTATAGGGGATTGCTGTGGACTCTTTCCGTTGGGACAAACACTTTGAAACCGGCTTGGCGGAAGTAGACAAGCAACACCACCATCTCGTTGATGTAATCAACCGTTTCGGCGATCTGCTGTCGCAATTGGAGGGTGTTTCGTTCGGTGACATCGAGACAGTGTTCAACGAGTTGGCGGACTATGCCAAATATCATTTTCGGGAAGAAGAATACATGATGTCTCTGGTGGGGCTGGATCCCCGCTATGTAGCACACCACGTCCAACTGCACCTCAATTTTTTGCAGGAATTGGCTCGCATGCGCGCAGGCGTGTCGCCGCAGAAACCCGATGCGGCAAAGCCGCTGCTGAAATTTCTCACTTACTGGCTCGCCTTCCACATTCTTGGCACAGATCAGTCCATGGCCAGGCAAGTCAGGGCAATTCAGGCAGGCCGGAAACCTGCCGACGCTTTTTCGGCCGAAGAGGTCATGAAAGAAGGCGCCACGGAACCGCTGTTATACGCGCTCAATGGTTTGTTTCATCAGGTGTCGGAACGAAATCGCGAATTGCTTGAGTTGAACCGGACGCTTGAAGATAAGGTTGCCGAGCGTACACAAGCACTCTCTGAAGCCAACCACAGGTTGGAGGATATGGCCCTGACCGACGTGCTCACCGGTTTGCCGAATCGGCGTCACGCCATGTCCAGGTTTGCCCGTGACTGGTCGGAATCGCAGCGCGATGCAACTCCTTTGGCATGCATGATGATTGATGCCGACGGATTCAAGCAGATCAACGACAACTATGGTCACGATGCCGGCGATGAAGTACTGCGGCAGTTATCCAAAAACCTGAGCTATTCCGTGCGCACCGATGACATCGTATGCCGTCTGGGCGGGGACGAATTCCTGATCATCTGTCCGCATACATCATTGGAAGGAGCTTTGCATGCCGCCGAATTGACGCGTCAAGCAATTTCGGCATTGCGCGTACCGGCAGGCAATGGAGTATGGCCGGGCAGCATCAGCGTGGGTGTGGCGGTGCGCACGCCAGAAATGAGCGGCCCGGAAGATTTGCTCAAGGCTGCGGATGAAGGTGTATATATTGCCAAGCGGAACGGGCGCAACCGCGTGGGTTGTACCGCAGTGGATACAGAAGCGTCCCGTGGCTGATGGCGGCATGGTGATCTGTTCCGGGATGCTCCGCTGCCGCGAGAATTTCTCCTGGCAAATTGCCAAGCCGCTTCGTCTATCCACCCTGCATTGACCACGGGCGTCCGGCAGACTTCCCTGTGTCTGCTTCGAGCAATAACCACGTCTTCCACGGTTAAGTTCTGCGTTACTCGGAATTGCTTCATTCCTGGATTCAATTCAATGAAAAAAGCGCGGCTAGCCGCGCTTTTTTCATACTCATTGAAACCGAGTTACTGGACAATCCCGTCAATCACCTTGGGGCTGGCAGTGACAGTCGGTTTGACACCGATGTAATACGCATCGCTAGGATTGCTCATGTCGTGTACGCCGCCGGTAGGAGGTGCCTGCGTAGTAAGCGTCATTGCGCTGCATTGTTGAGCACCTGCACCCAGATCCTTGAGCCGTATTTCCGCATCCAGCGCCTTGACGATCAACGGCGTCGTACCCAACGTCATGGTTGCACCGTCAGGGATGGAGAACATCGGCACGTAACGGGCATTAGCGGTAGAGCAGTCTACAACGCTGTTATCCGCCGGGTTCACACAATAGCCGGGGATGCCGTTCAGATTACCGAAGCCGTTGAACTGCAGCTTGATGGTCTTCCCGGCCCAAGTACCATAGGCTGCACCGGTGGGCACGAGGTAATTGATGTCTTGAGGCGGGTCGAATGCCACGACAGTACTGCCGTTCGTGAGCCACAAGGACTGGTTCCACTGGTCGGTGCCGGTTGACCAGGTGTAATAGGCCGCTGGCGCACCCGGTTCGCAAACTGTGCCCGCAGCAGTACCAGCAGGACAGTTCGCATATAAAAGTGCAGTATCAAACAGCCTGCCGCTCATAACACCGTTCTGGTACATCGGACTCGCGGCGTAATAACCGGGATTGCTTATGATCATGGGTGTTGCGCCGATTGCCAGCCCACCTGCGCCGAACGTATAGCTGACCGTCACCCCACTAGAAGGAGCTGAAAACCATTGCGTAGCGGTAGTGGCGTTATAGGGCGAAGGAGCCATTCCGCTTGTGTAAGCATTTGCCGCAGCGACGGAAGCCGCATCAGGACAATTGTTGAGGCAACTTAACGTCAGCGGCACTGTTCCGGGAATAACCGTAGATTGGCTGAAATAATAAACCGGGTCGGTACTAATATGATCTACAGTAGAAGACGGGATGTTGATGTTGCCGCCAAATGAATCGGACCAGCCCGAAATGGGCACACCAGTCAAAGCGCCTACATTAACCGTTGATGTAGCAATTGTAGACAAAGCACAACCACTCATCCCACAAGTTTGCACACCCGTCACGGTAAATTTTGCAGTTGAGTTATTCCATTGCATCTGCCAATTTCCCCAACCTGAACTTGTTCCTGGATTTGTCACGGCAGGCGTTGTCTTGCCAGTCAGGTCGCCGTTGAAGGTGAAGGGAATCCCATCCATTGCCGCGAGATTGGTTAGATGCTGCGTCCATTTGGTCAACTTGCCGCCAACCTTGGACAGGCTATATGTCGTGGTGTTGCCGGGGCGCTGATCGGTGACGACCAATCCAGAAATCGGGCTGGCATCGGGGATGGTGTTGAGGTTAAGTCCCTGAAAACCGATACCGTAGTAACCGGCATAGCCGTAATAAGAACTACCCAAGTATGTGGCTGTAATCTGGAAACTTGGGTTTGTCTGGTCCACCCGGCTGCCATCGTTCGCGTTATAAGTACCCAGACGCCAGACGGATCGATCTGCATTAGCCTTCGTGCGATCGAAGCATTGGGTACCGCGCAGAAAATTGGTCGGGTTGTAATTGAAATTGTAGGTAACGACCGGATTGGGGCTGGCACCGGTAGTCATGGTGCCGCTGCCGGAAGTGGTGGAACCTGCCGCCATGGTCAGCGCTACGTTGGATGAATTCTGACCTGTCTCGTAAAACTGCAAGTTGCTCGCAGTTGCATTTATAAAACCGTTGAACTGCACAGCACCGGCCTGATTCTTGCCTATGTAGTCCATGCGAAACACGCCATAGGGAGGCACATCCGTTGGCGACTGGGTTGCCGTCACTTTGACGTAGACGTTGGTCACCATGCCCATTTGAGTCAACGACATCCAGATATCTGCAATCATGGGTGCAGTGCTGCTGGCGCGCGTTGCGTTCACGATTGCAGTCATGTAGTTCACCGCAGCACTTGCGCCGGAAGAGCCGCCAGCGGAACCGCCGGCGCTGCCTTTGGACTGGCATTTGTTCACATCTACGAGGGCGATGTAAGGCCCGACATTGAGCATGCCGCTGCCATTCATATTCATGGAGCCCATGATGCAAAGCACCATATTCAAACTGCCGATTGCATCCGAAGTCGCATCCTGAACATATTCGTTCTGCGGATCGGTAACGTAAGGAGAGGTGGCTGAAGGTGTCGCCCATGCACTTGCGCTGAGCGTTAGCGCAGAAATCAGGAGTGCGATTTGATGCAATATGGATTTTTTCATGGTGCTCTCCCTAATTGGCAGTAACGACAGAAACGGCCGCAGGAGTCGCGACGCCCGTAACGGTAGAGGTTGAGGGAGTGCTGGACGTTGCCGCACTACTGCCTCCACCGCAAGCTGACAATGTGCCGGTAAGCACACAGACTGATAGATACAAAGCTAGCTTCTTCATGTCGCTTCTCCTTATGTGATAGTTCGGTTGAATATCCATTGACTACCTGGGCTTTCAGAAACGTCGTTCATTGACAGACTGAATTGCTCTGCTTTTATCTTTTGCGAACCAGGTTCCGCTCGTCGACGACTTGTGGATAAAGTTATCGGCAGCAATTGATGCATGCTTAATATATTTTCAATATTTTTATGGTTGATTTGTTTTCGGGCTCAAAAGAAAACAGACAAGCGATTGAAATAATGCAATTTACGCGCCATTACTACGCTACGACTCTGGATAGCAATAACCGAGTATTTCAATATGGTTCTATCACCTATCCATACCTCTCGACCCAAAGTTCAGGAAGCGATGATCCAGGATCCTGCATCCTGCAGATCATTGTTTGTTGAACTTTTCAATCGCTTCCCGCAAGGCTTTCGCCTGGTCAGGCGCATTGTCAGCGGCTTTCGGTTTGGGTGTCGTGACGACAACCGGTTTTTTGGCCACCGCCTGTTCGGAAGTGACGGCTTGCGTTTTGTTGGCCGTCGGCGATACAGGCGCAACGGCTGGGGCAGAAGCTGCGCCAACCGGAACTGGCAAGGGAGAACTGGCTGGCGCTCGCAATTGCTCCTCAAGCGTGGGAGAAACTTTCAATTTTGTTTGCAGAAGGGTCACGCTCTGAATGATCTTCGCATCCTGTTCGTCAAGTTTCTTGTGTTCCTCGCCGCGCATTGTCTTTTCACGCGACTGGGTGAACTTGAGATTATCCAGTTCACTTTTGGTCTCGGACAAGTTTGCATTCAGGCTGTCGATCCTGGACTCAAGCGCGCCGAACTTTGTCCGATCTGATTGTGATTGAGTGTTGGAGATCGCGATCACACCGACAATCAAAGCCGCGACGGACACGACCGGCGCAAATCCGGTCATGGCGTAACGTGCAATGACCTTCAGCCTGGCACGCGCAAGATCGGATTTCGATGAGGTGCTTTCTTCTTCCTCGGCATTCCGGCTTCTGTCTCTGTCCATGATTGCCTCCTCGACCAGGTTAACTTTTAAAACGGGCTACACAGCCGTTGTAAATGTTCAATCGCGGTCCAAGTCTATCACCCTGCTTGCCAACCGAGCGCTTTCATGGTCATGACGTCAGGATGTCACAACAAACCCGGCATCGCGTTGCGTCGCAACGAGCAAAAACTCACGCCTCCAGATCGAACACCAGCACCTCGGCTTCAATGCCCTTGTCCAGCTCAATCCGGCTTTCGTTTTCCAGCAAGACCGCATCACCCGCAATGATGCGCCGACCGTTAACCGCCAGAGCGCCGCGTACCAGATGCACGTAACCCTTGCGGCCTGGGTCAAGCGTCAGTACCGCTCGCTCGCCCTTGTCGAAAAGCCCCGCATAAAGTGAGGCGTCGGCATGGATGGCGACCGATCCCTTCGCGCCATCCGGGGAAGCCACGAGGCATAAGGCCCCCCGTTTTTTCTCAACAGGAATGGTCTTTTGCTCGTAGCCCGGTGCGATGCTTTTGACGTTCGGAATGATCCAGATCTGCAGAAAATGCGTAGTCTCGCCTTGCGCGTGATTGAACTCGCTATGAACTACACCGGTGCCTGCGCTCATGCGCTGCACATCTCCCGGTGGAATGGTCTGCACATTGCCCATGCTGTCTTCGTGCGCCAGTTCACCCGAGAGTACATAACTGATGATCTCCATGTCCTGATGACCATGCTTCCCGAATCCGGTACCCGCTGCAATGCTGTCCTCATTGATCACGCGCAGGTTGCCCCAACCCATGTGGGCCGCATCGTAATAGTCGGCAAATGAAAACGAGTGGTAGCTCTTGAGCCAACCGTGGTCCGCGTAGCCGCGGTCCTGGGATTTGCGAATGGTGAGCATGGTTAAGTCTCCGTATTGGTGATATTGATTGCTTGTTTTAATCCGAATTGTTATGCAGGCACTTGCCACAAGCAATTGGTAAATTAATTTTCATTATGAAAAAAATCGAATGTCACATAACCCTTCGAATTTTAGTTGATTATTTGCACGCCAATTTCCTTAAAGTAATTGTGGTTCAGTGCCGATAGGTATAGCCTGAGCAAAAATTAAAACGACTGGTCTTTACTTGATTTGGCTAGTCGGCCAATGTGCAATATGCAACCGTCAGCACATATGGAAAAGTCCCACCAGGAGGGGATGGAAATGAGGTCTCGACCAATGGTTTCAGTCGAAGCACGGATGTTGGCGTTGCCACCTTTTTTGGCGACTGTCGTGGTGGGAGGAGTGTTTTTATCCGCAAGGAATTTCCTGCCGTCTGCCCAAGCGACAGAAATCTTCACCTTCTGTTCAGCCCTTATCCTGATTCCAATAACGACCTACATTTATGGCCACCGGATATTGTTCCGCATGCTGGGCTCCGGTATCGGTCGTACCACCGATTTCGCCAAAGCGGTCGCCGATGGCACCAATGAGACATCTACCCTGCCCGAAATCCATGGCACAGGATCGGTAATCGCTTCGGTTGAAAAACTGGCCGCGCAAGTTGAAACCATCTCCGCCGGAATCACAGCCAACGTAGAGAAAATCAATTCCGAAGTCGAGCAGCTTTCTGCAGGCGCCAATGAAATCCTGTTCACTTCGCAGATGCAGGCTGCATCGATCAACGACACCAGGCAAGTCATGAACGACATGTCGCAACGCATAAAGTCCGTGTCCGAGCTGACGCGTGAAACCGAAGCGATTTCGAACAATGCGACCACCATGTCTACCAATGGCGAAGCGGTGGTTCAGGATGCGTTACAGGTCATGAATTCCATTTCCGATTCCATGCAACTCGCATCGAAACAGATCCATGCCTTGACCAGCCATGCATTGGACATCGGCAAGGTTGCAGTCGTCATTCGCGAAATTGCCGACCAGACCAATCTGCTGGCGCTCAATGCCGCGATAGAGGCGGCACGCGCAGGCGAACAGGGACGGGGGTTTGCCGTCGTGGCTGACGAGGTGCGCAAATTGGCGGAAAGGACCGCACAATCAACCCAGGAAATTGCCAAGACAATTCATGTCATGCAGGAACAGACCAAGGATGCCGTTCAGGGAATTACCCAGGCCATGCCCCTGATGACCAAGGGCGTCGAGAAGGCAAACCTCGCATCGGAAGTTCTGAGGAACATTCGAGAGGAATCGCAGAATACCTTGGAGAAAATCTCGCAATTGGCAGTGCAGATGGATGAACAATCGCAGATGGCAAGCAATGTTGTGGACAGCGTGACCCAAATTCTGGACATGGCAGCCAACACCGACAGTGTTGCCGAAAGAACGCTGAAGACCTCGGTGACTATTTCATACACTGCCGCAGAACTCCTCAAGCAAGCAAGGAGCCATAACGCTCCGAACTTACCTGACGAAACAGTTGCCTCAACGTAACTTCCCTCAACCCTTCCCTTCTATAAAAAGGAGATTCAAATGGCTCTAATCACTTGGTCTAACGCACTTTCCACAGGCATCAGCGAACAAGATACGCAGCACAAGAAACTCATTGACCTGATCAACCAGCTCAACGATGCCATGCAGGCGGGCAAAGGGGCAGATGCGATGGGGAAGGTTCTTACTGAACTCGTGAATTACACGGTATATCACTTCGGTTATGAAGAGAAACTGATGGCGCAGCACAAATATGAAGATACACCCGCACACAAGGCCGAGCACGTCAAATTCGTTCAGACCGCAGGCGACTTCAAGAAGAAATTTGATGCCGGAAGCGCCGTCGTCTCGGTCGAGATCATGAACTTCCTGCGCGACTGGCTAACAAACCATATTATGAAAACCGACAAGAAACTCGGGCAATCGCTCGGCAAGCTTGGCGTCAAATAGCGAGAACGATATCGGCAAACTGCAATATTTTTAATCTAAATAAATTGGCACCTTTTCAAAGGTGCCAATTTATTGATACGCAAAAGCATCTGGCAAACATTAGAGATTCCTTGATATCAAGTGTCGAATTGCTGAAAAATGAATAAATCGAACTCGTTGTAGTTGATTCGAGCGCAGAATGGCGGTCGTAAAATACGTATAACCAGGCAATGATACTTTCAGACAGAGTCAACACCTACGGACAGGACCTGCTTCGCCGCCATGGCGAACGTGTCCACAAGATCGCGCTGGATGCCGGGTTCACCTGCCCCAACCGGGACGGCACCAAAGGACGCGGTGGATGTTCCTTCTGCAACAACGTTTCTTTCAGCCCTGATGCCGACGCTCGTCTCGAACTCGCAGCCCAGATATCCAAGGCGCGCCGTGCCATCGCCAAGCGAACGCGCGCCCAAAAATTCATCGCGTATTTTCAGGCCTACACCAACACCTACGACAAAGTCGAAGCACTGGAAGCACTTTATCGCGAAGCGCTAAATGAACCGGACATGATCGGAATTGCCGTGGGAACACGCCCGGACTGCGTTTCATCCGACGTGCTGAACTTGCTCGAGCGTTTTCGCGATCAGGGGCTGGAAGTGTGGCTGGAGCTGGGACTCCAGTCCTCCTTTGACGAAACCCTGGAACGCGTCAACCGCGGCCATACTTTTGCCGAATACCGGGCAACCGCAAGGGCAACGCGCCAGCGCGGTATTCCTTTATGTACCCATCTGATCGTCGGCCTGCCGGGTGAAACCGAAGCGCATTGCCATATCACCTTGGACAAAGTGCTGGATATCGGCGTGGACGGGCTCAAGCTTCATCCTTTGCACATCGTGAAGCACACGCTGCTGGCACATCAGTGGCGGCAGGGCGAATATCACCCTCTGACCCGGGATGAATACATCGGTATGGCGGCCAACCTGATCGAACGCACACCCGAAAACATCGTCTACCACCGTGTAACGGCGACGGCATCGCGGGATGTTTTGCTGGCGCCAGTCTGGTGTGCGGAAAAATGGAATGTGCTGAACGGAATCGAATTCGAGTTGCGGCAACGCGGCACCCGCCAGGGCTGCCAAGCTGCTACCGCTTATGCAACAGAAAAATTAAGGCATGCTGCCTGATCACTTCGCCTTGTCTGGCGACTGCTAGCCGAATAACCGCTGTTGCGTCGGCTCGCGCCCTGTCCTGCCCAGCTCTTCAAGCGCGAGGCGTGCAGCGTCGGTAATGCCATGTTGTTTGCCCAGTTCAAGCAATTTGGCGACCGCACGTTCAAACGGATAATCCGCGTCCGACCACTCTTCCACCAATTCTTTGGCGGTGAGCTTGGTCAGTTTGAGCACCCCGGATTTCACGCGTACCAGATGCGCACAAGTTCGGCCTTTTTTCGCCACGATCGCGATGTGCCGTTGCCGATCCATCAATACCTGACCGCACGTCACATGCAATGCAGGTGCGATGAAATCGACGGTACTGCAATCTGCCGGATCTTTGGCCATGCGTTTATTTTCCTGACTATTCAGCCTGCTTGCGCGTCTTCTTCTCCGACGCCAATGGATATTTGCAGCGTTCGGCATGAACGCGCGCGACATTGTTCACTCCTTCAGTCTGTTCGTCAAAAGTGATCCGGCTCCCACTTCTCAAAATCTTATGCAACTACTTGCTTTGGCAGCTTTGTTCCGGAACAGCTACGGACAGGCAAAGATATGGTTTACGCTTCCTGCGCTAAGAATGCCCATTGTCGATACATTGGCTCTGCTGCAAATTTATAAATAAAAATATAATTTTCACAAATCGAATGAAGATGTAGCATTTAAGTCAACTTTTTTTGCAGCAAGTCGTTAATAGTCATTATTCAACTCGACAATTGCTACAGGATTGTTTTTTTGAATAGCGGGAGCGGTAAAGCACAAGTCTATAAATCTAATATGGAGAACAAGTGATTATGAAATCTATCATCTTTAGCTTGATTACAGCAGGGGGCCTGATGGTTGCCGGTAGCGCTATGGCGATTGATATGCCGCCATTGGCCAAGAAAGACGGCTGCACCGCTTGCCACGCAATCGACCACAAGGTGGTTGGTCCGGCTTGGGTGGATGTGGCCAAAAAGTACAAAGGGGTAACCAAATACAAATATTCGAACAATGGATCGGCCGCACCAGATGCCAAGGAATATCCGCTGGTTGAAGGCCTGATGATGAAAGTTTCCAAGGGCGGTCACGGCAACTGGGGAACTGCTGCAATGATTCCCAACGATCCGGCCGGCAAAAAACAAGCCGACATCAAGGAATTGGTTGAATTTGAATTGAGCCTGGCGAAGTAATCGCTTCAGGGCAATGATATCGGCGGGGTCTGTGCGAACAGACCCCGTTTTATTTTTGAAGGCGAGAATATAAAGCCACAGCGGCGTAGCGTCTTGTTCACGCCTGTTCGAGACGTACCAATGTGCGCCGATAGACTTTGACGGCAGTAAAGAGAGCGTATCCGAGCACAATGCCCTGCAACAGCAAACCCAGCGCCAGCAGCCAGACTGCCGTCATCCACCAGGGCGCAAACAGCGCCGCCAACAAGGTGCCCAGATGCAGCCACCAATGCCTCCACATCCAGCGTTCCGGAATGATCTCCTTCATATTGGGAATGCCGACCTTTACCCCTCCACGGAACAAATGGAACCACACCAGAAACGGAATGATCTTGTACAACATGCCGTGCATCACCGACATGGCAAAACCGAGCAGAAAAATCACCACAATCAACATTTCCAGACGATCGACCACCTGCATCAGCAGCGTCGCCATTGCAAGCAACGCTGAACACAACAACGCCACCATCCCCAATCGGAAAAAACTCAGTGTGGCATCGGCAACGCGGCGGCGACGCCTGCTTTGCACGCTGAGCGTGGCTACAGCAAAACAGCCTGCCAGAACCCAGAACATGCCCTGCGCAGCCACAACCGGCCAATGCGTTTCAGGTTGGAACAATAGAAATAATTCATTCAATAGCAGCGAGACGAAGATGGCCGGTGCCAGCGTGACGGTCAGCCATTTCGGATAGTTCGGCGTGAGCTGGAACATCGGCACGACCTGGTAAGAGACTCCGACGATCAGGAGCAGCACCCAGCCGCCCAGCATCAGCGAAACATGTGCCGATGCCAATTTGCCGACATTTGGCAGCACTGTACCGGTGGCATAACCGTGTGCAAGCAGTGCGCCCAGAGTCAGGCCAACCGCAAGCGCGCAGACGGACAGCTGCAGCGCGGTCCTTGTGGCATTGCGTGCCGACGAGCGCGCCAGACTGATCAGGCTGGCACCGATGAATGTCAGAAATGCCAGCAGCAATAGCGGCCACGCAAGATTGAGCAATGACGGCAGTCCCAGCACAAATCCGGCAGGCAGCAGCAACGCGCCCGATACCAGCGCCAGGAAGATGAGCCATGCGGTCAGCCGCGATGCCGGCATCGAGCTGCCGATCACCACCGGCAATATCTGCTGCATGGCTCCCACCATAATATTTGCCATGAAACCCAGCGTGATGCAGTGCGTCGCGGCCAGCAATGCGGGCATGTGCGGATCGGAAAAGGGGTTGTCTGTGCCGGACAGCAGGATCAGGGCGGCCAGCACCAGGAACAACGGGGCAACCGCAAAGAAACGCAGCGGCACGGAAATCGGCGGCGCCTGTTCTGTGTTGAGCGAAACGGTTTTCATGCGTTGCGGCTGATGCGAATCGTGTAGCTGCCGTCTGCCAAAGGCGTGGTTTGCCAGATATAGCCGCTGTCTTGCAGCACCCCGTATAAGGGGTAAGGTTCGCGATGAATATGCACCTGCAATGCGGCTTCGTCCGGGAGCGATGCCAATGCGCTCATGATCCGCTCGAAAGGCTCGGGTGGCGGCAATCCGCACACATCCAGTTCATATTCCACGTGCGCGCACGACCATCAAACTGCCTGCATGCGGCCCAGCAATGCTTCCCGCTGTGCAGCCAGGAAACGATCTGCCATGGGATAGAGTATCTGCTCTTCCTTGAGATTGTGCTGCTGCATCACGATCAGCAACGTCTCCGACAGGCCACCGTATTCACGGGCATCGTGGCGCGCCACGGTATCGGCCATTTGTTCGATCAACGCATTCATCTGCACGTGTTCCATGCGCATCATCTGCACCGGACCGGCGGGGCCGTTAGCCGCGATCAGTGTCGTAAACAGTTCGTCTTCTTCCATGCGGAAGTGTCTGGCCATGCCGGTGCGAAAATGATTGAACATGGCTTCAGCCTCGTTCCAGTTGTTGTCCAACGCAGCTTGTTCTGCAACGGCAAACGCCTCGTCGCAGGCAAGGTGGTCGGCACTCATGAAATCGGCAATGGTTGGCATTTCAATATCCCCCAAAAAATAATAGTTGGCTTTCGTCGTTGCACTGGCGACAGAAACAGCAACTACTTGCATCATATATTAATACATGTATCATTGATACATGTTATAAAAAGATTGGCGATTCCGGCCTGAAAGGCGAGCATGAAACTGACCCAGTATTCCGACCTTGGTTTGCGGCTGATGATGTATTTGGCGCACCGTTACGGCGAACCGGTCACGATCCAGGAAATGAGCGACCGGTTTGCGGTTTCCAAGAACCATATGGTCAAGATATCCCATCAATTGACCCATTCCGGACTGATCGAAAGCACGCGTGGCCGCAACGGAGGCGTGAGTCTGGCGCTGCCCCCGTCCAGCATCAGCGTCGAACAGGTATTGCGCGTAACCGAGGATAACTTCGACCTGGTCGAGTGTTTCACTGCCGCGCAGAATCATTGTGTTTTGTCCGATGCATGCAAATTGAGCGGAGTACTGGACACCGCGCTCGCAGCCTTTTTCTCGGTGCTGCGCGAAACCACATTGGCCGATCTGGTCAAGAACAAAAAAGCGATTGAGAAGACGTTGCTGCCGCTGCCAAGGGAAGTTCTTTTTAGTTCACGCACACCGACGAGGAGGAAACATGCAGACACCAGACATTGATGAAGAGGGCTACCTGGTCGAACCGTTGACCTGGAATGAAGAGATCGCCGAACGGTTCGCCAATCAGGAAAATATTCAACTCACCGAAGATCATTGGGATGCGATTCGTTTCATGCGCCAATATTATGCAGAACATCAGGTCGCGCCCGATGTCCGGCATGTGACGAAGCATCTGTCCGTGCGGCTGGGCCCCGCTTCCCGCAACGCAGTATTCGAGCTATTCCCTTACGGATATGTAAAGCAGGCCTGCAAGATCGCGGGCATGAAACGTCCGAGAGCGTGGAGCACCGGCTAAACGTCCGGGCCCGCCGCGCTTTGGCAACATTTCCGCCACCCCGACCTTACGATGATGCCAAACAAACTCTGGAACAGTTTTACCGCCGCCCCCCACCGTGTCATGTTCTTTGGCGGCGCCGTGCAAACGGTTGCTGCCATGCTCTGGTGGCTGTATGAACTGGTGACGCGCTTTGGCATCGTCGGACATCCGGCGAACTGGCCGATCGCGCCTGTTGCCGCTCATGCCTATCTGATGATCTACGGTCTGTTTTCGTTCTTCATGTTCGGATTCCTGATGACCGTATTCCCGCGCTGGATGAGTGGCCGGGAAATTCCCGCGCAACGCTATATGCCTGCCTTCCTGTTGCTGATGCTGGGCACCGCGGGTTTCTACGCGGGCATGCTTGGCAGCCATGCTGTTCTGGTCGTCGCCGTTGTCTGCACGCTGCTCGGCTGGGCGACCGGGCTCTATGCATTGCTGCGCGTACTGCTCGACTCACGGTATCCGGACAAACGCCACCCGACTGTCACCCTCATCGCGTTCAGCCTGGGTTGGTGCGGCCTCGCCTCCTACCTGATCTGGCTGTTGAACGACAACGCAGCCTTTCTGCGCTTTGCCATCCAGGGCGGCCTGTGGCTGTTCCTGCTCCCGGTATTCGCGAGCGTCGCGCACCGCATGTTTCCCTTCTTCACCGGCAGCGCGCTGCCTCAATACGTCGTGCCGCGCCACGTCTGGCCCTGGTGGACGATATTGGCAGCCAGCGCGACGCACGCGATGCTGCAACTTGTCGGCCTGCCAAATTGGCAATGGGTATGCGACCTCGCCCTGTCTTTCGCCGCACTCTACATGAGCTACTCCTGGGGCTTCTTCCGCAGCTTGCGCATACCGTTGCTCGCGGTTCTGCACATCGGCTTCGCGTGGATGGGCATTGCGATGCTGCTGTTCGGCATCCAGGATATCTTGTCCGTTATCGACGCCGGTGCAGTGCCTGTCTGGGGACTGGCGCCGCTGCATGCGCTTACCATCGGCTGCTTTGCCACATTGATGATCGGCATGGGAACACGCGTGACGCTCGGGCATTCCGGCCTGCCAATGCAAGTGGACAAGCCGATCGTGTTGATGTTTGCCGGAATCCAGCTAGCCGCCCTGTTGCGCATGCTCGCGGATATGCTGCCAGGCCAGAGCAGTTACTGGCTGTATGTCGCAGCTGCGCTAGTCTGGCTTGCCTGCTTCGTGCCCTGGGTGCTGCGCTATTTACCCGTGTATATGCGGCCACGTGTGGACGGGCAAACGGGGTGACCGGCGCGCACCCGCCTGATCTAAGGAAGCGATCCGCGAAGTCAGAATTCCGCGGTCAGAAATGGGATCCCGCAGTACGGAAAATTTGTGACCGACCCGCCATTCAACCGCAAATCGGGCGAGTCGCCCGCCATGAGCGAACAGGACATGCGCGATGTGATAGCGTTCCTGCAAACCCTGAATGACGGTTATTCATCGTCCGGCATAGCAGCGAAGCTGTGACGATAATCCATGGGGATGACAATCCGTTCATTCGGGGCGAGTCGGCTCAAACGACTCATCCCTGTTGCACGCAACAGACAAGAAAGTTGAGCTCAAGCGAAAAACCAAGCAAAATGAGCCTTTGCTTGATGCACTCTCCCTGATTTCCATGCGCCTGATCCGCCTTTTCCCCGTTCTGCTGACATTGCTTGCCCTGACCGGATGCGCCAGCTTCGTTTCGTCGGCCAGCAGCAAATTCGCCAACAATTTGTCCGGCGCGATCCTCAATCAGAACGACCCGGAGACGGTGGAAGCGGGCATGCCCTCCTACCTCTTGCTCATCGACAGCCTGATCGACGGCGACCCGCAGGATGAGAACATGCTGCTGGCCGGCAGCAAGCTGTATGGCGCCTATGCCGCGGCCTTTGTCAAGGATCCGGAACGTGCCAGACGGCTTGCGCGCAAGGCGCGCGACTACAGCGACAGGGCGTTATGCGCTCACGGGCCGCAGTTGTGCAATCTGATGGCAAAGCCCTATGACGATTTTGCCGCCGCCATCGGCGAACTCAAGGTGAAGGATGTGCCCTTGCTGTATGCCAGCGGTACAACGTGGGCCGGATGGATACAGGCCAACAGCAGCGACTGGGACGCGATCGCCACGCTGCCCAAGGTCAAGGCCTTGATGACGCGTGTGGTCGATCTGGACGAGACTTACAGCCACGGGGAAGCGCACCTGTATCTGGGTGTGTTCGCGACACTGCTGCCCCCGACGCTGGGAGGCAAGCCGGAAGAAGGACGCGTGCATTTCGAGCGCGCCATCCAACTTTCGGCGGGACGCGACCTGATGGCAAAGGTAGAATACGCCCGCCGTTATGCCCGCATCATGTATGACCGGGAGCTGCACGACCGGTTGTTGCGGGAAGTGCTGGATGCCGATCCGGTCGCACCGGGACTGACATTGAGCAACATGCTGGCCAAGCGGCAGGCAAGCGAGCTGCTGGCGAGTGCCGATAAATATTTTTAAGGAAACGCCGAACAAGTCCCCTCTCCCTATGGGAGAGGGTTAGGGTGAGGGATAACCCGTCGACTTTTCACCCTCACCCCGCCCTCTCCCATAGGGAGAGGGAGAAAAGCAGACTTGATCGGCGTTTCCACAAGAACAGAACGGGGAATACTCCGTCGACAAACAAAGGGAAGAAAATGCGTTCACTGTTATCTCTGATATTTGCTGCGCTGCTGGCTGTGCCATATGTCCCGGCCCACGCGCTGCCCCTGAAGATCGCCACGTTCGCGCCGGACGGCACGCAATGGACGCAGGAATTGCGCCGCGGCGGCGAGGAAATCGAAAAACGCACCGAGGGCCGCGTCACCATCCGCTTGTACCCGGGCGGTAGCATGGGCAGCGACCGCGTGGTGCTGCGCAAGATCCGCGCCGGACAATTGCAAGGCGGCGCGCTCACCGGCGGCGCCCTGGCCGAGATATATCCCGATGCGCAAATATATAGCCTGCCGATGCTGTTCCGTTCCTACGACGAACTGGATTACGTGCGGGCGCGCATGGACAAGAAGATCGCACAGGGCATCGACGATCACGGCTTCGTGACCTTCGGCCTCACCGACGGTGGATTCGCCTACCTGATGTCCAATTCCCCGTTGCGGCACGCCGACGACCTGAAGAGCCAGAAGATATGGGTGCCTGAAGGCGACGATATCAGCCGTGCGATGTTCGAGACGCTTGGCGCGCCGTCGCTGCCCTTGCCGCTCACCGACGTACTCACCGGCCTGCAGACCGGACTCATCACTACCATAGGCGCCACCGCAACAGGTGCCATCGCCTTGCAGTGGCACACCAAGGTGAAATACCTCACCGACTATCCCACCATGTCCATCTTCGGTGCACTGGTCGTGGACAAGAAATCCTTCTCCGGCATGAGTCCGGCGGACCAGGGCGTTGTGCGCGAGGTGATGGAACGCGTCTATGCGGCAATGAACAAGCAGACGCGTGTCGACGACAACGCCGCGCGCGATGCACTGCGCAAGCAGGGCATCGAGTTCGTCACACTGGCACCGGAAGAAATCGCCAAACTGCGTGCTGCAGCCGACCAGACCATACAGCGCCTGACCGACAAGGGGGAGTTCTCGCCCGCGCTGGTCAAGGAGCTGCGCTCCAATCTTGATGCGTACCGCAAAAGCCATCCCGCCCATTAACGCATGCCGACCCGCAACCTGCCCCCTGCGCTTGCCCGCCTGATCAGGATCGTCACCTGGACCGAGAACGCGCTGCTCATCGGCATGCTGGCATTGATGGTGCTATTGGCGGCCGCGCAGATACTGTTCCGCAACTTCCTCGACATGAGCATCTTCGGTGCCGACCAGATGTTGCGCCTGCTGGTGTTATGGGTGGCGTTCCTGGGTGCCGTCGCCGCCAGCCGCGAAGGCAAGCACATCCATGTGGACGCGATCGCGCGCTGGCTGCCTGACCGCGTCAAATCCGGCGTGGTGGCGGTGACCGACCTGTTCACGCTGGTCGTATGCCTGCTGCTGGCCTGGCAATCCTTGCGTTTCATGCAGAGCGCACGCGAATCCGGCGAGATGGCCTTCGGCTCGCTGCCGGTATGGGTTGCCGAGCTCATCTTGCCGCTCGGGTTTACGCTAATCGCGCTGCGATACGGCTTGCGTTTCATGCATCATGTGCAGCAGGCCCGCGGCCGCGAGGAGGCAGAATGACGATGTTCCTGATCGGCATCGCGCTCGTCGCCATGGTGCTGCTCGGCGCGCCGCTGTTCGCGGTCATCGCCGCGAGCGTGATGATCAATTTTGCACGCGAAGGCGTGGACCTGACGGTCGTCATCATCGAGGTCTACCGCCTCGCGGAAATGCCGGTCCTGCTCGCCATCCCGCTGTTCACCTTCGCCGGTTACCTATTGGCCGAATCGAATGCACCGAAGCGCCTGGTGCGCATCAGCAATGTCTTTGTCGGCTGGATGCCCGGCGGCCTGGCGGCGGTGGCATTGGTCATCTGCGCGATGTTCACCGCCTTCACCGGCGCTTCCGGCGTGACCATCGTGGCGCTCGGCGGCATGCTGTACCCGGCCCTCAAGCAGGCAGGCTATTCGGAGCGCTACAGTCTCGGGCTGGTCACCACGTCGGGCAGTATCGGTCTGCTGTTTGCGCCTTCGCTACCGCTCATCCTCTACGGTGTGGTGGCACAGCAACTCAACATCGGCGTTCCGGTATCGATTAGCGACCTGTTCCTGGCCGGCATCCTGCCCGGCTTGCTGATCGTGGTCATGCTGTCGATTTACGGATTGTGGCAAAACCGCGGCCCGCAGGCAGCGCACCAGCCGTTCAGCTGGCATGAGGCACTGGCTGCCTTGCGCGAGGCGGCCTGGGAGCTGCCCTTGCCTTTCATCGTGCTCGGCGGGATCTACAGCGGCTATTTCGCCGTATCCGAAGCCGCCGCTGTGACGGCAATCTATGTATTCATCGTCGAGGTGCTCGTCCACCGCGAGATCACCTTTACCAAGCTGCCGAAGATCATGCGCGAATCCATGGTACTGGTCGGCGCGATCCTGATCGTGCTGAGCATGTCGCTGGCCTCCACCAATTACCTGCTCGACGCCGAGATCCCGAGCAAGCTTTTCAGCTTCATCCGTACCCATGTGGACAATGCCTACACTTTTTTGTTGCTGCTGAATCTGTTCCTGCTCGTGCTCGGCATGATGCTGGATATTTTCTCCGCACTGGTGATCATGGTGCCGCTGATACTGCCCATTGCGGTGGGCTATGGTATTCATCCTGTGCACCTCGGCATCATCTTCCTCGCCAACATGGAAATCGCCTACCTGATGCCGCCGATGGGCATGAATCTGTTCATCGCGATGTACCGCTTCGACCGGCCGATGCTGGAGATCTTCCGCGCCGTGCTGCCGTTCGTCGCGATCCTGTTGGCGGCAGTGCTGATCATCACCTACTGGCCGTCCTTGTCCCTGGCGCTGATCAAGGGCTGACTTCGTTGTCGGCCTGACGGGCCGAAATCGGCTAGATGCTGTTGGTCGGCGCATTGGTACTAGACGTCTCAAACTCGGCCTTATGTAGCGCGCTACATAAGGCCGAAAACCGGAAGGTTGCAGCGCCCCCACCTGTTCGTTCTCGGCACAAGCCGGATGGGCATGCGAAGTGTGAACTATTACCCATAGTGATCAGGTAGATACAAGCAAGCTGGTGATAAAAACCCAGAAGTGTAGAATCAACTCACGCATCACTGCAGCAATGAAGAAGAGGAGTCCGCGATGTCGACAATTCCAAGCGTTACAGCAACAAGCACTTATGGCTACACGGCCCCAACCACTGACCCAACCAGCGCGCCGTCAGTGCAAGCCGCTGCCGCCCAGCTTGCCGTGATGGAAACGCTGACGTCATTGGGCAGCAGTTCACCTTCGCCATTGACCTATAACGCCGCCGGCTTGCTGAGCACCTTGCAGCAGGGGACATCGAACACTTCGAACACCACACCGGCACAGGCTGCCCAGAATGCGCTTCTTCAGGTCGAGTACGCCATCACCCAGACCATGGATACGCTGATATCCGGCACGTCGTCAAATTCCTCAAGCACGGACACCTCCCCGCTGTTCAGCTTGCCGGGAACAGTCGCCACCAGCGGTTTACTTGGGAATTCGTTGCCAAACGGCATCACTCCTACGACAGGCAGCACCAGTCCGCAGCAAGCGGCGCAAAATGCAGTCCTCAGCGCCCAGTACGCCATCACTCAAGCGCTCAACTCATTGACCTCAGGCTCGTCGAGCAACTCATCTTCTACCGGGTCGTAACACTTCCGGTTTCCAGTAACTTTATCCGCCGGTCTTTCACTTTTTCTCCAGCAACTGTTTCATCCATGCCTGCTGGCAGACGCGCTTGCGCTTCTGCTCCATCAATTTTCGGATGTGCGGTTTTGCCTGGTCGTAATCCAGCACCCCCGCTTCGGTGATCGCATCGCAGCGCAGGACATGAAAACCCAGCTCGGATTCCAGCACGCCGCTCACTTCACCCGCTTTCAATTCGAACAAGGCTTTATCCAGTTCGGGAAAGAGTTTTCCGCGCGGCAGATCGCCCAGCTTGCCGCCATCCAGCGCAGTCGGGCATTCGGAATGTTTAAGGGCCTGCTCTTCGAAACGCTGCGGCTCCCTGGTCAATCTTGACTCGATGATTGCGATGCGCTTGCCCGCTTCGGCTCGCGTATTTTCCGCAATGCTTTCATTGACGGTGATGAGAATGTGGCGCGCCAGCCGCGTTTCGGGACGGCGGAACTGTTCGGGGTGATACTGGTAATACAGTTCCACATCCATATCGCTGACCTTGGCAGCTTGTGTGGCGACTTTCTCCAGGACGGCTTCGACTTTCATCTCGCGCTCCAGTGCGGCAGCAAAGCTGCTTTCGTCCAGACCGTTGCGTGCCAGATCGCTGACGAACTCCTCTTCGCCGGCATATCGACCGCGTATTTCCTGCATCGCGGCTTCCAGCGTGGAATGCGGCACCATGACGTCGCGTGCCTCCGGTGTGGTCAGCACGCGCGCTTCGAGTTTGTGTTGCTGCTGCGCCATGTTTTGCACACGTTCAAAATCGGCAGGTGATAAGGCATCGGGCACTTTTCCGTAAATTTTTTGCGCGGCTTTGAGCGCAAGGTAGGCCACGCCCGGCTCAATGAGCTGTGGCATCGCTGTTCTCCTCATCGTCATAGATCTTGGTCGCCTCCAGGGCGGACTCTGATACTTGCAGCACCTGATCGTGAAAGATCACGTGGTACAGCACGCCGTTATTTTTATCGCGAAACACCTTCAGTATTTCGCCTTCCATTCCCGGTGTGACGCGCACTTCACCGCGCACCGTAAGCGTGATCCTGCTGCGTACTCTTTCGCGGCTTTCGAACTTGCTGGGTATCCACACATCGTCGATGCTGATGAGTTCTTCTTCGCGAAAACCGACGATCTTGTCCTGTTCGAGGATGTTGACGGTGTAAATCAACTGGTCTTGCAGGAATGTGCCGACGTTCATGACGAAGCCGGTGGAACCACGTCGGATCAGCAGCGTACCGATGGGCACACCGGGATAAGTGCCGTCATTGCGCACGTTGCGAATGATGCGGACTTCGTCTCCGAATTCAAACTTGGGTAGCATCTTTTTTGGTCACCGTGATCGAACTCAACGGCACGAACTTCACTTGCGGCTCGTGCATGTGAAACACCTTGAACACTTTCTCGGTCAGGGCGTCAGATTTCACAAAATCCTGGTATGCCTGCTGCAGCGCTGTGACATACACCGCGCGCTGTGCTGTCTCATCATCCGGCATCACCGCTTTGCTGAGGTAGTTGTGGAAGCGTTGCAAGATGTGCAGACGATTTACTTGCACTACCGAGGGTTCGTATTCAATACCAAAGTAGTTCAGGAAATCTTCGGCGGAAACCAACTCCTCCATTGCCTCGTCCAGTGTCAGTTCGCCCATCACGCTCTCCTTTGCATCATTTCATCGTTATTCATTGCCTGGTGCAGCACTTCCAGCAGCGCTCTGCCGCCCATGCGATCATTGCTGTCCAGCTCCACCAGTTTCTCAAGCATGGCCTGCCCGATCTCAAAATATCCCAGGCGCAGGTTGATGTAGCCGGTGGCCTTGAGCACCATGAGATAGAAGCGCACCAACCCCATCGAGCGCAGCACGCCTTCGCCCAGATTGGCTTCATTCAGATTCGTCCAGGTTTCGGGGAAATTCAGCCGCCGACCAACCACGGCCAATGTGCTCTCGCCCACCAGCAGTGCATCTTCAAAACGATGCTGGTAAAAGTAATAGCGATACAACGCCACCAGCACCATCAAGTGCTGCGGCGCCATCAGGCTGGCGCGCAGCAGCAGGCTCTCCGATTCTTCGCTGCCGTATTTGTCCGCAGCAGCCACAATCAGGCGTGAAACATCCTGCGCCAGCGGCTCGTCGAAATACAACTCGGCTTGTTCGAAATCGAGCAGATCCATGATTCATTCCCTCCTGATGACGCGCGCCACTTCCGTGCCGCAAAGATCATCCGCATCGCAGGCACGGCATTGCCCCTCCACCGGTTCGCCTTGCTTGCGCAGTTGGCCTTCAAGTATTTCGATGCGTTCCATCAGGCATGCGATGGCGCGGCCTACCGGATCCGGGATCAGATGATGGTCGAGGTTGATGCCGTAGATGTTGTCGGCGTTGGCCTCCTCGGTGCGCAACACGATCTTGCCGGGAATGCCGATCACGGTGCGATGCGCAGGCACATCTTTGACCACGACCGAGTTGGCGCCGACACGCACTTGCTCGCCGAGTGTGATCGCGCCCAGTATCTTTGCGCCCGCGCCAACCACGACGCCATCGCCAAGAGTCGGGTGGCGCTTGCCCTTGTTCCATGTCGTGCCGCCCAGTGTGACGCCGTGATACAGCGTCACGTCGTCGCCGATCTCCGCGGTCTCGCCGATCACCACGCCTGCGCCGTGATCGATAAAGAAGCGCCTGCCTATGGTGGCACCCGGATGAATGTCGATGTTGGTCATGAAACGCGCGAACCATGAAAGCAAGCGCGCCATATAGCGCAATTTCCATTTCCACAGACGGTGTGCGATGCGCTGCAACAGAATGGCGTGCACACCGGGATAAGTGGTCAGCACTTCGAAGCGCGAACGTGCGGCAGGATCACGCTGGAACACGCAACTCACGTCTTCAAGCAACAGCCGCAACAACGACGGCTGAACCGGCTTGGAAACCACATTCACGTTGCTGATCACGTCTTCCATCATGCGCTCCTAGTGCGCCGCACTGGGCTGGCGCCCGATGTAGCGTTGGTAGAGGAACAGCAATTCCTGGTCCGCAGGCGAGCGTTTGGCGCGTTCTGCAAAATTGCGGATGTCCGGCAGCAGGGCGCGCGCTTCGGCCTGACTGAGATTCAGCCCCATGGTGGCGTAGGCAGCGATGATGCCGTGCGCCCCGGAATGCTTGCCGACCACGAGCCTGTGATGACGGCCGACTTCTACCGGGTCGAAGCCCTGATAGGTGTCGGGATCCTTGAGCAGTCCATCGACATGGATACCCGCCTCGTGCGTGAACACGCCCTCGCCCACCAAACTCTTCTGCCAGGGCACAGGTCGTCCCGAAGCAGCCGCAACCAACGCCGACAAGGAAGGGAAATGCGCGAGGTCGATGCCGGTATTCAGGTTGTAGAGTTTTTTCAAGCCCATCGCGACTTCTTCCAGCGGTGCATTACCGGCGCGTTCGCCCAGACCATTCACCGTGGTGTTGATGTGCGTTGCACCTGCCACAGCAGCCGCAAGGCTGTTGGCCGTGGCCAGACCGAGATCGTCGTGCGCATGCATCTCGATTTCGATATCCACCGCACTGCGCAAGGCGGAAATGGATTTGTGCACGCCGAACGGTTCCATCACGCCCAGCGTATCGGCATAGCGGATACGGCACGCACCTGCGGCTTGTGCGGCTTCGGCCACTTGAAGAATGAATTCAGGATCGGCGCGCGAAGCGTCTTCGCAACCGACGATGACTTCCAGCCCGTAGTCGTAAGCGTAAGGCACCAATTCAAAGATGGTATCGAGCACCCAGGCTCGGTCGCGTTTCAGCTTCTTGGCAAGATGGATGTCCGACACCGGTATGGAGACATCGATCATATGCACGTCAAGCTGGTCGACGGTGTCGATGTCGGCCTTGCACATGCGGCTCCACGCGATCAGCTTGGCATTCAGATCGAGTGCAGCAACAGCGTTGATGCTTTCGCGTTCTTCATGCCCCATCGCCGGAATGCCGACTTCCAGTTCTGGCACGCCGAGTGCGTCGAGCTGGCGCGCGATGTCCAGCTTCTCCTCCAACGTGAACGCCACCCCCGCGGTCTGTTCGCCGTCGCGCAGGGTGGTGTCGTCGATGATGATGGTGCGGGACATGATGGTCATTTCATCCACAAATGTAGGATGGGTGGAGCGTAGCGATACCCATCGTTTGCATATGTTGGGTATCGCTGCGCTCCACCCAACCTACGGCTAAGGAAAATAGGTTTTTCATGATTATGCGTAAGTCGGCGCAAACGCCTTTTCCGGTTCGGCTTTAGGACCGTCGCCTTCCCAATACGGCGACAGCTTGCGCAGTTGCGCGATGATCTCCGGCACAACCTGAATCACGCGATCGACTTCTGCTTCGGTGCTGTAACGCGACAATGAGAAGCGCACCGTACCGTGAGCGGCAGTGTAGGGAATGCCCATCGCACGCATCACATGCGAGGGCTCCAGTGAACCGGAAGTGCAGGCTGAGCCTGAGCTGGCGGCAATGCCGAATTTATTGAGCAGCAACAGGATCGCTTCACCTTCGATGAACTCGAACGCGATGTTGCTGGTGTTCGGCAGGCGGTTATCCGGGTTGCCGGTCACGAACGAGCGCGGCACTTTGGAAAGGATGCCTGCTTCCAGCTTGTCGCGCAGACGTGCGACTTCGGTGTTCTCGAAGGTCATTGCTTCCAGCGCCATCTCGGCAGCCTTGCCCAAGCCGACAATGGAGGTGGTGTTCTCGGTACCGGCACGGCGACCGCGTTCCTGATGACCGCCACGCAACAGCGGACGAAACCGAGTGCCGCGCTTCAGGTACAGGACGCCGATGCCCTTGGGCGCATGCAGTTTGTGCCCCGATACGGAGAGCATGTCGATCTTGGTATCTTTCAAATTCAGCGGCACCTTGCCCACGGCCTGCACGGCGTCGGTGTGGAACATGGCACCGGCGGCATTCGCCAGCTCGGCCATCTCGACCACAGGGAAGAAAGTCCCGGTTTCGTTGTTCGCCCACATCACCGATACCACGGCAACCTGATCGGTCAGCAACTTCTTGTATTCGTCCAGGTCAAGGCGGCCCTTGCCGTCCACCTTGAGCAGATGCACCTTGTAGCCCTCTTTTTCCAGATGGGTGCACAGCGTAAGGATGGCCGGATGTTCGACGGTGGTGGTGATGATCTCCTTGCGTTCCGGCTGCGCTTTCAGCGCAGAGATGATCGCAGTGGAATCCGACTCGGTACCGCAGGAAGTGAAAATGATCTCGGAGTCGTGTTCCGCTCCCAGCAACTCCTGCACTTGCATGCGCGCCTTCTTGATCGCCAGGCCAACCTTGTTGCCGAAGCTGTGCATCGACGATGGGTTGCCGAACTGCTCGGTGAAATACGGCAGCATGACCTCCACTACCGCGGGATCGACCCGCGTGGTTGCGTTGTTGTCGAAATAGATGCCTTCCATTTTCTGCTCCTTAATTTTCTTTATCCTCTCTCCCGCTTGCGGGAGAAGGGAGTTAACCCATCACGGATGGCAACTCGCCCGGCTCAACGCCCCGGCCTTGGTTGGCACGATCTTGATGAACTCTTTCAGCTCTTCCATCAGCTTCTGCTGGATGCCTTGCAGCGTCAGCGCTTCCATCTGGCAGCCGGAACAGGCACCGGTCATGTTGACGTAGATGGTCTTGCCGTCCACGTCCACCAGCTCGATATCGCCGCCATCGCGCTTCAGTTGCGGGCGCACAGAATCCAGCACGGCCTCGATCTTGCGAATGCGTTGCAGGTTGGTCATGCCTGCAGGCTTTGCTTCTTCCTTGGCGGGCGTGCCCGGCTTGAAAGCCTCGCCGCGCTCGGTCATCACCTTGACCAGGATCTCTTCGATGCCTTCGTGGCAGGAGGAACAACCGCCGCCAGCCTTGGTGTAGTTGGTCACGTCCTGTACCGAACACAGGTTGTTGGCGCGTATGGTGTCTTCGATCAGCACCGCATCGATGGCGAAGCACTTGCACACGAGTGCGCCCTCTTCGTGATCGTCGCTCCACACTTCGCCGCGGTAGTTGGCCACGGCGGCCTGCAGCGCCTCGCGCCCCATCACGGAACAGTGCATCTTTTCCGGAGGCAGGCCGTCGAGGTAATCGGCGATGTCCTGATTGCTGACTTTGAGTGCTTCATCCAGGGTCTTGCCCTTGATCATCTCGGTGAGCGCGGAAGAAGACGCGATGGCCGAGCCGCAGCCAAAGGTCTGGAAATGCGCGTCGAGGATGATGTCTGTCTCCGGCTCCACCTTGAGCATCAGGCGCAGCGCGTCGCCGCAACTGATCGAGCCGACATCACCCACGCCGTTCGCATCAGCTAGTACTCCGGCGTTACGGGGTTGAAAGAAGTGCTCTTTGACTTTGTCCGAGTAATCCCACATGGTGTTCTCCTAGTATCCAAAATTGCGTAGCAACCGACCGTACCCCTCGCCCTCGGGGAGAGGGGGGACGGGGGTGAGGGAGACGATCATGAACATGATCGTCAGGCAGAGAAAGATGAACCGCACGCGCAGCTGGAGCTGGCATTCGGGTTTTCGAATTTGAAGCCGCTGCCGTTGAGGCTATCGACGAAGTCGACAGTCACGCCTTCGAGCAAGGGTGCGGACAGCGGATCGACCAGCAGCGTGACCGCGCCGTATTCCAGCACAGTGTCATCTTCGCTTCTGGCTTCTTCCAGCGACATGCCGTACTGGAAGCCGGAGCAGCCACCGCCGGAAATGGCGATGCGCAGTCCTGCCACGGGGGTGGCCGAGCCTTTGATAAATTTCTCAACAGCAGAGATTGCATTGGGTGTCAGGTTGATCATGGTTCGCTCCTATCAGGTGGTCTGTGCCTGAGTAATCGCAAACTGCGTGCCAGCCCGTGACGATAGAGTCAACAGGCTGTTTTAATGGACTATTGCTTTAATTTCACGCTCAACTCGCGTGTGTGGAACAAGACGGGGATGGGGTGTTGTAGGGTTTGTGACAAGCAATGAAAATCCCCATCGATTGCTGACGGGGATGCTATTTGGACTTACATCGTGGTTCCGAACAGTCTGCCGACACCTGCGGTCAATCCCATGGCCAGTGCGCCCCAGAAGACCACACGCAGTGACGCCCGCAGTATCGGGGCGCCGCCTGCACTCGCAGCCAATGCGCCGAGTGCGGTGAGGACGACCAGGGAAACGCCAGCGACTACAGGAAGTATCAGCGTTGGCGGAGCTAAAAGTGCCGCCAGTAGCGGCAAGGCTGCGCCCACAGAAAAAGTCAGCGCCGAAGTGAATGCAGCCTGCACCGGCCGGGCGCTCAGGGTATCGCTGATGCCCAGTTCATCGCGGGCATGGGCGCCCAGCGCGTCATGCGCCATCAGTTGCTCCGCAACCTGCACCGCAAGTTCGGAAGACAATCCCCGATTGACATAGATAGCCGCCAGTTCCTGATGTTCATGCTCCGGTTGCGCCTTCAGCTCGGCGCGTTCGCGCGTGATGTCGGCCTGTTCGGTGTCAGCCTGCGAACTGACCGACACATACTCTCCCGCAGCCATCGACATCGCGCCCGCAACCAGCCCGGCCACCCCCGCCACCAGCAGCTCGCTACGCCCCACATTGGCCGCCGCCACACCGACCATCAGGCTGGCGGTGGAGACGATCCCGTCATTCGCCCCCAGCACGGCGGCGCGTAACCAGCCTATGCGCTGAAAGCGATGCGATTCACGGTGGACAGATCGGGGCATGGCGTGCTGTTTCTCCAATTTCAAATACGCGAGGTGCGCCAAATAAGCGCTTTGACAAGAACAAGCATAGCACCATCAACCTGTAGCCAGTGAAATCAGCGTGAATGCAAAGCCACAGAAAGAAAATCTCGTAGTTGGCTGACGAAGCGATGAAATGGCTGCATGAAAAAAATCAATCAGAAAATCAGGAAACACAAAATCAACAGCAAAAAAATGAACGATAATTCAGAAAAAATTTCAGCGTTGTTTTAAATGTAAAGAGAGTGTGAAGAGGAAGAGTAATGAGAGACGTCATTAGCCAATACCGCATCGAGAAGGAACCCTACTACCGCGTCGTATCGGACGAACTGTCCGTTTTTGACGCGGCTTATTCTGTGCGCATGCCCATGATGCTCAAGGGCCCGACAGGCTGCGGCAAAACAAGGTTCATCGAATATATGGCCTGGAGACTCCAGAAGCCCCTGATCACGGTCGCGTGCAACGAAGACATGACCGCTTCCGATCTCGTGGGCCGGTTCCTGCTTGATGCCACCGGCACGCGCTGGCAGGACGGGCCGCTCGCCATCGCGGCCCGTTACGGTGCGATCTGCTATCTCGACGAGATCGTGGAAGCGCGCCAGGACACCACCGTGGTGATCCATCCGCTCACCGACAACCGCAAGGTGCTTCCCCTGGAGAAAACAGGCGAGCTCATCAACGCACATCCGGATTTCCAGCTGGTGATCTCCTACAATCCCGGCTATCAGAGCGTGATGAAGGATTTGAAGCAGTCCACCAAGCAGCGCTTCGGTGCCCTGGACTTCAATTATCCCGAGCATGCAATTGAAGAAGAAATTGTTTCCCATGAGACGGGCGTTGCCCGCGATATCGCGGGAAAACTGGTTTCGATTGCGGAAATGGCGCGTAACCTGAAAGGTCATGGACTGGATGAGGGTATCTCCACCCGCATGCTGATCTACGCAGGCAACCTGATCGCCAAGGGCGTCGAAGTCAAAAAGGCTTGCTGCGTGGCCCTGATCGCTCCGATCACGGACGACCCGGACATGCGCGATGCACTTGATGCAGCGGTGACGACGTTTTTTGGATAGGCGGTACGACAAAAATGAAACCGATGAAAGACACAATCGGTGATCGGTAACAGAGGAGGCATGACCTTCATGTCCTGTTCATCTTGCATTCTATCTTGTGGAGCTGCGATTTCGAAATGAAGCCCGCCTTCAATCGCCTCGCACTCGGGCTTAAAAAATATCTCGGCCTGTCTCCCAAAAAATCCCTGGCCGCCTTGAGGAAGGAGCGGGAGAGAATAAAGTTCACGGATGTTCAGCGACGCATCAACATGTATTTGCGAGGCCTCTGGGGCTGCGATTTCATCTTCAAGCCGACAGAAGAGAAATTTGAAAGTCTACACGGATGCAAACCCTTCGTCGAAGACAACTCCATCCATGTGCCCGATACCTATTACGAAGTCACACAGAACGGATCTTCTCACTTCACGGGTTTGGAGTTCTATCGTGCAGCTTCCGCCCATGCTGCGGCCCACATCTTTTATTCAAGGAGACAATCCCCTTCAGTCGCGCTCGACCAATGGCAAATAGCTTTGATTTCCACGATCGAAGATGCACGCGTCGAAGCGTTGGCGGTACGCAGATTCCCCGGCCTGAAAAAACTCTGGGCGAAGCAACATACGGCCTCTCCCGAGCATAATGAAACTGCCGATGATTATCTCGATCGCCTGGCGCGCGCGTTGCTGGATGACACCTATCTGGATGACGATCCCTGGATCAAGCAGGGACGCGAACTGTTCAAGACAGCGGGCAATCTGGAGGACGACCATCTCGTACGGGACATCGGCATGGCGCTGGCGCATGAGCTTCAGAAAAGGAACATCAGGTTCAAAGCCGATTCCTATGTACACGGCGCGGCCTACCGCGACGACAACCGCCATCTATGGGAGTCCGCCAAACCCGCCGCCGAAGAAGAGCAGATAGCGCCCACCACGTTCTTCGAATCCAAGATTCTGTCCATATGGGAGTTTGCGAGATTCGGTTACGGCGAGAAGCGAAAGTCGGCGATCACCTTTTACGATGCCGAGTTTCTCTTTTCAGACGACAAACCGCTTTCCGACGAAGAAGCCGACACAGCTTCGGGGCTGGAGTCGGAGGAAGATCTCAACAAGCTGTCCGCCCTGTTATCCAAAAAAACGGCCGCCGAAGCATCGTCTCCGGAAACTTATCATTATTCCGAATGGAATTTCCGCAGCCAGAACGAAACCGAATCCTGGGTGACGTTACGGGAAATGAACGCCACGCCCGGCGATTTGCAGATTGTCGATAACATTATCGAGCAGAACAATCACCTCCTGTCGCGCATGAAGATACTGCTCAACGCCATCCGGTACGGGGGAGTGCATCGCGTCAGGAAGCTCGAGGAAGGCGACGAAATAGACATCAACGCGGCCATTCGTTCCCAGATCGACATCAGGCTCGGCGTGCAACCGGACCCCCGGATCATGATGCGCACGGTGCGGAAGACGCGCGACATCTCGGTGCTGTTGCTGCTGGATCTTTCCCAGTCGACGAACGAAAAGGTTCAAGGCCAGGAGCACACCGTGCTGGAACTTACCCAGCAGGTTTGCGTGCTGTTTTCGGATGCGATCAAAACGGTCGGCGACCCGTTTGCCATCCACGGTTTCTGTTCCGAAAGTCGGCACAACGTCGAATACTATCGACTCAAGGATTTCGATCAGCCCTACGACGATGTTCCCAAAGCCAGGATCGCCGGCATGACCGGCCAGCGCGCCACCCGCATGGGTGCAGCGATACGCCATGCCACCTATCATCTAAACAAGCAGCAGTCCCGCAAGAAACTCCTGATACTCATCACCGACGGTGCGCCGGATGACATTGACGTGCGCGGTGAAGAATATCTGCGCTGGGACGCAAAGAAAGCGGTCGAGAGTGCCGGCCGCAGCGGTATCAATACATTCTGCATTAGCCTCGACCCCAGAGCCGACAGGTATGTATCCAGAATATTCGGCGCCAGAAACTACATGGTCGTGGACCATGTCAGGTGTTTGCCTGAAAAGATGCTGATGCTGTATGCAGGGCTTACCCGTTAGCGATCCGGTACAGCCCTGATGCTTGCTTAGAATATCTTGACGACTTTGTACCGGTTGACATAAGCCAGCACCCATGCGCCTATGGTCAAGGCGCATGCGATTATTTTGGCGATGAGCGAAGTGATGATCAGCATATTCAACAGCAAGACCACCGTGAATGCGGTGATATTAAACGCGATGATCATATAGATGATCACCATGGGCAGCTTGAACATAATCTTCTCCTTCAACTTGAGTTGCGATATTCCGGTGCTGCAATCCTGGCCTTGCCATCTTCAGACTCATGAACACATCTGGTCTTCAGGACAAGAAAACAGGTAAGTTTGGTTACCCGCTCACTGAGCCATCTTGCTCATGCCGGAGGGGTGGGTGCCAAATGTTTCAGCTTCGGTCGTGTAGTGCTGAACGCATTGCCGCCATTCGCCACTGGCAGAGTTGCCCGGATCCTGCTGCAGGGAACATGTGCATTTACAGGCGGATGCGCGGTAGCACTCGGCAATGTTGCCTTTTTTGCACAAAGCTTGCGGCTCCGCGCACTGGCTGCCGCAGACTCGGGCAATCTGACGCTCTTTCAGTTGCTGTTCGATCGGCACCTGCGCTGCAACCGGCGGCTGCGTATAGATACCCCATACCATCATGGCCACGCCCACCGCAAAGAAACTGCCCATGAGCCAGTTGAATCGGGAAAACACGATGCCCAGTACTTTTTGCCAGGTCGATTCTTTCCCCTGTTCGCCCAATTTGAAATTCAATAATCCCGGTGTTCCGGATTTTGCGTGTAATTGGTTGCAGGCATCAATACATTCTCCGCAGTCGAAACAGCTGTCGTACATTTTAATACTGGTCGGCTGAATATCGGTAATGCACAACGTTGCACAGTAATTGCATTTGGTGCAATCGGCCGAACGCGAAGCATCGTAGGAAACATGCAGTGCATTCCGTGATTTGAACATCTTCTGCCCCATGCGGTACAGGCATGCGTAATCACACATGAAATAGCGCACGGCCGCGATGTCGATAAAGATCAGTAGTACTGAAAATAAATATGGAAATTGTATGAAGCCTGATGTGTTGTTGGATTGAAAGGTAACGAATGACCACACTTCGTGAGGCGAATAGAAAAACAGCACCGGAACGAGTGCCAAAACCATCGCTGCACCAAGAAATATTGCACCCAGAACCAGCCAATTGAGCGCTTTGTTCTTTGCCGCCGCAACGATCGCACCTTTGCCGTCGACACGAACATCCGCACGTTTGCCCAGGAATTTGTATGTCAGGTTGTTCGCCCATTCTGCAAGCAGGTTCTGCGGACAGGCCCACCCGCACCAGACGGCGCCAATCGTCGTATAGGTGATGACAGGTAAAGTAGTGAGTGCGATTGCCAAGCCGAATATAAAGAAAAAATTCGACCACCAAATCTGGTGGCCCACGATATGGAAGCTCGCCAAAGCCCAGTCAATCTGGAATATCCCGAGGGCAGGAATAAGCGCGATCACAAGCAGTGTAACTAGCTGGATAGCCCGTCTGGGCAAACGGTAGTTCGTCGGAAACATGTTTACTGTTTTTTCCATAGAATTGAATTCGACACAATCTCCAATTGCAATTAAACGAAGCCCCTGTTTTACAGGGGCTTCTGGCTAATACTTTACTCTGCTAATCGCAAGTAACCACTAGAAAGGGATGTCATCATCGAAATTGTCGAAGTTGCCCTTGGCTGCAGGCGCAGCCGCTGGTCTTGCAGCCGGAGCGCTGCGTGCAGCGGGTGCAGACTGGTCTTCCACAACTTCAAAGCTCCCGCTGCCACTGCCGGGTTTGCTGCCCAGCATTTTCATTTCGTTGACGATAATCTCTGTGGTGTAGCGATCCTTGCCTTCTTTATCCTGCCACTTGCGCGTCTGGATACGGCCTTCGACATAAATCATCGAGCCCTTCTTCAGATACTCTCCGGCGATTTCAGCCAGACGGCGGTAAAGCACCAAGTTGTGCCACTCGGTGCGTTCCTGCTTTTCGCCGCTTTTGTCTTTGTAGTTTTCCGACGTGGCTAGAGAAACATTGGTTACCGCTTCGCCATTGGTCATGTAGCGTGTCTCCGGGTCTTTGCCCAGACGTCCGATCAGAATCGCCTTATTCACTGTCATTACATGCCCCTTTAAAAATTATTACGCCACTCACGATCTTCCCCTGCTTCAATTCCACATTCGTTATATGAGCTGAGGATTGCCTACCTTTGTTGCTCCCTCTTGATTGAGGGTCGAGGAGAAGGAAACCATATTTTCGACTGCATCTTCGTCGAATCCGCTTATTTCAACTTTAACTAGGGCGATCTGCTCGTTTGCAACCACCAGCACTTCGCTTACTCCGCGCACCCGGGCCAAGGCCAGTTGCAATGTACGCGCCGCATCTTCATCCATCTCTTTCAGGTGATATATTCTGGTCGCCAATGGCTTCGGCGCCTGCATGGTGGACGCCACTGCCAGCCACAGCAGCAACATGAACACTGCAAACACCAGCACTGCATTGCCTCCATACAGCTGCATCAGTAGCCCACCCATGGCCGATCCGAAGAAGGCACCGAGGAACTGCACGCTGCTGAATACCCCCATCGCCGTACCCTTGGCGGCCAGCGGCGATATCTTGCTGACGATGGAGGGTTGCGTGGCTTCCAGCACGTTGAATGCGGTAAAGAACATCAGCAACGAAACTGCCACACCCCAGATGCTGTCATGCAAAAACAGGATCGCCACTTGCGCCACGGCTGCCAGCGCGATGGCGATCATGAACACTTCCTTCATCTTCGCCTTCTTCTCCGCAATGATGATGGGCGGCACCATGAGTCCAAATGCGATCAGCATCACCGGCAGATAGACCTGCCACTGGTGCTGTGCATCCAGCCCGTCGGCGCGCAGGATGAACGGGACCTGCATGAACACCGACATCAGGATCGCATGCAGGGTGAACACGCCGAAATCCATGCGCAGCAAATCCTTGTTGCGCAACACTTCGGCGAGTTTGCTGGTGTTTGCCTCAGTGTCGGAATGGAAACGCGTGATGGTGGGATTGGGAATGAACCACAACACAACGCCGATCGAAACGAAGGCCAGCAGGCCGATCAGCGTAAACATGCCGGACATGCCAATATATTTGTACAGCAACGGCGACAGCACCATCGAGATCGAAAACGTAATGCCGATGGTGATGCCGATCATCGCCATTGCTTTGGTGCGATGTTCCTCGCGCGTGAGGTCGGCAGTCAGTGCCATTACAGCAGCATTAATCGCTCCCGCGCCCTGAATCACGCGGCCAAAAATGATCCAATAGATGTTGTCTGCTGAAGCCGCGACAAAACTGCCTGCCGCAAACAGCAGCAAGCCGACGATGATCACCGGCTTGCGTCCGTAACGATCGGATAACCAGCCTGCCGGAATTTGCAGGATCGCCTGCGTCAGACCATACGCACCGAGCGCAATCCCGATCAGAAAATGACTCTGTCCGCCCGGCAACTTTTCGGCGTACAGGGCAAAGATCGGCAGGATGATGAACAGGCCCAGCATGCGCAGGCCGTAAATGCCGGCCAAACCTATACTGGCGCGGCGCTCAAGGGGGGTCATTGCGGAATCTGAAGCGGACATTAAGCGACAAATTTAAATTCAGAAGGTGCGTATATTAACAGGTCTGGCTATCTGCTTGATAGCCAGGTTCTACCGGTACACTTTGTGATGAGTATGGTTGTTTGGCCAGGAATAAGGCATGGCTTTGGGCAGCGAGATGCAACGGGCGCATCAAATTCCAGTAAACAGCAAATCCAGCGCTGCGATGATTTCATCGCGCTTATTTTTAATCGATATCACTTTATCGCCCAGCGAACGGCCAGGCACACCCGCCAATTCTGCTGTAGACATGACGACTGCCACGCCTTTGATCCTGAATTGCGGATTGAGATGTTTCGCTGCCAGCGTCATTTCTTCAGCAACGACTAACGGTACGACTACGCGCGTGGATAGCATGTCCAAAAGATCGGCCTGAACATCCAGCAGGAATGGGATAACGTCGCGCGTATCTGCATTCGTATTCAGATAGACATCGTACTGAGCCATCAGAATCTCCGCAGCCCGTCACTAAAGGTGCCGCGTAGTTCAATGCGGCGGTTGTATTCTTCCAGAGCGCCCTTGTTCTCTGTCAGCCACTGGTCTCGTTGGGCTTGACGTACGATCTCAGCTAGATGTTGCTCCAGTGTTTGCGAAAGATTGATGTTGAGTTGCTTGGCTTTTTGCAAGAGATCGGCATTGATACTGAGGTTGGCCGACTTCTTGGGGCCGGCTGGATTGAATGTAATATTACCCATAATGCTTTCACCAATTTTTTATGCGCATAATTTACGCGCATTAATCATACACGTCAAAAGCAAGCATTTAGCAACAAATTGGACAGGCCGCGAATGGCAGTTTCTGCAGGTTGGGAAAGCATCAAAACTCGCGTATATTGTCAGGTCGTTTTACTGACTCGCTGCCCGGAATGGAATACATAAAAATACGCGGTGCCCGCACCCACAATCTGAAGAACATCAGCCTTGACCTGCCACGCAACCAATTGGTGGTGATCACCGGATTATCCGGCTCTGGCAAGTCCTCACTCGCTTTCGATACCTTGTATGCCGAGGGGCAGCGGCGCTATGTGGAGTCGCTTTCCGCTTATGCGCGGCAATTTCTGCAGCTGATGGAGAAACCGGATGTCGATCTGATCGAGGGGCTTTCCCCCGCTATCGCCATCGAGCAAAAAGCCACTTCGCATAACCCTCGCTCCACTGTGGGTACGGTCACCGAGATCCACGACTATTTGCGCCTGCTGTTTGCACGGGCCGGTGATCCGTATTGTCCGCAACATGATCTGGTGTTGCAGGCGCAGTCCGTAGGACAGATGGTGGATCATGTGCTGGCACTGCCGGAGGGGACCAAGGTGATGATCCTGTCGCCGCTGGTCGTTGAGCGCAAGGGCGAACAGCTGGAGTTGTTCGACGAACTGCGTGCGCAAGGTTTTGTACGCCTGCGTGTAAACGGCAAGGTGTGCGAGATGGACAACCTGCCGAAACTGGAGAAGAACAAGAAGCACACCGTCGAGATCGTGGTGGATCGCTTGAAAGTATCAACCGATATCAAACAGCGGCTGGCAGAGTCGTTCGAGACGGCGTTGCGCCACGCTGACGGGCGTGCGCTGGCGGTGGAGATGGATACGGGCAAGGAGCATCTGTTCTCGGCGAAGTTCGCCTGCCCCATCTGCAATTACTCGTTGCAGGAACTGGAGCCGCGGCTATTCTCGTTCAACAGCCCGATGGGCGCGTGCCCGAAGTGCGACGGCCTGGGCGTGATCAGTTTCTTCGATCCGAAACGCATTGTGGCTTTTCCATCACTCTCGCTGAGCGGCGGCGCGATCAAGGGTTGGGACAGGCGCAACCAGTTCTATTACCAGATGCTGGACAGTCTGGCGAAACATTACGATTTCGACCTGGAGCGCCCGTTCGAAAGCCTGCCGGAGAAGATTCAAAAGGTTGTGTTGTACGGCAGCGGGCGTGAAGAGATTCCTTTCCAGTACCTGAACGAGCGCGGCAAGAAGATGATGCGCGAGCATCCCTTCGAAGGCATCGTCAACAATCTGGAACGGCGCTACAAGGAGACGGATTCGCCGACGGTGCGCGAAGAACTGGCGAAGTACCTCAACGGCTGCACTTGCCCGGATTGCAACGGCACCCGCCTGCGCATCGAGGCGCGCCATGTGCGTGTGGCCGACCACACCATCTACCAGCTCAGCGCGTTGGCGCTGAAGCAGGCGCTGACTTTTTTCCAGGGCGTGACGCTGCCCGGCAACAAGCAGGCTATCGCCGAGAAGATCGTGCAGGAGATCGCCAGTCGCCTGACTTTCCTCAACAACGTGGGGCTGGACTATCTTTCCCTGGATCGCTCTGCCGAGACGCTCTCCGGCGGCGAAGCGCAGCGTATTCGCCTCGCATCGCAGATCGGCTCGGGACTCACGGGCGTGATGTATGTACTGGATGAGCCTTCCATCGGCCTGCACCAGCGCGACAACGACCGCTTGCTGGCCACCCTGAAACGCCTGCGCGACATGGGTAACAGCGTGATCGTGGTGGAGCATGACGAGGACGCCATCCTGACGGCCGATTACGTGGTGGACATGGGCCCCGGCGCGGGTGAACATGGCGGCAAGGTCGTGGCGCAGGGTACTCCTGAAGAAGTATGCGCCAACCCTCAATCGCTCACAGGCGATTACCTGTCCGGACGGCGCAGTATCGAAGCACCGAAAAAATATCGCAAGCCGGATCCCGAGCGACGACTGAAGATCGTCGGCGCCTGCGGCAACAACCTGAAGGACGTCACGCTCGACCTGCCGGTCGGCCTGCTCGTGTGCGTCGCCGGCGTGTCCGGCTCTGGCAAGTCCACACTCATCAATGATACCTTGTATCACGCTGTGGCCAAGCACCTGTACGGCAGCAATGCCGAGCCGTCGCCTTATGCGGAGATTGAAGGCCTGGAGTTCTTCGATAAAGTCATCAACGTCGATCAGTCGCCCATCGGACGCACACCGCGATCCAATCCGGCGACTTACACCGGCCTGTTCACGCCGATACGCGACCTGTTCTCCGGTGTGCCCATGTCACGCGAACGCGGCTACGGGCCGGGACGTTTCTCTTTCAACGTCAAGGGCGGGCGCTGCGAATCCTGCCAGGGCGATGGTGTGATCAAGGTGGAGATGCACTTCCTGCCAGATGTGTATGTACCGTGCGACGTGTGCCATGGCCACCGCTACAACCGCGAGACACTGGAGGTTCAGTACAAGGGCAAGAACATCCATCAAGTGCTGGAGATGACGGTGGAACAGGCGCACGAGTTTTTCTCCGCCGTGCCAATTCTCGCGCGCAAGCTGAGAACGCTGCTTGACGTGGGATTGGGCTACATCACGCTGGGGCAAAGCGCCACCACCCTGTCCGGCGGCGAAGCCCAGCGCGTCAAGCTCTCGCTCGAACTCTCCAAACGCGACACCGGGCGCACGCTATACATCCTCGACGAACCGACCACCGGGCTGCACTTCCATGATATCGCAATGCTGCTCAAGGTCATTCACACGCTGCGCGACCAGGGCAACACGGTGGTGGTCATCGAGCACAATCTGGACGTGATCAAGACTGCCGACTGGGTCATCGACTTGGGGCCGGAAGGTGGCAACGGCGGTGGGCGTATCGTGGCACAGGGCTCGCCCAAGGACATCGCGGCGAATCCGGAAAGTGTGACAGGGCCCTACCTGCAAAAACTGCTGGGCAAATGATGAAGCGCAGTTTGCTCGCCTGCCTTCTTTTCCCTGCCCTATTGGCGCAGGCGCACGATTTTGATGCGAATGAAATGGTTGTCGCCCATAACCGCTGGCGCAAGACTGTCGGCGCTCCGCCGCTCTCCTATTCGACCGACCTTGCGGCTTCGGCCCAGGAATGGGCGAACCACCTGAAGGAAAGCAACCATTGCAGGATGCAGCACAGCAAGCCGGACGGGCGCTACGGCGAGAACCTGTTCTGGGCAAGTGCGGTGCAATGGTCCGATGGCAGGCGCGAGCTGCAAAAAGTCAGGCCGGAAACAGTGGTGAATGACTGGGGCAGCGAGCGTTCGAACTACAGCTACAAGAACAACAACTGCGTTAAAGGCAAGATGTGCGGGCATTACACACAGCTCGTCTGGAAGGCCACGACCACGGTCGGTTGTGCTGTCGCCACGTGCGAGGACTCACGCGACCAAATCTGGGTCTGCCAATATCAGCCGCCCGGCAACTGGGTTGGGCAAAAGCCATATTGATTCTAAATCAGATAATGATAAGGCCGGTTTAAATCCGGCCTTGTCGTTTATGCATATTCCCGGTCGCCAATAGTTACTTGACAAGTATTGTTGGTTATTGTTAGATAATTGCCGCGTTTGCTCCAACAACCAAATCCAAAGGAGAACGATCATGAACATCAAGATGTTAGCCCCGCTTCTCTTGACTCTCGTGTGGAGTCAGGCCTATGCAGCAGACGGTTCCATCACGATCAGCAGCCCCGCCAATGGCGCCATGGTCAGCGCCAAAGACAAGGTTCCGGTTACTTACGCAGCCACGCTCGGCCCGAACGGAGATCACCTGCACCTTTATGTCGATGGCAAACGTGTGGACGTGTTGCGCCAAATAAAGGGAACTGCAGAGCTTGACCCCTTGTCTGTCGGCAAACATCACGTCTGCCTGACCGTCAATACAAGTTCACATGCACCGACTGGTGTCGAAAGCTGCGTAGACATAGCTGCGCAATGAGTGCTGCACAGAATCTGAGCTACAGTGTAATTCAGGTTGTGCATAACTTCGGTGCTGTTGCGGCAGTGGGTGGATCGGTGATTGCAACGCGGTTGCGAGATAACGTTACGCGACGCAGGTTGGCAAATCTGGTGCTGATCGGCTGGGTGACACAAGCCGTAAGTGGTGCCACCTTCGGTATGGTCACTTACCACTTTTACCACCAGTTTCCGGACATTTCCGGGATAGCAGTCGATGCACTGGCAATCAAGATGGTTTGCGCGACGCTGGGGATTTTGCTGCTTGCAGCTTACCTTTGGCAAGGCCATCGCTGGACTGAACAGGGTAAGAACAAAGCTTGGATTTCGTCATCTGTACTGGCAATCACAGCGATATCAGGTGCTGCTTTCCTGCGCTGGTTCTCCTGAACCGTTCTGCAAAAACAACAAGGCCGGATTAGATCCGGCCTTGATTATTTTTATTGCAGCGTTTGAATCTTACTCGCCTGCATCTACCGGTTGAGCATCTGCCGGACGATCCAAGAGTTCGACCAGTGCCATCGGTGCATTGTCGCCTTTGCGGAAGCCGAACTTGAGGATGCGCGAATAGCCGCCGTTGCGGGCTGCATAGCGCGGGCCGAGTTCGTCGAACAGCTTGGTAACGATCTCGCGATCACGCAGACGAGCGAACGCCAGACGGCGGTTAGCCAAGCTTGGGTTCTTGCCCAGAGTCAGGATAGGTTCGGCGACGCGGCGCAGCTCCTTGGCCTTCGGCAGGGTAGTCTTGATGACTTCGTGACGCAGCAGCGAAACGGTCATGTTGCGCAACATTGCCAGACGGTGGCTGCTGGTGCGGTTAAGTTTTCTAAGTCCTAAACGGTGACGCATGATTTTCCTCTCTTGCAGCCCAGCCTCACGGCTGGATCAGCTTATTTCTCGGACATTGCCGTCCAGTTTTCCAACTTCATGCCCAGCGACAAGCCGTGTTCGGCCAGCACTTGCTTGATCTCGTTCAGCGATTTGCGGCCCAGATTCGGGGTGCGCAACAGATCCGCTTCGGTGTTTTGAATCAGATCACCGATGTAATGAATGCTCTGAGCCTTGAGGCAGTTGGAAGAACGCGGTGTCAATTCCAGATCGTCGACCGGCCGCAGCAACATCGGATCGACTTTCGGCGTCTGTGGCTTCTCTACCGGGGCCGGTGTACCTTCCAGCGCAGCGAACACGGAGAGTTGATCCATAAGAATGCGTGCTGCATAACGGATGGCCTCTTCGGGATCGATCGCGCTGTTGGTCTCGATGTCCATGATCAGCTTGTCGAGGTCGGTACGTTGTTCAACGCGCGCACTTTCAACAGCGTAGCTCACGCGAGAAACCGGGCTGAACGATGCGTCCAGGGCGATGTGTCCAACCGGACGAGTCGCACCTGGCTGCATACGAGAGATAGCGGACACGTAACCGCGACCTTGCTCTACCTTGATTTCCATATCCAGCTTGCCGCCAGCGGCCAGATGGGCGATGACATGATTCGGGTTGATGACTTCGGTATCTGCTCCGACTTCAATGTCGGCAGCCGTCACGACGCCCGCGCCGGATTTGCGCAAATGCAATGTCGCTTCACGCGAGTTATGCAGCTTCAATACCAGACCCTTCAGATTCAACAGGATCTCGACCACGTCCTCTTGAACGCCGTCGATAGACGAGTATTCATGCAACACGCCCGCGATCTTGACTTCAGTCACCGCGTAGCCAGGCATGGAAGACAACAGAACACGACGCAGGGCATTGCCCAGCGTGTGTCCGTAGCCTCGCTCGAATGGCTCCATCACCACCCGTGCTTGGGTGGGTGTAGTGCGCTGCACATCAATGATGCGAGGTTTCAACAGATTATTGTTAGACATATGCTACTCCGCGTGGATTACTTGGAATACAACTCGACCACGAGATGCTCGTTGATCGTCGCAGGCAATTCGGAACGCTGCGGAACCGACTTGAAAGTTCCTTTGAACTCCTTGGCATTGACTTCGAGCCATTCAGGGAAGCCACGCTGTTCGGCAGCCGCCAAAGCTGCTTTAACACGCAACTGGTTCTTGGATTTTTCCGCCACTTCGACCACATCACCTGGACGTACTTGGTACGACGGGATATTGACGCGTTTGCCGTTAACCAGAATGGCATTGTGACGCACCACTTGGCGTGCTTCGGAACGCGAAGCACCGAAACCCATACGGTATGAAACGTTGTCCAGACGCGATTCCAGCATCTGCAGCAGGCTTTCACCGGTGATGCCGCGAGATTGCTCAGCGCGCTTGTAAGTCAAACGGAACTGGCCTTCCATCATGCCGTAGATACGACGCAGCTTTTGCTTTTCGCGCAATTGGCCACCGTATTCGGATTGGCGCTGGTTCTTTTTCTGACCATGCTGACCGGGCGGATAGGCGCGACGCTCTACTGAGCACTTGTCGGTAAAACATTTCTCTGCCTTGAGGAACAGCTTCTCGCCTTCGCGGCGGCACTGACGGCATTTTGCATCAAGATTTCTAGCCAAGATCTATGCTCCTTAGATACGACGCTTTTTCGGAGGACGGCAGCCGTTGTGCGGTACCGGCGTAATATCCGAAATGCTTGTTATTTTGAAACCTGCGGCGTTCAACGCACGCACTGCGGACTCGCGCCCCGGGCCTGGGCCCTTGATGCGAACTTCCAGATTCTTGACACCGCATTCAACAGCAGACTTGCCGACTGTCTCGGCGGCGATCTGCGCTGCGAACGGGGTACTCTTACGAGACCCCTTAAAACCCTGCGCGCCACTGGTCGACCAAGCCAAGGTATTGCCTTGACGATCCGTAATGGTCACGATGGTATTGTTAAAGGAGGCGTGAACGTGCGCGATACCTTCGGCTACGTTCTTCTTAACTTTCTTGCGCACTCTCGTGCTGGGCTTTGCCATGTCTTCGATCCTCTACTAGATTACTTCTTCGCGCCGGCGATGGACTTACGAGGTCCTTTGCGGGTACGTGCATTGGTGCGTGTGCGCTGGCCACGGCACGGCAATCCGCGACGATGGCGCAGACCGCGGTAGCAGCCCAAGTCCATCAAACGCTTGATGTTCATTGAGATTTCGCGACGCAAATCGCCTTCCACCGTGAACTTGGCGACTTCGTCGCGCAGCTTTTCCATATCGGAATCGCTAATGTCCTTAACCTTGGTAGAAGTGACGACTCCGGCAGCAGAACAAATCTGCTGAGCACGAGTGCGCCCGATACCGTAAATCGCAGTTAATGCGATCTCGGCGTGTTGATGGTTTGGAATGTTTACACCGGCAATACGAGCCATGCAGCTACCCTATTTATTCAAAAGTCGTAAATTGTACCATCCAGAGGCGATTTAACTCAATCAGCCCTGGCGCTGTTTGTGACGCGGATCACTACTGCAGATCACACGAACCACACGATTGCGCCGCACGATCTTGCAGTTACGGCACACTTTTTTCACGGACGCTTGCACTTTCATTTGCTTCTCCTTGCTTCTCTCAACTTACTTGGCGCGGAAAACAATGCGCGCCTTGCTCAAATCGTAGGGTGATACTTCCACCGTCACTTTGTCGCCCGGCAGTATGCGTATGTAATGCATACGCATCTTGCCAGAAATATGGCCAAGAACAACAAAACCATTTTCCAACTTCACCCGGAAAGTCGCGTTAGGCAGGGACTCTTCAACCTCACCCTGCATCTGGATGACGTCTTCCTTTGCCATCTATCGCGTTATCCCGGCCTTAAAATTGGCCTTCTTTAACAGATTCTCATACTGGTGCGTCATCATGTAAGACTGCACCTGCGCCATAAAATCCATAGTCACCACTACCAAGATCAGCAGCGATGTGCCGCCGAAATAAAATGGTACGTTCCACTTAACCACCAAAAACTCCGGCAACAAACACACTAGGGTGATGTATACCGCACCGACCAATGTCAGGCGCAACATGATCTTCTCAACATACTTCGCAGTCTGCTCTCCGGGTCGGATACCCGGCAAAAAAGCACCGCTTTTCTTCAAATTGTCCGCCGTTTCTTTCGGGCTAAATACAAGCGCCGTATAGAAGAAACAGAAGAACACGATGGCTGACGCATAGAACAACACATAAATTGGCTGTCCCGGCGACAACTTCTCGCTTACATCTTTCAACCAGGTCATGTTCTGACCGGATCCAAACCAACCTGCCACTGTCGCCGGGAACAGAATAATGCTGGAAGCGAAGATTGGTGGAATCACTCCAGCCATATTCAGTTTCAACGGCAAATGGGAGCTTTGCCCACCATATACCTTGTTACCCACTTGCCGCTTGGCATAATTCACCAAAATCTTGCGCTGCCCACGCTCCACGAACACCACCAAGCCCGTCACCAAGATCGCAACAACAAACAACGCCAGCACCAACGGGATAGAGAACGCTCCGGTGCGAGCCATCTCCAACGTATTGCCCAATGCATTCGGCAGACCTGCTGCGATACCAGCGAAAATGATCAGCGAGATACCGTTGCCCAAGCCGCGTTCAGTAATCTGCTCACCAAGCCACATCAGGAACATCGTGCCCGTTACCAGAGTGATCACGGTTGTCATCTGGAACATCGATCCAGGATGCAATACCAAACCAGCCTGCGACTGCAATGCAACAGAGATGCCGAACGCCTGAAACAGCGCTAACACCAAGGTGCCGTAGCGGGTGTACTGTGTAATCTTTCGGCGCCCTGCTTCGCCTTCCTTTTTCAGTTGCTCCAAATGCGGCACAGCAATCGCTGCAAGCTGCATAATGATGGAGGCGGATATGTACGGCATGATGCCCAGCGCAAAGATGGTAAAGCGCGACAACGCACCGCCCGAGAACATGTTAAACATGCCCAGAATGCCACCCTTCTGCGACTTGAACAGGTCTGCCAGCACATTCGGATCAATTCCGGGCACGGGGATATGAGCCCCGATCCGGTAGACAATCAATGCAAGCAACAAGAACCAGAGACGCTGCCCCAGATCACCGTACTTACCTTTGCTCACAACTTTGTTCACAGACTGCCCTTATTCCGCGATGCTGCCGCCTGCAGCTTCCACTGCGGCACGTGCACCTTTGGTCAGCAACAGACCTTGCAGCTTGACGGCACGCTTGATCTCCCCTGCCATTACAACCTTGGCACTCAAAGCGGTAGCGGCCACAACACCTGCTTGTTTCAAAGCCAACAGATCAATCGAGTCAACCGGCATTTTCTCCAGATCGGACAAGCGCACTTGCGCAGTGTCATTGCGTGTCAGCGAAACGAAGCCTCGTTTAGGCAGACGGCGTTGCAATGGCATTTGACCGCCTTCAAAACCGACCTTGTGGAAACCGCCTGAACGCGATTTCTGGCCCTTGTGGCCACGACCGGCCGTTTTGCCCAGACCTGAACCAATGCCGCGACCGACGCGGCGTTTAGCATGCTTTGAACCTTCGGCAGGTTTAATTTGATTGAGTTGCATTTACGCCTCGCACTTGACCAAGTAATACACTTTGTTAATCATGCCGCGAACTGCCGGAGTATCTTCCACTTCGACGGTATGATGCATGCGCCGCAACCCCAATCCTCGCACAGTAGCGCGATGAGTTTCTTTGGTGCCGATAATGCTTCTTACCAGCGTCACCTTCAATGTTTTGGCTTGCGCCGTTTTAGCTTTTGCCATGACTTACCCCGTGATTTCTTCTACGCTCTTGCCGCGCTTTGCAGCGATCTCGGCTGGCGAATTCAGAGCCTTCAAACCGTTCAGCGTGGCACGCACAACGTTATAAGGATTGCTGGAGCCGATACATTTGGCCAACACGTTACGCACACCCACAGCCTCGAACACTGCACGCATCGCGCCACCAGCAATAATGCCGGTACCTTCGGATGCTGGCTGCATGTAAACCTTGGCTGCTCCATGACGACCAATTACTGCATGGTGCAGCGTACCGTCCTTCAAATTCACTTTAAGCAACTTGCGGCGTGACTCTTCCATCGCCTTCTGCACAGCCACCGGCACTTCCTTGGATTTACCCTTACCCATGCCGATACGGCCATCGCCATCGCCTACCACGGTCAGCGCAGCAAAACCCATGATACGACCACCCTTAACAACCTTGGTCACACGGTTCACTGCGATCATCTTTTCGATGAGGCCGTCGCCTTTGTCTTCTTGCTGCTGATTCTTGCCTTGTTTAGCTTGTGCCATGATTCACCCCAGGTTAGAACTGCAAGCCATGTTCGCGCGCGGCATCAGCCAGCGCCTTGATGCGACCATGGTACTTGTTGCCGGAACGGTCGAATGCAACCGCTGTCACACCGGCGATCTTGGCCTTTTCGGCAATACGCTTACCTACTGCCGCTGCAGCTGCCGCATTACCGCCGTTACCGACAGCTTTGCGCACTTCCGCTTCCAGCGTGGAGGCACTCACCAGCACTTTGCCACCGTCGGCAGAGATCACCTGGGCATAGATATGCAGGTTTGTGCGATGGATCGCCAGACGCACCGTCTTTTGTTCAGCGATTCTTGCACGGGTTTTGCGTGATCTGCGCAGACGCGCTTCATTCTTATTCAACATATCAACCTCGATTATTTCTTCTTGGTTTCTTTCAGGATCACCACTTCGTCGGAATAACGCACACCTTTGCCCTTATAGGGTTCAGGTTCACGATATGCACGAATCTCGGCGGCGACTTGACCAACTTGTTGCTTGTCCGAACCGGTCAATATGATCTCGGTCTGGGTAGGTGTCGCCACCTTTACACCCTTGGGCATCTTGTGCACCACAGGATGCGAGTAGCCCAATGTCAGGTTCAGCGCATCACCGGCAGCTTGTGCACGGTAACCCACGCCAACCAGCGTCAGTTTGCGCTCGAAGCCTTTGCTCACGCCGACTATCATGTTCGCCACCAAAGCGCGAATGGTGCCGGACTGCGCATCAGCCTGGGCGGATTCATCCGTAGCTTTGCACAGCAGGGCATCGCCCTCGCGTACAACGACCACATCACCCTTAAGCACCTGTGTCAGAGTACCCAACGGGCCCTTCACGGAAATTTTATCGGTTGCGACCGTCACTTCGATACCAGACGGAACCGCAATAGGATTTTTAGCGACTCTAGACATATTTCCCCCTTACGCCACGATGCAGAGCACTTCGCCGCCGATACCATTGGCGCGTGCTTTGCGGTCTGTCATCAGCCCCTTGGAGGTGGAAACGATCGCTATACCCAGATTATTCATCACACGCGGTATATCTTCGCTACCCTTGTATACACGCAGGCCCGGGCGGCTCACACGCTGGATCTTTTCGATCACAGGGCGATCTGCATAATATTTGAGGCCAATTTCCAGCGTGGGCTTGCCATCATGGTCGATGACCTTGAAACCTTCCACATAACCTTCGTCCAGCAACACCTTGGCGATAGCCGCCTTGATCTTGGAAGAAGGCATTGATACCGTTAACTTTTCCGCCATTTGCGCATTACGAATACGCGTCAACATGTCGGAGATAGGATCACTCATACTCATAGATTCACCCTTACCAGCTTGCCTTGACTACACCTGGGATTTCGCCGCGCATCGCGTACTCACGCAACTTGGTACGCCCCAAACCGAACTTACTGAACACTCCGCGCGGACGACCAGTCAACGCACAGCGATTACGCAAACGCACCGGGCTTGAATCGCGCGGCAATGCTTGCAATTTTTGACGTGCGGCAAAGCGCTCTTCTTCGCTCAACGACACATTTGTAATGATTGCCAGCAAAGCTGCGCGCTTCGCAGCGAATTTCTTCACTGTATCGCGGCGCTTTTGCTCGCGGTTAATCACAGCCATCTTAGCCATATCGCCCTCAGTTCTTCAATGGGAATTTGAAAGCCAACAGAAGCGCCCTAGCCTCATCGTCGGTCTTCGCAGTGGTCGTGATAGTAATATTCATACCACGCAGCGCATCAATCTTGTCGTACTCGATTTCCGGAAAAATGATCTGCTCTTTGATGCCCATGTTGTAATTACCACGACCATCAAAAGACTTGCCAGAAATGCCACGGAAGTCACGAATACGGGGAATAGCAACCGTCACCAGACGATCCAAAAATTCATACATACGCTCACGACGCAACGTCACCTTGCAGCCAACCGGATAGTTCTCGCGAATCTTGAAACCAGCGATTGATTTCTTGGATTTGGTTACTACCGGTTTTTGACCGGCGATTTTTTGCATATCACTGACAGCATGATCCATCACTTTTTTATCGGCTACCGCCTCACCCACCCCCATATTCAGGGTGATCTTCTCGATGCGCGGCACTTCCATGACGGATTTGTAACCAAACTGCTTCATCAGCTGTTCTGTCACGTTCTTTTTATAGTAGTCGTATAAACGAGCCATGTTCTTACCCCTTACGCAATCACTTCGCCGTTGGACTTGAACACGCGCACTTTGCGACCGTCCCCCAACTGCTTGACGCCAACACGATCCGCCTTCTTGGTGGTCGAGTTATAGATGGCGATATTGGAAATATGGATAGGCTTCTCGATTTCCACGATACCGCCTGTCGTACCTTTTACCGGATTCGGCTTCTGATGCTTCTTGACTTTGTTGATGCCAGCCACCAGCACTCGGTCGTTATCCAACACGTTCAACACGCTGCCGCGATTGCCCTTATCCTTGCCGGCGATGACGATTACATCGTCGTTCTTTTTAATCTTGTTCATGATTTATCCTCGACTGTCGCTTACAACACTTCCGGCGCCAGAGAGACGATCTTCATGAAGCGCTCATTGCGCAGTTCACGAGTCACCGGTCCAAAAATACGGGTACCGATCGGCTCCAGCTTGTTATTCAGCAACACAGCCGCATTGCCATCAAATTTGATCAAGGATCCGTCTGAGCGGCGCACACCCTTGGCGGTACGTACTACCACGGCGCTGTACACCTCGCCTTTTTTGACGCGAGAACGCGGAGCCGCATCACGGATGCTAACCTTGATCACATCACCAACGCCAGCGTAGCGGCGCTTGGAACCGCCCAATACCTTGATGCACATAACCGAGCGCGCACCAGTATTGTCGGCAACATTCAAAACAGACTGCATTTGTATCATTTTTCAATCTCCAACTTTGTCCGCCTGCGGCGGCTAGTTTTGGAACCCGTTCGGGTTAGGCCGCCGCATAGCGACGGTGAAACGAAGCCGCGCATTCTATTCAAACTTGCCAGGATCCGCAAGCTTTAATTAATAAATTATGCTTCGCCAGCCTTTTCCAGCAACTTGGACACGCGCCAAGTCTTGGTCTTGGACAAGGGACGTGTCTCCTCAATGGTAACCACATCACCTTGATTGAACTCGTTGTTCTCATCATGCGCATGGTATTTTTTAGATACACGCACAACCTTGCCCAGCACCGGGTGCTTGACTTTGCGTTCGACCAGCACCGTGACGGTCTTATCCATCTTGTTGCTGACGACAGTCCCGGTCAACGCACGTTTCAGATTCGTTGCACTCATTGCTGCACACCCTTCTCGGTCAATACCGTTTTCACTCGCGCGATATTGCGGCGCACCTTGGTCAATTGGCTGGTGTTGCTCAATTGCTGGGTTGCCACTTGCATACGCAGGCCGAATTGCTCCTTGCTCAGGGACAACAGCTCTTGTTGCAGATCGGCCACCGATTTGTTTTTCAGTTCGCTTGCCTTCATGATCATGCCCCTACCTGTCTAACGACGAATGTTGTTTCAATCGGCAACTTGGCTGAAGCCAACTTGAAAGCCTCACGCGCCAACACCTCATCCACGCCGTCCATCTCGTACAACATCTTGCCTGGCTGAATCTCGGCGACATAGTACTCTGGACTACCCTTACCGTTACCCATACGAACTTCGGCCGGTTTCTTGGAAATCGGTTTATCCGGGAAAATGCGAATCCAGATACGTCCACCGCGCTTGATATGGCGGGTCATGGCACGTCGTGCCGCTTCGATCTGACGTGCGGTCAGACGACCGCGACCCACGGCCTTGAGACCAAACTCGCCGAAACTTACTTTGTTGCCGCGTGTCGCGACTCCGGTGTTACGACCCTTCTGTTCCTTGCGGTACTTTCTTCTAGCTGGCTGTAGCATGCTTAGCTCCCGACGACTTTCTTACTTTCTTTTCCGGCTCAGCAACGACGGGGGCAGCAGCTTCCTGTTGTCCAGTCTGATGATCGCCCTTGTAGACCCAAACCTTGACACCTATCAGGCCGTAGGTGGTCAGCGCTTCGGATGTTCCGTAGTCGATTTCTGCACGCAGAGTATGCAATGGCACACGGCCTTCGCGATACCACTCGGTACGCGCGATCTCGATTCCGTTCAAACGCCCAGAACTCATGATCTTGATGCCTTGCGCGCCCAAACGCATTGCGTTCTGCATCGCGCGTTTCATGGCGCGACGGAACATGATGCGCTTCTCGAGCTGCTGGGTGATGGAGTCGGCAATCAGTTGCGCGTCCACTTCCGGCTTGCGCACTTCTTCGATGTTCAGACCCACATCGGGCAAGCCCATGCGTTTCTTCAGTTCGTTGCGCAGGGACTCGATATCCTCGCCCTTCTTGCCGATCACCACGCCAGGACGGGCCGTGTAAATAGTGATCTTGGCATTTTTGGCCGGACGTTCGATAACGATCTTGGAGACTCCGGCACCCGCCAGTTTCTTCTTTAGATAGTCGCGCACTTCGATGTCTTTCAGCAGCAACTCGGAAAAGTGCTTGCTGTTGGAATACCACTTCGATGTCCAGTTTTTCTGAACGCTCAGACGGAATCCAATTGGATGAATTTTCTGACCCATGCTTTAGCTCCCGACGACGATCGTTATGTGACAGGTTTGCTTCTCGATGCCGTTACCACGGCCTTTGGCGCGAGGAATCATGCGTTTCAAAGAAGTACCTTTGTCCACGTAGATGGTAGCGACCTTCAATTCGTCGATATCGGCGCCGTCGTTATGCTCGGCGTTGGCAATCGCGGAATCCAGTGCCTTCTTGATAATGCCACCGCCCTTTTTCGGGCTGAAAGCGAGGATGTTCAGCGCTTGCGCAACAGGCAGACCACGAATCTGGTCCGCAACCAGTCTGGCTTTCTGTGCCGACAGGCGAACACCACGGATGACTGCTTTTGTACTCATCATGTCTCCTTATTTCTTGGCGACTGCTTTTTTATCAGCAGCGTGACCTTTGAAGGTGCGGGTCAAAGAAAATTCGCCAAGCTTGTGTCCAACCATGTTCTCGGAAACGTACACCGGGACATGCTGCTTGCCGTTGTGCACCGCGATCGTCAAACCAACGAACTCGGGCAACACGGTGGAACGACGCGACCAGGTTTTCACCGGGCGCTTGTCGCTGGTTGCGCGCACTGTCTCCACCTTCTTCAGCAGATGCAGATCGACGAATGGGCCTTTTTTAACTGAACGAGCCATATCTAGTTACCCCTTAAACCTGAAAGCGGCGGCGCACAATCATGCCGCTAGTACGCTTGTTGCGACGCGTGCGGAAGCCCTTGGCTGGCACACCCCATGGACTGACCGGATGACGGCCTGCCGCAGTTTTACCTTCACCACCACCGTGCGGGTGATCGACCGGGTTCATTGCCACACCGCGCACTGTCGGGCGGATACCGCGCCAACGATTTGCACCAGCTTTGCCAATGGAACGCAGGGAATGTTCGCCGTTACCGACTTCTCCGATGGTCGCGCGGCAATCAACGTGCACCTTGCGGATTTCGCCGGAGCGCAGACGCAACTGAGCGTAGCTGCCTTCACGTGCCAGCAATTGCACAGATGCACCGGCCGAACGCGCCAATTGAGCACCCTTGTTAGGCAACATTTCGATCGCGTGAATCGTGGAACCAACCGGGATATTGCGTAGCGGCAGTGCATTACCAGCTTTAATAGGCGCTTCCGGACCGCTCATCAACTGAGCTCCTGCAAAAATCCCTTTGGGAGCGATAATGTAGCGACGCTCACCGTCTGCATACACCAGCAACGCCAAGTGCGCAGTGCGGTTCGGGTCGTATTCCAGACGCTCAACTTTAGCCGGAACACCGTCCTTGTCGCGTTTGAAATCCACGAGGCGGTAATGCTTTTTGTGCCCACCACCCATGTGACGCACGGTAATGTGGCCGTTATGGTTACGCCCTGCGGTTCTGGTCTTCTTCTCCAGCAACGACGCTTCGGGCTTGCCCTTGTGCAACTCCGGAGTGACAACGCGTACAACAGCGCGAGTTCCAGGTGATGTCGGTTTGAGTTTGATCAGTGCCATGTTTTACCCCTGCTCGCTTGCAGCAAAGTTGATTTCCTGACCGGCAGCCAGGCACACATAAGCCTTCTTCCAGTCCTTGCGGGCGCCCATATAGCGGCCGAAACGTTTTTGTTTGCCCTTGACGTTGCTGATCTGTACGCTATCAACAGTGACATTGAACAGCTTCTCAACAGCGGCCTTGACTTCCGGCTTGGTAGCATCGGATGCCACGCGGAAAATCACTTGCTCATTCAGTTCGGCAACGTAGGTTGCCTTCTCAGAAATCTGCGGCGCTAGCAAAATGTTCAGCAAACGCTCTTCGTTGAATTTTTGTGTACTCATGCCAGCATCTCCTCGATTTTTGCGATCGCGCCGCGCGTCACCAAAACCTGAGGGAAACGAACCAAGCTGACCGGGTCGGCCTGGTGTGCTTCCACCACCAACACGTTCGGCAGATTGCGCGACGACAGATACAGGTTTTCGTCCAGGCTATCAGTAATGATCAGCACACGATCCAGACCCATGGCTTTGATCTTCTCAGCCAACAGCTTGGTCTTAGGCGCCGCAACTGACAACGCATCTATCACACTCAGACGACCATCTCGCACCAATTGCGAGAATATGGAAGCCAAGCCGGCGCGATACATTTTGCGGTTAATCTTTTGAGTGTAGTTTTGGTCAGGCGAGTTCGGGAAAATCTTGCCGCCACCACGCCACAACGGGCTTGATGCCATACCGGCACGAGCGCGGCCGGTACCCTTTTGGGCGAAAGGCTTGCGCGTGGATTTGGCGATCTCGCTACGGCCTTTTTGTTTGCTGCTAGCCGAACGCGCGTTTGCTTGATACGCAGTAACCAGTTGGTGAATCAGCGTTTCATTGTACTCACGGCCGAACAGATCGTCAGAAGCGCTCATGCTCGGCGCCGCCTTGCCGTTTTCGTTAATAACCTTTAGTTCCATTATGCCCCCGCTTTCACTGCCGGGCGCACGATCACGTCGCCGCCTGGCGCGCCCGGTACGGCGCCGCGCACCAGCAACAACTGGCGTTCGGCATCAATACGAACGATTTGGAGATTTTGCACTGTGCGCTGCACGTCACCCAAGTGACCGGTCATGCGCTTACCTGGGAACACGCGTCCCGGATCCTGCGCCATACCGATAGAACCCGGAACGTTGTGCGACTTGGAGTTACCGTGAGAGGCACGACCAGATTTAAAGTGGTGACGCTTGATGGTACCGGCATAACCTTTACCGATGGTAACACCCGTCACGTCGACTTTCTGACCAACCTGAAACAGATCCACGCCAACCTTGCCACCGAGGGTCAGGCTGGCAAGCTGTTCTGGCGTGGCAGTGAATTCTTTCAGCACGCTACCGGCCTCGACGCCGGCTTTTGCGAAATGACCCGCAGCGGCTTTGGTCACACGGCTGGCGCGGCGCGTACCGTACGCAACCTGCACTGCACTGTAACCGTCCGTGGAAGCGGATTTGATCTGGGTGACACGATTGTTGGACACGTCCAACACCGTCACCGGCAACGATGTACCGTCGTCGGTAAAGATGCGAGTCATGCCAATCTTGCGACCGACAAGTCCTAAGCTCATTATATTTTCCTTTTATTAAGGGGCTGACTTCAATTGGTCAGCCGATCCGTACTACAAACTGCTAAAACTATTAACTACCCGACAACAATCATTGCAACTTGATTTCCACATCCACACCAGCCGGCAGATCAAGCTTCATCAGCGCATCCACGGTTTTGTCCGTCGGATCCATGATGTCCATCAGGCGCAGATGGGTGCGAATTTCAAACTGGTCGCGCGAAGTCTTGTTCACATGCGGCGAACGCAAAATATCAAAACGCTCGATCTTGGTGGGCAACGGAACCGGGCCCTTGACCACAGCACCGGTACGTTTGGCCGTATCCACAATTTGCAGCGCGGATTGGTCGATCAAACGATAATCGAACGCCTTCAGGCGAATGCGAATTTTTTGACTTTGCATAATCTTCTCTTGCATCTACGCGGCATTGCCGCTGGTTTAAAGAACGAAAACGCGTGACCGCAGCCACGCGAGGGCGCGCATTGTATGCTTACTCGATGATCTTGGCAACCACACCCGCGCCGACGGTACGACCGCCTTCGCGGATCGCGAAGCGCAGACCTTCTTCCATCGCGATCGGGTTGATCAGGTTCACCGTGATGCTCACGTTGTCGCCAGGCATCACCATCTCGGTTCCTGCCGGCAGTTCGACCGCACCCGTCACGTCCGTCGTACGGAAGTAGAACTGCGGACGATAACCTTGGAAGAACGGGGTATGGCGGCCACCCTCATCCTTGCCCAAGACGTAAATCTCGGCTGTGAACTTGGTGTGCGGCTTGATGGAACCTGGCTTGCACAGCACTTGGCCGCGCTCAACTTCTTCACGCTTGGTGCCGCGCAGCAGCACGCCCACGTTGTCGCCTGCCTGACCCTGGTCCAGCAGCTTGCGGAACATTTCAACGCCGGTGCAGGTGGTCTTTTGGGTCGGTTTGATACCGACGATTTCCAGCTCTTCGCCGACTTTGACTACGCCGCGCTCGATACGGCCCGTCACAACAGTACCGCGACCGGAAATGGAGAATACGTCTTCCACGGGCATCAGGAAGGCGCCGTCGATGGCGCGCTCCGGTGTCGGAATGTAGGTGTCAAGCGCTTCGGCCAGACGGAAGATAGAGGGCTCACCCAGTTCACCTTGGTCACCCTCAACCGCCAGCTTGGCGCTGCCTTTGATGATGGGGGTGTCGTCGCCAGGAAAGTCATACTTGGAAAGCAATTCCCGGATTTCCATTTCGACCAGTTCCAGCAATTCTGCGTCGTCCACCATGTCGCATTTGTTCATGAACACGATGATGTACGGTACGCCAACCTGACGCGCCAACAGGATGTGCTCGCGGGTCTGAGGCATGGGGCCGTCAGCGGCGGATACAACGAGGATCGCGCCGTCCATCTGGGCGGCACCGGTAATCATGTTCTTGACGTAGTCGGCGTGGCCCGGGCAGTCAACGTGCGCGTAGTGGCGGTTGGCCGTCTCGTATTCAACGTGGGCAGTATTAATAGTAATACCGCGCGCCTTTTCTTCCGGTGCCGCGTCAATTTGGTCGTAAGCCTTGGCTTCGCCGCCAAACTTCTTCGACAACACCATGGTGATCGCCGCTGTCAGGGTGGTCTTGCCGTGGTCAACGTGTCCAATCGTGCCTACGTTTACGTGCGGCTTCGTTCGTTCAAATTTGCTCTTTGCCATGATTTATCTCTCCGACTAGTCTGTATTATTTCTTGGTGTTCATTACTGCTTCAGCGACACTCTTGGGTGCTTCAGTGTAGTGCTTGAATTCCATAGTGTAAGTTGCACGCCCCTGGGTTGCGGAACGCAACGAAGTCGAGTAGCCGAACATTTCGGACAACGGCACCTCCGCCTTCACACTCTTGCTGCCGCCAGCCATATCATCCATACCCTGCACCATGCCACGACGGGAAGACAGGTCACCCATCACCGTGCCGGTATAGTCCTCCGGAGTTTCCACTTCCACCGACATCATCGGCTCCAGCAATACCGGACTGGCCTTGCGCATCCCGTCCTTGAAAGCCATGGATGCAGCCATCTTGAAGGCGTTTTCGTTGGAGTCCACATCATGGTAGGAACCGTCGAAAAGCGTGACCTTTACATCCACCACCGGGAAGCCGGCCAACACACCGCTAGGCAGCGATTCGCGCAAACCTTTTTCAACAGCAGGAATGAATTCGCGCGGAACAGTACCACCCTTGATCGCATCAATAAACTCGAATCCTTTGCCTGTCTCGTTCGGCTCCATCTTGATCCATACGTGACCGTACTGGCCGCGACCACCGGTCTGCTTGGCATACTTGCCTTCAACTTCGACCGACTTGCGAATCGCTTCGCGGTAAGCAACTTGCGGCGCACCCACATTCGCCTCCACGCCGAACTCGCGCTTCATGCGGTCAACCAGAATTTCCAGGTGCAACTCACCCATACCGGACATGATAGTCTGACCGGACTCTTCGTCGGTGTGTACACGGAACGAAGGATCTTCTGCCGCCAAACGACCCAGCGCAATGCCCATTTTCTCCTGGTCCACCTTAGTCTTTGGCTCGACAGCAACGTGAATCACCGGCTCCGGGAATATCATGCGCTCAAGGATAATCGGCTTGTTAGGATCACACAGCGATTCGCCGGTGGTCACATCTTTCAAACCGATACAGGCGGCGATATCGCCCGCCAAAATCTCGTCAACTTCCTTGCGCTCGTTTGCGTGCATCTGAACGATACGACCGATACGCTCTTTCTTGCCACGGATCGGGTTGTAAACCGTGTCACCCTTCTTGAGTACGCCAGAATAGACGCGCACGAAAGTCAGCTGACCAACAAACGGATCGGTCATCAGCTTGAATGCAAGCGCAGAGAAGCTCTCGCCGTCATCCGCCTTGCGGGATGTCGGAACGCCTTCTTCAGTCTCACCAGTCACATCCGGAATATCAACCGGCGACGGCAAGAACATGATCACCGCATCCAGCATGCGCTGCACACCCTTGTTCTTGAAAGCGGAGCCGCACAACATCGGCTGAATTTCACAGGCAATGGTACGCGTGCGAATACCCAGAATAATTTGCTCTTCAGTCAATTCGCCATTTTCGAGATACTGATTCATCAGATCTTCGGACGCTTCGGCGGCCGTCTCAACCATCTTTGCGCGCCACTCATTGGCAGTCGAAACCAACTCAGCCGGAATTTCTTTGTATTCGAACTTCATACCCTGGGAAGCTTCATCCCAGATGATGGCTCTCATCTTGATCAGATCCACAACGCCGGTGAACCCTTCTTCCGCACCAATAGGAATTACGAGCGGAACAGGGGTGGCCTTCAGGCGGGTTTCCATTTGCGTAACCACCTTGAAGAAGTTCGCCCCGGTACGGTCCATCTTGTTGACAAAGGCCAGACGAGGCACTTTGTACTTGTTCGCCTGACGCCAAACCGTCTCAGATTGAGGCTGCACACCACCCACGGCACAGTACACCATGCAGGCGCCATCCAGCACACGCATGGAACGCTCCACCTCAATGGTGAAGTCCACGTGCCCCGGAGTATCAATGATGTTGAAACGATGCTCCGGATAGGAATTGTCCATACCCTTCCAGAAGCAGGTCGTCGCTGCAGAAGTAATCGTGATACCACGCTCCTGCTCCTGCTCCATCCAGTCCATCGTGGCAGCACCATCGTGCACCTCACCGATCTTGTGACTCACACCTGTGTAAAACAGGATGCGCTCGGTAGTCGTTGTTTTACCAGCATCAATGTGCGCACTGATACCGATATTGCGATAGCGTTCGATGGGTGTTTTGCGTGCCACGGTGTACCTAACCTTGTCTTTATACTTTTAGAAACGGAAATGCGAGAACGCCTTGTTTGCATCAGCCATGCGATGGACTTCCTCACGCTTCTTGACTGCACCGCCACGACCTTCTGCAGCATCGATCAACTCTCCAGCCAAGCGCATACCCATGGATTTTTCGCCACGCTTGCGCGCAAACTCCTTCAACCAGCGCATTGCCAGCGCCATACGGCGCGACGGACGAACTTCGACCGGAACCTGATAGTTGGCACCACCGACGCGGCGACTCTTCACCTCAACCTGAGGCTTGGCATTGGAGATCGCCTGATTAAACACCTCAATCGGATCCTTGCCACTCTTCTTTGCGACCTGCTCCAGCGCACCGTACAAAATGCGCTCGGCGACCGACTTCTTGCCGGCCGTCATCAGCACATTAACGAACTTTGAAAGATCCTGATTGCCGTACTTTGGATCCGGCAGGACTTCGCGCTTGGGGACTTCTCTACGTCTTGGCATATCAATACCTCAGTTATATCTGTCTAAACTTCTGAATTACGCTTTTTTCGGACGCTTCGCGCCGTACTTGGAACGGGACTGTTTACGATCCTTCACGCCTGCCGTATCCAGACTGCCGCGCACCATGTGGTAACGCACACCAGGCAAGTCCTTCACACGACCACCGCGAATCAACACCACGCTGTGCTCTTGCAGGTTATGGCCTTCGCCGCCGATGTAGGAGATAACCTCGAAGCCATTGGTCAAACGCACCTTGGCAACTTTACGCAGCGCCGAGTTCGGCTTCTTCGGTGTCGTGGTGTAAACGCGCGTGCAAACACCGCGTTTTTGAGGACTTCCCGCGAGAGCCGGCACCTTGCTCTTGGTCACTTCCGCCGTACGGCCCGTGCGCACTAACTGGTTGATGGTTGGCATTATTTATTCCGCTTCCTGAAAACTGTTTAAAAACTAATAGTTAAACCAAAATACTTGTTCAGCAACTGCTCCCGCGTCGATTTGCACAGAAATGCGCGGACTAAAAAGACCGCGCATTCTATTGATGAAGCCCTTGCCTGTCAAGCAACTAGACGCCCTCTTGCGTCTCCGCAGCTGCTGCAACCTCGGCCAATCCAGCGCCTTGGGCAATGTCCAGACCCAATCGCTGCTTGCGACGCAGCACGTGATAGGCCAAACCGGTACCTGCCGGGATAAGGCGACCCACGATGACGTTCTCCTTGAGTCCGCGCAAATCGTCCTTCTTGCCCATGATTGCCGCTTCGGTCAGCACGCGCGTCGTTTCCTGGAAGGAAGCGGCGGAGATAAACGAATCGGTGGACAATGATGCCTTGGTGATACCCAGCAGCATGTGCTGGAATGTCGCCGGCTCCTTGCCTGCCGCCACCACGCGCTCGTTCTCCTGCAACATCTCTGCGCGCTCCACCTGCTCTTTTGGAATGAAGGTGGTATCTCCCTCATCGACGATGGCGATCCGGCGCAACATCTGACGCACGATTACTTCGATGTGCTTGTCGTTGATCTTCACGCCCTGCAAGCGGTATACATCCTGCACTTCGTCAGTGATGTACTGTGCCAATGCCTCGATACCCAGCAAGCGCAGGATGTCGTGCGGATCGGCCGGGCCGTCCACGATCATTTCGCCCTGGTTCACCACTTGACCATCGTGCACCAGCACATGCTTGTCCTTGGTGATCAGGAATTCATGCGCCTCGCCCGTAACGTCGGTGATAACCAGGCGCTGTTTACCCTTGGTTTCCTTGCCGAACGAGGCCGTACCGGTGACTTCCGCCAGCATGCCCGCATCTTTCGGCGAGCGTGCTTCGAACAACTCGGCCACACGCGGCAGACCGCCGGTGATGTCGCGAGTCTTGGAGCTTTCCTGCGGGATACGTGCCAGCACGTCGCCCACGCCCACATGTTGACCGTCTTCCACGGTAATGATGGAGCCGACCTGGAAAGTCACCGAGATTGGCGTATCGGTACCGGCGATCTTGATCTCGTGTCCGGCGTCATCCAGTAGGCGCACCAGCGGACGCACGCCCTTGCCGGTTGTGGAGCGCTTAGGATCGATGACCACCAAGGTGGACAGGCCGGTCACTTCGTCGATCTGCTTGGCAACGGTAGAACCCTCTTCCACATTCTCGAAACGCACACGACCCGCGTATTCGGTAATGATCGGACGTGTATGCGGATCCCATGTCGCCAGCACTACTCCTGCCTTCACTGAAACCCCCTCACGCTCTGTCAGGTTGGCACCGTAAGGCACCTTGTGACGCTCGCGCTCGCGACCATGATCGTCGGTCACCATCACTTCGCCGGAACGCGCCACCACCACCAGCTCACCGCGTGCCGTGGTCACGGTACGCATGTTCGGGCTGTACTTGATGAGACCGTTCGACTTGCTTTCGACCTGGCTGGCCACCACGGTACGCGATGCCGCGCCGCCGATGTGGAAAGTACGCATGGTCAGCTGGGTACCCGGTTCGCCGATGGACTGTGCGGCGATCACACCGACCGCTTCGCCCACGTTCACCAAGCCGCCGCGACCCAGATCGCGACCGTAGCACTTGGCACACAAACCATAACGCGTATCGCAGGTCAGCGGGGTGCGCACCCGCACTTCGTCAACACCAAGAGACTCGATATGTTCCACTTTGTCTTCGTCGAGCAGCGTTCCTGCTTCATACATGGTTTCGCTGGTTTCCGGATTAACCACGTCAGCCGCCACGACGCGACCAAGGATGCGCTCACGCAGGGCCTCAATCACTTCACCGCCTTCGACCAGCGCCTTCATCGAACGGCCGTTGGTCGTACCGCAATCGGTTTCGGTAATGACCAGATCCTGCGTCACATCCACCAGACGGCGTGTCAGGTAGCCGGAGTTCGCTGTCTTCAACGCCGTATCCGCCAAGCCCTTACGTGCACCGTGCGTGGAGATGAAGTACTGCAGCATGTTCAGACCTTCGCGGAAGTTCGCGGTGATCGGCGTCTCGATGATGGAACCGTCCGGCTTCGCCATCAGGCCGCGCATACCGGACAACTGACGGATCTGCGCCGCAGAACCGCGCGCACCGGAGTCGGCCATCATGTAGATGGAGTTGAACGACTCCTGCGTAATCGCTTTACCCTTCTTGTCAAACAGCGCCTCGCCAGTCAGCAGATCGCGAACGGGCTCGACACCAAGTTGATCCATCATGGCTTTGGCAACCTGGTCACCAGTACGGCCCCAGATGTCCACCACCTTGTTGTAACGCTCGCCCTGAGTCACCAGGCCGGAGGTGTACTGGGTCTGTATTTCGTGCACTTCCTTCTCTGCAGCGGCGATCAGCTCGTTCTTCTGTTGCGGAACCAGCATGTCGTCCACACAAATCGAGATACCGGCGCGGGTCGCATAGGCAAAGCCGGTATACATCAACTGGTCGGCCATGATCACCGTGTCGCGCAGCCCACAACGACGAAAACTGGTGTTGATCAGACGCGAGATCTCTTTCTTTTTCAGTGTTTTGTTGACGGCGCTGAACGGCAGGTTAGTCGGCAAAAGCTCGGACAGGATGGAACGACCAACAGTCGTTTCGTAACGCGTACGCTTTTCTTCCTTCTCGCCCGCTTCGTTGATAAACGATTCCTTGATGCGCACCAACACTTTGGCTTGCAGGTCGACCTGGTTGGAACGGTAGGCACGCAACACTTCGGATACATCGGCAAACATCGAGCCTTCGCCCAATGCGCCAATCTTTTCGCGCGTCATGTAGTACAGACCCAGCACGATATCCTGCGACGGAACGATGATCGGCTCGCCGTTGGCGGGCGACAACACGTTGTTGGAGGCCAGCATCAGGGTGCGTGCTTCCATCTGCGCTTCCAGCGACAGCGGAACGTGCACGGCCATTTGGTCACCGTCGAAGTCGGCGTTGAATGCAGAGCAGACCAGCGGATGCAGCTGGATCGCTTTGCCTTCGATCAGGATAGGTTCGAATGCCTGGATACCCAAACGGTGCAGCGTCGGCGCACGGTTCAGCATTACCGGGTGTTCATGGATGACTTCTTCCAGGATGTCCCACACGATAGGTTCTTCAGCCTCGACCATGCGCTTGCCGGCCTTGATCGTGGTCGCCAGACCCATCTTTTCCAGACGTTCGAAGATGAAAGGCTTGAACAGTTCCAGCGCCATCTTCTTGGGCAGGCCACACTGATGCAGCTTGAGTTGCGGCCCCACCACGATCACGGAACGGCCGGAGTAGTCCACGCGCTTACCCAGCAAGTTCTGACGGAAACGACCGCCCTTGCCCTTGATCATATCGGCCAGCGACTTCAGCGGACGCTTGTTGGCTCCAGTCATGGCTTTGCCGCGACGGCCGTTATCCAGCAGAGAGTCCACGGACTCCTGCAACATGCGCTTCTCGTTGCGCACGATGATTTCCGGCGCTTTCAGCTCGAGCAGGCGTTTCAGGCGGTTGTTGCGGTTGATGACCCGGCGATAGAGATCGTTCAGATCGGACGTGGCAAAACGACCGCCGTCCAGCGGTACCAACGGACGCAGTTCAGGCGGCAGTACCGGCAGCACTTCCATCACCATCCATTCCGGCTTGATGCCGGACTGCATGAACGCTTCCAGCACCTTCAGGCGCTTGGCGTATTTCTTGATCTTGGTCTCTGAACTGGTCGCTTCCAATTCGGCGCGCAGCTTCTCGATCTCGGCAGGCACGTCCAGCGCACGTAGCAGAGCGCGAACACCTTCCGCACCCATCACCGCTTGAAATTCGTCGCCGTACTCTTCCAGCTTGGCCAGGTAGTCATCTTCCGACAGCAGCTGGGCGCGATTCAACGGGGTCATGCCCGGCTCGGTCACGACATAGGCTTCAAAGTACAACACGCGCTCAATGTCGCGCAGGGTCATGTCCAGCACCATGCCCAGACGGGACGGCAGCGATTTCAGGAACCAGATATGCGCAACCGGCGAAGCCAGCTCAATATGACCCATGCGCTCGCGGCGCACTTTGGACAAGGTAACTTCGACACCGCATTTTTCACAGATCACGCCACGATGCTTGAGGCGCTTGTACTTGCCGCACAGACATTCGTAATCTTTGACCGGCCCGAATATCTTGGCGCAGAACAGGCCATCACGCTCCGGTTTGAACGTGCGATAGTTAATGGTTTCCGGCTTTTTTACTTCGCCGTAGGACCACGAACGGATCTTTTCGGGAGAAGCCAGACCGATCTTGATCGTGTCGAACTCTTCCTTCTGTGTAACCTGCTTGAATAAATCCAGCAATGCTTTCATGTGTAACTCCTTATTAAGGATTTAGGGTACGGGATACAGGATTCAGGAAAGCACTTGGCTAAATCCTGTATCCCGTATCCTGATTCCTGAATTAGTGGCGTTCCAGATCGATATCGATACCCAGCGAGCGGATTTCCTTGGTGAGCACGTTGAACGACTCAGGCATGCCCGCATCGATCTTGTGTTCGCCCTTGACGATGTTCTCGTACACCTTGGTGCGTCCGTTAACGTCATCCGACTTGACCGTAAGCATTTCCTGCAGCGTGTACGCCGCACCATATGCTTCCAGCGCCCACACTTCCATCTCACCGAAGCGCTGACCACCGAATTGCGCCTTGCCGCCCAGAGGTTGCTGAGTGACCAAGCTGTACGGGCCAGTAGAACGCGCGTGCATCTTGTCGTCGACCAAGTGGTGCAGCTTCAACACGTGCATGTAACCCACGGTTACCTTGCGATCGAATGGGTCACCGGTACGTCCGTCATACAGCTGTATCTGTCCGGAGCGCGGCAGATCGGCCAGTTCCAGCAGATCCTTGATCTCTTCTTCGCTGGCACCGTCGAATACCGGCGTTGCAAACGGCACACCTGCCTTCAGGTTGCGGCACAACTCGACCACTTCTTCGTCGGTAAAGGTCGCAATCTCGTCGGCCTGGTCGCCTTTGTATATCTTGCCCAGGAACTTGCGTACGTCGGCGACCTTTGCTTGCGCTTCCAGCATCTGCTCGATTTTTTTGCCCAGGCCTTTTGCAGCCCAACCCAAATGCACTTCCAACACCTGACCGATGTTCATACGCGACGGCACGCCCAGCGGGTTCAGCACCACTTCCACCGGCGTACCGTCGGCCATGCGCGGCATGTCCTCCACCGGCACGATGCGTGACACCACACCCTTGTTACCGTGGCGGCCGGCCATCTTGTCGCCGGGCTGCAGACGGCGTTTCACAGCCACATACACCTTGACCATCTTCTGTACGCCGGCTTGCAACTCGTCGCCCTGCGTCAGTTTTTTCTTCTTCAGTTCGAACGCTGCGTCGAATTCCACACGTTTCTGCGCCAAACCTTCCTTGACCTGCTCCATCTGGACAGCCACATCATCGTCGGCGACACGGATGTCGAACCACTGATGATGCTCGACGCTATGCAAATATTCCTTGCTCAGCTTGGTGCCCTTGGCCAGCTTCTTCGGACCGCCGTTGGCGACCTTGTTGTGCAACAGCTTTTCCAGGCGGGAGAACAAGTCAGCCTCAACGATGCGCATCTGGTCGGCCAAGTCTTTCTTGTAGCGTGACAGTTCGTCGTCGATGATCTGCTGAGCGCGCTTGTCGCGTTGCAGACCTTCGCGGGTGAATACTTGCACATCGATGACGGTACCGGAAATACCGGCCTTCACGCGCAGCGAAGTATCCTTCACATCGGACGCCTTCTCGCCGAAGATCGCGCGCAGCAGCTTCTCTTCCGGCGTCAGTTGCGTTTCGCCTTTTGGAGTGACTTTGCCCACCAGCACATCGCCCACCCCGACTTCCGCGCCGATGTGCACAATGCCGCACTCGTCCAGACGCGCCATCTGTGCTTCGGACAAATTCGGGATATCGCGTGTAATTTCTTCCGTGCCCAGCTTAGTATCGCGCGCCATCACCGTCAGCTCTTCAATGTGGATCGAAGTGAAGCGGTCTTCTGCAACCACACGCTCGGAGATCAGGATCGAGTCCTCGAAGTTGTAACCGTTCCATGGCATGAACGCGATCATCATGTTCTGGCCCAGCGCCAACTCGCCCATATCGGTCGATGCACCGTCTGCCACCACATCGCCGCGAGCAATTTCGTCGCCCACGCGCACCAGCGGACGCTGGTTGATGTTGGTATTCTGGTTGGAACGGGTGTACTTGGTCAGGTTGTAGATGTCCACACCGACTTCTCCTGCAGTGGTTTCGTCGTCATTGACTCGAACCACGATACGGCCGGAATCCACATAGTCCACACGACCACCACGCCAAGCTTGCACAGCCGTGCCGGAGTCGACCGCTACCGTACGCTCGATACCGGTACCGACCAGCGCCTTCTCGGCACGCAACACAGGCACAGCCTGGCGTTGCATGTTGGCGCCCATCAATGCGCGGTTCGCGTCATCGTGTTCCAGGAACGGGATCAGCGACGCAGCCACGGACACCACCTGTGCCGGCGCCACGTCCATGTATTCCAGTTTGTCCGGCTCGGCCAACACGAACTCGTTATGCTGGCGTGCAGACACGATGTCGTTGGTGAAGTGACCCTTCTTGTCCAGTTCGGCGTTCGCCTGGGCGATGGTGAACTTGCCTTCTTCGATGGCGGACAGATAGTCAACATCGTCGGTCGCACGGCTCTTCACGACACGGCGATAAGGTGTTTCGATGAAGCCGTATTCGTTGGTGCGTGCATACAGCGCCAGCGAGTTGATCAGGCCGATGTTCGGACCTTCCGGTGTTTCGATCGGGCACACGCGGCCGTAGTGGGTCGGGTGCACGTCGCGCACTTCGAAACCGGCGCGTTCGCGGGTCAGACCACCCGGACCCAGTGCGGAGATACGACGCTTGTGTGTCACTTCCGCCAAGGGGTTGGTCTGGTCCATGAACTGCGACAATTGCGAAGAACCGAAGAATTCCTTCACCGCAGCCGAAATCGGCTTGGCGTTGATCAGGTCGTGCGGCATCAGGTTGTCGGCTTCGGCTTGGCCGAGGCGTTCCTTCACGGCGCGCTCAACGCGAGCCAGACCGGTACGGAACTGGTTCTCGGCCAATTCGCCCACGGCGCGCACGCGGCGGTTACCCAGGTGATCGATGTCGTCGATCTCGCCGCGACCATTGCGTAACTCGACCAGAATACGGATCACTTCCACGATGTCTTCATTGGACAGGATGACGGCACCTGTCAACTCTTCGCGACCGACGCGACGGTTGAACTTCATGCGGCCCACGGCGGACAGATCGTAGCGGTCTTCATTGAAGAATAGACCGTTGAACAACGCCTCTACGGCGTCTTCAGTAGGCGGCTCGCCGGGACGCATCATGCGATAGATCGCCACGCGTGCCGTCCACAAATCTGTAGTCTCATCAGTACGCAGAGTCTGTGAAATGAATGCTCCCTGATCCAGATCATTCGTATACAGGGTATGAATTTTTGCCACGCCAGCCGCTTCCAGCTTGCCCAGCAATGTCTCGGTGATTTCATCATTGGCATTGGCGATGATCTCGCCGCTGTCCTTGTCAACGATGTTGTGCGCCAATACACGGCCTATCAGGAAATCCGCTCCCACGGCCAGCTTGTCGATACCTGCTTCCTGTATCTCGCGGATGTGCCGCACGGTGATGCGTTTGTCCTTGGCAACGATGAGCTTGCCTTTGCCTTCAATATCAAAGCGCGCGATTTCGCCGCGCAGTCGCTCCGGCACCACTTCGAACTGGATGCCTTTCTTGCTGAAATGGAAGGTGTCGTTGCTGAAGAACATCTCCAGAATCTGTTCGGGTGTATAGCCCAATGACTTCAGCAGAATGGTCACCGGCATCTTGCGGCGACGGTCGATACGGAAATACACGTAGTCCTTGGCATCGAACTCGAAGTCCAGCCAGGAACCGCGATAGGGAATCACGCGCGCCGAAAACAGCAGCTTGCCGGAAGAATGGGTCTTGCCGCGGTCATGCTCGAAGAACACGCCGGGTGAACGGTGCAGCTGCGAAACGATAACGCGCTCCGTGCCGTTGATAACGAAAGAGCCGGTATGCGTCATCAACGGGATCTCGCCCATATAGACTTCCTGCTCTTTCACTTCTTTCACGGTCGGCTTGGATGCCTCCTTGTCCAGGATGGTCAGGCGCACGCGAGCACGCAATGGAGATGCGTAAGTCAGGCCGCGCTGCTGGCACTCACGCACATCGAACGGCGGCATACCCAGCGTATAGCTGACAAAGTCCAGACGCGCGAACTTGGTGTGGCTTTCAATCGGAAAGATGGAATTGAAAGCCGCTTGCAGGCCTTCATTCTTGCGCTGCTCGGGCGCGACCCAAGCCTGCAGGAAATCGCTGTATGATTCCAGCTGGGTGGACAGCAAAAACGGCACCGGCAAAGCGCCGACGCGCTTTGCAAAACTTTTACGAATACGTTTTTTTTCGGTAAAAGAATAGCTCATGGTATCTCCACTAACAGAAGGAAAAGGTAAGGGACAATCGGCGCTCGCGCACCGCTTAACCGTTAACTTCTAAACATCCAAACACAACATTCCGGTTTTGTTTCCAGAAGCGGCAAAAGGCTGACGGGTTTTCCGTCAGCCTCTCTGCAAACGCTGAGATTACTTGACTTCAGCAGTTGCGCCAGCTTCGATCAATTGCTTGGCGATCGCATCGGCGTCAGCTTTGCTGATGCCTTCCTTGACTGCCTTCGGTGCGCCGTCAACCAGATCCTTGGCTTCTTTCAAGCCCAGACCAGTGATAGTGCGCACGACTTTGATCACGTTAACCTTGGCCTCACCAGCCGACTTCAGGGTCACAGTGAATTCGGTCTGCTCGACTGCGGCAGCGCCGGCACCGGCGCCACCAGCAGCAGCAGGAGCAGCCATCGCAGCAGCTGACACGCCAAACTTCTCTTCAACAGCCTTTACCAACTCGTTCAGTTCCAGCACAGACATACCGTCCAGTGCTGTCAAAAATGCGTCTTTATCGAATGCCATGTTGTTCTTCCTGAATTAAAAGATCGAAATAAATTACGCGGTAGCAGTCTTCTTTTCTGCCACTGCGACGAGTACGCGCGCCAAACCCGAAACCGGTGATTGCAACAGACCCAGCAGTTGCGCCAGCAGAACTTCCTTCGGCGGTACGGTGGCCAATGCGGAAACACCCGCCTTGTCCAGCATCTTGCCGTTGTAAGCACCCGCTGTAATCACCAATTTTTCGTTCGTTCTGGCGAAGTCATACACTACTTTCGCAGCGGCGACAGGATCAGCGCTGATGCCGTATACCAGCGGCCCCTCCATCTTCTCTGCCAACACCTCGAAAGGAGTGCCTTGCACCGCACGGCGTGCCAACGTGTTTTTTACCACGCGGAAATACACACCAGACTTGCGTGCATTGGCACGCAGCTTGGTGATGTCGCCGACTTCGATGCCGCGATACTCAGCCAGTACAATAGTCTGAGCCTGCGCCACTTGTGCGCTGACTTCCGCGACCACCGCTTGCTTTTCTTGCAGATTAAGACCCAAAGTCTTCCTCCATCTTCACAGCGGAATATCGCACCGTAGTTTGATACTCCATGATTAACGACCGCGTCCTCAAGACAGGGAACAACAAATACTTCCTGCTCGCGGGCACACCATCTACGTGGGCTGACGCAACTGCCGTCGATTAAGCCTCGGGCCAACAACGCCTTCGACACCAACGGTCTTTGATAATCTGCCTATACCGCCAGCAGTCAAAGAACAAATGGCAACGGGGAAACCCCCGCCGCCAAAATCAAAACTTTACGCAGCCAGACTAGCCTGCTCAACACGAATGCCGACGCCCATGGTGCTGGAGATCGCCACTTTCTTCAGGTAAACACCCTTGGAAGCCGCAGGCTTGGCCTTGTTCAAGGCATCAATAAGCGCCAGCATGTTCTCGCGCAACGCTTCCGATGCGAAAGAAGCGCGACCGATAGTGCACTGCACGATACCGTTCTTGTCTGTGCGGTACTGAACCTGACCAGCCTTGGCGTTCTTCACTGCACCCGCCACATCAGCGGACACGGTGCCCACCTTGGGGTTGGGCATCAAACCGCGCGGGCCCAAGATCTGACCCAATTGACCAACGATACGCATTGCATCGGGAGAAGCGATCACCACGTCAAAATCCATCTTGCCAGCCTTGATGCTTTCGGCCAGATCGTCGAAACCGACGATATCGGCACCCGCCGCTTTGGCTTCTTCAGCCTTCGCACCTTGCGCGAATACGGCCACGCGCACGGTCTTGCCGGTGCCCTTGGGCAACACCACGGAACCGCGAACCAGTTGGTCGGACTTTTTGGCATCGATACCCAGATTCACAGCGACGTCGATAGACTCATCGAACTTGGCTTTTGCGGTTTCTTTCACCAGCTTCAGCGCCTCATCCAGCGCATACAACTTGTTGCGATCGACCTTGGCGGCGAGCGCCTTATATCGTTTGGAAATTTGTGCCATGTTATACGCCCTCCACAGTGATGCCCATGCTGCGCGCGCTACCGGCAATGGTGCGTACTGCGGCATCCAGATCGGCCGCCGTCAGGTCAGGCTGCTTGGCTTTGGCAATATCTTCCGCTTGCTTGCGGGTCAGTTTACCAACCTTGTCGGTATGCGGCGTCTTGCTGCCTTTTTGCACACCGGCGGCCTTTTTGATCAGAATGGTCGCAGGAGGAGTCTTCATCACAAAGGTGAAGCTCTTGTCCGCAAACGCGGTGATCACCACCGGGATTGGCAGACCTGGCTCGACACCCTGGGTCTGCGCGTTGAACGCCTTGCAGAATTCCATGATGTTCAGGCCGCGCTGACCGAGCGCCGGGCCGATAGGAGGACTGGGATTGGCCTTGCCGGCCGGTACTTGCAGCTTGATGAAGCCGATGATTTTCTTTGCCACGTTGCTACTCCTTGCTTAGTGGGTTAAACGCATATCGCTACCGCACCGATACACTCCCCGTTTGCCATGCCGGAAATCCCGGCGCTCAACATCAGGCTTTTTCGACTTGCCCGAAATTCAGTTCCACAGGTGTCGACCGTCCAAAAATGGTGACCGCAACCCGCAGCTTGCTCTTGTCGTAATTGACGTCTTCCACCATACCGTGGAAATCCGTGAACGGACCTTCCTTGACTCGCACCGCCTCGCCCACTTCGAACAACACTTTGGGACGCGGCTTTTCAACACCCGCCTGCATCTGCTGCATGATGTTGTCGACTTCTTTCTGGCTGATCGGCGTCGGCTTCATGGCCGAACCACCGAGGAAACCGGTAACCTTGGGCGTATTCTTCACCAGGTGCCAGCTCTCGTCGGTCATATCCATTTCGACAAGCACATAACCGGGAAAGAATTTGCGCTCACTGATGCTCTTCTGACCGGACTTAAGTTCGACAACCTCTTCGACCGGAACAAGAATCTGACCGAACAAGTCTTCCATTCCTTCGCGCGCGATACGTTCCAGCAAAGCACGCTGTACGCTTTTCTCGAACTGCGAGTACGTATGCACCACATACCAACGCTTGGCCATCACTCACTCCGTCCCATCAATTTATTGACGATCATCAACAGACTCGCATCTACCGCCCACAGGAACAGCGCCATTATCACCGCAAACAGAATCACCACTGCCGTGGTCTGTATCGTCTCTTTACGCGTCGGCCACACTACGCGCTTGGCTTCCGCCACCGAGTCGCCGGCAAATCCAAAGAACTGCTTGCCGGACACGGTCATCCAGAACATACCTGCCGCCAGCAACACACCGAAAAGCACCGACAGTACGCGCAATACCGCAGCACTATCCTGCAATGCATAGTAGCCAACCACACCTGCCACGACGAACAGAAATGCAACCAGTAATTTGATCTTGTCAGCCATGTACGAACTGTCCGTTTCTACTTTACTAACTGGCAGGCCAGGAGGGTCTCGAACCCCCAACCCTCGGTTTTGGAGACCGATACTCTACCAATTGAGCTACTGGCCTATAAACCTGCAAATGACAACAGCGGAGCGAATCACTTCACTCCGCCATCATCGCTAATAATTACTCGATGATCTTGGCAACCACACCCGCGCCGACGGTACGACCGCCTTCGCGGATCGCGAAGCGCAGACCTTCTTCCATCGCGATCGGGTTGATCAGGTTCACCGTGATGCTCACGTTGTCGCCAGGCATCACCATCTCGGTTCCTGCCGGCAGTTCGACCGCACCCGTCACGTCCGTCGTACGGAAGTAGAACTGCGGACGATAACCTTGGAAGAACGGGGTATGGCGGCCACCCTCATCCTTGCCCAAGACGTAAATCTCGGCTGTGAACTTGGTGTGCGGCTTGATGGAACCTGGCTTGCACAGCACTTGGCCGCGCTCAACTTCTTCACGCTTGGTGCCGCGCAGCAGCACGCCCACGTTGTCGCCTGCCTGACCCTGGTCCAGCAGCTTGCGGAACATTTCAACGCCGGTGCAGGTGGTCTTTTGGGTCGGTTTGATACCGACGATTTCCAGCTCTTCGCCGACTTTGACTACGCCGCGCTCGATACGGCCCGTCACAACAGTACCGCGACCGGAAATGGAGAATACGTCTTCCACGGGCATCAGGAAGGCGCCGTCGATGGCGCGCTCCGGTGTCGGAATGTAGGTGTCAAGCGCTTCGGCCAGACGGAAGATAGAGGGCTCACCCAGTTCACCTTGGTCACCCTCAACCGCCAGCTTGGCGCTGCCTTTGATGATGGGGGTGTCGTCGCCAGGAAAGTCATACTTGGAAAGCAATTCCCGGATTTCCATTTCGACCAGTTCCAGCAATTCTGCGTCGTCCACCATGTCGCATTTGTTCATGAACACGATGATGTACGGTACGCCAACCTGACGCGCCAACAGGATGTGCTCGCGGGTCTGAGGCATGGGGCCGTCAGCGGCGGATACAACGAGGATCGCGCCGTCCATCTGGGCGGCACCGGTAATCATGTTCTTGACGTAGTCGGCGTGGCCCGGGCAGTCAACGTGCGCGTAGTGGCGGTTGGCCGTCTCGTATTCAACGTGGGCAGTATTAATAGTAATACCGCGCGCCTTTTCTTCCGGTGCCGCGTCAATTTGGTCGTAAGCCTTGGCTTCGCCGCCAAACTTCTTCGACAACACCATGGTGATCGCCGCTGTCAGGGTGGTCTTGCCGTGGTCAACGTGTCCAATCGTGCCTACGTTTACGTGCGGCTTCGTTCGTTCAAATTTGCTCTTTGCCATGATTTATCCCTTATCAATGCCAAACATTAATCACAAAAAAAACTGGTGCCCATGGTGAGAATCGGACTCACGACCTCTCCCTTACCAAGGGAGTGCTCTACCACTGAGCCACATGGGCAAGCGAAAAACTGGAGCGGGAGAAGGGAATCGAACCCTCGTCATAAGCTTGGAAGGCTTCAGCTCTACCATTGAGCTACTCCCGCAAAAAACCCAACACCAGCCCACTTAAAAACAGCAAACTGCAAAATCTGGTGGAGGGGGAAGGATTCGAACCTTCGTACTCTGAGAGGGCAGATTTACAGTCTGCTGCCTTTAACCGCTCGGCCACCCCTCCATTCAAAGAGCGCGCGATTATCCAGATAACTACGCGCCTTGTCAAAGGGAATCAACGGAATTTTCAGCAAGAAGCAGGCCAGCCCGACTCATTCCGGCTGAAAAATCTAGACTTGCTCAGGTAAATACTTGCAACTTGTCCGGAATAACCAGCCAAGCAGCAACCAAATAGTGACTCCACCTACTTTTGGACATCATCCGATCAAGTTAAAAAGGCTGTCGGGGCAGCTTTTGAAGGTGTAATAAGTGTTGCTGCACGCTCTCTCCCGGCCCCTTGCCCTGATACGGCTTAATTATAAATGGGCATGTTGTAGAACGCCGCTTCTATATCAATAGCCATATTTCGGTTTCTCACAACATGCCCTTTTCCGCGAACGAAAGGCAGCACGCTCCCGCCACAATGAAATGATCCAGCACTCGCACATCTATCAACTGCAGAGATTGCTTTAACGCACCGGTCAGCAACCGATCCGAATCGCTTGGCTCCTCCACCCCGGAAGGATGATTGTGCGCAAAAATTACCGCCGCCGCATTGTGATGCAATGCCCGCTTCACCACTTCGCGCGGATATACGCTGGTTTGCGTCAAAGTGCCCTGAAACAACTCTTCCGCCGCAACCACCCGATGCTGCGCATCCAGGAAGATCGCAACGAACACCTCCTGCTGCCGTGCACGTAGCAACAATTGCAGATATTCGCGCACCATACGTGGTGAATTCAGCGCATCTCCTGACCGCATCTCTTCTTGCAGTGCGCGCCGCGACATCTCCAGCACCGCCTGCAACTGCACGTACTTGGCCTGCCCCATTCCGTGCATGTCGCAGAATTCCCGCTCCTCGGACGCGAACAACCGGGTGAGAGTGCCGAATCGCGCGAGTACGTCGCGCGCCAGATCAACCGCACTCTTGCCGACTACCCCTGTGCGCAGGAAGATAGCCAGTAGCTCAGCATCCGACAATGCTGCCGCCCCACGCTGCAACAATTTCTCGCGCGGGCGTTCTCCGGCAGGCCAGTCAGCGATACTCATGCTTGATATACTGCATATTGAGTAAGCGATGTGAATAATTGCGCAACAGTAACTCTGTTGCGACCGAAGAGGGCGGAAAGGAAGTAGTGCACAAAAATCATGATCGCAAATTAACCTGATTTCATAGTAGGGTCAATATGCCTGAGGGTCCGGATAACTTCCCATACCTGCATTCTTACCAAACAGAACTATGCCCACAACTATAAAAATATATGCAATCCAAAACACTTACCACCTGTCCATAGCCCGTTCATTCGACTACACGACCTGGCTTTCCAACGCACCCGCCATACAAGACGCTTTCTTGTTAAGATGCGCGGCATTATGAACATGGCCCAGACAAAACGCATTGTGCTCGGCATCACCGGCGGCATCGCGGCCTACAAGGCGGCAGAGTTGGCACGCCTGCTGGTGAAACTGGACATCGAGGTGCAGGTTGCAATGACGGAAGCGGCGACGCACTTCATCACGCCCGCCACGATGCGGGCGCTCACCGGGCAGCCGGTGTTGATCGACCAGTGGCAGGACGACAAGGGTATGGCCCACATTCATGCCAGCCGTCTTGCCGATGCCATCGTGATCGCTCCCGCCACCGCAGATTTCATCGCCAAACTGGCGCACGGCCTCGCCAATGACCTGCTTTCCACTTTATGTCTGGCGCGCGATTGCCCGCTATTGGTCGCACCCGCTATGAACAAGCAAATGTGGTCGAATGCTGCAATGCAACGCAACCTGCAACAACTTATCTCCGACGGCGTGACGGTATTGGGACCGTCGAGCGGAATACAGGCCTGCGGAGAAGAAGGCATGGGACGGATGCTGGAAGCGGAAACGTTGGCGCAAGATATCGTCGCACTGTTCCAGCCCAAGCTTCTGGCTGGAATAAATATTCTCATCACTGCAGGCCCAACATACGAAGCGATTGACGCAGTCCGCGGTATCACCAACCGCAGCAGTGGCAAGATGGGCTATGCCATTGCGCAAGCGGCACTGGAAATGGGTGCCGCAGTCACCCTGGTTTCGGGACCGACGGCGCTGCCTCAGCCCAATGGAGCGAACACGGTGAACGTCACGAGCGCCGCCGAGATGTTTGAAGCGGTAAAACATCAGGCGGCAAGATCCGACATGTTCATTGCCGTGGCCGCGGTCGCCGATTACCGCGTGGCACAACCGAGCGAGCAGAAGATCAAGAAGAGCGATACTGGGCTGACGCTGGAACTCATCCCCAATCCCGACATATTGGCCTACGTCGCCAGCCTGCCCAAACCGCCATTCTGCGTTGGCTTCGCGGCCGAGAGCGAGAAACTGAGCGAATACGCCGCAACCAAACGCAGGAAGAAGAACATTCCTTTGCTGGCCGCCAACCTGGCGCAAAATGCCATCGGCAGCGACGACAATGAACTGGTATTGTTCGACGATGCGGGCGAGCATGTGTTGCCGCGCGCCGATAAACTCGCTTTGGCACGGGCGCTGTTGCGTCATGCCGCTGTTCTTTACAGGAAAGGAAGCAAGCAATGAAAAAAGTGGATGTGAAGATACTCGACCCGCGCCTGCACGAACACCCGCCCGCCTACGCCACCCCGGGTTCGGCAGGTATAGACATGCGCGCCTGTATCGACGGCAGCATGACCATCCAGCCGGGTCAATGCGAACTCATCCCCAGCGGCATCGCCCTGCACCTGAATGACCCGCATTATGCGGCCATGATCCTGCCTCGTTCCGGCCTGGGACACAAGCATGGCATCGTGCTCGGCAACCTGGTCGGACTGATCGACTCGGATTATCAGGGGCAGATATTCATCTCGATCTGGAACCGCGGACATCACCCTTTTGCATTAATGCCGATGGAGCGAATCGCGCAACTGGTCATCGTGCCGGTAGCGCAAGTACAGTTCAATATCGTGGAGGAATTCCCGATGAGCCAGCGCGGCGCCAACGGCTTCGGCAGCACGGGCAAGCATTAATTGCCAGATAAAAAAGGCCCGCATCAAGCGGGCCTTTTTGCTGTTTCCCAGGTCAATGTTCCAACGTCAATTCCAGCTCGGTACTTTCGCCTTTGCGTATCGAGACTTTCTCGGATGCAGTCTTGTACCCCTTGATCTTGACCTCTACCTTGTGCACGCCAGGATCGGTCTCTGCGCGCAGCGGTGACATTCCGAAATAGATGCCGTCCACATACACCTTGGCACGGTCGGGTGTGGTATTCACCTCCAACATTCCGTTTGCAGAAGTTGAGTCATGCGATTTGTCGCCAGCGGCAGGCGCCGCAGGTGCGGGAACGGCTGGTTCAGGAGATGAAGCGACACCCGGAGTCACCAGAACCTTAACGCCCGGAATCACCTTGGTGCCCGGGGTCAGGTTAAACAATTCGGGACGGGTAGCCATCAGTACGGTATAGATTGCTTCCGAAGTCTTGTCCGTCACCACACCGATTTCCTGTTTCAGGTAATCGGCAATATCGCCCTTGGTATTGCCGGACACTCCGGCAAAGCGATCAGCCTTCTCCTCCACTTCGCCAGCCCAAACCACTTTTCCAGTAGCAACCTCTTTAAGAGTGGTATCCAGTCTGATAAGCACATAGTCGCGCGCCTTTACATCATAGCGCAACTCCTTGACGACCCCGCTCAGTTCGAACAGTGCGTTGGCATCGTCTTTTCCCAAGATCTGTATGCCCGAATTATCCAGGCGTTTGCGCAAAAAATCAGCTACAACGTCCGTCACATCGCGATCCAGAACGATGTCTTTTCCTGACATACCAAATACCCGTTCTTCGTTTATGCCGATTTTTCGCGGGTTGCCTACATTGCGCCCATCAACATAGCCTGCAATACGGATGGAAGCGAGGGCCTTGACTTTCGACGCATTAGCATTGACTTTTTCTTTCTCACCAACATGAATATCGTCACTCATGAAACTGGCACACCCGGCCAAAACAATCCCTACCAACCCTGAAATCAAATACAAAGCAAAACGGCCCATCAAACCTCCAACCAGAGTGAACCTGTGCTCGAATGAACACAGTGCTGAATACTTAATGTGTGCCGACCGCCGCCTCGATTTCGGCAAAAATCTTGGCAACTTCGGCCGTCTTGATCTGCAAGCCCAGCTGCCGGGCAATTTGCGTTGCGGAAAACAAGCCTCGCACTGTCTGGCTACCGTCCGCATTTTCTTCAACCACCATGGCGTGTTGCCGTCCGGACGCCTTCAGCGTAACGAGGATATTTCCCACTTTGGCTTTCAGCACGTCAACCAGATTCAGCACTTCCAGTTCGCTCTGCACTGTCATCACATCGCTCACCATAATATCGGCATGCGTCCCGCCTACTTGTTGCAGAAAGCGCACCGGTTTCTCACCCATCACATCCGTTGCAGTCAGAAATCCGACCACCTTGTCGGCGTCGTCAAGTACCAACAAGGTCCGCACGCCATAACGGATCATCTTGGCATTCGCCTTATCCAGAGATGTCCTGGCCCGCACATTGACGACCGAAACGCTACGCAGATCTGTCATCACACTGATGGCCGGATCGTTCATAACGACATTCTGTGGCAATACCTGCGTCGGCCTGGAAAAACTTGCACCTGCTTTTAAGGGGCGATTGGTTAATACTGAAAAATTATGGCGCATGCCTATCCTCTTTGAATTAATTGCTTGTGTTCATCCATGCTGCTGTCCTGCATCTTACCTGCAGTTTCCCTGCGTGCCCCGGCTTTCAGCGGCGGCAAGTAACGAACCAGTTCATTCAGTGCCAAACGGTAAACATCGCGTTTAAACTCGATGACGCTGTCCAGTTCGACCCAGTAATCAATCCAGCGCCACGCATCGAACTCCGGGTGTCCGGAAGCGCGCAACGATACATCGCAGTCCCGCCCAACCAGACGCAACAGGAACCAAATCTGCTTCTGCCCCTTGTAGTTGCCGCGCGAATCGCGCTTGACCCAAGTCTGCGGCACCTCATAACGCATCCAATCGCGGGTACGCCCCAATATCTGTACATGGCAGGTATGCAGCCCGACTTCCTCGTGCAACTCGCGGTACATCGCCTGCTCCGGCGTTTCGCCGTGCTGGATGCCGCCTTGCGGAAACTGCCATGCATCCTGCCTGATGCGTTTGCCCCAAAATACCTGATTCTTTGCGTTAGTCAGAATGATGCCGACATTCGGGCGATAACCTTCTCGGTCTATCATGATTCGCCCCACTCTGTTTTTCAATGTGGTGGATTGTTCCACATTTCACCCCCACTGGAAAGACGCCAATCGCCGCATGCAGTAGAATCGCGCCCTCCAACCAGTACGATGAGTCATAAAACATGCGCGTTTCACAATTTTTTATTTCTACTCTCAAAGAAGCCCCCGCCGAAGCCGAACTGCCCAGCCATCGCCTGATGTTGCGCGCGGGTTACATTCGCAAGCTTTCCAGCGGCTTGTATTCCTGGATGCCTCTGGGTCTGCGCGTACTGCGCAAAGTTGAGGCCGTGGTTCGCGAAGAAATGAACAAGAGCGGCGGCATCGAGCTGCTGATGCCCGCCGTGCAGCCCGCCGAACTATGGCAGGAGACCGGACGCTGGGAAGTCTTCGGCCCGCAGATGCTCAAGATCAAGGACAGGCACAACAACCTGTTCTGCTTTGGCCCCACGCATGAGGAGGTCATCACCGACATCGCGCGCCGCGAGGTGAAAAGCTACCGCCAGTTGCCGCTGAATTTCTACCAGATCCAGACCAAGTTCCGCGACGAAGTCCGCCCCCGCTTCGGCGTGATGCGCGCACGCGAGTTCGTGATGAAGGATGCCTATTCCTTCCATAGCAGCTTCGAAAGCCTGGAGCAGACCTACCGCGTGATGTACGAAACATACTCCCGCATCTTCACCCGCCTCGGCCTGCAGTTCCGTGCCGTAGCGGCCGACACCGGTGCCATCGGCGGCAGCGGCTCGCATGAATTCCATGTGCTGGCGGATTCAGGCGAAGATGCACTGGCGTTCTGCCCGAACTCGGATTATGCCGCCAACGTCGAACTGGCCGAGGCCGTCGCGCCCGCCACACCAAGAGGCGAGGCCACACAGGAAATGCAGAAGGTCATTACTCCGGGACAGAAAACCATCGAGGAGGTTGCCGCATTTTTTGACACCTCCGCCCGGAATGTGTTGAAAGCCATCGCAGTGATGACCCATGAAAACGAGTTCGTCCTCCTGCTTTTGCGTGGCGACCACCAGCTCAATGAGATCAAGGCAAGCAAAGTGCTGGGCGAGTTCCGTTTCGCCAGCGAAGAGGAAGTACACCGTCATATGCACTGCCGCACTGGCTACATTGGCCCGGTAAACGCCACAGTGCACGTGCTGGCAGATCGTGCCGCGGCCGTACTAAGTGATTTTATCTGCGGGGCGAACGACGACGGATTCCACTTCAGCGGCGCGAACTTCGGACGCGATGTGCCTCTGGACTCGGCCAATATCCACGACCTGCGCAACGTCGTCGCCGGAGACCCCAGCCCGGATGGTAAGGGCACGCTCGACTTGTGCCGCGGCATCGAGGTCGGCCACATCTTCCAGTTGCGCACCAAATACTCCGAGGCACTGCAAGCCACGTTCCTGGACGAGAATGGCAAGGCTCAGGTCATGGAGATGGGCTGCTACGGCATCGGCGTGTCACGCATCGTGGCCGCCGCCATCGAACAGAATTTCGACGAACGCGGTATTGCGCTACCTGCGAGCATGGCTCCGTTCCAGGTTGCCATCGCTCCTATCGGCATCAAGAAGAGCGAAGCCGTGCGCAACGCCGCTGAACAGCTCTATACCGAATTGGTCGCCACAGGTGTTGAAGTGTTGCTGGATGACCGCGACGAGCGCCCCGGTGTGATGTTCGCCGACCTGGAACTGATCGGCATCCCGCATCGCATCGTGATCGGCGATCGCGGATTGAAAGAAGGCAAGGTCGAATACCAGGGGCGGAAGGATGAAGCGGCGCAGGCCGTGCCCTTGCAAGAAGTTGCCAAGCTCGTACAATCCAAACTATGAGATCAGGATACAGGATTCGGGATACAGGATTCAGAAGTGGAGCGGCGCAATCGAATCAGCTCCGCTGCTCTGCTTTTCGCTCAATCCTGGATCGAGCATTCTCAATCCTGCTTCTGGTTGCAGGTTTATGTTTTGCCGTCAGTGCACAGGCCGGCGCCCAAAAGGAAGAAGTGCTTTCTGCCAGCGTGCGCAGCATGCTGCAACATGCCGTATCGGATCAGGCCGCACCCAAGCTGGCCTTCGCCTCGCAGCAGGAAGCACAGCTGTGGCTGGACGACATGTCGCAACGCCTTGCCACGCGCATTCCGGATGCGGCATACCGGTTCGATTTATTGAGTACGGTGCATTACGAAGCGACCCGTGCCGGCCTGGATCCGCATTTGGTCTTGGGCCTGATCGAAGTGGAGAGCGGGTTCAGAAAATATGCAATTTCAAAGTCAGGCGCACGCGGCTACATGCAGGTGATGCCGTTCTGGACAAAAACGATAGGCACGGGTGACCAGGATCTGTTTCATCTGCGCACCAACCTGCGCTACGGCTGCACCATCCTGCGCTACTACCTGGACATGGAAAAGGGCGATCTGTTTCGTGCCTTGGGACGCTACAACGGCAGCCTGGGAAAACCGGAATATCCCAACATGGTAAAAGCAGCCTGGCACAACCACTGGAGCAGACCGCAGCAAAACAGCAGTCGCCACACCGGTTGACCCTGTTACTTCCTGAGCGTCTTGTTTTTGATATATGACTCTACGCTGGTCCGCGTCACCATCCCCTGCTGATAACTCACCAACTTGCCCGTCGGATCGTACAGATAAGTAGTCGGCAGCGCCTCTACGTCGCCGACTTGCGACGCAAGGTCGTAATCGCCAAAAACCACGGGGTAACTGATTTTCTTCTTTGCGACGAACTCGACTACCGAATCTTTGGTGGAGTCCAGCGCGACGCCAATAACCACCAGATCCTTATTTCTATGAGCATCATATAGTGCAATCAGGTCGGGAATCTCTTCCAGACAGGGTGGACACCAGGTTGCCCAAAAATTGACCAGCACCCACTTGCCGCGATAATCCTGCAAACGCTGTTGCTGCCCCTGCATATCCTTGAACACAAAGGAATCGGCCGACGCCACCCCTGACAGCATCAGGAAAGTAGCAACCCACAACATGCGATGGAAGGAATTCATCAGTGTTCTGCCCTTTCTTCGTGCTCGCTGTCCGCCGTTTCGCTGTCATCCCCGCTGTGCTTGCCTTCCGCCGCATGCGACCAGTACAAAGCCAATGCGATCAGGGCGATGCTGGCCCCCATGTAGACCAGGTCGATCGGTTGCGAGACATGCATATTGATCGCTTCCTCGAACAGGGTCACGATCATGATCATCAGGATGACCTTCGCCAGACGCGACTTGAGATCGTCCAGACTATTGATGACCAATATCTTGCTGGATGCCTTGCTACCGTGTGCCTGGTCGATATCGCTGATAAACAGTTCATACAAACCCAGAGAAAAGATCAACAGCACCACCGCCAGCAGATAACCGTCGACCACTTCAACAATGTGTGAAACCGTGCTGTCGTGCAATGCCTTGCGCGCTTCGTCAGCCATGCCGGCATCGGCATAGTGGAAGGTATGTTGCACCAGCAACACCACATCCACGGTGGCCATGTAGAAAATGGCAAAACTTGCAAACAGGCTGCCCAGTACCGCCAGGAAAATCACGAAGCGGCTGTTCCACAACGAACCTTCGAGCAGGTTTTCAATAAATTTCATGTCAATTCCCAATGTGACTTGCCAAACAAAATTCAGGCGGCGCGCATTAAAGCTCAAAAGCGGATGGGCGGCAATACGCTATGCGCTCTTGTTCCATATATCGTACAAGGTCATGCCTCTGGGCTCGTTCATCCGCTTCTCCAGCGAGGTGAACCAGGCTTTGATGTCGCCATCCCCGGCATGTCTTGGCAATGTTGCCACATCCAGCAGGAAGATTTTCAGCAATTCGTTCAGTTCCACGGCTTCCGGGGCTCGCACCATACTCCAACCCAGCCCCGAGAGCTTGCCCACGATCCTGGCCTTGACGAGCTTATCCAGAATGCGCTCGACGTCCTCGTAACCGATATGCAAATGCCGCGACAATCCGGGCAGGGTTTGCACTTCGCCCTTGTTCAATCCTTTATGCATCAGTTTAAGTATACCCACCGCGTAATAGAGCTTCGCGGCCTGATCCAGCCGCAGCGAATGGGTACTGCGCCAGTGCGAAAAAGAGGCGGTGATGATCGCGCCGAACAATACTGTGAGCCAGGAAAAATACACCCACATCAGGAAAATCGGAACGCTGGCGAACGCGCCGTACACCAGTTTGTAAGTGGGAAAGTGCGAGATATAGAAGGCGAAAGCGCGGTTCATCGACTCGAACGCCACCGCCCCGATCAGTCCGCCGATGACGGCGTGGCGCATCGGTACATAACGATTGGGCACGACACGGAACAGCAAAGTGAAGGCTGCAGTCGTCAGCATGAGCGGAACGAGCTTGATCGCATCCATGCTCAGCGTGGGAATCCGCTGTGCATACTCTGCCGAGAATCCGACCAGCCATGAAGTGAGCGACAAACTGCCGCCAACCAGCAGCGGCGCCAGCGTCAATACCGCCCAATACACCAATACCCGTTGCAACAGACTGCGCGGACGGGATACGCGCCAGATCATGTTGAATGCGTTGTCGATGGTCAGCATCAACAGCATGGCGGTAACAGCAAGGAAAACGATACCCACCGCAGTCAGGCGCGATGCACTTTCGGCAAACTGCTCCATATAACCCGTGATGATCCGTCCGCCGGTCTCGGGCACCATGTTCATCAAAATGTATTCCTTGAGCGGTGTAGAGAACTCGCTGAACACCGGGAATGCCGAAAACAAGGTCAGCGCGATGGTAATAAGTGGAACGACCGACAGCAGCGTGGTAAAGGTCAGACTGGCTGCCATTTGGGTGCAGCGATCTTCCTGGAAGCGCACCGTGACATAGCGTAAAAAGCGAACAGAATCGACAACACCCAAATTTGGAAGTTTGAAATTCGGAAGTTTCATATACCCGGAATACTGAAATACAATGGCCGACATGATACCCGACAAAACTTCCCCGCAAGATACTGCACGCGCCGCACGTCAGCTGCTGCGTGCCCATCGCTATGGCGCTCTCGGCACATTGTCAAAAAAATTCGACGGATATCCATTCGGCTCCATCACGCCTTATCTGGTGGATCACGACGGCAGCCTGCTCATTCTCATCAGCACGCTGGCGGAACATACCAAAAACATCCGGAATGACCCGCGCGTCAGCCTCATCACGCACAATCAGGAAGACCCGCATATCCAGACGCAGGGACGCATCACCGTGGTCGGTACTGCTTGCCCGATAGCGGAACGTGAGCAGGCGGGCAAACGCTATTTGCGTTACTTCCCCGAGGCGCAGACCTATTTCGCCATGCACGATTTTTCGTTCTACCGCATCGTGCCGCTCGCACTGCGGTATATCGGAGGTTTCGGCGACATCCACTGGATAAAAGCCGAAAAATACCAAATACCGCCCAACACGCTCGCCGCAGAAGAAGACGAGTTGCTCGGTAAGATCAACGCCAAACGGTCAGCCGTGCAAGGGTTGGTAATCGGTATAGACTGCGACGGCTTCGACCTGCGCCTGAACGAACGTACTGAGCGCCACGACTTCCCCGCACTGGCGCTAGGCATCGACCAGGCAATGGCTTTTCTGCAGAATGTTCGTTAAAAAGGGCATCGAAGCAATGCCCTGCACGAAAGCGTTCTGACGGCCAAATTACCCCCGTACACCCTTGAGCTGAATGGATTGTTGAATTGAGCCGGGCGGTGTCTCGGTTACAGCATCTTGCTTCACATTTGCTTTGGGGTCGGCATTACCCGACGGGACCATAGTCTTGGGTTTTGCTTTCTTGCCCCGCCCAGGCTTGGCGTTCTTGTCCGCCGACGGCACGGCAAGAGTGACCGCCTCCTTGCCCGGCGATGGATCGGCAGTCACGTTTGGCTCAGCCGCATGCGTATTACCGCACAGCATCACACCCAGTATTGCCAAACCAACCTTGTGTTTCATTTCAATTCTCCTGCAACGGGGCCTCTATATTTGAGGATGCGCCCGTTCCAATCCGGTGTCCAGCTTGTTCAATGCATTCAGATAGGCCTTGGCAGAAGCCACCACGATATCGGTGTCCGCCCCCTGCCCGTTGACCACACGACCGCCCTTGGACAAGCGCACCGTGACTTCGCCCTGCGCGTCGGTACCGCTGGTAATGTTGTTCACCGAGTACAGCTGCAGTTCGGTTCCGCTGTGCACGATCTGTTCGATGGCCTTGAATGTCGCATCCACCGGTCCGCCGCCTTGGGCATCGGCCTGATGCTCTTTACCGCCCACGCTCATGACCACCCGTGCCACCGGCAATACCCCGGTTTCGGAATGCGCGCCCATCGCCACCAAACGGTAATGCTCGCTTACTTGCAAGGCTTCCTCGTCGCTTACCAACGCTTGCAAGTCCTCATCGAAGATGTCGTGTTTCTTGTCGGCCAGTTCCTTGAAGCGTGCGAAGGCTGCGTTCAAAGCATCTTCACCCTCCAGCACAATACCCAATTCCTGCAAGCGCGAACGGAATGCGGATCGGCCCGAGTGTTTTCCCATCACCATCTTGTTCGCGCCCCAGCCCACGTCCTCGGCACGCATGATTTCATAGGTCTCGCGGTGCTTGAGTACGCCATCCTGGTGGATGCCCGACTCATGCGCAAACGCATTGGCACCGACGATGGCCTTGTTGGGTTGCACCGGATAACCGGTGATGCTGGAAACCAGCTTGGAAGTCGGCACGATCTGGGTGGTATCGATGCGCGTGTCGCAAGTAAAGATGTCGCGGCGCGTCTTAACCGCCATCACCACTTCTTCCAGCGAAGCATTACCCGCACGTTCGCCCAGACCGTTGATGGTGCATTCCAGCTGGCCTGCGCCATTCATTACTGCAGCCAAGGAATTGGCAGAAGCCATGCCCAGATCATTGTGGCAATGCGTGGACCAGATGACCTTGCCGCTGTTCGGCACGCGAGCGATCAGCTGCTTGAAGCGCTCGCCCCACAACACGGGAATGCTGTAGCCCACGGTATCCGGCACGTTCAGGGTCGTCGCCCCGGCCTTGATGACTTCGTCGAATATCCGCACCAGAAAATCCATTTCCGAACGCACCGCATCCTCGGCAGAGAATTCGACATCGTCGGTGTATTCCAGTGCCAGCTTCACTGCTGTGACCGCATGCTCCACCACCTGGTCCGGTGTCATGCGCAGCTTCTTTTCCATATGGATGGGTGAAGTTGCGATAAATGTGTGGATGCGCCCGCGTTTGGCCGGCTTGATCGCCTCGCCCGCCGCACGCACATCGCGCTCGTTGGCTCTTGCCAGCGAACACACGGTGGAATGCTCGATGACCTTGGCGATGCTGTGGATCGCATCGGCATCGCCGGGGCTGGCGGCCGCAAAGCCAGCTTCGATCACATCCACGCCCAGTTTTTCGAGCTGACGCGCGATGCGCAACTTCTCTTCCTTGGTCATGGATGCGCCGGGGCTCTGCTCGCCGTCGCGCAAAGTTGTGTCGAATATGATTAATTTGTCAGTCATTTTTTGCTCCATCGCAATTGTTCATCCTCGGTTCACACCAACCGAGCCGCCTGCTTTGATACTTAATGGGGTAGGTAGGATTAATGCGCGACACGCCTGCGCCCGCAACGAAGGGCTACGCCCCGCCGTGTTACGGGCGCAGCTTCAGCGCCGCCAGCAGGCTGAAGGTGGAATGCGATATGTGGCAAGAGATGTGCATGTGCAGGAATATAGCGGCTTTTATTTGGGGACGCAACCCAAGAGGCTATTTGAACTGAGACCGAAATATGCCCCATTGCTGCGGCCATTGTGCCATCGGATCGCGCGTGTAACCGCTCTTGCCAAACTGGTTCCAGCGTCCGACGACATAGCATAGCAGCAGGTTGGCATGAGCACTGATGTCGTCGTCGACAGCCAGTTTGCCTTGAGTGCTTGCCATGCGCAGCGATTGCTTGAGGGTAGTCTCGATACGATCGAGGAACTGGTTGATGCGTTGTTGCAGGCGCTCATCCTCGTTCACCAGGGCATCGCCGATCAGCACCCGCGTCATGCCGCGATTCTTCTGGGCAAAGCCCAGCAGCAGACCGAGAATTCCTTCCACCTGCTTCAGCCCGTCCTGTTCTTCGGTGGCGATCTTGTTTACCAGTCCGAACACGGTCTGCTCGATGAATTCGATCAGCCCCTCGAACATCTGCGCCTTGCTGGCAAAGTGTCGATACAGCGCCGCCTCGGACAAACCGAGCCGCGCAGCCAACGCGGCCGTGGTGATCTTCTCGCCCTTGGGCTGTTCCAGCATTTCGGCTACGGTTTGCAATATTTGTAGCTTTCTTTCGCCCGGTTGTTTGGTTGCCATGGTTTTCTCCCCTAAAGTTTGCCCACTGCGCGCGGCAGTTCCAGCACATTGCGTATTTTCACATCCACATAACTCGGCGCACGCAGCGCGTCGCTCACCCACACGGTGCGCATCCCAAGGCGCTTGGCGGTAAGCAAGTTCTCCGCGCTGTCTTCCACCATCACACACTGCGCCGCATGCACGCGATGCTTGCGCAACAAGCCGCGGAACCCTGCGCTCTGCGGCTTGGGACGATAATGTGAATGCTCAATGGCGAAAATATCGTCGAACAGGTCATCCACCAGCAACAATTTCAACACTGCCTGCGCGTATTGCAACGGCGCATTGGAAAATACCAGCTTTTTGCCCGGCAACTGTTTCAACACAGAACGCAGGCGCGGCTCGCGCAGCACCATCTTCGACAATTCAGGAAACCGGTGAGTATTCCGCAAAAAATGATCGGGGTCGGTACCGTGATGCTTCATCAACCCGCTGAGCGTTGCACCGTAACGCTGCCAATAATCCATGCGCAATGCGTTCGCTGCGTCTTCGCCCAGATTCAAATGTTCTTGCAGGTATGCCGTCATGCTGCGGTTGATATGCGGAAAGATATGAGGCGTCGCATCATGCAACGTGTTATCCAGATCGAATATCCAGACCGGCTCGGTTATCACTTGCTTTTGATGAGCGTACCCACCCCTTCGTCCGTCAGAATCTCAAGCAAAAGGGCATGTTCCACACGTCCGTCGATGATGTGCACCGAGCGCACGCCGCCACGCGCCGCATCCAGCGCCGAGCCGATCTTGGGCAGCATGCCGCCGGACAGTGTGCCGTCCGTCACCAGGTCGTCGATCTGTTTGGGAGTCAGTCCGGTAAGCAGCTTGCCGTTCTTGTCCAGAACGCCCGGGGTATTGGTCAGCAGCACCAGTTTTTCGGCATGCAGCACTTCCGCCAGCTTGCCCGCCACCACGTCGGCGTTGATGTTCAATGTCTCGCCTTCCGGCGACACGCCAATGGGCGCAATGACAGGGATGAAATCGCCCGAGTCCAGAAACGTGATGATGGATGGGTCGATCTTGTTGATATCGCCGACCAGTCCGATGTCCAGCATCTTGCCTGGCTCATCCATGCTTTCCAGCATCAGCTTTTCGGCTCGGATAAAGCTTCCATCCTGTCCGGTCAATCCCACTGCCTTACCGCCAAATCGATTGATCAGATTGACGATGTCCTTGTTAACCTTGCCCAGCACCATCTCGACCACATCCATGGTCTCTTCGTCAGTGACGCGCATACCCTGGATGAATTCGCCTTTCTTGCCGACCTTCTGCAGCAGGTCGTTGATCTGCGGACCGCCGCCATGAACCACTACCGGATTCATCCCCACAAGCTTGAGCAAAACGACGTCGCGCGCAAAACCTTCCTGCAGCTTGGGGTCGGTCATGGCATTGCCGCCGTATTTGATGACGATGGTCTTGTCGAAAAAACGCTGGATATAAGGTAGCGCCTCGGACAGGGTATGGGCTTTTTGTGCGGCAGTGGCAACAGTCAATGGCATATTCGTTCCTTCAAAATTCTGCGCGCATTCTACCGCATACAAAAACGAAACGGGCGGCATGTAGCCGCCCGTTACCGTAGAAGTTAACGCTCCCTTACCGGTGGTCTTTTACGGTCGGATCGTTGTAATGCTGATAGCTCAATTCCAGCGCCCTTACTTCGGCTTCGGTGCTGACGGTAACTGTTTTACCGCCGACATCAAGCACTAACGTCAACGGAACGTGATCACCGGCATTCAAGGCTTGTTTCAATCCGACCAGAGACAAATATGTGCCACGCGTCCCGAAGAGCGTAATGCTGTGAGCATTCAACCTCATGCTGCTGACCGTTTCGGTCTGCAACTGGCCATGGCGCATCACCACTCCTTGCAGCTCTCCCGATCGGGCGACCGGACTGCTGACCGACAGCAGACGTGCCGCCTTGGTGACAGTGAGGTTCATCTGCACGGTGGCGGAAGTTTGTCCCGGCACACTTTCCCGCATCCAGACCTTATCCACTATCACGTCGTTCGTCCCGGCCCAGGTGTTACTTGCGAGCAGCAGGCCGGTCGCACAGAATAGTTTTCGCCACATGGCTATCTCCTAATGGTGATGTTCATGCCCTTCGTCACTGGTGGTTTCCAGCGGCTTGATCACGGCCAGAACCCTGATAACTGACGTATGTCCGTCTGCGAATTTAACCGTCAGCGCGAATGGCAGTTGGTGACCGGCCCTGAGAGGATTCTTCAGCCCGATCAGCATCAAGTGGTTACCATCCGCCCCCAACGTCACGGGTGTCTTTGCCGGCAAAGGCAAGGATTCCAGCGCGCGCATCCTCATCATGTTGCCTTCCATGACCATGCTGTGTATCTCTCCGCTTTGCGCCGACCCGCTCTCCACGCCAATCAGGGTCGCATCCTTTTTGCTGGTGATGGTCAACTGCACTGATGCACTGTCCTGCCCCGGGGCGGTAGCGCGCGTCCACGCCTTGGTCACTTTCACTTCGCCAGCATAAGCTTGCGATACAGCGAGCATCGCCAAAACACACGCACACAGAATCTTTTTCATACTTTACTCCTGGATAAAAGTCGAGGCATACCATTCCAAAAAAGCGGGTTATTCTAGCCTGTTTATACGATTTCGAATTAAAGTTTTCTTCATCATGCAGATTGAATTCCGCCGACAACACAATGTCTGCTTCGACATGCAAACGACAGTTAAAACTTTACCGTCAAGCTCGTATTGAAAGAGCGCCCCATACCCGGAACAACCGCTCCATAAGCCACCCCGGTTCCCATGGTGGCCCCCTGACCGACATAGGCACCTCCCAACGGATATGCATAGAACTTGTTCAGCGCATTTTCCAGCCCGATATCCAAGCGTGCCTGCTTCCATTCGTAGCTGCTGTACAAGTTGAGCAAGCCGTAACCGCCGGTTCTCATTTCTTTCCTGACAGCTTCGACTTTAGTCTTGGCTGACACCAGTTGCGTCTCGATGCTATTGGTCCAATTTCCAATATGTTGTTCCACGGCCAGTTTCAGGTTCAATGGCATGATGTTGTAAAGATTGTCGCCGGTCGTCAGATTCTTGCCGTTTACATAGTTCAATACGCCCATCGCGCTGAAACTGCCGTATTCACTATTTCTTGCCAACAATTTGCGTCCCGAGACATCCGCACCGTAGAGTCGGGCGGTCTGGTTGGCCAGGCTGAGATTGACAAACCCATCGGTACGGACTGCGCAAGTCGGGCATGCGACCGCATCGATGTAATTCTCCACGCGGGTGTAATAAGGTGAAATTTTCATTTCCCAAGCCTGCTGCATGTCGTCGTGCCAGCTACCCGCCACGCTCAGCGTATGAGCGATTTCAGGTTTCAGATCCGGATTCCCGACATAGCCGTTGCCATCGCCGAACCAGTTGTTCATGTTCAACACCATGGTGCTTTTGGTCGACCATGTGTAGCGCTCATACAGATTCGGCGAACGTGTTTTAGCAGCATAGTCCGCCTCGAAAGTTTGGCTGGTGTCGGGCGTGTAACGGGCCAATGCCGTCACATCGATATTGTTGTCAGTGCGCTGGCGATCCAGCGCGTTAAAAGCAGTCGAAGTAGCCAGATAGGTTGCCGTGGTGTTATAGCCCTGAACTGCTCCCGTATTCATCTTAACCGTTTCGCTGCGAACACCGAACTGACTTGTCAATTGCGGGTTCCAGCGCGCCTCCCATTCTGCAAAAACATCGAAACGATCCCGCTGGCCGTTGTTGATGTTCCAGAATGTGTTCGGAGACATCCCGCCCGTACCGGACGCCGACCACCAGTCACTCAATCGATAGCGCTGATATTCACTCCCCAGCCTGAGAATATCGCGTTCGGAAAGATCCACGTCTGCCTTGACCAGGGCACCTGTATTCTTTCCCTTGGTCTCCATTGGCATACCCGGGGCGGTGCCGTAAATGAACTGCTTGTCTTCAAGAAAATTCATCCTGTGGTGCGTATCCTCGTTATAGACACGGCCCTCCAAAGCTCCCCATAGATACTGCCCGGTGTAGTGAAGGTTGGCCTGCTTGCTGTTATTTCCTGTCATGTCCATGCGCTGATTCGGAAAGCCCTGGTAGGGGATTTCCTGCAAGCCCAGTTTCAATTCGAGCAAATGATTATCACGGCGCATCGCAATACCGATTGCCTGATTGTCAGACCGGTAGAACGAAGAGCCCACTTCATTACCCGCCAACCAGCCTCTGCCCGTTGCAGCCGGACCGGCGGCTTTGAAATTCTGAGCCGCCGTGTAATTGTCGGATTTGACCGTTGAGCCGCTGTACATCATGCTCAAACTCTCACTGGCGATCATGGTCGTGAGATTGGCTCCCCGCGCATTGCCGTTGCTGCGATATAAAACACCGGCCTGGCCCTTGATCAAAGTGCCCTGCCCTTCCCGCGCGAATTCCGGTGCTTGCGAATTCACCTGTATCGTGCCGCCTATGCTGTCCCCGCCCACGCTGACCGGAGCGATACCGGCATACACTTTGATGTTGCCGACGCTGGACGGATCGATATACGAAAGCGGCGGATTCATGTGGTTCGCACAGGCCGAAATCAGATCCATGCCATCCACTTTGACGCGTACGCGGTCGTCTGCCATGCCGTGTATGACCGGCAAACTCGATACCCCGCCTGCACCATAGAAGCTGACTCCCGGCTGTCCGTCGAGTAATCTTGCCGTATCGCTGGTATTGGCGCGTTGCAGCAACAGGCTGCTCTGGTCAAGCGAAGAATTGGTTAATGCAGGCAAAGATTGCAGTTTTTCAGCTTTGACTTCGACTTCCGGCATCGTCTCCGTTTCAGCCGCAAAAGCTCCGGGAGTGAATGCCAATGCAACGGCAGCCGCGCTCATTTTCAGCTTCAAGATCATTGCAAATTCTCCATAAATTGACTGTGGGTAATGCCGGGCGGATTGTATGGAAAAGTTTTTGCGATCCCCTGCGGCATATTGCCGCACCCCTTGCGCAGAGCGACTCCGGTAGAATCCGGTCTCATGAATTCCTCACTGCTCGCCTCCCAGACCGGTCATTCGCATCTGCGCAGGTTGATCCTGTTGCGCTGCGGCGCCATCCTTGCCCAATTGGCAACATTGATCCTGGCGCATCGCTTTCTGAGTACGGATTTCTCCTGGGCTCCGATGTTGGGTGCAGTGTCACTCCTGGCTTTGGTGAGCGCGCTGACCTGGTGGCGCCTCTCGCTTGATTTTCCGGTAGGCAATCTGGAGCTGTTTCTGCAATTGAGCGTCGACGTGCTGGTATTGACGGTGCTGCTCTATTACAGCGGCGGCTCGACCAATCCTTTTGTTTCACTCTATCTGTTGCCGCTGGTGATCGCCGCCGCCACGCTGCCGCGGCGACACACTTGGGGCATGGCCGCGCTGACGCTGGCGTGCTACAGCCTGCTGATGGTGTGGCATGTGCCATTGCCCATGGGGCATGCGCAACCCGAGCCCGTGACGATGCAAGGGATGGATCATATGCACCACCAAATGGATACGGCATCGTCCACAGGTTCCGCCTCTTCTCCGCTGGGAGACGCCTTCAACACGCATGTACTCGGGATGTGGCTGGAATTCGTCATCAGCTCCGTGGTGGTTGCGTATTTCGTCGTGGAAATGGCGCGTGCGGTACGCAGCCGCGATGCCCAACTCACCCGCGTTCGAGAAGAGACGTTGCGCAATGAACGCATCGTTGCACTCGGAACACAGGCCGCCGGAGCAGCGCACGAACTGGGGACGCCGCTTTCCACCATGTCTGTCGTCATCGGCGAAATGCGCCGGGAATGTACCGGGCAGGAACAGCAGGAAAACCTGGTCATCCTTGATGAGCAGGTGCGCAGTTGCAAACGCATTCTCGATTCACTGCTCTCCCACGCGCAGGAGACCAGCAGCGAATTGTCGCTGGAGGAATTTATTCGTAACGTACTCAACGAATGGCAGTTGCTGCGTCCGACCGTGCATTACCGCTTCCACGTAAAAAGCCCCCAGCCATCGCCACGACTGCGAGCCGATCTTGCATTGCGATCCGCCCTGCTTAACCTGTTGAACAACGCCGCCGACGCTTCTTCGGAGGAAATGGATATTCTGCTGTTTTGGGATGACGCAAATATCAAGCTGGAAATACGCGACCAGGGCCCCGGCCTGACTCCGGAAACGGCTGCGCGTGCCGGATCGGCTTTCTTCACCACCAAGCAGGAAGGCCGCGGCCTCGGCCTGTTCCTTGCCAACGCCACGCTGGAGAGACTGGGCGGCAAAGTGCGCCTGTCCAACCGCGAAGGAGGCGGTGCGACCACCGAGGTGATCTTGCCGCTGCACAGGATTTCGATATGAGCCAGACCGAGAGACCTTCATTGTTGCTGGTGGACGACGATGCGACATTTCGTACGGTGTTGTCACGCGCACTGGATAAACGCGGTTTTGCGGTGACCACAGCAGACAGTGTCGAGAAAGCGCTGCCTTTGGCAACGGCCAATCCGCCGGAATACGCCGTGCTGGATTTGAAGATGGATGGCGCTTCTGGACTGGTTCTGGTGCAGAAGCTGCACGAGCTCGACCCAGCCACGCGCATCGTGATGCTGACCGGTTACGCCAGCATCGCAACCGCTGTGGAAGCGATCAAACTGGGGGCGACTCAATATCTTTCCAAACCCGCCAATGCCGACGAAATCGTCGCCGCCTTCGGTCACAACGCGCGCACCGACATCCCGCTGGAAGCGCATCCTGCAACCGTCGAACGCCTGGAGTGGGAGCATATCCAGCGCGTACTGCACGAAAACGGCGACAATATCTCCGCCACCGCACGCACCCTCAACATGCACCGCCGCACTCTGCAGCGAAAACTGTCAAAACGTCCTGCAGGTCTCTAGCGCCTCCAGTCGCCTTGATATTCGGCGTTCGGGTTAGAATGATCCATAACAAAGCCGCCCAAAACAATCCGGAAGAAGTGAATGAACGATAAGCGCGTCGATCTGAGAGCGTCCATCCGAAATCTGGACAGCCTGCCGGCCATGCCGCTGGTGGCTCAAAAGATATTGAGGCTGCCGTTGGATACGCTTGAAGGCGAGAATCAGCTGTTAAGACTGATCGAACAAGACCCTTTGGTATCTGCCCGCATCATCGGCCTTGCCAATTCCCCGCTGTTTGGTGCTGCCAATAAAATAACTTCGATCCCCGATTCAGCCATGATGCTCGGTATGAACCGGGTCAAATCCGTTTCGGTTGGCATTGCCGTGATGTCAACGCTCACACGTCACCCGGCAGGACATATGAATGTGCAGCATCTCTGGCTGCATAGCCTGGGTATCGCGCTGGCGATGTGTTCTCTGGCACGTGCCATGCCCACCCGCTCCCGTCCGCCGGATGACGAGGTATTCTTCGCCGGTTTGTTGCACGACATCGGTTTCATGGTCCTCAACTATATCGATCCGGTACGCAGCGACCTGCTGCAATCCAGATTGGCCGCGACACCAGATCGCCCTGTTCAGGAAGTAGAGGCCGAAGTGATCGGGATCGGGCACGGCGAATTGGGTGCGGAATTGGCGCGACATTGGGACCTGCCGGATACGATTATTGCTGTGCTGCGCTATCACCATACCCCTGCCCATGCCGGGGCCAATGCGGGACAACCCTTTATCTCATTGCTCAATCTGGCGGAAAAACTGCTGCCGGCATTCGGCATTTCCGAACACGTCTCTCCCGATATCAGCGGGCATGATTGGTCAATTCTGGGTATTGATCCGGCACGTGCAGAAGAACTGGCCGTATCCGTCCGTGAACAGGCGGAACATGCAAAACAGGTTGCCAGCACGTTATAATTCAAGCCCGACCCGGTACTGCCTTATGAATGCACCCATCGATCTCCGCCAAGCTATTCGCAACCTAAATTCACTGCCCGCATTGCCTGTCATCGCACAGAAGCTGATGGCACTCAAACTGGATAGCGAAGAGGGTGAAAAGCAGATGATGCTGCTGATCTCGCAAGATCCGATGATCTCGGCGAAAATCATAGGTCTGGCAAACTCACCCCTGCTTGGCGCTTCACGCCATATCTCTGCCGTCAAGGATGCCGCCATGCTGCTTGGGCTGAACAGGGTAAAATCGGTCGCCACGGGCATCGCCGTCATGTCACTGGTGAACAAGCCCATCGGACGTTTCGATCCGCAGGAATTATGGCTGCACAACATGGCGGTCGCCTTTGCCATGCTGCCGGTAGTACGGGCCATGCCTGCCAGAAAACGCCCGCAGGACGACCAGATATTCCTCGCCGGCATATTGCATGACATCGGCTATCTGGCGCTTGCGCATCTGGACACCCAACGCAGCGACGATCTGCATACCCGTTTCGTCATCGAGCCGGACAGGCTTGCCATCGAAGTTGAACGGGAACTCCTGGAAGTGACACACGATGTATTGGGTGCGGAATTGGCCAAGCACTGGAATCTGCCCGACGATATCGTCGCAGTTCTGCGTTATCACCACACACCGGAATTGGCGGAAGCAACCGAGGGACAACCGCTGGCGCGTATCGTCAACATCACCGAGAAATTGCTGCCCCAGCTCGGATTGCATGAATACGTTGGTAACTATATCGCTCCGGAAGAATGGGCTGCTCTGGATATAGACTCGGATCAAGCCGATGAAATTGCGGAGCAGGTTGTTGAACAAGCCAATCAGGCGGCGCAGTTCGCCAGTTCATTCAGCTGAAATTGCGCAGTTTTTTTTGATCGACTCGTTCAGTTCAGTGAGCGCAATCAGCAGACGGCGCAACGCCTGGGACAATTCGCTCTTGCGTATCTGTTCGGCAGCGATCCAACTCCCCGCATGTATCATCGCCAGCACGTCTGCAGCATGGCGATGAAATTCGGCGTGCGCATCCCGTAATCGATTAAAGGAACACAACTCCCCGAAACGTGTCGCGCCACCGCCCCTCAGCCAGTCTTCCAGTTTGCAGCATTGCCCGAACTCGGCAATGTCTGCTTTGGACTCCGGCAATTCGCCATGTACAAAATCCTTGACCCGCCCGAAGAACAATACATGCGATTCCGCAACTTCCACGAAATCGATTCCGATCGCCGCGGGATCTTGCGTTTGATCGATCCGATTTGGCAATCTTCCGATTTCCTGTCCGACTTTCGTGCTGATGAGTTGCATCACAATCTCCCTGTCCGCTCTTTTGAGGTTGGCCTTTGTATCCTCCGCAAGTTTCGAAGACAATATGCCGTAAGTACTAGACCGTACCTATACCCACCCCAAATCAGCCTATACCTTCGCCAGTCCTTCGGCTTCCGAACCCCGTGCTTGCTATAATCAACACATTATTAATCCTTTAACCCCTCCATGAAATTCGCACTGCTATTCCTGCTCACAATTTTCCCTGCGCTTGCACTCTCAGAAGAGCAATCTCCTTCAGCCCCCATCCTTGCTGCCAGTTCCTACGTGTTGTACGACTACACCGGCGGGCAATTTTTAATGGAACAAAACGCCAGCACACACATTGCACCCGCTCAACTGACCAAGCTGATGACGGCGTATGTCGTATTCGGCGCGATCAAGCAGGGCAAGCTCTCCCTTACCCAGCGCATCATCCCTTCAGCTTATGCCACGCGCATGCAGGCTGATGAACCTCACATGTTTTTGAATGCGGGCAATGAAGTGACCGTGGAAGAATTGCTACGCGGATTGATCGTGCAATCTGCCAACGATGCGGCGCGGGTACTGGCCGAAGCGATAGCCAATCACGAAATGGCATTGGCCGATACGATGAACAGCGAGGCGCAACGCCTCGGTTTGAAAGACACGCATTTTGTCAATGCTACCGGCCTGCCCGATGCGCAGAACTACAGCAGCGCGCACGATCTGGCATTGATCGCGGCTGCACTCGTGAGGGATTTCCCCCAGTTTTACTACATCTATGCGCAGCGTGAATTTGAATACAACGGCATCAACCAGTTCAACCGGAACCGTCTGCTGTGGCTGGATCCGTTCGTCGACGGTCTGGCGGCAAGCCTTAACGAGTCCGAAGAGTTCGACCTGGTCGCTTCCGCCAAACGCGACGAGCACCGCCTCATTTCCGTGATGATTGGTGCAGCAACGGAGAAGTTGCGCAACAACGAAAGCCAGCGTCTGTTGAACTACGGTTTCCAGAACTTTGAGACAATCAAACTCTACGCCAAAGATCAATCCGTCAGCGACAAGGACATCTGGAAAGGCACGTCACATCACTTGAACATCGGCTTTCTGGCCGACCGTTATGTCACTATCCCAAAAGGTCAGCACGGCGCACTCAAAGCCACACTGGAAACGCGGCAACCAATGCTCGCCCCGTTCAACCGCGGACAGCAGGTCGGCACCCTTCATCTGAAACTGAACGACAAACCTTATCTCGACCTTCCCGTGGTCGCGCTGGATGACATACCATTGGCCAACGTATTTTCGCGCGGAGTGGACAACATCCGGCTGCTTTTCCAATAGGGCGTAAAAATGACAATCTACCTGAACGGCGACTACATGCCGATAGAGGAAGCAAGGGTTCCTGTACTGGATCGCGGCTTCATCTTCGGCGACGGAGTCTATGAAGTCATCCCGGTGTACTCGCGCCGCGCATTCCGCCTGACGGAACATCTGAAGCGCCTGCAGCACAGTCTGGACGGTATCAAGTTGAAGAATCCGCACAGCGAAAACGAATGGGGTCTCATTCTCAACGAAATCATCAAACGCAACTCACCCGAAGACCAATACCTCTATCTGCATATCACGCGCGGCGTCGCCAAGCGCGACCATGCCTTTCCCGTTCCGCCGGTAGCGCCGACTGTGTTCGTATTAAGCAATCCGCTCACGACACCGCCCGCCGATCAGCTGCAGAACGGGATCAAATGCATCACCGTCGCGGACAACCGCTGGTTGCGCTGCGACATCAAGGCCATCGCGCTGCTTCCCAATGTCTTGCTGCGCCAGGCCGCGGTCGAAGCCGAGTGTGCCGAGGCCATTCTGATCCGGGACGACACCTTCCTCACAGAAGGCGCTGCAAGCAATATCTTCGCGGTTAAGAACGGCACGCTGCTAACCCCGCCTAAGGACAATCTCATGCTGCCCGGCATCACTTACGACGTCATTCTTGAACTCGCTGCGGCGAACCTCATACCCTTTGAAGTGCGCAAAGTGATGAAAACGGAATTATCCGGTGCCGATGAATTACTGCTGACTTCCAGCACCAAGGAAGTGCTTGCGATCACCTCTCTCGATGGCAAGCCCGTTGGCAACGGGAAGCCCGGCCCGGTGTTCGCCAGGTTGCATCAGCTGTATCAAACATTCAAACAGGACGTGATGCGCAAATGATCAAACCGGAAGATTCTCTGATCGAGTATCCCTGCGACTTCCCGATTAAAGTCTTCGGCGAGGCTAAACCGGGCTTCGCACAGGCTATTGCAAAGGTCGTGCTGGTGCATGCGCCGGATTTCGACAGTGCATGCATCGAGACACGCAGCAGCAGCAACGCGAAATACCTCAGCCTCACCTGCACCATCCGCGCCACCTCGCGCGAACAGCTCGACAATTTGTATCGCGACCTGACTTCGCACCCCATGGTTAAAATGGTGCTGTAAACAATTCAGCCTCTCTTGGCGGAATTGAACGTTACCTTATCTTTCATCCCATCTCCCGCAGCGCGGGGAGGGCTAGAGAAGAGGAAAGAGGGAAATACGCTATGCAATATCCATCTCTGCACATCAAAGCATTGGGTATGGTCGATTACGAACCGACCTGGCGTGCCATGCAGCGCTTCACCGACGAACGCACTGCCGATACGCTGGACGAAATATGGCTGGTGCAGCACCCGCCCACCTACACGCAAGGCCAGGCTGGCAAACCGGAACACCTGCTCAATCCGACCGCCATCCCCGTGGTCAAGATTGATCGCGGGGGGCAGATCACCTACCACGGCCCCGGGCAGATCGTCGCCTACCTGCTGCTGGATTTACGCCGCTGGAAGATCAACGTGCGCGAACTAGTACGCCTGATGGAACAAGCCGTGATCGACCTGCTCGCGGAATATGGCGTTGCAGCGCAAGGCCGCGAAGAAGCACCCGGCGTGTATGTCGGAGACGCCAAGATTGCCGCCTTGGGACTCAAGATCAAGAAAAGCTGCAGTTATCACGGCCTGTCGTTCAACGTCGATATGGACCTGTCGCCGTTCGACAACATCAACCCCTGCGGCTACGAAGGACTGCGCGTCACCCAGGCCATCGAAGTCGGCATCCCGGTGCCATGGGAAGAACTGCAAGCGCAACTTACGCAGAACCTGGTGCATGGCTTGCAACGGCACTTGGACAAGAAGCACCTGCGTGAGCAGTGACCGACAGCAGATCAGAACCCGATTTTCAATCATCAGCAGCACTAAAAACTCACCAACGCAGTGCATTGAGTGCATCCTGGTGCGTATTTTCTCCGCCCTGTAATGCTAACCCGTTGATAAATATCGCCGCATAGTCTGGCACGTTGCTTGCATTCTATTAAACTGAAAGTGATGCAGGTCTGCTTACTGCTGCTTTCATGTTTCTCCTCCCTACTTGGGCATCCTTCTGGATGCCCACTTTTTCTCCGGATGAAAGACACGTATATGAATCGCAGCGACCTGATCTCCAAATTGGCTGAGTTGACACCAAACCTGCAAGCGAAAGATGTCGAGCTTGGCGTAAAAATCATCCTGGAAAAATTGGCATCGACCATCTCGAATGGAAGCCGGGTGGAGATTCGCGGTTTCGGCAGCTTTGGTTTGAATTATCGAAAACCACGAAGTGGTCGCAATCCGAAGACCGGCGAAAAAATTACGGTAACTGCCAAATACCACCCGCGCTTTAAACCGGGGAAAACATTAAGGGAATTGCCCATTCAGGATGAAAAATGAAAACGGCATATTCCAGATTGGCTAAAGCTTTTTGCAGGATAGTTGAAAGCACAATGCCTTTGATAACGGCTATCGCACTGGCCGACTCAATCAATCCGCCAAACTAGCAGCGATAACATCTCGCTTGTTTGTTGGCGTGTTAATTCGGAAAACATCTACTAAAACAAACTTTGTTGCCCATACTTGTCCGGTTTGATGAAGAGCGTCGTATCCAGTGTATTCTCTTCGCGATTGAACCCCAGACGTTCGCACGCAAGCCGAAAACGCGCGGACAACAACTGCGCGAACAAGCCTTGACCGCTAAAGCGCGAACCGAATTCCGGATCGTTCTCCCGCCCGCCGCGCATCTCCCGCAAGCGGCTCATCACATGCTCCGCCTTCAGCGGATAGTGCGTGCCGAGCCAATCCTTGAACAAGTCTTTCAACTCGTAAGGCAGGCGCAGCAAGGTGTAAGCGGTTGTTCGCGCCCCGTGCTCATGCGCAGCTTGCAGTACATTCTCCAGTTCCGCATCGGTGAGAAAAGGAATCACCGGCGCAACCATCACCCCGCAGGGCACGCCAGCATCGTTCAAAGCTCGTACGGCTTGCAACCTGCGCCGCGGAGATGCGGCGCGCGGCTCCAGTTTGCGTGCCAGTTCAGCATCCAGCGTGGTGACCGAGATGAATACCTGCACCAGTTTTTCCCGCGCCAGTTGCGCAAGCAGGTCGATATCGCGCTCGACCAATGCCGACTTGGTCACGATGGACAGCGGATGCCTGCATTCCGCCAGCACCTCCAGTATCTGCCGCGTGATCTTCCACTCGCGTTCTATGGGTTGATAGGGGTCGGTATTGGAACCGAGTGCAATGGGTGAGCATCGGTAGGAAGGCTTCGCCAGTTCAGCGCGCAACAGCTTTGCCGCCTCCGGCTTGGCAAACAGTTTGGTCTCGAAATCCAGCCCCGGTGAGAGGTTCAGGTAGCCATGCGAAGGCCGCGCATAGCAATAGATACAGCCGTGTTCGCAACCGCGATAGGCATTCAGCGAATAATCGAACGGCAAGTCCGGCGAATCGTGGCGCTGGATCACGCTCTTCGTTTTCTCTACCGTCACAGTCGTCCTGAACGGAGGCAGCTCTTCATCCGTTGTGCCCCATCCATCATCGACACGTTCGCGTGCCACACTCTCGAAGCGTCCTTCGATCTGCAACGTTGCGCCACGTCCTTTTACTACTTCGTGCTTCACTTGATCTTTCCTGGCCCGAGGTCTTGTTGCAACAGAACGATCGTTCTGTATTCCTCAACTATAGGGCGCACGGGGAGGCCATGTCAAACCGGGCATGTGTGGCTCGCAGTTTCACAACTTGATAAGTCGACGTGTAGGCCATGAGGTCAGCAAGTTTGACAGCATCCTCGGCTTAACCATAGAATCCAAATGCAATCGTCGATTTATACATCGGCACCTGCAAGGGCAAACCCGCCGAAAGACGGGGACGCAAAGCTACCGGGCTAAAGGACATGTTCCTATTCGACTACTCGTCGAGTGCCAGCGGGGCCGCCAGGCAATCTGAGCATTTTCTCAATTTCTTTTGGCGTTCCGCTGGTTCGGGTCTTTGCGTATAACCAATACGAGGGTTATATGGCAGTAGTAAATCCTGAAATCAGTAAATCTGGCAATAACAAATCGGACAAGAAAAAAATCCGTACGATGGTTATTAAAAGGATAAAACACATCCGCAAGCCGCATTCCAGCGGCACGTGGAAAATCGCTTACGCCGATTTCGTAACTGCCATGATGGCGTTTTTTTTGCTGCTGTGGATGATTGGAAACAATTCGGAAGCCCGGCTGCGGGGTATTGCAAAATACTTTCAAACACCATTGATGGTTTCCTTTGCCGGCGGGAAGGATATGTCCGATCTTGGTAACATCATAAACAATGGGAGCAACGGTCTCATTGAAGGTAATGCGCAATTGAAAAAAGGCGACGTGCCGGAGTCTCATCGATTCGATTTGACCGATGGGCGACGAGAAGCGCAGCACAAAGAAATGGCGCACCTGCAGGAACTGAAGCTCCGCCTGGAGCAAGAGATTGATGCGAATCCGGAGCTGCGCAACTTCAAGGATCAATTCCAGATCGACATCACCACGGACGGTTTGCGTATCCAGATTATCGACAAACAAAATCGCCCGATGTTCGATCTGGGCAGCGCAAGCCTCCAGCCATACACGGTTGATATCCTGCATAAATTCGGCAACGTATTAAACGACGTACCAAACAGGATAGGCATTACCGGTCACACCGATGCAACGCCTTATCAAGGCACAGCAAGAAATTACAGCAACTGGGAGCTGTCGCTGGATCGCGCCAACGCTGCACGGCGTGCACTGATCGGCGGGGGCATGTCAGACGACAAGATCATCCGCGTCGTCGGTTTGTCTTCTTCTGCACCGTTCGATTCAGCCGATCCGTTCAGCCCGCATAACCGACGCATCAGCATCATCGTGATGAATGCACGGGCAGAGAATACTGTCCGCACGGATGGCGCATGGCTCGAAACCGAATGAGATCAACGTCCTCACTCTCTCCAGACACTCTTCCAACTATAAATACACATCATCATGACGAGATCAGAACTGATTGAACAGCTTGCTTCCAGACATCCGGAACTTACCCAGCGGGATATTGAGATGAGCGTCCGCCTGATTCTGGATCAGATTTCCTGCGTTCTGGAGAAGAAGGAAAGAGTTGAGATCCGGGGATTCGGGACCTTCGGAATCCTGCATCGCCTGCCACGCAATGGGCGCAACCCAAAAACGGGCCTCATTGTCGAAGTGCCCGCCAAGGACGTGCCGCACTTCAAAGCCGGCATTGCGACACGAAGTCGCGTACAGAAGTTGTTTCTGCTTCAAATGAAGAAACCATCCGTGTCACCGGATGAATCTAGGGGTCTGAATAAAGAGCGGCCCTGACACTGTAACGAAGTGCCGCAGGGCACGGGGTATCAATCGCGAGAGGCATACCCTTCTGACAGCCATGCGTCGGTGAAGTGCTAGATAGTCGGTATGGTGAAAACATTTGAATCTGCGATAAAGATCGTAACTGAAAGCAAGCGGAAGTGGCTAATACGCTTGAACCAAAACGGTAATGGAGGTGGGAACAGCGTCTTGCCGGTACGCTTTCGTGACCCATACACCTCCCGGTCGATAGCAGGCACCTAACCCGACGTACTTCTGTACGTGGAACGTGGAAACCCCGTATCGCTCCCTTCGGGGACAGCGGACTGTAAAGTCCGCCCATGGTGATGCGGGCACAGGAACGAGGAAAAAGCGAATGCCGTTCTGTAACGGGATGGATAGGGGTTGAAACATCACCCCACGCGAAAGCGGGCAGACTTCCTTATGGTCTCTCCTCACAAGAGAGTTGGCAGAACCATCCAAACGGGGGGAAAGCAAATGAACGCTGCAACATTGGCGTGTGCATCTTCCGGCATGACGTGGGACGACATCAGTTGGATCGACGTCCAGCGTCAGGTAAGGCGGCTGCAAGCGCGTATTGTGAAGGCAACACAGGTCGGCAGATACAACAAGGTGAAAGCCTTGCAATGGATGTTGACCCACTCGTTCAGCGGCAAAGCATTAGCCGTCAGACGCGTGACTGAAAATAAAGGCAGGAACACCCCCGGTGTGGACAAGATCACATGGAAAACACCGGCGGCAAAGATCAACGCGATCGCGTCGATGAAGCGACGGGGATATTCGCCGCTTCCGCTTCGGAGGGTATTAATTCCGAAGAAGAATGGCAAAACAAGGCCGCTTGGCATTCCCGTAATGAGGTGCCGCGCCATGCAAGCGCTATATCTGCTGGCGTTGGAACCCGTTGCGGAAACCACCGCTGACCTGCACTCATATGGGTTCAGGCCGGAGCGCTCAACTGCCGATGCAGGAGGGAAATGCTTCAACTCCCTCGCGCAAAAGGTAAGTGCGGAATGGGTGCTGGAGGCCGACATCAAAGGCTGTTTCGACAACATCAGTCATGACTGGATGATCGCCAACATTCCTATGGACAAGGCGATTCTAAAGAAATGGCTCAAGGCGGGATACGTTTATCAAAACGAACTCTTCCCCACAGACGCCGGCACCCCGCAAGGGGGCATCATCAGTCCGGTTCTGGCAAACATGACGCTTGACGGCCTCGAAGCGATGCTAGCGGAAAAATTCCCGAGAGCGAGACAGCGAGGACTGAAAATGAACATGGTGCGTTACGCGGACGACTTTATTATTACCGGCCACTCGAAAGAGTGGCTGGAGCATGAGGTCAAGCCCGCAGTGGTTGAATTTCTAGCGGAACGTGGATTAGTCCTGTCGCCGGAAAAAACCAAAATAACGCACATCAGTGATGGGTTTGATTTCCTCGGATGGAACATTCGCAAATATAACGGCACGTTGCTGATAAAGCCGTCTAAAGCGAACATCAAAGCGCACCTTGATAAAATTCGAGAAATCATCAATGGCAACAAGTCGGCTAAACAGGCCAATCTGATAAGGCTGCTCAATCCTGTTTTACGGGGATGGGCGAATTACCATAGCCATGTAGTCGCCAAGAAAACCTTTGCTTGGGTTGATAGTCATGTCTGGTCAATGTTATGGCGATGGGCGGTAAGAAGACATCCAAATAAAGAAGCCCGATGGGTTAAAGATAAATACTTTAAATCCAGAGGTAGTCGAAACTGGGTATTTGCCGCAACAGAAAAAATAGAAGATGGAACGCGAAGAGAATTCATCTTGCTGCGAGAATCGGACACGCCAATACAACGGCATGTCAAAATCAAAGCCGATGCCAATCCGCATGATCCACAATGGGAGCCGTATTTCGAATCCCGATGGGGCAAGAAAATGCTGCGCTCAACAAGAGGTCGGCGGAAGCTTTACTGGGTCTGGCTCAGGCAAGATGGCATATGTCCTACCTGTCATGATGAAATCACAAAGGGCATCCCGTGGGATGTTCGCTACATTGTGAAAAAATCCGAAGGCGGTTCGGACGCATCGAGCAATCTTCGAATACACCATCTCAATTGCCGTAGGAGTCATTAGTATGCCGAAAAATATAGTTGTGAAACCGGGTATTGAAAAAATGCCTTTGCAGAGGCTTGAGCCGTGTGGATCGAAAGACCCATGCACGGTTCTGAGGGGGCTGGGCGCGGGTAACCGCGTCCGGCTACCCAGCAGGAATTGCGCATCAGGGTCAATCGTCTAAAACCGGATATCCGCTAGGCATTCGCCTTGCCGTTGTCGTGACGGTTGCGCGCACTTCAGGGAGTGTTTAGAGTGAGCGCATGATTGATCTCGTCCCAAAGTCAGGCCTTTTCATATACGAGCCCGCTCCCTTCCACCCATGAATTGGCTCTATAGACTATTTAAAGAAACCACGCGCGAGACCTTCTCTCTGCGCTGGATCGGACTCACCAAGATTCCCCTGCTATTTTATGTCGGCGTCTCGGTCGCGGAAATTTCACCAGAGCGGATGGTGGTCAAGATACCTTTGCGGCGCCGAACAAAAAACCACCTTGGCTCAATGTATTTCGGCGTGCTCTGCGCCGGAGCCGACTGCGCGGCTGGTGCCTTCGCCATGTATCTGATCAGGCGGCAACCGGAAAACATTTCGCTGGTCTTCAAAGATTTCGAAGCGCAGTTCCTCAAGCGTGCAGAAGGCGATGTGCATTTTTGCTGTGATCAGGGCAAAGAGATCGCCGAGCTGGTCACGCAGGCTGCCGCATCGGTTGATCGAGTCGAAAGGCAGTTCGAGGTTGTTGCCACTGTGCCGTCATTGAGTGAAGAGCCAGTGGCCAGATTCAAGTTGACGCTTTCGCTGAAGAAACGGCCATAAGACCATTTGACTCTGATACATTTTACGAAATGGCTGCTATTGGCGCCAAAATGAGACGTTCGATAGTGTTGTCCAATTGTAATGCCGCACTGCCGAAATTGGCCGCAAACTTGCGAATGTGACAAGTTTGGACTGTTCGTTGAACACTGAGAACCGCCATAGCTGGTAACGTGTTTTAGAACTTTAGTGGGCGGACAATACCCGTTGACGATTCCTTCTCAAAAAGTATCGTGGTTTCTTATTGCAAGAATTCCGCACGCGACGTACTGAAGTCTTGAAAAATCGGGTATCCGTAATCTGTGGTTGATTTTGTAACTTACGCTTAGATTGTCATTCCGCGTTAAATCGTAATTTCCGGTTGATATTGAAGTTCGGCTATGAAAAACACATTGAGTGTAAATCGTAATATCTGGTTGATTGTGACGTGCTACCCACCTTCGCACTCCGCCATCACGTCACTACACAGCGCAGTCAGGAACGAGGGCATCGGTGCGCGAACTTGGCGATGGGTCACCAGCCAAGCCGCAGCAGCGAGGCGCAAATAGAAGGAGCGCAACGCGCACGCAGTGCCTTATTTTTCCCGAGTTTTTCCGCAACAAACCCCGCATTTGTTTCCGCGAGTTTTTCCTATAAGATAGGGGTTTACGAGACTGCGAGCCGGAACATAGGCAGAAACACAGCACACAGTCGATTTATGGAAACTCTTGGAGACCAGCGGGGATTTTGAAATCGGAAACAAGCTCAGTTTGCTGCCCGGCGCGTAGGTATAGCTGCCCAGCCCGTCGGAGAGACGGTTGCCGTTCGCATCGTAGGTGTAGGTCGTGGTGCCGATGGGCGCGGCTGCTGATATTGTCGGCGGTGCAAGGTACGTTAATTGGCAACGAGGGGCGCATGGGTTGCTTGGTTTCAAAAACTATTTTGATGCTGACCCTCTAAATCGTTTATTGAAGAAGAAGAGATGAGAGAACAACTACCGCGCTTATACGGGTTATTTAAAACTACGGTCAGCACGATCCTTCAACACAGGCCAGAGGTCGGCTAAATATTCTGCGGCTTCAACATGGCCCGATGCTACGGCCTGCCGCAGTAACACATCAGCTTCGTTCATTTTCTTTCTTGATTTTGTGTTCAAGCCTTCAGCAATGAGTTGCATCGCCAGTTCATATTGTGCCGCCACGTCGCCAGATGCTGATTTCTGTTCAAGCTCATCGGTATATTTGGCCTCCCACTCAGCAGTAGCCGTGCTGTAATCACGAATGCCTATCTTCGTATGACTAGATAATTCAAGCAAAGCCAATATCCCAGCACCCAGAGACCTTTCAGCTTCATCTGCACTTTTGGCTTTCAAAGCATCTATAGAAGTTTCCAGCGGAAGCGCTTTTTCAAGCAATGGCGCAGTCAGGGTGTGCTCAACAGTCGAACACACGATTTTCCCATCGGCTTCGTCATAGTGAATGATGATGTCACGACTCATTTTCAGTTCCTCCCACATTTAGACATGCACTCCGAAAGGCGACTCTCGGCCTTCTTCTTGCATGCAACGAATGTATATTTATCACCAGTCATTGCAGAGTACGCGCGGCATTCTTTCATGTCCAGGTCATACTGCGCTTCACATTCAGCCTCGTGTGAAGAGGATGAACTACTTCCACTTGACGCTGATGACGAACTGCTACTGTTGTGAGCCGCCCACCAAGCTGCAGCCGCAGCCAATGCCGCACCGGCAGCCTCACAACCACCCGCCGCACAGATTCCAGGGATTACTAACGGAACGAACAATCCTTGCGGATCGGTGTTGCTCAATGGATTTTGTAACGCGTATCCGTAGGTGTTGATTCCTCCCGCCAGCCCAATCGGATCACTCTCCACATACCGTCCGCTGCCCGCATCGTAATCCCGGTTGCCGTTGTAGTACAGCCCCGACTCCTGGTCGTAATACTGTCCGGGGAAGCGCAGGTTCACCGTAACGATACCCTTGCCTCCGGGGTTCTGGTTGGGCAGCGTTGAGCCGAAGGCATCGCCCTCCCAGCGCCACACCACCACACCCGTCTGATCCCGTGCCGCCCGCGGGGCGTTGAGCTGATCCACGTCGAAGTAGAGGACGCGGCGAGCAGGCACATAGTCGATCTGGGCGACGGGCGTATCGTCGCGCCAGATGTAGGTGCGTAGCGGCGCACCGTTACCCGCGGATTCGCCGAGCAGGTGGCCGCCTTCGTCGTAATGATAGATCACCGTCGCCGCCCCCTGCGGTGCGGCAGCGGTGGTGACCTTGCGCGTGCGCTCGCCACGGTAGTTGTAGGAATAGCTGGCCAGCAACGTCGTGCCCTGCAGCACCTGCGCCAGCCTGCCTGTCTGGTTGTAAACGAAGACATGTCCCAACCCATCGGAGGTCACATGGCCTGCGGCATCCACGCTCACCGCCAGTCCGCGGCGGGTGGCGATACGGTTACTGCCCGGCGCGTAGGTATAGTAATACCGCCTTCAAGTCCTATCGGATCACTTTGTCCGTAGCGGCCCTGATCAGGGAAATAATGGTCGCGGCAAAAATTATAAAACGTGTTGGTTTCTTTGTCGTTGGTCTGCCCTGAATGACGCAAATCAAATACAGACTGCCCCTGTCCATTCGGATTTTCATTTGGCATATTCGCGCCAAATGGGTCACTTAAATCCCATTGCCACACCACATTTCCTGCGGTGTCGGTAATCTGCCTTGACGTGTCCAGGTGTTTAGTCAGAAACCCAAACATAATTCCAGTGACCTTCTGAATAAACGTAGACAATTCCCGTCGATTCCCATTTACCGGCCATTACACTTGTTGTTTTGCTCCTGAGTTTGACACGTTCGTCTCGCCGCGTTGGAGGCGAATCGAGGGCATTAGTACGAACATAAGTACCCGGTTTTTCCGGCTTAACGTAGCAATACTTTACATTTTCACAAAAGGATGGAAGTTCATCTACAGTCCACGATTTCTCTTGTTGAAGAGCCACAACCAGACGTAAGGATTTCCCTTTAGCTGCCGTAAGCCATATTGCAAAATCTTGTCGATGGTCACCATTAAAGTCACCTTGGGCAACGGCATAGCATCCATTCCGACCTTCACTTAATTCAAAATCAATATACTGTTGTTCTAAATCTACCAGTTGAGGAACTCGATAATCTGGAAATTTCTCTGCTAGTAATTTCACTAAATCTGGACTAAGTATCTCAGCACACTCTTTTGGTTGCGCAGCCATAGCGCCACTAGAAAATGTAACCGAAAAAAGCAGAGCTACTATTGAGTAAGAAAATAATTTAAATTGACGCCTCAATATCCTTGTCATTGCGCATACAGTTAAGCCTGAAATAAGTGGTGCAAATGGTTTCATTAATAAATTCATTTCATCGTACTCCTGGAGCAAAACCAACTGATTTGTGACGCCCGGGGCGAGTTTGTATATGGAAATGATTGCTTTCTTCTTGTCCATACGCCCTCGGCTTAGCGAGACACGAAGTTTCGGTATTAGTAGTACATTTATTAAAGCAGGCTTGTACAGTGGCGCGTGTCAACCCACTATTGGAGATTTTGCCAAGATCAACTGCTTGACCTGAGAAATGGGGATCCTTGGGACCGCTGTGAGTTCCATCATTTGCTGATGTAATGCCAAGGTCACGACCAGTACACGTGTCCATACATATCATCAATTTTGTGGTTGTTTCATCAATCGGCCCGTGGGCATCACCGACAAAATGATACAACCCTTCTGGATCACTGTAGCTAAGCGGGTTGTTCTCTACGTAGACATAAGTCGAGAAACTCCCACCATCCAGCCCAACCGGATCACTCTCCACATACCGTCCGCTACCCGCATCGTAGTCCCGGTTGCCGTTGTAGTACAGCCCCGACTCCTGGTCGTAATACTGTCCGGGGAAGCGCAGGTTCACCGTAACGATACCCTTGCCTCCGGGGTTCTGGTTGGGCAGCGTTGAGCCGAAGGCATCGCCCTCCCAGCGCCACACCACCACACCCGTCTGATCCCGTGCCGCCCGCGGGGCGTTGAGCTGATCCACGTCGAAGTAGAGGACGCGGCGAGCAGGCACATAGTCGATCTGGGCGACGGGCGTATCGTCGCGCCAGATGTAGGTGCGTAGCGGCGCACCGTTACCCGCGGATTCGCCGAGCAGGTGGCCGCCTTCGTCGTAATGATAGATCACCGTCGCCGCCCCCTGCGGTGCGGCAGCGGTGGTGACCTTGCGCGTGCGCTCGCCACGGTAGTTGTAGGAATAGCTGGCCAGCAACGTCGTGCCCTGCAGCACCTGCGCCAGCCTGCCTGTCTGGTTGTAAACGAAGACATGTCCCAACCCATCGGAGGTCACATGGCCTGCGGCATCCACGCTCACCGCCAGTCCGCGGCGGGTGGCGATACGGTTGCTGCCCGGCGCGTAGGTATAGCTGCCCAGCCCGTCGGAGAGACGGTTGCCGTTCGCATCGTAGGCATAACCCTGTGTCCCGGCCGGACCGGTTTCCGACACGAGGCGGTTCAACGCGTCGTAGGTGTAGGTCGTGGTGCCCACGGGTGAGGTACGGCTCAAGATATTGCCGGCGGGGTCGTAGGTCAGCGCGGAGGTGTCGGCGTAGGCGCATGAGGTCGTCAGTCCGCTCAACAGCAATCCGCTCAGCAGCAGGCTACAGGCAAGGTGCTGCGTCTTGTGGACAGTGGCGGCAAAGGACAGGGAGGCGGTATGGGTCATGATGTCGTCTCCGTCATTGCACTTGCATCAGTGATCGGCAGGTATTGCCGGAACGACTTACCCGCAGCACCGGATTGAGCAGGATGCTCTGGCCGATAAACAGCGTCGTGGTCGGGTCGTAGTTGAGCGTCACCGGGTTGGCCAGTGCCGCCACGCCGGGGATGGACGGCACCTTGGCCGCCCCCAGCATTCCCGGCCTGCCAATGGTGGAGGCCAGCGTGGTGTAGAGATCGAGCTGGCTGCCGGCCAGGGGAGGCACGCCCGCGACCGTCGTATTGCGGCGTTCCATCACGCTTTCCACGACCAGGTCGTACTGGCCGATGATCGCGTTCTCCATCGTGGGTGCGGCCGTGGCGATCTGGATGAAGTGGTACGGTTCCGTCGTGACGTTTTGCGACGGACGGTTCAAGCTCATCAGGCCGATGGCGCGCCCGCCGACAGGCAGCACGATGTGGGTGGTATCGGCCGCCGCTGTGCCAAGTTGGCCGGAAGTGATGTTCAGGGTCTGCCCTGTCGGCGTACCGTTCTGCACATAGCCCATGCACCTGGCCAGGGTGTTCGGGGAGTCGTTCTCGATCACGGTGTAATTATTGTTGCCCGATCCTGTTGTCTGAGCTATCGCAAGCGTCTGCTGAGAGATCAGGCAGCCGGAACCGGCCATGAAGTTGCCGATCGCGGCCTGCACGCCCGATCCCGCCTGATAGCGGCACACCGTGACCGGGCCTGCGATCGGGCCGCCGGGCTGCGTTCCGTTGACCCAGTTCCAGTCGTTGGTTATACCGCCCATCAAGCCGACGACCTGCGCCTTGGACAGGCTGGGTAGCGCATCCGTGCCGCCCGGCCCGGCCGTGAGGAAGTTATCGGTGAGGATGATGCCCATGGCCTGCCCCACCACGGGGGTGGCCGTCAGGTTCGCCATTTGCGCAGGGGGTATGCCCATCCCGGCTGGTACATTCATGCCGTAGAACATCCCGGGCTCGACATCGGTCAGGCCCGCATCGGGGATGAGGTTGGCGGTATTGGGACAAGCCCACATCCATTGCCCCAGGGAATCGGTCGTGCCCGTGGGGGCACAGGCGGCATCCAGGCTCATTGCGCCGATGGCGCTGGCTTGGGCGAGCGGGATGACGCCATAGATCGAATCGCCCTGCGAACGGTCGAGGATCAACACCTTCTGTCCGGACAGCGAGGCCGGAATGGCGGCGTTCTGGGCGCTGGTATTGGCAATGCCGAAATAGGCGCGGTGGTTCTGGCCGGAAGCGACACCGACACCGGCATTGACCGTACCGTCGTAAAACACGCTCAGGGTTCCGGGCTGGAACAGTCCGACCAGGTCGGGTTCCAGCAGGGATTGCTTGAGGTAGGAACCGGCCAGGAACAGGCGGACCGTGCTTGCATCGATGTCGGCCGGGTTGAGCGACCTGACGGCAGCAGTATTGCTCGTCTGTCCTGACTGGGTGTATTGCTGGTTCTGCGTCACCCCGTTGCCGAGCAAGGCGGATGTGGCCTGGCCGGTGCCGTCATACTGGATGTTGGCCGCCAGCGTGGTCGTGCCGCCGGCATTGGTATCGCTCACCTGCTGGACGTAGCCGGCCGCATCCCGCGTCAGGCTCAGCGTCTCGCCGGTGGGCGTCATGACGGTGACGAGGCGGTTGGCCGCGTCATAGACGTAATGCGTGACGAAGTTCACGCCCGATTCGGTGCGGGTCTTCTGCACCCGGTTGCCCTGGTTGTCATAGGCGAAGGTTGTCGTCCCGTCGGCATCCGTCACTTGGCAGAGGCGGCCGATGCCGAAGCTGCAGCCCGCAGCGGCATCCCAGACATAGTTGATGTTCTCGCTGCTCACGGGGAAGCCCACGGAAATCGGCCGGTTCAACGCATCATACGTGTAGGTGGCAGCGATGCCGCGCGCATCGGTGGCACCTAGAACGTTGCCCGCGCTGTCGTAGCTGCGGTTCGTGGTGCCGCTGTCGGGGCTGGCCAATTGCGTCTGCTCGCCCAGTGCGCTCACCGCATAATGGGTGTTGAGGCTCTTGGGATCGGTCACGTTGTTCAACTGGTCCAGTGCGTCGTACGCGTACTGGGTCACCCCCAGTGCCGCATCGGTGGTCTGGCTGAGGCGGTTCAGGGCATCGTAGCCGTACAAGGTGGCATTGTTCTTCGCATCCAGCACCTTGGTGAGGTTGCCGTTGGCGTCGTAGGTATAGTTCGTGGTGTAGCTGGTGGTCGCGTTATAGGCGCTGATGTCCTGTGCCAGGTGATTCAGGGAGTCGAACACGCGGCTGTGGGTTTTGGACAGCTTGCCGGTGGCGTCGTATGCATCCTCTTTGGTGCGGTTGCCCATGTTGTCCAGGGTGTAGTGGATATGATCCAGCTTGATATCGGCGATGTCGGTCAGCCTGTGCGCGGCATCCCAGGTGTAATCCAGGTGGCTCGTGTCCGGCAGGGTCACGCGCGTGAGCTGACCAACACCGTCATAGGTGTAGTTGCTCGTCAGGGCACCGACAGTGCGAGTCTTGAGCCAACCGCGCGGCCAATAGGTGAGGACAGTGATAACGCCATTGGCATCGGTGATGGTGAGCGGTCGTCCGGCACCGTCCACGCTGTTGATGGTGGTGACGTGCCCCAGCGCATCGGTGACGGTCTTGAGGTCGCCGTTGGGGTAATAACCAAAGCTGGTGATGCTCGCGACATCGGTACGCGGGCCCTTGATGCTCTTCAGCAGGTTCGGCAGGGTGGTATCGGCTGCCGTGGTGTAGGTGTAAGTCCAAGTACGACTCCTGCTGCTGGCGCTATCGGTCACCGTTTTGGTCAGCAGGTTGCGCGTGGTCGCGTCATACGTAAAGATGGTGGTTCTGCCCGGCTCGGATATCTGGGTGGGCAGGCGCAATGTGGGGTGCCATTGGGTGGTGATGGTGCGTGCGACCGCAGTACCCGAGGCTTCGGTGCGGCTGGTCTCCAGATTGCGCGTCAGGTCGTACAGGTAGGTGGTCTTGTTGCCGTTGAAGTCGGTGCGCGAGGCAACATTGCCGTTGGCGTCGTAGGTAAAGGATGCTGAACAGCCGTCGCAGGGCGATCCGGTGATGCCGGTGTTCTTGACCACGTTCAGCAGGGTGCTGAACCCATAGGTGCGCGTAATGTTGTTGGGATCGGTCACGCTGGTGGTGGAGTTGCCGTTGGCATCAATCGCGCCATACACCAAGCCCACATGGTCGATGCCGCTGCCGAACGATCCATGCTCACTTGACGTTGCACGACCGTTTGCATCGTACGTCCAGCTGGCGAAGCGCGTGCCGTTCTCGTCCAGGATGCCGGTCAGGCTGTGGGCGTAGCTGATACCGGCTGCCGGGGTGGCGGAAACGTTGCCGACTTCGCCGTACAGGTAGGTGCGTACCTTGCCATCCGGGTACTTCACGCCGGTGAGGTTGTCGGTCAAGGCGGTGCCGCTGTAGGCATAGAGGTATACGCCACCGGCAGGATCGGTCATCTTTACCACGCGTCCGGTTCCGTCATAGCCATACTGCAGACTGCGCCCTGCGGGATCGGTGACACGGATCAGGTGTATGGCAGGCAAGATAGTGGTAGTCGGCGCACCTGTCGCGCTCAGGACATAGCCGCCATTGGGGCCTGCCGTGCCATCGCTGTAGGTCAGGGTCTGGATCAGGCCGGCACGATTGGTGATCGAGACCAGTTCACCTAATACATTGTACGTCTCGACTTCGTCGTTCTCGTTCGTGTACGTCCAGCCGGTCACGGATCCAGATGTATTAGTCAACTGAGTCAAATTGCCTATCGCATCGGCATCAGCCACGTAGCCAGCGCTACCTTGATTCATGTAGTACGCCTTGCCATCAGCTCGTTTCACTACTGCCGTTATAATTCCGCCCGAGTTAAGGATGACAATTGACTTATCGTAAGCGCTACGCCATTGACTGCCCCATATGGTCGTTTCAACTGCCAAAGGTGTAGTACCGCCGCTGTTGTACGTCCGCTCGATTTGCAACGGATATGGCCCAATACCTACATAGTCCGTTTCATGCTGATACTTGTTGCCTGTCCCCGCGTTGCAGGGGTTTGTACCTGCCGTTGTTGTCGAGCCATTGCAACCGCCATTCTTGACGGGATCGGGTGTATTGGCAAGTATGTCGCAGGTGTAATAAGTTGTCCAAGCGGTAGGGTGTGCTGTCAGCGAATAACCTGGATTGCATTGAGGTGGGTATTGAGCAACCCAACATTGATATGGACCGCCACAGGCCGGATTTGAAGGTACTGTCGTACACCAACCATTCCCACCACCACCAGCTGAAGCTTGAGGATAAGAAGCTCCATATTCAGCACACATCGTAACGCATGCTTTAGCAATATCTCCACTGGATGAAGTTGGAGAATTGACGGGAGGTATATGGCAGCCAGGTTCGGAAAACCAAGGATTATTTGGACTAACCAGCGCGGGAATTATCGGAGCAATCGTTTTAGCCTCACAGACAAAGCCAACTAACAACCACATCATCACGATGATTGAAAAATGCTTAGCAACACCTCGCACTGTGACAGCACAATTTGCATTAGCACCTCGTGACAGGATACGCATGACTACTCCTCGTTCACTCAAAATACTGCTTGTTCGATTTAAATCATTATGGCGGCGAATCGTTACACGCTAATTTCTAACTTCCTATATGCCGTAGGGTCTAGATAACAGACTAGGCAGGACTAGCTTTTGATGTAACCAATTTGTCGTGTTGGTGAACAACCTGATATGGGTGACGAACCAGCGTGATGTGATTACAGCTTCGAGGCGCAACGGGTAAGGATTATGTTTGTAGAGGGCGCACACAAGGTCGTTAAGCCACGTCCGATTCAAGAGGCGAGCCAACAAAATGGAGTTCGTAGGCTATGCCTTGTACTCGCCATCAATAGAAAATTACGAAGTGTCGAAGAACTACGGATCGGACATATCAACACTGGCGAGGTTGAATGTCTTCTTAGCGAGAAAAATGCGAGCGGCTGGTTGTGGCACGAAACCGAATTAGAAGTTTTCAAATTGCTTGTCTGAAAGCTGTCGATCGTGAAAGATGGTGTATGGCATTAGAGCTCGTTCATCTGCAGCGATCCAAACGACTGCTTCAGAATCTGTTTGCTGCCATTCGACGCTCATTCAATGTACAAGTAAATTACCAATTTGAAATTGCAATCGTGTGTAAAGTATCATTTACTCAAGTTTCAGGTGTCGCATCTTAAGTTCTCTTGCCTGTTGGTTGCCAGCTCAAGGAAGGCCGCGTCATGAAATACTACCCATCACTTCATCTCCAACGAGGGTATCTTCTGGAGATTCCAATCCCGCTCGTGGTAGTGGGGGTTGTCTTATCCATTCTCATTACCAACCTGCCACTGTTGGGACAGAAGATTGCGTTCGATTAATGGCGCAATGAAACTGCAACATCAACTGCTGATAATAAAATATTAAAATATATAGATCAGCTTCCACTCTCGATCATCTTTTCATCTGGCTGCACCAAGAACTGTCCGAGGATTCCAATATGAATGTCGAAAACGAATCTTACGATCAATTCATCGCCCGTATCGACAGGCCACCAAAACCGTTGCCCATTTGGGGTTCAGCATTGCTTTTTGCGGCGGTGTTCTTCATTTTGCAGATGAGCTTTGATGCTTGTCGCGGCACATCGTTTGAACATTTTATCATTGGCGACTTGACGGTTGTTCCGGCAGCAACATTGATCAAAGTGATTACGCCCGAAGTTGGCGTCAAGGCAATGGGAAACCAACTGCGTGCGCCGGGCGGTGGCATAAACGTGATGAAAGGATGCGAAGGAACCGAGATCATGTTCATGCTCGTGGCAGCCTTCTCTGCGGTTGTCATGCCCTGGCGTAGACGGTTAGCAGGTCTTGGAATAGGGATTCTGATGGTGTTCTGCCTTAATCAGGTTAGGCTGGTGGGGCTGTTCTATGCCTATCGTTCCGATCCATCACTATTCAAACAAATTCATGGTACGTTAGGCCCCATTGCGCTCGTAGCGATCGTCGGTTTGTATGCGCTCTACTGGTTCCAAAGTACGGAGTTTGAAGCAAAACAACATGAACCCGCAAACACGTAATTTCGCATTCAGGCTCATTGTTGTTACGGTCGTTCTGCTTTCTCTGGGAGAAATCTTTGGAACGTCACTTGTTAAACCTATCCTGCCGACTATCGCCTGGGAAATCGAAACGATTGATGACAGTTTCAGGGTTGACGGTATCAATGTTGTAAGCAAGAAAAACAACAACGTGATTCAGTTGAAGGTCTCGCAGATTCGACCAATGATCATCGGCGATCACGTATTACAGCCAAAATCTGGTCGCTTCTTCGAGCCAAATGTATTAGTGGGTAGTGTATTGCAGCCAATCATTGTTTTCCTCACAATTCTGCTGTCGTGGCAGGCCAAATCCTACCTAGTATTTCTAATACGCTTACTTCTTGCAGTTCCGGTAACAACAGTTCTCTTTGCCACCAACACACCACTAGCTTTTGTTGGCGCAATGTGGGATTTTCGAGAGCTTGTCCCTAATTTGGAACCGCATACGTTGGTATATTGGAATGATTTTCTGCAAACCGGCGGCCCATTGGTCATGGCGATAGCAGCTGCCTTGCTGGTTGTTTCACTCGCGGACCGCTGGGCAAATTCCTATCCAAGAAGTCGTCAGGCATCCTCTCTAGCAAATTAAATCGAAAAACAAAGGGTTGGCCAAGTAATGGAGTCTAGATCTAGTCCGAACGGGATTTAGGGCTGTCAATGGAAGGTGGCCGTAATTTGTGGTTGATTTAGTAAGTTACGCTTTGACTGTCATTCTTCATTAAATCGTAATTGTCGGTCGATATTGAAGTTCGGCTATGAATAGCACATTGAGTGTGTACCGTAATATCTGGCTGATAGTAACAAGCAAACTTACTAACCAACCGACCAGCACCAAGCTCCATCATAATTTGTTTAACAGCGGGCGACTTATAACTGCCAATCCGGCGCGTTTATGTGATCCGTGTTAATCGAATTGATATCGACGGTTTCGAACTTCAACGTACTGGAGTCCTTTTCCATCGCTTCAATCCCCTTCAACATCACCGCGTTAAACACTTCGTCAGACGACATCTGATGAAGTTGACGATACCGATAGAACAATTCACTAAGACGCTGGCTAACAGCAGAATGCACCACGCCGGAAACAGGAACGAAAACAGGTTGTGTATCTTTTGCCATATAAGCCCGTTATCTCTTTTCGTTACACCCTCGCAAAGATGCAATGAAAAACCCGTCAACAAGGACGGGGAAAGCATTATATTTTCACCCATTTGATAAAAAATCTGACGTCCTAGTCGATCCAGATGCCTTAGCTGATTCCCCCCAACATAGGTGTAGATGACTATTTTCGATTATCAATTATTTCTTGAATATTCTTTTGACGCCTAGAGCGCACGCCCTCATCGAAGCGTACAAAAAATACATGAATCTTGTTGTCATGGCTTAAGTGCCGTAATACACATCTTGCCCTTCCAATATCTTGATCAGACACACAAACCTTATACGATCCACTCTCAAGTATCTTTTTTGTAATCGCGAGCGATTCAGGTCTCTTTCGCCATTCAGACAAGACCGAATAGTCAGAAAAGAAATATAGGTATAGATAAGCAAAGTCAGCGACCGTAGATACCGGCACAGTGCTTCTTGCTTCAAATGTTTCACATGTATTGTCTGGGCAAAAATCGATGGTATTGTTTTTGTTAGAGTGGATTTGCACCGTATCTCTAAATTCCACCGATAGTTGTTGTAGCACTCCACTTGGCTCCACAGATTGATCCGCACACGCGCATGTTGCATATAAGGTCGTAACAATCATGCCAAATAAAATTAGAATTGAATGTTTCAAAAAGGTTGATTTCATTGCATTTTCCAATTAAGAAGAAGGTAGATTGCGGGGTAATGCTGGCACACCGTTACCAGGCACAGTTTGCAAATGCCAGTGATTTCTATTTTGGTTTTGGAATGTCTCATATTGACCGGCGCCAAAGCCACAGGAAGTGGCGCATTCCGTCACATCATTACCATTAACAGGATTGAAGTTGGGACCAGCAACATCGCATGCCTGATTCGAGTAATGATAGCTGTTTTTACTGTGACCGCTTGTTTCGGCCCCACCGGTCACCAATAAGTCGAGTGATGAATTGTTCGATTTGCGTTGCAAACAACTTTCAACACACTGCAACATGAACGCAGTATGACCAGTTACTGGAACAGTATCTGGAGGGGATTTGTTGTATGTCAATAATCCAAACGGATCCACATCCCTCAGAGGGTTTCCTCCAACGTAGGTGTACGAATTTATGCTCCCATATATAGAGTTACATCTTGGCCCAATCCGCCGTAGTGCATCCGGCTTCAGTGCTATGCGTTTTGGTTAACCTAGCAATGGTGCCCACGTAATAATTTAACGTATCCCTGTACTCTTTATCTGACGAGCATATCTTTGCCTGAACCCCGAATCGGTCGGTGCATTCGTTTGAAGGAGTCGCAGCGAGCTTTTTCAAAGCAGGCAAAATTGTCTTACCTTTCCTAAGTATTAAACATCTGTAGAGCACGCCATTCGCCTCGCCCAAATAGTAGGGAGTCAAACTCGCGAGATCTTCAATATCCCTTGTAGAGGATAAGGAATCAAAAGTGTACAAGAGAGTTGCAACGTCAATATCTTCCATAAACTCAGCAGTCGGTTTGTTAACTTTTAGCTTCTGATCTTCAAAGTCAGGCTGCCCCTTCATATTAAGTACAGAAACGATAACTCGCTTTAAACCGAATGGGCCTTTCAGGGGAGCCCCCCATTTATCTTCTACAGAACCTGCCATCACATTGCCACACAACGTGCTAAAGATAATTGCGCAAATAAAATTGTGATATCGCATCATGGAATAACCCTTAGTGTGTTAGTCGGTTCAAGATTCAATAATTTATTTAAAGTATCTCGCGTCGTATCAATTGGAGCTCCGGTTGCAGAGATACATCCGTTAGAACAATTTTCAGGATTAACGCAACCATGTATATCGAAGTTACCGCGTTTACCTAAATTGGGTACTTTGATTGGGGTCAGCCTTCGGGCATTTGGAGATAATGCGGTCCCCTGCGGACCAATAGAGTATGTACCCTCTGGAATCGGCCCAGAATTTGAAACATTTTGAGCCGCCGCGTTGTTTTGACATTTTTTAGTTGGGCAAGAGGACGGCAAATTATTCCCAGAAACGTATGACTCACTCTTAAAAGGCAGATTATTAGGATTGTTTGGAGAGCATGACATTGTATGGTTGGTAATCGAATAGGTACATTCATAGAGCCCAAGTGGATCGGCATAATTTAATGGATTTCCCCCAACATAGGTATAAGTTGAGAAACTTTCATCATACAGCCCAATCGGATCACTCTGAATGTACTGCCCCATGCCCGGATCATAGTAACGCTGCCCATTGTAGAACAAGCCCGTTTCCTGATCGTAGTATTGTCCGGGGAACCGGAGGTTCAGCGTGACGACGCCTGCGCCCGACGGGTTCTGGTTGGGCTGAATCGCACCAAACGCATCACTCACCCATGTCCACACCACCACACCCGACTGATCCCGCGCCACCCGTGGCGTGTTCAGGTGATCCACCTCGAAGTAGATGACGCGGCGGCTGGGAATATGCTCGATCTGTGCCAGCGGCGTGTCGTCACGCCAGACATAGGTGCGGATGGCAGCACCGGTGGCGCTGAGTTCTTCGAGCAGGTGTCCGGCCTCGTCGTAAACGTAGAGTATGGTCTGCGCGCCCTGGGGCGCCGCAGCAGTGGTTACCTTGCGGTTACGCAGCCCCCGATAGTCGTAGTCGTAACTTGCCAGCAGCACCCCGTTCAGCCTGGCCTCGGACATCCTGCCGGCCTGGTTGTAGGCATAGGTGTGACCCAGTCCGTCTGACGTGATGTTGCCTGCAGCGTCGGTGATGACCGCCCTGCCGTGGCGGGCCGTCAGGCGGTTGGAAGTCGTGCTGTAGGTATAGCTGCCGCCGGAATCTGAAAGGCGGACGCTGTTGGCATCGTAGCTGTAGCTGAAGTTGCCGGCAGGACCGGACTCGGCAATAAGACGGTCGGCTGCATCGTAGGTGTAGGTGGTGGTGCCCTGTGCCGTGGTGCGGCTCGCTACATTGCCTGCGGGGTCGTACACCAATGACGCCGTGTCGGCAAAAACAGATGAAGTAGTCAGGCCGGCCAGCAGCGCCACAGCCAGCAGGCGCAGTGCGAAACGCATGGTGATGGAAGGCTTCATGCTGTCTCCCCCATTCTGCGTTGCACCTGTCGCTGTGTGCGAATGACTTGCAGTAACAGCAGGCTGCCCAACAGATAGCTACCCCACTCCGGCAGGGTCGGCACATCGTTATCGGTACTGGCTGCGGCAACGGCAACCGGGGGCGCAGGTTCGATGCTGGCCTGTCCGGACAGGTCGTAAGTCATGGCCTGTGTCACCCCGTTGCCAAGCAGTTCGGACGTGGCCTGACCGGTGCCGTCGTACTGCACGTTGGCCGTGATCGAAGAAGTACCGCTGGCGCTGGTGTCGTCCACTTTCTGGACGTATCCGGCAGCATCGCGCGTCATACCCAATGTCTCGCCGCCGGGGGAAATGACGGTGATCAGGCGGTTGGCGGCATCGTAAGCGTAACGGGTAACGATGTTCACACCGAACTCGGTGCGGACTCTTTGAGTCAGATTGCCCTGATTGTCATAGGCGAAGGTGGTTGTTCTGTTGTTTTCCGTGAGTTGGCACAGACGTCCGATGCCATAGGTGCACCCCGTGGCGGCATCCCATGTGTAGGTGACGTTTTCACCCGTGGTGGGGAAGCTGACGCTCAAGGGCCGGTTCAGTGCATCGTACGTGTAGGTGGCAGCGATGCCGCGCGCATCGGTGGCACCTAGAACGTTGCCCGCGCTGTCGAAGCTGCGGTTCGTGGTTCCGCTGTCGGGGCTCGCCAGTTGCGTCTCTTCCCCCAGCGTGTTTACCGCATAGTGGGTGTTGAGGTTCATGGGATCGTTCACGTTATTGAGCTGATCCACGGCGTCATACGCATAATTACCGATGTCGAGTGCGGCATCGGTAGTTTGATTGATGCGGTTCAGGGCATCGTAGCCGACGAGGGTGGCATGGTTCTTCGCATCCACCACCTGCTTGAGGTTGCCGTTGGCATCGTAACTTGAGGTTGCAGTGTAGCTGGTGGTGGCGTTATAGACGCTGATGTCCTGCGCCAGATGGTTCAGGGCGTCGAACACGCGGCTGTGGGTTTTGGACAGCTTGCCGGTGGCGTCGTATGCATCCTCTTTGGTGCGGTTGCCCATGTTGTCCAGGGTGTAGTGGATATGATCCAGCTTGATATCGGCGATGTCGGTCAGCCTGTGCGCGGCATCGTAGGTGTAATCCAGGTGGCTGGCATCCGGCAGGGTCACGCGCGTGAGCTGGCCGACGCCGTCATAGGTGTAGTTGGTCGTCAGGGCACCGACGGTGCGAGTCTTGAGCCAGCCGCGCGGCCAATAGGTGAGGACGGTGATAACGCCGTTGGCATCGGTGATGGATAGCGGTCGTCCGGCACCATCCACGCTGTTGATCGTGGTGACGTGCCCCAGCGCGTCGGTGATGGTCTTGAGGTCGCCGTTGGGGTAGTAGCCGAAGGACGTAATGCTCGCCACATCGGTACGCGGGCCTTTGATGTTCTTGAGCAGATTGGACAGGGTAGTATCGGCTGCCGTAGTGTAGGTGTAAGCCCAACTGCGGCTCCTGCTGCTGGCGCTATCGGTCACCGTCTTGGTGAGCAGGTTACGGGTGGTTGCATCGTAGGTATAGACGGTGGTTCTGCCCGGCTCGGATATCTGGGTGGGCAGGCGCAATGTGGGGTGCCATTGGGTGGTGATGGTTCGGGCTACCGCTGATCCTGATGCTTCGGTGCGGCTGGTCTCCAGATTGCGCGTCAGGTCGTACACATAGGTCGTCTTGTTGCCGTTGAAGTCGGTACGCGAGGCGACGTTACCGTTCACATCATAGGTAAAGGATGCGGAGCAGCCATCGCAGGGCGATCCGGTGATGCCGGTGTTCTTGACCACACCCAATAAGGTGCTGAAGCCATAGCTGCGCACATTGCCCCTGGGGTCGGTCACGCTGGTGGTGGAATTGCCGTTGGCATCCGGTGTGCCATAGCTCAGCCCAACATGATCGATGCCGCTGCCGAATGCGCCGTGCTCAGAGGATGTTGCAAGGCCGTTGGCGTCGTACGTCCAAGACGCAAAACGGGTGCCGTTCTCGTCCAGGATGCCGGTCAGACTGTGGGCATAGCTGACACCGGCTGCCGGGGTGGCGGAGACGTTCGCAACTTCGCCGTACAGGTACGTGCGCACCTTGCCGTCCGGGTACTTAACGCCGGTGAGGTTGTCGGTCAAGGCGGAACCGCTATAGGCATAGAGGTACACGCCGCCCGAGGGATCGGTCATCTTCACCACGCGACCGCTACCGTCGTAACCATACTGCAGGCTGCGACCTGTCGGATCGGTGACGCGGATCAGGAATCCGGCAGACAGGATGGCAGTGGTGGGAGCACCTGTTGCAATCAGCACATAACTGCCGTTGGGGCCCGCTGTTCCATCGCTGTACGTCAGCGTCTGGGTGAGGCCGATACGGTTGGTGATCGTTACCAGCTTGCCCGTTGCATCGTACGTCTCAACCTCGTCGTTCTCGTTGGTGTAGGCCCAACTGGTCGGATTTCCGGAAGCATCAACTCCTATTTCGACAAGGCTGCCTACGACGTCTGCATCTGCCGTCCACACTCCGTTCACAAGGTGGAAGTAATATTCCTTGCCGTCTGCTTTCATCAAACTGGAAATAGGACCAACAGCATTTACATTGAACATGATGCTTCGATCATAAAAACCGCGCCATTGACTGCCCCATGAACTGAGTGCAATTGAAGTAGGTGTGTTTCCGCCGTTGTTATATATCCGAACTGAATTAATCGGGAAAACGCCTGTACCGGTATAATCTGGCTCGATTTGATAATGGTTCCCTGACCCGCTATTGATCGGGTCAGAATGTGCCTCCTGTTGGCACAGGGAACAAAAACCTACGTTTTTTTCTGGATCGGATGAGGTAAGTAAAACAGCTGCAGTCGCCGGGCCATTGGCCTTATAGCCGACATTACTATTACAGGTATATGGATTACTAGGGTTTGGACTAGAGTTGGTTGGACAAACCGCCCCGTCAAGAGGGACATATGGGGGCCAAAGCGGAACCCAACCGTATAACCCATTTCCCATGCCTACATATCCAGCTTGAGTAATGTAAAGATAGCAGTTGTAAGTACCAATAACATTGTTGTAACCAATAACGCCGGGAAAATTAGCGTTACCAACAACAACCTTATACCAATGATTGGGATCATTATTAATTGGAAAACCAAAATGCTCCCAAACATTAATACAGGAAGCCTGAGAGTGATCTGGCTCGGTGCCAGCAACGTAACCGGCAGACGGTGGATAGGTGTAATTACCTATTGCTGCAATATTTCCAGCAGCATAAACCGTGTGAATTTCCATGGCCAGCGCGCAAAAACAAATCATTGCAGTCCACGACAAAAGGCTTTTCAACACACGTTTCCTCGCAATGAGCATTCGCATCTAAATTTCCCTTTTTGCTTCCCGAGAATGCAACTCTGACAAGAATTAGATTGATTCAAGTTTGTTTTTGCAATCCTGAAAACCGCATTTTTAAAGACGGCGAATCGTTACACGCAAATTTCTAACTTCCTATATGCCATTCGGCCTATATATCGGACCATGGCAGACTAGTTTTTGACGTAACCTGTTTGTCGTGTTGGTGTGCTAGCAACTGGAGATTGCGTTTTATGCCCTCCTGTCAGATTATCCAGTTCCCTGCACAATCGAAAACCTACATGCCCGCGAACATCCTGAATCTGGCGTCCTACGCAATCACCGGCGTCGAAAACACCGAGCATGACTACCACATAAAGCTGAGGTCAAAGGGGCACCGAAACGCTGCTATGAATGTCATTCAAGCGGCGTGGTTGGCTTCGGTCGGCGTGAGCAGCTTGTGAAGGATCTGCCTATTCATGGCATGCGCGTCGGCATCTACCTGAACACCAGGCGCATGAAGTACAACGAGTGCAATAAGACATTCAGCGAATGCCTGCCTGAGGTGGATGAGCGCCGCTTCATGACGCAGCGCCTGGTGACATGGATCGGCAAGCAGGCGTTCAGACGCACTTTCTCATCCATCGCCGAAGAGGTCGGCGTGACCGAGGGCACGATCTGGCTGGTATTCAAGGATTACGTCTCAGATGTTGAGAAGGTCATTCGCTTCGAGACGCCGAAATGGATGGGTATCGACGAAATCCACCTCATCAAGCCGCGAGGCGTTATCACCAACATTTAGAACAACACCGTCGTCGAGCTGCTGCCGAACCGCAACAAGGACACGGTAACGAACTATCTGTACCGACTGGATGGCAAGGAACAGATTGAGTATGTGGCAATGGACATGTGGGCACCGTACCGGGACGCCTGCAAAACTGTCATTCCGCAAGCCCAGATCGTCATCGATAAGTCCATGTGGTCAAGATGGCAAACGAAGCTATGGAGCGTGTCAGAAAGGGTTTGCGAGATAGTCTGGCGCTCAAGCAGACCTGATGCATGACCGCTGGGTATTGTTGAAGCGCGAGAGCGAACTGACCAATCAGGAAGCGTTGCTGCTTTCGGGCTGGGTCAGGAACTACGCCGAACTTGGAATTGCACACCGTCTCAAGGAAGAGTTCTTCCACATCTACGACGCCAAAGCACCGGATGAGGCTCAAGCATTATATATAGAATGGAAACGAAGCATCCCAGCTGAACTGGCACCGGCCTTTTTCGACCTGGTGCGCGCTTGGGACAACTGGACGCCTTGGATACTGGGCTACTTCGACCATCCAGTGACCAATGCCTATACCGAGAGTCTGAACAACCTGATCCGGGTGATGAACCGGCTGGGACGGGGTTACAGCTTTGAGGCTTTGCGGGCAAAGATTCTGTTTGCCGAGGGTGCTCACCAGATCGTCAAACCTAGACCGAAGTTTGAGCGGAAGTCCGCCGAACGATTCCTTGCAAGCTATGCCTTGTACTCGCCATCAACACAAGAGTACGAAGTGTCGAAGAACTTCGGATCGGACATATCAACACTGGCGAGGTTGATCGAGGCGGGAGAGCTTTAGATGAAATCAACCGCAAATTACGGATACCCAAAAAAATCGACTTAACCTGAACACCCCAATATGCAAATTAATGTTGCGGTGTTCAGGAACTACTATTTAATCAATCAACCACCAAATCCTCGAATCAGAACTTGTAGCGCAAAGAAACTTCGAGAGCTTGCTGGGAATGCGTTGTAGTATTTGTCGTGGCCCCAGGAATTTGGCTTATTGCAACAGTCTTCGCGACTTCCGGAGTAATCACGGCTGCGCCCTCAACAGCAAGCGACTTGGAGAGATCATAACCGCCACCAAAGGTATAAGAATTTGTCACGATGGCAGGAAAAAACAAGTTGTTGAAGATATTGATGGCGGCATTGCGATAAGTGTCATTCGCGGTTGCAGCAATCGGATCGTTACCGTGGTTGTAGCCAAGACCGAGCCAATAGCCGCTGGCGGTATATTTGGCGCCGATGGCAATGACATTCTGATCTTTCCAGTTAAAGTCCTTGTAACCCGCCGCGCTGCCCCATTGGATCACTTTGTAATCAGCAGTCAATGTGATGTTTTCGAGCGCAGCATAAGCAATGCCTAATTTAATTTGCGCAGGCTGATCCAGGTTATCGCCAAAAGCAGATGCTCCTGTCAGACCAAAACTTGCACCACCATCAGAAATTTGAGTCCCGTACTTTGCGGCAATTTTGGACTGATATGCGGCCGCCAATGTCACTGCAGTTGTTGCGTTGTAATACCCGCCTATAGCATAGCCGAAGCCTGTGCTTGAATCCTTGCTCTGGGCCTGGTTATTCCATTGGCCATTGAAATAACTAAGCATTAACGAGCCGGACTGGAATATGGGGGCAAAGCCAATGCCGTAATCATTCGTGTTGTAAGCAACGTCCGCCTCCACTCGGAGAATGCTCAGAGAAGATTTCGCCCTAATTAAACCCAACGTTGGGCTAGCGCCGGTATAGTCAACGCCCATACCGGCAATGCCGGCCATAGCCACACCATAGGTCAAGCTGTCGCTTATTCTGCTGGCATAGGACAAATCGGGAATGTAGCTCGTATCCGCTGAGCTGCTACCAGAGCCATTATTCGCCATACCAGTATTTGCAACCTCCGGCAAAAACAGATTAACGCCGCCCGTCACTTCAGAGCCCTTGGCCTTGCCCAGCATCGCGGGATTTGCCCACAAGCTTTCAGCGCCGATGAAGTTCGCAACACCTGTACCGCCCAATGCAGTACTTTGCGAACCCACTGCCATCATTTCATCGCCATTTGTTGCATGTGCCAAAGACGAAACTATCACGCCCAAAGAAAACAACGACGCTACAACTTTCTTGATGCTCATGCTTTCCACTCCCCGATATTGAGATACATCTCAATGCATTATTTATAAAAAAATTGGCTTAGTTTCAGTCCAACAACAAACTCCGAGATGCTTTTGATTTCAGTGTCAGTGGAGTCCATGCCCTTTGGTGGCATTTTGCTCATCTACCAGCCAAATTCGCCGCCCTTGGTTATGTTCGCTGCTATCTTGCTAGCTGCATTTGCATCGTCTTCATTCTTCTTCGCAACATCATTCCATGCAGGGCCACGTTTTCAATACATGAATCGATAAAGCCGAAACAATGTGAAAAGAAAGATCTGGCATTAGGCGCAATCATTCACCGGGCGTCTATAACCATAGTAGGTTAGTGACATATAGCCCTGATTTGTAACTGATCGATATTCCGAGTGACGCTTTGGAGAGTAATAGCATCAGCGTAGACCTAACAGCTTGTCATAGAACTCCAAACAAGACCGCGCAAAGTCGTCGAGAAAGAAAGCTATTGAATTCTGGTAACCGCAAGGTGTAATGCGCCTAATGCTTGTGCCGTCCGGCGGATTAGGCCGCGCCAACCCACCCACATCTTCGCACCCTCCACTCGTTCATTTTTTGTCGCATTCATCCAGGGATTTGTCGCTACCTGCGTTAGAATCCGCCCCCGTTTTTCGATAACACGCCTATCAAGTCATGTGGTTCAAAAATCTGCTGGTTTATCGCCTCAACAAGTGGGATGTCACTCCCGCCATCCTCGAAGAACAATTGTCCCGCAACGCCATTCAGGCATGCTCCGCGATGGAGATGCAAAGGCTGGGTTGGGTTTCCCCCAAGGAAGAGGGGCTCCCATTTGTGCATACACTCGGGTCGCAGATGCTGATCTGCCTTGGGGTCGAGAAGAAACTCCTGCCCACGACGGTGATCAACAAATTCGCAAAATCCCGCGCAGCCGACATCGAAGAACAGCAGGGATACAAACCGGGGCGCAAGCAGATGAAACAGATCAAGGAGGCAGTCACGGACGAGCTGCTGCCGCGAGCCTTCGTCCTGCGCCGCCATACCTTTGCCTGGATCAATCCCACAGCCGGGATCATGGTGGTGGATGCCGCGAATCTGGCGAAGGCCGATGAGCTGATCGAAATGCTGATCAAGACTGTGGATGGGATAGCGCTCGTGCCGCTCAAGACCAATATCTCGCCTACCTCTACCATGACATCCTGGCTGGCAGGAGATGATTTGGCTTCAGTATTCACCGTGGACCGCGATTGCGAACTCAGGGCAGCAGGAGAAGAGCGATCAACCGTCCGTTACGTGCGCCATACCCTTGAAGCCGAAGAGATCGCCAAGCACATCACTGCGGGCAAGGAAGTCACCCGGCTGGCGATGACCTGGGGCGACAAAGTCTCCTTCGTGTTGCACGAAAACCTGCAACTCAAACGAATTGCGGCACTGGACATCCTCAAGGATCAGGCAGACGGCAGCGATCAGGAGGACATTTTCGACACCGACTTCGCCCTCATGACCGGAGAATTGCAGAGATTGCTTGCCGATGTGGTTGAGGTGCTGGGGGGAGAAAGCGCTGCAACTGCATAGTCATCGGTTGAGTGGTGGTCTCCGCAGGATGGATGTCGACGCCCCCAACGGCTACACCATTACCCTTTAGCTCGGCCCCCTACACTTCGTTCAATGCGCCATCTGCAAATACCAGTGCACAACGCACTGCCTTGCCCGCATACACCGTTTGCATCGCCGCGAGGTATTCCTGCATCTGCACACGGTAACGTGCGGCATCCTCGCTATCGCCCAGCTTGTAATCCAGCACCCACACTTCATCGTCGAACTCCACCAGACGGTCGATGCGTTTCAGTTCGCCCTTGGCGTTGATATAGGGCATCTCGTTGCTGGCGGAGCAGTATTGCTTCGCATCGAAGAAGCGGGCGAGCTGTGGCAAGGCAAGCAGTTGCTGGGCTTGTTGGTAGAGAGTTTCAATTTCTGTGGAGGGAATGGCGAGGCGCTGTTGGAGTTCAGCTTTGTTCGCCGCTTGTTCCCCCACCCCAGCCCTCCCCCGGTGGGAGAGGGAGGGAGTTGTGAGGTGTTGCAACAATCCGTGCAGCCAGATGCCGCGCTGTTGCTGTGCGGTGTTGCGGGGGATGCGTTTGCCGGTGGGGAGAATTGAAGGCAATACAACTTCCGTTCGCCCCGAGCCCGCGACAGGGACACCGCGTAGCGGCGGGGCACCCACCGGCGTACCTGCTCTCGAAGGGTAATCAGTCGCTCCCGGCTGGCTTTGTGTTGGCTCCGACAGGTTCAGCCCGAACGGATTCTGCTGATTCCCCGCCACTGCCGCGATGCGGTCGTACCACGATGGCGCTTGCTTCCTTTCTTCCTTGTCTTCGCCCTTGCTGTTGCCGCTCACAATCAGCACCTGTTGCGCCCTGGTCATGGCGACGTAGAGCAGGTTCATTTCTTCGCGGGCCTGCTGGGCAGCGTCTTGCTCGAACAGCGGCGCGCGTTTCTTGCCGCGCGACGCCTGGTCGGCATAGAGGGAAAAATGCAAAGGGCGTTCTTCATGTGTGGGCCAATCCAGCAACACATCGTTGCCATCTTTATTCTTCTTTTCCGAATTCGCATCCAGCAGCCAGACAATGGGTGCTTCCAGCCCTTTCGATTCGTGCACGGTGTAGATGCGCACCGCATCGCCCGCCGTGCCGAGCTTGCCTTCGTCAGGCGCATCGTCGCTGCTGTCGCGCAATTCACGCAGGTCCTGCAGGAATCTGGGCAGACTTGGGTAGCGTCCGGCATCGATATCGAGCGCCATTTTCATGAATGCATGCAGATTGGCGGTGACCTTGGCGCGCATCTCGACAGGCAGCACGGCAGAGTAACGGGCCAGCACATCACCTTCGAAATAGATACGGTCGAGCAAGTCGTGTACAGGGAGTTTGTCGGCGAGGGCGAGCCAGCGCTGCAATAACTCAAAGGCACGTTGCAGGGTGGGCGATGGTTCGGCCAAGTGCTGCAGGCGTTGCCACCAAGATGAGGATGCGGGATACGGGATACGGGATTCAGGGGACCCCTCTGCCCTCCCTGTATCCTGTATCCCGTATCCCGATAACTGCAACAGGTCCGCATCGCTGCACGCAAAGATAGGCGTGCGCAGCACCTGTGCCAGCGCCAGATCGGCGAAGGGGGTGATGAGGAACATCAGCAACGCCTGCACATCTTCCGCTTCCAGCGTGTCGAGCAGGCCGCCGCGGCGGGAACTGATGAATGTGATATGTTTTGCGCGCAGGGCTTCTTCATATACTTGCAGGTGGGTACGGCTACGCACCAGCACCATGATGTCGCCATAGGTGGCGCGGCGCGTATCGCCTTCGTCGTTGACAGACCAATCGTTGGCGATGGTTTTCAACGTGTCTGCGAATTGCACGGCTTCTTTCTGGCGTCCGCCTTCTTCGGCTTCGCCTCGCGGAGTCGTCAGCGGATCGCGCAAAACCAGCGGCGCATCGTCTGCGGTTTCTTCCCTGCCCTGCTGCTCGGCAACTGCCAGCGGCAATGCCATCACGTAACCGGGCAAGCCGGTGTGCTCGGCCGTGTGCGGTTCGAAATCCACAAAACCCTCGGGGTGGTCGGCGAATACGGCGTTCACCGCAGCCAGCACGGCGGGTGCGTTGCGGCGGGTATGGTTGTTGTGCAGCTCGTGCGCGGCGAAATGTTCTTTCAGGTATTCGCGTGCCACACCGAACAGGCGCGCATCGGCACGGCGGAAGCGGTAGATGGATTGTTTCGGGTCGCCGACGACGAACACGGTGGGTTGCGAATCCACCGCCACAGAGGCATCGAACCATGCGCGCAGGATCTGCCATTGCAGCGGATTGGTATCCTGAAACTCATCCAGCAGCACATGACGGTAGCGGCTGTCGAGTTTGTACTGCATGGTCTCGGCGTGTTCGCTCTGTTGCAGCAATCGGCACAGCTGCCATTCCAGATCGGAGAAATCCATCTGCTGCTTTTGCGCCTTGAGCGCCTGATAGCGTTCGAGGAAAGCAACACCGCAATGCAGTACGGCCTCGTTCAGGCGATAGGCCTGTTGCTCGGCGAGCGTATCGCGCACGTCTTGCAGACTGGCTTGCAGGGTATTCAGTGTTTCCAGGAAAGCGATCTCATCCTGTTTCTTATTGGGCGCAATCGGCCTTCCTGTTCTGGGTTCATTCTTGTGAGTAAACAGCAGTGGCCACATCGCTCCGAATCGCTTGCCTTCTTCGATATCGGTCCAAGCGCACTCGATTTCGCTCGCCTTGGCCTTCTGGATATCGGTGCCGTTGTTTGCAAGTTGTCGAACAAACGCGAACAGTACCTCTTCGCTGTTGCCGCACATACCCCAGTCTGCGACTGGGTCGAATTCCATATCCACGGCAAGATCAGTGTGCAGGTTATCCAGCGCAAACGTCAGCGCATCTTCCTGTCCCTGTGTATAAGCCCACCACTCGGCACGCTTGCCGAGGAAGTTGAACAGAAGCGTGCGGGTATTGGACAATCCACAATTCTCAAACAGCCACTGCATGTGCTGCGCATTTGTCCCATCCGGCTGCTTGCGCATATTCTCCAGCAATTCTTCCCAGGCTTCTTCCTGCTCCGCCCCCGCGCGCTCCAGCAGGCTCATGCCCTGCATCACATCGGAGTTCAGCGGTGCGCGCTGCATGACTTGCATAAACCAGCCATGGAAGGTGCTGATGGTGATACCGGGCTGGGCCAGCAGCACTTCTTTGAACAGACTGCGGGCGCGTTGCAGTTGCTCATCGCTTAATTCCGGGATGCCGCGTTCGGCGAAGAATTTGCGCACTGAATCCTCGTCACCCATCGCCAGGTCGCGCAGCCACAGCTGCAAACGTGCCTGCATCTCCTGTGCCGCTTTGCGCGTAAAGGTGATGGCGAGAATCTGTGAAGGCTGCGCGCCGTCCAGCAGCAAGCGCACGATGCGCGACACCAGCAGCCAGGTCTTGCCGCTGCCGGCGCAGGCTTCGACGACGACGCTGCGTTTGGGGTCGAGCGCAATGTGGTTAGTCATCTGCCCTCTCCCTCAAGCGTGAGAGGGGAGCTGAATCCCGCATCCTGAATCCCGTATCCTGAAATCCATTCCCCTTTTCTGCACACGCCTCTGATCTCACAGTGCATGCAGGCTTGGTCGATGCCGTTCGCAGGCAACCCGGCGCCACCGTGTACACGCGCCATCACATTCACCAGGCGCTCGGCATTGAGCTGCGCCAGCAACGGCACGTCATCCTTGGGTTCCACCAGTCTCACTTTCCCGTTCTCGATACTGACGAACGCTGCATCCGCCGCCTCATGGGCGTAGGCATAACACGCGAGCTGCACGTCTTCGCCCGGCTCCTTCAGTTTGTTGCGCAACAGCTGTTCGCTTTGCGTCTTGTAATCCAGTACGAGCTTTTCATCCGCCCTGACATCCAGCCTGTCTATCCGTCCGCGCAGACGCACGCCTTCCAGCTGCCAATCGAATTTGCTCTCCGCCTCGGCATAGCGCCAGCCTTTGGCTTCGTTCTCTGCCTGCCAGTCCAGGTACCCGGGCAACGACTTGTACCAGCGCGCCAGCCAGGCGCGTGCGGCAAAATCCTGTGCCAGCAGATCGGCAAATACTTCCTGGCTGATCATTCGCAGTGCTGTATCCATTTCTGCCGTGTCGTGTCCACTCACTTGCGGATAGCGTTCGTGGAAGCGCTGCAATATCTCGTGCACGCGCTCGCCGTAGTCGCGCTTCTCGATGGCTTCCGGCACCTCGTCCAGTTCGTTCAGGCGCAGGATGTGGCGTGCATAGAATTGATAGGGACAGGCAACTAGCGAGTTATAGCCGCTGATGGACACACCCGCGGGAACGGCTTCCGTTGCCACGCTTGGCGCGGGCTGCCCGGATCGGGGCAATGTCGCGTGGTGTATCTCTTCCGCCGCTAGGTAGGCATGCAACTCGCGCTCGGAAAGATCGTTGCCGTGCGCCCGCTCGTGTTCATCGCGCAACATCTGAAAAAACGGGCTCAGCAGCCGCGCTTCCCCATTTTGATCCCGCTGCCAGGTGACCAGTACGCTGTCGTTCAGCGCCAGCAGGGCCCGCAGGTCGTCGTGCTGGCGCACGGCATGGGTGCCGCGCGTGTGCAAATTCAAACTGCTGCGCACCGCATCGTTGAACCAGCGCCCGCCGTCCGAAGCACCCGGCAAATGATCGGCATCGCAACCGAGCAGCAGCACCGCATCGAAGGCGCGCCAGCGCGCCGCCGCAAGGTGGGTGAAGCGCACCGGGCTGTCGATGCTGCTGTCGCGGAAAGTCTCGGTATCCAGTTGCTGTGCCAGCCAGCGCCGCCATTCGGCGAAGCGGTAACGCCCTTCGTCTGCCGCCAGCTCCTGCTGCCAGTTCTCCAGCGCACCGAGCAACTGCAAACCGGCATCGTCCTGCTGCAGACCGCTGCTGATACCCAGCACTTCCAGGCTCTCGCGCAACGCCTCGATCCATTCCGCCAGGGGTTTCTTCCTTCCCTGTTCCAGCAGCGCGGCCGCCTGGCGCAAGCGCGCCATCGGTTGATGCAACGCCGCCTCGTGCTCGACCAGTGTGCTGAATTTTTCCAGTCCGGCAACGACGCCCTGTTTGCGCAGCAGTTGTTCGAGTTGATATACCGCCGACTTGCGTTCGCCGGCCGCCATGTCGGCAAAGATATAGGGAGACTTGAGCAGGTCGAGCAGATCGTGATGGTAGAAATCGGTTTGTAACGCCGTCAGCCAGCGATCCAGTGCCGTGCTCACCGACAGCGTCGCGAAGGTCCAGCCCGTTTCGTCCGCCACGAGGACCTCGGCCCGTTCCAGCAAGGCGCGCATGCGCCGAGCCACCACGCGGTCCTGGGCCACGATGGCAATATCGCGCTTGCCCGCCTGCAACCACAGGCGCACTTGCATGGCGGCGGCTCTAGCTTCTTGTTCCAGACTGGTGGCCGCGAAGAACAGCGGCGCACCGCTCTGAATCTCCATCTCGCGCAGATCAAACACCTTCACTACTGCACGCTGTTCATATTCGTCCAGGAAGCGCTGCTCCAGCGCTTCCCATTGCGATGCGCGCAGCACATACAGCGGCCTGTCGGCCTGTTGTGCCAGTTTCGCCAGTTGCTGCTGGTAGGCGCGCGCCCTGTCCAGATCGGCGCCACTTTGCATCGCATGCCACAGTTCGAATACCAGCCGGGCTTCCAGCTGCAACGTCGCATTCTGCCTTGCCTGATAGGCCTGCTGCACAACGGCGGCGAACGATTCGGCATCGCCCGGCAGCTCATGCAGGGAATGCGTCAGTTCGTCGAACAACTTGAGCAGCTCCTGCGTCATGCTCCACAGGTCGGCACGCTCGAACCATTTCGATTTGCGCAGCTGCTGGTAGAGCAAGGCGCTGCGCTGGCTGTCTGCCGCGACAGGCATGTCGAGCGGAACGCTTTGCGCCCATTCGTTGAGCGTGACCATTTCCGGCAGCAACAAGGCCGGCCGCTGCGCAATCCGCATCAGCGCCTGTGACAGCGGCTGCGCAGCATGATAGTTGGGCAGCAGAATGGTGATGCCGCGCAGGTCGGGTGCCGGATGCGCAGCCAGGATGCGCCGGGCAACGAGGTCGAAATATCTTTCAGCGCTGCTCAAGGTAGCCTCGAAAGATCGTCAGGAATGGGGGGGCTTTGCGGATACCGCGCATCCACCTGCCTCTGCCCCTTGCAGGGGAAACAGATCGCGCGGCAGATCATCATGCGCTTTGCTCACCGCTTCAGCAGTTGGAGTTTGTCTTTCACATTGAGCCATTCGTCCGCATCGGCCGGTGCGTCTTTTTTCTCGACGATGACTTTCCATTGTTTTGCCAATTCAGCGTTGAGGGCGATGAACTGGAGTTGATCCTTCGGCACATCATCTTCGGCATAGATCGCATTCGCCGGGCATTCTGCCACGCACAGCGTACAGTCGATGCACTCATCAGGGTCAATCACCAAAAAGTTGGGGCCTTCGTGAAAGCAATCCACCGGGCACACATCCACACAGTCGGTGTACTTGCATTTGATGCAGTTCTCGGTAACAACGTAAGCCATCGGTTTCTCCCTTAGTGCGCCAGACCTTGCAGCCAATGCCGGTACAGCCGCTCCGCCACATCATGCAGGCCGGGCAATTTGTCGTGCATCTGCGCTTGCATTATTTCTGCCGATTGTACTGCCGGACTGTGCAGATTGGCAGCGATCTCATCTGCCCCGTTCTCGCACCAGTCGTGGATCATCTGTTCAGTCATCTCGACATGACATTGCATGCCGAGGTGCTTGCCGATGGCGTACGCCTGATTCGCGCAATACGGGCTGGACAGCAGAGGCACCGCCCCCGGCGGCAGCGAAAAGGTCTCGCCGTGCCAGTGGAATGAATCGAAACGTTTGATGTCGCCGAACCATTCATGTGCAGCAACGTTATCGGCCACGGTCACCTCGCCCCAGCCGAGCTCTTTCACCGGATTCTTCGTCACCGCACCGCCCAGCGCCTTGGACATGAGCTGCCCACCCAGGCAGTGACCAAGCAGCGGAATGTCGCGAGCCACGGCATCGCGGATCAACGCCGCCACCTTCGGCATCCAGGGCAGGTCGTCGTTGACACTCATCGGCCCACCCATGAATACCAGGCCGGAGAACACCGCGGCATCTGCGGGCACCGCTTCGCCCTGGTCGATGTGAATCATTTGCCAAGGGATGGCGTGCCGGTTGAGGAACAGCGCGAAATAGCCTGCACCTTCGGTAGGGGAATGGCGGAAGATGGCGATGGGTTTCATGGTGCGATCGGATCAATATCTCGTAATAAGGCACATCGGACATGCATTTTAGTTGGCTTTCATCACAGCTGCCATGCAGCAGCTGAAAAAAACGGGCGCCTTTGCGCGCCCGTTACTTGTGCAGTGCAAATGGGCCTTCAGGCGCCCATCTCCAGCATCAGCTGGTTCACGCGCTTGACGAAGCCGGCAGGATCGTCGAGCTGGCCGCCTTCAGCGAGCAGTGCCTGGTCGAACAGCACAGCAGCCCAATCGTCGAAACGCTTCTCTTCTCCCTTCAGGCGCAATACCACCGGATGGGCAGGGTTGATCTCAAGGATGGGCTGCGAGATCGGCGCTTTCTGGCCGGATGCCTTCAGCAAACGCGCCAGGTTGCCGCTCATGTCGTGCTCGTCCGCCACCAGACAGGCGGGGCTGTCGGTCAGACGGTGAGTGACGCGCACTTCCTTCACTTTATCCGCGAGGCTGGTCTTGATCTTGTCGGTCAGCCCCTTGAACTCGTCGGCCTGTTTTTCCTGCTCCTGCTTCTCGGCTGCGTCTTCCAGCGCGCCCAGGTCGAGGCCTCCCTTGGCGACGGATACCAGTTGCTTGCCTTCGAATTCGGGCAGGTTGCTCACCACCCATTCGTCCACGCGGGCGGACAGCAGCAGCACTTCGATACCCTTCTTGCGGAACACTTCGAGGTGCGGGCTGTTCTTGGCGGCATTGAAGCTGTCGGCGGTGACGTAATAGATCTTTTCCTGACCGTCCTTCATGCGACTGACGTAGTCCTTCAGCGACACCGTCTCATCCGTGGTATCGGCCTGGGTCGAGGCAAAACGCAACAGTCCGGCAATCTTGTCCTTGTTGGCGAAGTCTTCGCCGACGCCTTCTTTCAGCACATGGCCGAACTCGCCCCAGAACTTGATGTACTTCTCCTTGTCGTTCTCGGCCAGATCGGCCAGCAGACCCAAAACCTTTCCTGTACACCCCTTCCGAATAGCCTCGATGTCCTTCGATTCCTGCAGGATCTCGCGCGAGACGTTGAGAGGCAGATCGGCAGAATCCACCACGCCGCGCACGAAGCGCATGTATTGCGGCATCAGTTGTTCGGCGTCGTCCATGATGAACACGCGGCGCACATAGAGCTTGATGCCGTGGCGCGCCTGACGGTCGTACATGTCGAACGGCGCGCGGCCCGGGATGTACAGCAGTTGCGTGTATTCCTGCTTGCCTTCGACGCGCGCGTGCGTCCACGCCAGCGGATCGTCGAAGTCGTGCCCGACGTGCTTGTAGAATTCCTTGTACTGCTCTTCGGTGATCTCGTTCTTGGAGCGCGCCCACAGCGCGGAAGCCTGGTTGACGGTTTCGTCTTCGGCCAGGGTTTCGTACTTGCCGTCCTTCCACTCTTCCTTTTGCATCAGGATCGGCTGGACGATGTGGTTGGAATATTTTCGGATGATCTCGCGCAGCTTGTAACCGGCGAGCAGGTCGTCCTGCCCTTCGCGCAGGTGCAGCGTGATCTCGGTACCGCGCGCGGCCCTGTCTACCATCTCGATGGAGAACTCGCCGCCACCATCGGATTCCCAGCGCACCCCCTGATCGGCCTTTTCGCCCGCACGGCGCGTCAGCACCGATACCTTGTCGGCCACGATGAAAGCAGAGTAGAAGCCCACGCCGAACTGGCCGATCAGGTGTGCATCTTTCTGCTGGTCGCCGGACAGTTTGGTGAAGAATTCGCGCGTGCCGGATTTGGCGATGGTGCCGAGGTTGGCGATCACTTCGTCTCGGTTCATGCCGATGCCGCTGTCGGTGATCGTCAGGGTGCGCGCGGCCTTGTCGAAGCTGACGCGGATATTGAGGTCGGACGCGTTCTCGTACAGCGCATCGTTATGCAATGCCTCGAAACGCAGCTTGTCGCAGGCGTCGGAAGCATTCGAAATCAGTTCACGCAGGAATATCTCGCGGTTGGAATACAGCGAGTGGATCATCAACTGCAGCAGCTGTTTGACTTCGGTCTGGAATCCCAGCGTTTCGCGGCTGGCGGTGGTGGCTTCGGTCATGGATACCTCCTTGAAAAAAATGGTTTTAGCTAGCTGGGGGCGCAGCTCGTTTTTTCAAGAGGGGATTCAGGATACCGGATACGGGATACAGGAAAAGCGGAGCCGCTGGTTCCCCTGTATCCCGTATCCTGAATCCTCAACCCTGGGTTTTGTCCCGCTCGATCAGGGCGTAGGCAGAATGATTGTGTATGGATTCAAAGTTCTCCGACTCGACGACATACGCCTCGATACGTTCATCCGCATTCAGCACTGCCGCCACATCGCGCACCATGTCCTCGACGAACTTGGGGTTGTCGTACGCGCGTTCGGTGACGAACTTCTCGTCGGGGCGTTTCAGCAAGCCGTACAGTTCGCTCGACGCCTGCTCTTCGGCAAAGCGCACCACTTCTTCGATCCATACCGATTTCCTGGTGCGCACGGTGATGGTGACGTGCGAGCGCTGGTTGTGCGCACCGCGCTCGGAGATCTCCTTGGAACAGGGGCACAAACTGGTCACCGGGATCTGTACCTTCATGTTGAAGCGATACTTGCCCTCAACGATCTCGCCGATGAAAGTGACGTCGTAGTCGAGCAGGCTTTGCACTTCGGAGACCGGTGCGGTCTTGTTGATGAAGTAGGGGAATGCCATTTCGATGTAACCGGATTTCGCCTCCAGCTTGTCCGTCATCTCGCGCAGGATACCTTCGAACGATTCCACCGTGATCTCGCGTCCGTGCTGGTTCAATATCTGCACAAAGCGCGACATGTGCGTGCCTTTGAAGTTGTGCGGCAGGTGCACATACATATTGAATGTGGCAATGGTGTGCTGCACGCCCCCGCTCTTGTCTTTGACAAGGACGGGGTGACGGATGCTCTTGATGCCAACCTTGTTGATCGCCAAATGGCGCGTATCGGCGCTGTTTTGTACGTCTGCTATCGTTTCTATCGAATTCATGGTTATCTCTCAGAATGGTCTTGGGACAATTATACCCATTACCCGACTATTATGGTCGGACAATATCAACTGGCCAACTTTTTGCCGATAGAGCCTGCAATGCCATTCGCATCCAGTCCGCAATCAGACAGCATTTGAGCAGGATCACCCTGTTCAAGGAATTCGTCCGGCAGGCCCAGATGCAACACTGGGACGTTGATGCCGTGCCGCGCCAGACATTCCGCCACTGCGCTGCCGGCACCGCCCTGTAGGGTGTTTTCTTCCACAGTGACCAGCAAAGTATGTGCGCCCGCGAGCTTCAACACCAGTTCCTCGTCCAGCGGCTTGACGAAACGCATGTTGGCAACGGTGGCATCGAGCTGCTCTGCCGCCTGCAAGGCGGGAGCGAGCATGGAGCCAAAGGCGAGAATGGCTACCTTTTTGCCCTGACGACGCACTTCGCCTTTGCCCACGGCGATAGGCTGCAAACTCTTCTGTACGGAGACTCCCGGCCCCGTGCCGCGCGGATAGCGCACCGCACTCGGCGCATCGAGGTGGAAAGCGGTGCTCAACATCTGCCGACATTCGTTTTCGTCGGAGGGTGCCATCACGGTCATGTTGGGAATGCAGCGCAGATAGCTCAGATCGAAACTGCCCGCATGTGTCGCGCCGTCGGCACCGACCAGTCCGCCGCGATCGATGGCAAACATCACCGGCAGGTTCTGGATGGCGATATCGTGGATAAGCTGGTCGTAAGCGCGTTGCAGAAAGGTGGAATAGATAGCCACCACCGGCTTGGAACCATCGCAAGCCAAACCGGCTGCAAAAGTAAGGGCATGCTGCTCGGCGATACCCACATCAAAATAACGCTGCGGGTATTTCTGCGCGAACTCGACCAGGCCGGAACCTTCGCACATCGCGGGCGTGATGCCGACCAGACGTGCGTCCTGTTCCGCCATGTCGCATAGCCAGTCTCCGAACACCTGCGTGTAGGTCACTTTGGTGCTGGGTTTGGCTGTGATGCCATGGCTGGGATCGAACTTGCCGACGCCGTGATACAGCACGCAATCGTCTTCGGCTTGAGGATAGCCCTTGCCCTTTTGCGTGACGATATGCAGGAACTGCGGGCCTTCCAGCTGGCGGATGTTGCTTAAGGTATCAACCAGTACATTGAGATCGTGACCGTCGATGGGGCCGATGTAGTTGAAGCCAAACTCTTCGAACAAGGTACCGGGTGTGACCATGCCCTTGACGTGTTCTTCGGCGCGCTTGGCGAATTCCAGCACCGGCGGCATACCCTTCAACATTTTTTCGCTGCTGCGCCGCATCGCCGCATAAAAGCGGCCCGACATCAGCTTTGCCAGGTAATTATTCAGGGCGCCGACCGGGCGCGAGATGGACATGTCGTTGTCATTGAGGATCACCAGCAGGTTGGCGTCCATTGCACCCGCGTTGTTCAGTGCTTCGAATGCCATCCCGCCGGACATCGCGCCATCGCCGATAATGGCGACGGAGCGGTTCTCTTTTCCGGCCAACTGGGCCGCTACCGCCATACCCAGCGCGGCGGAAATGGAAGTGCTGGAATGACCGGTCCCGAAAGCGTCATAGGGGCTCTCATTGCGCTTGGGAAAACCGGAGATGCCGTGCGCCATGCGCAGCCCGCTCATCGCGGCACGGCGCCCGGTCAGTATCTTGTGCGCATAGGTCTGGTGACCGACATCCCATACCAGCCGGTCTTCCGGCGTGTTGTAGATGTAATGCAATGCGACGGTCAATTCCACCGTGCCGAGGTTGGAAGAAAGATGTCCGCCGGTCTTGCTGACCGATTCGATCAGGAAGGCGCGCAATTCATCCGTGAGTTGCGGCAATTGCGCGCGATCGAGCTTGCGCAAATCGTCCGGGGAGTTGATGGTTTCAAGCAAGGGATACATTAGTACTTTCTCTTCACGATGAAGTCGGCCAACTCACGCAGGCGCTGAGCCGCCGCACCAAACTCAACCAGAGTATCCAGCGCATCACCATGCAGCTCTGCTGCCATTTTCTTTGCAGCCTGCACTCCCAGCAGTGTCACATAAGTCGGCTTGTCGTTGTTTGCATCCTTGCCGGCAGTCTTGCCCAGGGTCGCAGTATCCGCTTCGCTGTCGAGCACATCATCCACCACCTGGAAGGCCAGCCCTATGCATTTTCCGTAGCGATCGAGCTTGTCGAGTTGCGTCTGGTCCAGATTTCCGCAATGCGCTCCAAGCAGGATGGAGGCGCGAATCAGCGCGCCGGTCTTGTGGATATGCATCTGCTCCAGTTCGGGCAGGGTCAACTGCTTTCCCACACTGGCCAGATCGATGGCCTGCCCGCCCGCCATGCCGCGCGAACCGGAAGCGATGGCCAGCAGTTTGACCATCTGCAATTGTTTGGCTGCATCCTCGTTCAGGCGATGTTCGGACAGCAACTGGAAGGCCAGGCTTTGCAGCGCATCTCCCACCAGCAGCGCGGTGGCTTCATCGTATTCGACATGACAGGTCGGTTTGCCGCGGCGCAGCACATCGTCGTCCATGCAGGGCATGTCGTCGTGCACCAGCGAATAGGCGTGTATCAGTTCGACGGCGGCCGCGGCGATCTCGACACGCTCGACCGGCGCACCGCTCAATTCTCCCGCCGCAAAAGCCAGCAACGGACGCACGCGCTTGCCGCCTTCCAGCACGCTATAGCGCATCGCGGCATGCAGGCGTTGCGGCGCGACCTCGGCCTGCGGCAGCAAACGCTTCAAAGTATCTTCAAAACGGGATTGATGGGCGGATACCCAAAATGAGAAGTCTGACATTATCAATCTTTGTTTGCATCGCCCGATGCGCTGAAGTCCTTGAGCACACCGTCTTCCAGCACACGCACCTGCTGCTGCGCATCGTCCAGGCGGGACCGGCAGAACGACAACAGTTCAGCACCGCGCTTGTAGGCTGCCAGCGAGTCCTCCAGCGTCAGCTTGCCGGACTCCATGTCCGCCACCACTTGCTCCAACTCTGCCAGCGCCGTTTCGAAACTCTGTGTCTTGCTGGATTTTGCCGCCATCTCGATTCCCAATGTGCATCAATTTCTGCGTAAGGGCGGCATTTTACCCAAGCCCCCGACACAGAGCCAATTTTTGTTGCCCCCCCCTCTGATTTCGGGGACAATCCCTGCCCCTTAAAACCGTATTCACAGAAAGAGTGGGTATGTCCGAAATAGCCAAGCCGAAACAATTCAATCCGGTATCAGCGCAACCGCCGCTGAGCTGGTATTTCGATCCTAAAGTTCTGGAGGTCGAGCAGCGCGTGCTGCTGGATGCCGGGCCGCAATATGTCGGCCATGAATTGATGGTACCCAATCTCGGCGATTATCACGTGGTTGAATGGATGGACAGCGCAAAGATGCTGGTTCGCAACGAAGGCGGCGTGGAGCTGCTTTCCAATATCTGCCGCCATCGCCAGGCCACCATGCTGGAGGGGCGCGGCAACGCAAAGACCATCGTGTGCCCGCTGCATCGCTGGACTTACAAGAACGATGGCGAACTGATCGGGGCCCCGCACTTCCCGAACAACCCCTGCCTGCACCTGAACAAGACGCCCCTGCAAAACTGGAAAGGCCTGCTGTTCGCAGGCAAACGCGATATCGCCAAGGATCTGGCGACCATGCCCGCATTCAAGGAGATCGACTTCTCCGGTTACATGCTGGACCGGGTGGAAGTGGACGAATACAACTTCAACTGGAAGACATTCATCGAGGTTTACCAGGAGGACTACCACGTTGTGCCATTCCATCCCGGACTGGGACAACTCGTGAATTGCGACGATCTCCAATGGACGTTCGGCGAACATTTCAGCGTGCAGACCGTCGGTATCAACAAGCCTCTGCGCAAGCCGGGCAGCCCGGTCTACGAAAAATGGACTGAGCAGGTCATGCGCTACAACAACGGCGAGTTCCCGAAATACGGCGCAATCTGGTTGACCTACTATCCCAACATCACGGTCGAGTGGTATCCGAACACGCTGGTAGTCAGCACTGTCGTCCCCCGCGGCACGGATGCCTGCACCAACATCGTGGAGTTCTACTATCCGGAAGATATCGTGCTGTTCGAGCGCGACTACATCGAAGCCGAGAAGAAGGCATACCGTGAAACGGCGGTCGAGGACGACATCATCTGCCTGCGCATGCATCAGGGTCGCCGCGCCCTGTACAAGCAAGGCGTCGAAGAGGCCGGTCCTTACCAGTCACCGACCGAAGACGGGATGCTGCACTTCCACGAGTTCCTGCGCCGCAATCTGGAACCGCACTTGAAGTAACCCAAAGTGGGTGCGCTATGGATGTTGTTTGCGAGTTTGTCGTTCGCCTGCATGGGCGTGTGCGTCAAGCTTGGCACGGCGTATTTCTCCAGTAGCGAACTCGTCTTCTACCGCTGCTTCTTCGGCCTGCTGTTCGTGGCCGCCATGCTGTTGCACAAACGCACGCCGCTCGCCACCCCGCACTGGCGCAGCCATCTATGGCGCGGACTGTCCGGCACCATCGCCATGATGCTTTACTTCTACTGCATCTCTACCCTGCCCCTGGCTTCCGCCATCACGCTGAACTACACCTCTGCCATATTCCTTTCGGTGCTCACTTTGGCCGTGCACAAGGATCGTTTCCATCTGCCCCTTACCGCCAGCCTGACGCTTGGTTTCATCGGCGTGGTGTTGCTGCTGCACCCCACCTTCGAGCGCGAACAGTTTGTCAGCGGCATGTTGGGTTTGGCGTCCGGTTTTTTAGCTGCTGTAGCGTTAATGAACGTGCGCCAGCTCGGACTCGTGGGTGAGCCGGCAGTGCGCGTGGTGTTCTATTTCAATCTGGTGGCCACGCTGTTCAGCGGGGCATGGATGGCCCAAACCGAAGTGCATCCGGTCACACTCAACAAGCTGTGGCTATTGCTCGGCATGGGGGTGTTGGCCACCTTTGCCCAGGTCGCCATGACGCACGCCTACCGTGTCGGGCAAACTCAGGTGGTGAGCACGCTGTCATATAGCACCATCGTCTTCGCCAGCCTGTTCGGACTGATACTATGGAATGAGACGCTGCCGATCGACAGCTGGTTCGGCATCGCTCTCATCATCGGCAGCGGCATGTTAAGCTTGCGCCTAGCACCCATCCACACAGAGGCAAAGTAAATGATCACCATTGAAGAAAACAGCCAACTCGTCAATATCGCCGTCATGGGCGAATTCACCATCGCCGATTTCAAGCAGTTTGAAGAGCACGCACTCCACAAACTCAATGCGCCCGGCAAGATCAACCTGCTGTTCGACCTGCGCGGCATGCTCGGCTACACCCCGGATGTCGCATGGGAAGAGCTCAAGTTTTTCCGTCGCCAGCACAACCATGATTTCAGCAAGATCGCGGTCGTCACTGACAACCAATGGCTTACCTGGCAGGCTTGGCTATCGCGATTGTTCGTCGATGCAGACATTCGCGCCTTCGGCGACTACCACGAAGCCGAGAGTTGGGCCCGGATGTAAGCATCGGGCGCGGCCGGATGAGATGAGAACTTCTGCAGCATTCTCGATTGCCTTCCTCGCCGCTTCCCTGTCGGCGTGTATCTATGTACCTGTTGTTGATGAAAACAAGGAATCTGCTGCCACTTGCGAAACCATTACAAAACACATGTCGATGCGGAACTTGTTCGAAAGGGAGGCACGCGATACGCAAGGTCGTTCAAATGACATCCCGATCAATATCGGGGGCGGTTGCAACTCGGAATGTGCTGCCGCAATACTGGCCGCTGTTGTCGTGGTTTCTGCGGGAAGCGCAATCATCTCGGGCAGTATTGTTTTGACGGGCAACACCGTCCACTGGCTGGAATATCAAGGTACTTGCAGTGACGGTTACCTTAATTCCACAAAGCGGTTGTTCCTTGAAACTGTCAATAAATCCAAGCCAATACCGGAAACCTGACTAAACCTGGGTAGTACGACTTCGCCTAATAAAGCCCAGTTTATTCGTTGGTTACCCTGATTTGGCTGTAATCCTCCTCTACCAATTACCCCGGCAACAATGGTACTGTTGCACTTGATGCAAAATCATAATAAGCAGATTAAAAAACGAGGGGGTAGAGTATGGTTAACAGCAGGATAGTGGCGGCGATTGCCTCAATGATGGTCTTCAGTACGACTGTGTACGCTGAAGATACTCCGGGAATTGGAATTCCTCCCGCGATACAGTCCGAGGTAAAGGCGCTTGGATGTGATGCTTGTCACGGGTGGGAACGAACCAAATTCGGACCATCATGGCAGAATGTTGCTGACCGGTATCGCGGCCAGACAAGTTACATTTACAAGGGATTCAACATCAACAGCGCTGGTGAAAAACTGCCCCTTGTGCCGGGACTGGTGAAAAAAATATCAAAGGGCGGCAAAGGCGAGTGGAATGAATACATTCCCATGGTCCAAAACGACCCCAAAGGGACTCATGTAAATGAGATCACCGACATCGTCAATTTCATTCTTTCCATTCCCCCGAAGAAATAGCCGAAGAGTTCGAAGGGAAGTGAAAAATAAATAAGCACTCATATCCAAAAATAAAACCCGCTTTTGCGGGTTTTATTTTGAACACCTGAACTTCGACGAATTACTTCAGCTTGGTTTCCTTGTATGCGACATGCTTGCGTGCCACCGGGTCGAACTTCAGGAATTCAAGCTTTTCCGGGGTGGTGCGTTTGTTCTTGTTTGTCGTGTAGAAATGCCCGGTACCAGCCGAGGATTCCAGTTTTATCTTTTCGCGTGCGCCTTTTGCCACAATCGTTCTCCTTTAGATCTTCTCGCCGCGAGCACGCATCTCAAACAGGACGGCGTCGATGCCGTTCTTGTCGATGGTACGCAGACCGGCATTGGTCAGGCGCAAAGCCACCCAACGGTTTTCAGACTCTACCCACAAGCGGCGGCGTTGCAGATTCGGCAAGAAACGGCGCTTGGTTTTATTGTTTGCGTGGGAAATGTTGTTGCCCACCATGGGCTTTTTCCCAGTTACTTGACAGACGCGTGCCATGACAATCACTCCAACCAGTTTTTCAAAGAGGCGCGGATTCTACATAAACCGCCGCAAAGACACAACTCAAAGTTTTATTAACCTTTTCGGTACAGCGCGGACTGGGCGTGCGCATGCAAACCCTCGCCAAAAGCCAGAGTAGAGGCGATTTCGCCCAATTTTTTGGCACCCTGGGGGGAAACCTGGATCAGGCTGCTGCGTTTCTGGAAGTCGTACACGCCCAACGGCGAGGAAAAACGCGCCGTACCGGACGTCGGCAGCACGTGATTCGGACCTGCGCAGTAGTCACCCAGCGACTCCGAGGTATAGCGCCCCATGAAGATGGCCCCCGCGTGCTTGAGTTTGGGCAGCCAAACCTTGGGGTCGTCCACGGACAACTCCAGGTGCTCCGGGGCGATCCGGTTGCTGATACGGCAGGCTTCGTCCAGGTCTGCGACAAGAATCAGCGCGCCGCGGTTCTCCAGCGCAGTCTGGATGATGGCCTTGCGCGGCATTTGTTCCAGCAGCCGGTTGGCACTCGCTGCCACGGCATCGATGAAAGCCGCATCCGGCGACAGCAGGATGGCCTGCGCCAGCTCGTCGTGTTCGGCCTGCGAGAACAAGTCCATCGCCACCCAATCGGGGTCGGTCTTGCCGTCGCAGATGACCAGTATCTCGGACGGCCCAGCGATCATGTCGATGCCGCACACGCCGAACACACGGCGCTTGGCGGAAGCAACATAGGCATTGCCTGGACCGACGATCTTGTCCACCTTGGGGATGGTCTCCGTGCCGTACGCCAGCGCTGCCACGGCTTGGGCTCCTCCGATGGTGAACACACGATCCACGCCGGATAGATAGGCTGCAGCCAGCACCAGTTGATTCTTTACGCCGTCCGGAGTGGGAACGACCATGACCAGCTCGGCAACCCCGGCCACTTTCGCTGGCAAGGCATTCATCAAGACGGAAGAAGGATAGGCCGCCTTGCCGCCCGGTACATAAAGACCGACGCGATCCAGCGGCGTGACTTGCTGTCCCAGCATGGTGCCGTCGTCGTCAAGGTAGTTCCATGAAACTTGCACCTGTTTCTTGTGATACGAAGTGACGCGCTGTGCAGCCTGTTCCAGTGCGCTGCGCTGGTCGGCGGGAAGCCCTTCGAATGCCGCCCTCAGTTCGGCAGGCGGCAATTCCATCGCGGCAGCATCCGCCAACGGCAGGCGGTCGAATTTGCGCGTGCATTCCAGAACGGCGGCATCGCCGCGTTTCTTCACATCGGCAAGGATGGCGGCGACGGTCGTTTCCAGCTTTTCGTCGGCTGTCTCCTCGAAGGCCAGCAACTTGTTCAGCCTTGTGTCGAAGTCGGCTTGCAGGGTCGAAAGACGGGTGATATTCATTTCATGGCGCTCTTTAATTGTTAACAGCCCGGGCAAAGGCATCCAGCATCGGTTGTATCGTTGCACGTTTGAGTTTCAGCGATGCCTGATTCACCACCAGACGCGACGAGATCGGCGCGATCTCTTCCACCGCCCTGAGATCGTTGGCTTTCAATGTCGCACCGCTGCTGACCAAATCGACGATGGCGTCGGACAACCCGACTAGCGGCGCCAATTCCATCGAGCCGTACAGCTTGATGAGGTCGACATGCACGCCCTTGGATGCAAAATGCTCGCGCGCTGTTTTCACATACTTGGTCGCCACGCGCAGACGTGCCCCCTGCTTTACTGCCGACTCGTAATCGAAGCCGTTGCGCACCGCGACCATCATGCGGCACTTCGCAATATTCAAGTCCAGCGGCTGATACAGGCCTTCGCCGCCATGTTCGTTGAGTACATCCTTGCCCGCCACGCCCATATCCGCCGCGCCGTATTGCACATAGGTCGGCACATCCGACGCGCGCACGATGATCAGGCGCACATCGTCGCGGTTGGTCGGCAAAATGAGTTTGCGGGAAGTCTCCGGATCTTCCAGCGCGGTGATGCCTGCAGCCTTGAGCAACGGCAGTGTCTCTTCGAAGATGCGGCCTTTGGATAAGGCGATGGTGATCATGTTTTTCTCAATTAGTTATTGCAATTCCGGGGAAGGGTGCGTGCCTGCGGCACTCAAGGGGGAAGAGTGAAGGGTTAAAACCTCCGAACTACTGTTTTACCCTTCTCCCTTCCCTTTTCCCCCTTCTCTACTTCAAGCGGCGAATGTTAGCACCGAGCTGCGATAGTTTGTTTTCGATGTGCTCGTAGCCGCGATCCAGATGGTAGATGCGGTCGATGACCGTCTCCCCCTGTGCAACCAATCCGGCGATGACCAGACAAGCGGAAGCTCGCAGGTCGGTCGCCATCACCGTTGCACCTTCCATATGCCCCACGCCGCGCACGACCGCGGTGTTTCCTTCGACATCAATCTGCGCGCCGAGACGGCGCAATTCCTGCACATGCATGAAGCGGTTCTCGAAAATAGTTTCCACCACCATCGCACTGCCTTCCGCGATGCAGTTGAGCGCCATGAACTGCGCCTGCATATCGGTGGGGAATGCAGGGTGCGGGGCCGTGCGCACGTTCACCGCTTTCGGGCGCCCGTTCATTTCCAGATGGATGGTATCGCCAGCGACCCTGATCTGCGCTCCCGCCTCGGTGAGTTTCTCCAGCACGGTTTCCAGGATGTCGGCACGCGTCTCGCGCAAGGTGATGCTGCCCCCCGTCGCCGCGGCCGCCACCAGGAAGGTGCCGCTTTCGATACGGTCTGGCATGATGCGATGGGTAGCTCCGTGCAGCCGTTCTACGCCGGTAATGGTAATGGCATCCGTCCCGTCGCCGGTGATCCTGGCGCCCATCGCGCGCAGGCAATTTGCCAGATCCACCACTTCCGGTTCGCGTGCGGCGTTCTCCAGCACGGTCACACCGTCGGCCAATACCGCCGCCATCATCAGGTTCTCGGTGCCGGTGACGCTGACAATATCGAAGAAAATGCGTGCACCTTTGAGCTGCTTCGCTTTGGCGTGGATGTAGCCGTGTTCGATGGTGATCTCCGCGCCCATCGCCTGCAGTCCTTTGATATGCAGATCAACCGGGCGCGAACCGATGGCACAGCCTCCGGGCAATGAGACCTTGGCATCACCAAAACGTGCCACCAGCGGACCCAGCACAAGAATTGCGGCGCGCATGGTTTTGACCATGTCATATGGCGCTTCCCAATTGCCGACTTTGCCGCCGCTGAAAGTGATCTCATTCGTTGCAGATTCCGCCATTACACCCATTTGCTGCAACAGTTTGCGCATGGTGCCGACGTCGTGCAGATCGGGCAGATTGGTCAGATGCAAGTTATCTGCTGTCAGCAGGCTGGCGCACATGATGGGCAGGGCGGCATTCTTGGCGCCGGAGATACGCACTTCCCCGCGTAAAGGAGTCCCGCCCTGGATGGCTAGTTTTTGCATTGGAGTTCTTCTTGCCGCTGCTGCGGCTTTTGTTTTAAAGTGATGAGTGATTCAACGGCAGCGCATCGGCCACCCCATACAGGCCGGCAAGACTGTGCAGATTGTCCGGCACATTGATAAAGTTCAACTTGGCCTCATGACGTTGCGCATTGCGCAGCCATGCCAACAGCAAACTCACTGCAGCGGAATCAGCCGCCTCGACCTGTGCCAGGTCGATCGTCCAATCCTTTCCATCCATCGGTTGCATGGCATCGCCGAATGTCGTGCCAATGCTATCCATGGTCAGGTTACCCGATATCCGCAAAACGTTGCCTTCGCGCTGAATCACTTGCTGTCTGCCTTTTCCGCCACCGCGGCGTTGGTCGCAGCTGAATTATTCTTGTCGGTCAGTGTCTTGATCAAACCGTCGATACCGACTTGCTGAATCTGATCGGCGAACGTACCGCGATAGCTGGTCACCAAGCTTACGCCCTCCACTGTCAGGTCGTATACTTTCCAGCCATCCGGCATTTTTTCCATGTCGTAATCCACCAGCACCGGCTGTTGCGAACTGCCGGGTTTGACGATGGCGGTTTTGACGGTCACATCCGTTGCCGCAGGATCCATCTTGAATGGCTTGATTTCGACGACCTGGTCACGGTAGGAGGTGAAAGCCTTGGTGTATGTACGCACCAGCAAGACTCGGAACTCGCTCATCAGCGCCTTTTTCTGCTCCGGCGTCGCCGTACGCCATGATTTACCAACGGCCAGCTTCGTCATGTGTTCGAAGTTGAAATGCGGCAGGACTTTTGCATCCACCAATTCCAGCAACTTCTTCTGGTTGCCGGAACGCAGTTCTTTGTCGCCGCGCACGACATCCAGCACCTCATGCACCGTATTTTTGATCAATACATCCGGATCCGGCATGTCGGCACGCACGACAAACGACTGGCAAAGCAACATCGCGCCGGAGAACAATAGGAATATATTTTTCATGGTTTTCTCTTTTCGTCTTCCTTGATTACTTCTTTGTATCTGTACTGTTATAGAGGAACTTGCCTATCAGATCCTCCAGCACCACGGCAGATTGGGTTTTCTTGAACTCTTCTCCATTTTGCAGCATTTTGTCATCGCCGCCCGGTATCAGGCCGATGTACTGCTCCCCCAGCAAACCGGAGGTCAGAATATTGGCAAAGGTGTCCTTGGGAAACTGGTAACGCTTGTCGATACTCATGGTTACCTTGGCATCGTAATTACTGGTATCCAGCACGATGCTGGTCACCCGTCCCACCAGCACGCCGGCGCTCCGTACCGAAGCCGTAGGCTTCAACCCGCCTACATTGGTGAAGTGCGCCTGCAATTGATAGGATTCCGAGACATTGTAGGTACTCAGGTTCCCCACCTTGAGTGCAAGCACCACCAACGCCGCGATGCCTGCCACCACGAAAACGCCCACCCATAAATCCAATGTCGTACGTTCCATAACCTTAAGCTCCTTGAAACATGAATGCAGTCAGAATGAAATCCAGCATCAATATCGCCAGCGAGGATTCCACCACGGTGCGCGTGGTCGCGCCCGACACCCCCTCAGCCGTGGGCGGCGCATCGTACCCCTCGAACAGGGCGATGGCCGTGACCGCCAGTCCAAACACCAGACTCTTGATCACGCCGTTCAGTATGTCATGCTGAAAATCCACCGACCCCTGCATCTGCGACCAGAACGAACCCTCGTCCACGCCGATATTCACCACGCCGACCACATAACCGCCGAACACACCCATCGCCGAAAATAATGCCGCCAGCAAGGGCATGGAGATCACCCCCGCCCAGAAACGCGGCGCCACTACTCGCGCAATGGGATTCACTGCCATCAGCTCCATCGCATCGATCTGTTCGGTGGCCTTCATCAGGCCGATCTCCGCCGTCATTGCCGAACCAGCACGACTGGCAAAAAGCAGCGCCGCCAGCACCGGCCCCAGTTCGCGCACCAGGCTCAGCGCCACCAGTGAACCCAGCGCCGATTCTGAACCGTAGCGCTTGAGCGTCTCATACCCCTGCAATCCCAGCACCATGCCGACGAACATGCCGGCCACGAGGATGATGATAAGCGACATCACGCCCGAGAAGAATATCTCCCGCATCGTCAGGCGGAAGCGGCGAAAACTCATGCCCGAGTAGAGCAACGTCATCAGGAAAAAACGCGCGCCGTACCCAGTACGCCAGACGGCGTTCACTACGCGTTTCCCGATACCCCTCAAACCGCCGACTATGTTCATCAGGCATGCACTCCCAAATCCGTATTGAAATCATTGCCGGGATAATGGAACGGGATCGGCCCGTCCATCTCGCCATGAACAAACTGCTTCACGAATGCCTCGCCGGAAGCGCGGATATCGTCTGCCGAACCTTCCGCGATGATTGCACCATCCGAAACGAAATAGACATAATCCACGATCTTCAGCGATTCCTGCACATCGTGCGTCACCACGATGGAAGTCGCCCCCAGCGCATCGTTCAGCTTGCGGATCAGCTCGCCCACCACCGTCAGCGAGATCGGATCCAGACCGGCGAACGGCTCGTCGTACATGATCAGCATCGGGTCCAGCGCGATTGTGCGTGCCAGCGCCACGCGCCGTGCCATGCCGCCCGAAAGTTCGCCGGGCATCAAATCCTGCGTGCCATACAGCCCCACCGCATGCAACTTCATCATCACCAGGTCGCGGATGATCTCCTCCGGCAGGTCGGTATGCTCGCGCATCTGGAACGCCACGTTATCGAACACCGTCATGTCGGTGAACAGCGCGCCAAACTGGAACAGCATCCCCATTTTTCGGCGCATCGCATACAAACCCTGCTGATCCAGTTCGTGGATCACCTGTCCGTCCACCTTCACGCACCCCTTGGTCGGTTTGAGCACTCCGCCGATATGGCGCAGGATGGTCGTCTTGCCGCAACCGCTCAAACCCATGATGGCGATAAGCTTTCCTTTCGGGAAGGACATATTGATGCCTTTGAGAATAGGACGACTGTCGTAGGCGAAATTGACATCGCAGACTTCTACCAGAGGTGCGGACACTTATAACCTATCGCGGTGTGAATAGGGGAGCATTCTAAACCACGCCACCCAAATTTGGGAACCGACGACAACTTGAGCTTGGCGCGATTGCGGGCTATCCTGCGCGCGTTCCATTTTCATGGCCACTTCAGGATCATTAGCGTGACACTTCCAGCCCTGCTTATTGTCGATGACGACCCACTCATACGCGATTCCCTACGCCTGATTCTGGCTGACGATTTCGAAATTCATCTTGCTGAAGACCGTCCCCAGGCAATACGCCTGTTGCGCGACATGGCGAGTCCGCCGCAACTGGCACTGGTCGATCTTGGCTTGCCGCCCACACCCCACCGTCCGGAAGAAGGCTTCCGCCTCATTACCGAACTGCTGGCGCATGCACCCGACATCAGGATCATCACGCTGTCCGGACAAAGCGAGGAAAGCAATGCCCGGCATGCGCGCACCCTCGGTGCCATCGATTTCGTCGCCAAACCCTGCGGACCGGAGACACTGCGATCTCTTTTACTCGATGCCCTGCGTTTCCAGCAAAACGAACAGGCAGGCCCGGGCGATGGCCAGCCGCAGCTCGGCATCGTCGGCAACAGTCAGCCCATCCAGGCGATGCGCAGCCAGATCGAACTGTATGCAAGGACGCCATATCCGGTATTGATTGAAGGCGAATCCGGCAGCGGCAAGGAATTGGTCGCCGCCGCCCTGCAACGCCTGAGCGGCAAACCCGACGCCTCCTATGTAGTGCTTAATTGCGCCGCCGTTTCGCCCAACCTTCTTGAATCCACATTGTTCGGTCATGCAAAAGGCGCCTTCACCGGCGCCACCAATGCACTGACCGGTTTTTTCGAGAAGGCAGAGAACGGCTCCCTGTTCCTGGATGAAATCGGCGAAATGCCGCAGGAGCTGCAAGCCAAGTTGCTGCGCGTATTGGAGAACGGCGAATATCAGCGTGTCGGCGAATCCACCACGCGAAAAAGCAACGCACGCATCATCGCCGCCACCAACCGCGACCTGAAACAAGCCGTACGCAGTGGATCTTTCCGCGTCGATCTCTACCACCGCTTAAGCGTTTTCACGATTCAGGTTCCGCCATTGCGTACCCTGAGCGAGGACAAGCTGCAACTGCTGGAGCACTTCAAGCAAGTCTATGCCACACAGGCGCAGCGCCCCCCGTTCAGGCTGGAAGCCTCGGCACTGGAAGCCTGGAAGCAATATTCTTTTCCCGGCAATATCCGCGAACTGCGCAATATCGTCATCCGCCTGACCACCAAGCATCCGGGCAGCGAAGTCAACGCAAGGCAATTGGAAGCCGAGTTCGACCCTCAACTGGAGCTGACGGGAACCACGCCAGCCGAGTTGTCCGCCGATATCCGGCAAGTCCTGCAACAAGGCGGTTTCGATCTGGACGACCTGTTGTTGGGCTATACTGCCCGCTACATCGATGCCGCAATGGAATTGGCGCACGGCAATGTCAGCGAAGCGGCCAAGTTGCTGGGTATCGCGCGTACCACGCTATACAGCCGCATGGAAGCAGTACAAAAACATAAGGCACAGAGAGTTCTGTAAAGGGGAAATTCAAGATGTATCTGGAGCACTTCGGACTGACCGAACCGCCTTTCAAGATCACCCCCGTCACCGATTTTTTCTTTTCCGGCGCCAACCGGGGCGAAATTCTCGATGCCTTGATCTACGCCATCAGGGACAGCGAAGGGATCATCAAGGTCAGCGGCGAGGTCGGCAGCGGCAAAACCATGTTATGCCGCATGCTGCTGGACCGGCTGCCCTCCAACATCAAGGCAATCTACCTCGCCAACCCCAGCATGTCGCGCGACGAGCTGCTGTACGCCATCGCCGACCGGCTCGACCTGAGCCTTGAGGGACAGCGCGTCAACGTCATCCTGCAGACATTGCAAAACCAGCTGGAAGCCATGTACGAGCGCGGCGAGCGCTGCGTGGTACTGGTCGATGAGGCGCATGCCATGCCGCTGGATACGCTGGAAGAACTACGCCTGTTGTACAACCTGCAGGTCGGCAAACACAAGCTGATCCAGATCGTGCTGTTCGGACAGCCGGAACTGGACGAAAAACTTAATCAGAGCAACATGCGCCAACTGAAGGATCGCATCGTGCATCACTTCAGCATCCTGCCGATCTCGCGCAAGGTGATCAACGATTATTTGATGTTTCGCATGCGCGCCGCCGGATACAAGGGCCCGGATATCTTCTCGCCCGCAGCCGTGCTGCTCATCGGCAAATCCTCGCAGGGGTTGATGCGCCGCGTCAACATCCTCGCCGACAAGGCACTGCTTGCGGCCTTTGTGGAAAATACCCACAAGATCGAAGTGCGTCATGTGCAGGCCGCCATCCGCGACAGCGAGATGATTCCCATGCGCAGCTGGAGCAACCGCAAGAGCATTTCGATGGCGGGCGGCGTTGCTCTGCTCGCCGCCACGCTGGCGGGCGCAGGTTGGTTCGTGGGACAAAACTCCGGCAATTCAAACGAAGCAGAGGCACAACGCACAAGGCCTATCACTGTCAGTGCTGTGCCAAACCAGCCGCCTGCGGCAAGCTCTGCGGTGACTGCCGTGGTTCCGGTTTCTGCAGCCTCCACGGCTTCCGACGTTGCGGCCACCTCGTCGGTCGCGGCTCCCCCATCGATTGCGGCAACCTCGTCGGTTGCTGACACTTCCAACGTCACGCTCCTGCCTCTCGACAGGACGCTCACTCTCCCCGCCGAGCAATCCTCTTCCAGACAGCAGGGGGGACTGACAAAACTCAAGACTCAGAAATCGGCCCCGGCACCCCATATGCGGCCCGCCTCGGATGAATCGCTGCTGCAACAGCGCCTCGACGCCACTGGTGCCGCCCTGTCGGGGCCGAGACGCGGGAACCTCAGTATCCAGTTGTTCTATACAGACGATATCCGCCCCGAGCGCATGGAGCGCTTTCTGGGCCGGGCTCAGAGATTGGGGAAATTTGCCGAGATATATATTGTGCCGATCAAGTTGAACGGCAAGGACGGATACCGCGTTCTGTATGGCCTGTATGCCAATAACGACGCGGCCCGCACAGGCATGGAAGAATTGCCGCAACGCTATAAAGACGCTTTTGCACCGACTTTGTACTTGCTAGATGGCTCGCAGAATACGCCCTAAGCAATTGAAGGCAAAAGTATATAGATCTAAAAGCGTATTGCCGTGCCGTGAGATTGATGTTACCTTTCGCCGAAACCAAGGGGAGAAAAGGGAATGAGGTTTACTCACGTACTGTTGTGTTCGGCTAGCTTGTCGCTTGTCGCCTGTGGCACCAATCCCAGATCATTTACCCTCTCCGACAAACACATCGAACAGAGCAACGCGGCCCCCATTACTGCCGGCAGTATTCCGCAAACCAGTACTCGTTCCGTCGTTCTCCCCCCGCCAAAGCCCGCAGCCAAAGTTGAAACCTACAGCGTCGTCGTCACCAGCGTTCCGGCGCGCGAAATACTGTTTGCGCTGGCGCGCGATGCCAAGATCAACATTGACATCGGGCCGGGCATCGAAGGCGTCGTCACACTGAACGCCATCGACCAGACATTGCCGCAGATACTGGATCGCATTTCCAAACAAATCGACATCCGCTACACGATCGAAAATGGCAACCTGTTCGTGGAAGCGGACAAGCCTTTCCTGAAAACCTACAAGATTGATTTCATCAACATGTCGCGTACAGTGACAAGCAAGATTTTTACGTCCAGCCAGATAGGTAGCGCCACCGGTGGCAGCACCGGAACAACCACCACCGGAGGCAATACCGCTTCAACCGCAGTTACCAGCGAAACCAAGAACAACCTGATGGATAGCCTGGTTGAAAACGTGAGGGCCATTATCGTCGACGAGGATCGAATCAGGTATACGGAAAGAGTCGAGCTTCGCAATGACTTGGCCGCTTCCGCCAAAGGAACCGGCGCAGCATCAGCAAACGGCAGCATTGCATCCGGTTCCAATAACAATTCAAACAATGGCAAGGGCCCCGCAAGCAAAACCGGCGGCGGCGTTGCCGGCACGGGAAACGAAGATGTCGCAAGCCAGACATCGACAGTGCAGCAAACGGCAAAATATGAACCTGCCGTCAACATCAACGCCAACAAGGAAACCGGCGTTCTTATCGTGCGTGCCACAGCTCGCCAGCACAAGAAGATTCAGGAATTCATCGACAAAGTCATGACAACAGCGCGCCGCCAGGTGCTGATCGAAGCGACTATCGCCGAAGTTACGCTCAGCGACAACTACCAGCAGGGCATCAACTGGTCGGCCCTGGCGCAAGGCGCCAAGGGCTTTCAGTTGACCCAGGCAGGCACCTCCGCCCTTCCCTCTGCCAATACCGGCAGCATGTTCGTCCTCAAATACAATAATTCGTCGAGCATGTTGGGAAATTTGACTTCAAGTGTTTCCCTGCTTGATTCGTTCGGCGACGTGAAAGTGCTTTCCAGTCCTAAGCTGAGTGTAATGAACAATCAAACCGCAACGCTCAAAGTGGTGGATAACAAAGTCTATTTCACGATATTGGTCACACCCGGCATATCGTCGGTCAGCGGCAACATACCGCCAACATATACCACCACACCCAATCAGGTTGCGGTCGGTTTTACCATGAACGTCACGCCCGAGATCAATGATTCCGACTATGTGACCATCAATGTCCGCCCAACGATCACGCGCATCATCGACTATGTGAACGACCCCAACCCTAGCCTGGCTTACCCGTGCGGCGCCGGTGTTACAAACTGTAACGTCTCAGCCATCACGAACTTGGTTCCTGAAATCCGGACGCGGGAGATGGAATCCATCATTCGCGTCAGCAGCGGGCAGATCGCCGTACTGGGCGGCTTGATGCAGGATGAAATCAACAATCAGAGTGACGGAATCCCGTTGCTGGCCAATATTCCCGTACTAGGCAACTTTTTCAAAAACCGCAACGACACCAAGACCAAGACCGAACTGGTCATTTTTCTGCGCCCGGTCATCATCAAAGACGCCAGTATCGACGGCGATTACAGTGCATACCGCAACAACCTGCCGGATGCGAATTTCCTCAAACCAGAGGATGAAAAGGCCAAACCATGAGCCTGTTACTCGACGCGCTCAAAAAGTCAGGCGACAAGAAACAGGAGGGCACGGGGCTTTCCAATCTGACGCTTGAGGATGTACCTCCATCGCGTACGGCTTCTGCCCCAAGCAATGCGTCGAGCCGGGCCGCCGGAGAAGCCATGTTTGCTGCCAAGAAGAAAAAATCAACCTCGGGAGGCTGGAAATTGGGACTGGTTCCCACAACCTTGTTGATCGCGGTGGTGCTGGGGTCGGGTTACGGCTATTACGTCTGGCTACAGATACAGCCTCCAGCCCAGCCCCGTGTGGCGCAACGCACTGCCCCTCCCCCGGCTCCATTTGTCGTCGCACCGATTGCACCTGCCGCGCCTGCCCTGGTTCCGTTCATTCCGCCGCAACCGCCACAGGAAAGACCGGCTCCTGCACAACCAGTGCAACCGCTGGTCACTGCCCGCAACGAAGACTTCGATGCGCCGCGCAATAAACCGCAAGCCGCCAGGACTTACAACACTCGCCCGGCAACCGGCATCACCGTCCAGCGCAAGGTGGAAACCGACACTGTCACACCGGCGCTGCTTGATGCCTACCAGGCCTATCAGCGCGGTGACTACACCACGGCGACTCAAGGCTACCGCGAAGTCTTGAGCAAAGACCCGCACAATCGAGATGCTCTGCTTGGTCTGGCGGCAATCGCACAACAACAGGGCGAGGATGAAACCGCACAACGTTACTATCGCCAATTGCTGGCGCTTGACCCGCGAGATCCCGTAGCCGAGGCAGCGCTGATGAATTACTCGCCCGATTCGGGCAATTCGGAAAGCCGCCTCAAATTGATGCTGACCGATCAGCCGCGATCTGCCGCATTGCATTTTGCACTGGCCAATTACTACGCCGGTATCTCGAGCTGGGGCGATGCGCAGCAGTATTATTTCAACGCACACACGCTGGAGCCCTCCAATCCCCAGTTCACTTTCAATCTGGCAGTAAGCCTGGATCATCTCGGGCAGCGCAAACTCGCTGCACAGTACTATCAACAGGCTTTGCAACTCGACACTTCCGGCAATTCCGGATTCGACCACGCACAAGCGCAACACCGTCTGAATGAACTGACGTCCGCCAAATAGGGAAGATGATGGCTGCACCGCAACAACAGACCCAGCAGCCCATCGGGCACTTGCTGATAGCGAAGGGAGTGATCAGTGAAGACCAGCTTCGCATCGCTACCCAGGAGCAAAATAAAACCCCGCAGCCGCTAGGCCGCCTGTTGGTGCGTCTCGGTTTTCTGTCCGAGGCGACCATCCGCGATGTACTTTCCGAAAACCTCGGTCAGGAAAGCGTCGACCTTTCCAACGTCCTGGTTGATCCGGCAGCGATCACACTGGTCCCCAAAGAGATCGCGCGACGCTACATCCTGCTGCCGCTGTCGGTCGATGCCACCAACAAAGTCCTGACCCTCGCGATCGCCGACCCGGACAACATCATCGCGCTCGACCAGGTGCGGGCCTTGTTGCGCGACGAATACCGCCTGGTCACCCAACTCGCCAGCGAATCGGACATCCTGCGTGCCATCGACCAATACTATGGCTTCGAGCTGTCCATCGACGGCATCCTGCACGAGATCGAACCGGGCGAGATGGATCACCAGAACCTCCAGCAGGGGGTGAACGAATTCAGTCAGCCGGTAGTGCGCCTGATCGACGCGCTCCTCACCGAGGCCGTGCAACTGGGCGCCTCGGATATTCACTTCGAACCGGAAAGCAGCTTCCTGCGTATCCGCTATCGCGTCGACGGCGTGTTGCGCCAGGTGCGCAGCCTGCACAAAAGTTTCTGGCCCGCAATGGTGGTGCGCCTGAAGGTGATGAGCGGCATGAACATTGCCGAGACGCGCGCACCGCAGGATGGACGCATTTCGCTACGCCTGTCCGGTCGCCCTATCGATTTTCGTGTTGCTTCGCACCCGACCTCCTACGGCGAGAATCTGGTGCTGCGTATTCTGGACCGGCAAAAAGGCATCGTGGCGATCAACCAGATCGGTCTGGACGAGGCCGCACTGAATACGCTCAAAGCCATCATCGCCAAACCGGAAGGTATTGTTCTGGTGACTGGCCCCACCGGTAGCGGCAAGACGACCACCCTGTATTCGGTGCTGAATCATGTCAACACCGAATCCGTGAACATCATGACTTTGGAAGACCCGGTGGAATATCCCATTCCGCTGATTCGCCAAAGTTCGGTAAACGAAGCAGCCAAACTGGATTTTGTCAGCGGCATCCGCTCCCTGATGCGGCAAGACCCGGACATCATTCTCGTCGGCGAAATTCGCGACCACCCGACCGCCGAGATGGCGTTCCGTGCCGCGATGACCGGCCACCAGGTGTATTCAACGTTGCATACCAACTCGGCCATCGGCGCGATCCCGCGCCTGCTCGACATCGGCATCCTGCCGGACATCATGGCAGGCAACATCATCGGCATCATCGCCCAGCGTCTGGTACGCGTGCTGTGCCGCCACTGCAAATACCCGTATCACCCGGACCACACCGAATGCAAGATGCTCGGCGTGCGCCACGACGAGAGCATCACCATCTACCGTGCTGCCGGTTGCGATGTCTGCCACCATCAGGGCTACTCCGGGCGTCAGGCAATCATGGAAATACTCAGACTGGACAGCGACATGGATGACCTGATCGCACGCCGCGCCAGCATCCGCGACTTGAAGAACAACGCACTGGAACACGGCTTCCGCCCATTGGCCCAAGACGGCATCCGGCGCATCCTGCAAGGCGTGACTTCCATCGCGGAAGTCTCGCGCGTGGTCGACCTGAGCGACCGGATGTAAAAGCATATGGCGCTCTATTCTTACAAGGCAATCGACGAGAACGGCAAATCCGTAAAGGGATTGCAGGATGCCGCCAACCTGATCGATCTGGAACAACGCCTGAAGCGCTCTGGCATCGACCTCATCAACGGCAAGGAAGAAGAAAACAAGGCCACTTTCGGCGTAGGCAAGATCAAGCGTCCAGACCTCATCACTTTCTTCTTCAATCTCGAACAACTTGCCCGCGCCGGCGTTCCCCTGCTGGAATGCCTCGGGGACCTGCGCGACAGCATGGAAGAAGCCGCCTTCCGCGAGATCATCGCCAGCCTGATCGAGTCCATCGAGAGCGGGAAAAAGCTCTCGCAGGCAATGGCGGAACACCCCAACGCCTTCGACAAGATCACCGTCAGCCTGACGAGCGCAGGCGAGGAAAGCGGACGCCTGGTCGATGTGTTCAAGCATCTCACCGAATCGCTCAAGTGGCAGGACGAGATGGCATCGCAGACCAAAACCATGATGATTTACCCGGCCTTCGTCGGCACCATCGTATTGGCCATCACCTTTTTCCTGATGATCTACCTGGTGCCGCAACTGGTCAGCTTCATCAAGGGCATGGGGCAAGAGATACCGATCCAGACACGCATGTTGCTGGCGACTTCCTGGTTCTTCGTAAACTACTGGTACGCCATCCTGCTGACGCCGCCCGCCTTGTTTGGCATCTACAAAGTTGCGCTCATCAGCAACCCCGGATTGCAATACCACCTGGACAACTTGAAGCTCCATATCTGGCCCACCGGTCCCATCCTGCGCAAGATCATCCTGGCACGCTTCGCCAACACTTTCGCCATGATGTACAGCTCGGGCATCACCATCCTGGATTGCATCGCCAATTCGCGCGACCTGGTCAACAACCAGGTCATCGCGCGCAGTCTGCAAAACGTGATGCATGAGATCGAGGCGGGCAAAAACCTGACGCAAAGCTTCCAGCAGACCGGCATCTTCCCGCCGCTGGTGGTACGCATGCTGAAAGTGGGAGAAGCCACCGGGCAACTCGACCAGGCGCTGCTCAACGTCAGTTACTTTTACGACCGCGACGTAAAGGATTCGATCAAAAAAGTGCAAGTGATGATCGAACCGACCATGACCATCATCCTCGGCGCATTGCTGGGATGGGTCATGCTGTCCGTGCTTTCGCCCATCTACGACATCATCAGCAAGGTGAAAATGTAATGGCCCGTACCCTGCTCTTCCTCAGCGCCGATTCCTTCCAGGCTTCCATCTGGCAAAGCGGCAAGCTGGGCGCAGCCAGATATTTCTCCAACGATGCCAACGGTCGCGAGAATTTTTCCGCCTTCCTGAAGATGCACCGCTATCCGGCCTACATGCTGGTGGACGTCATCGAAGAAGACTTCCGTCTGGAGATCGTGCCGCACCTGTCGGGCTCGTCCCGCAAGGACCTGCTGGCGCGCAAATTCGAACAATTCTATCGCGGCACGTCATTCCGCCAGGCTCTGCTGCTGCAACGCCAGGCAGAAGGCCGCCGCGACGACGAGATGCTGTTCTCGGCACTGACCAACCCGCAGCGCATCTCGCCCTGGCTGGATACGCTGCTGACGAACCACATTCCGCTGGTAGGCATCTACTCGCTCCCCAGCATCAGCACACCGTTGCTCAAAGCCGCTCCGTCCGATCATGTTCTGTTGTTGACCTGGGAAAAGGACGCGGGACTGCGGCAGACCTATTTCAACAACCGGCGGTTGCATTTCTCGCGCCTGATCCCGATCAATGAGAACAGCACGTTCAGCGACACCGTCGCATCCGAAACGCCGCGCACCCAGCAATACCTGAAGAGCCTGAGTCTACCGCCTCCAGGCGAAACGCTGGACGTGTACATCATCTGCGATGCCAATGACAAGCTCGCATTGCAAAATCGCCTCGAAGGCGACACTGAACTGCACTACACCTACCTGGATATTCAGGAACTGGGCAGGCGCTTCAAGGCAAAGAACGAATATGGCAACTCGGATGCCACCCCTCTGTTGTTGCATCTGCTCGCCAGCAAAGCGCCGGGAAGCCACTATGCCAATTCCGCACACATGCATTTCTATTTGCTGTGGCAATTGAAACGCATCCTGTTCGGTATCGCGGCGGCAACGACTCTCTTCAGCCTGCTTTTGAGCGGTACCGAGTTTTTGCAAGGGCGCGATTATGTCTCGCAGACAGAGCCGTTCAACATACAGGCGGACATCATCAAGCAACAAACCCAGAAAATACAACGCGCGTTCGCCAACACCACCGTTCCCGCCGCCGACATGAAGACGGCGGTTCTGCTGACCCGCAAACTGAATCAATACACGCCGCCGCCTGAACTCATCCTGAACGAACTGACGCTCGCGCTGGATCAATTCACGCAGATCACGGTCAACAAACTCGCCTGGGAAACCAGCGCGGCAGATGCCGCTCCCTCGGCTTACCCGGCCCACGTCATCACTTTTGACGGCAGTCTTACCGGCTTCGGCAGCGATTACCGCAAAGCCCTCAGTTACCTCGATCTCTTCCAGCAAGCACTCACCCAGCGGGGTTATACTGTCTCAGTGGTGAAGCAGCCGCTGGACATCAGCTCCAAAGGCAGCATCAGCGGCGATGCCCAGAAAAATGACGGCAGTCCCGAGCAATTCACGCTGAAGATCATCTGGAGACAGAAAGAATGAGCTTCTCCAAAACCGACCTGCAAATTCTTAAATGGGGCCTGGGAGCGCTAACGCTCAGCATCGCGCTCGCGGTGGGCCTCATTTCCTGGAGCGAAGATTATCTGGCGCAATCGCTGAAGAACCGCGAAGCCGCACAAAGACAACTGACTGAGGCACGCGCCCAACTCCTCTCCGTGCAAAGCGATCAGGAGAACATGTCAGCCTATGCCCTGGAATACAACGCCCTGCTGGAACAAAAGGTCATCGGCTCCGAACAACGCCTGGACTGGATGGAAGGACTGGAGAAATTGCGCCAGCAGGGCAAAGTGCTCGACTTCAAATACACCATCTCCCCGCAGCAAAGCTACACGCCCAAACCACCCCTCGATGCCGGCAATTTTCAGCTCAGCCGCAGCATCATGACACTGCAAATCGATTTGTTGCATGAAGAACAGCTTCTGCATTTCTTCTCCAACCTGAACAACCAGATCAACGGCTGGTTCATGCTTGACGGCTGCTCCATTTCCCGGACCGGCGCAGCCAACGAACTCGCCCCGCTCAAGGCAGAATGCACGGGCGGATGGTTCACCATGAAGAACAAGAGCGCGCCATGAACAGATATTCGTTATCGTTCCTGTTGTTGACCGTGTTCGGAATGCTTCCCGTTGCACAGGCAAAAGAACTGGGGCGCCTGTTCTACACCCCGCTGCAACGCCAGCAACTGGAATCAGGTACCGCAAGCAGCGACAATGGCAAGGTGGAAAGCGAACATCGCAACTACATCATCGTCAACGGGGTAGTACAAAAGCACGGCGGCAACCGCACCGTATGGATCAACGGCGCTGCCCAGGCCACTGAACCCGGCAATGACAGGAATCCCTCCACCGCACCTGTCGCTGTACCGGGAAAACCGCAGCCTGTGCAACTCAAAGTCGGGCAAAAACTGCTGCTTGAACCGCCCGCACCAGAAGAAAATAAATAGACAGGCAGCGCACCATGAATTCCATGCGCATAATATGCAACATGACTATCCAGCGGCAACGCGGTGCGGCGATGATGATCATGCTTGTCATCATGATCATCGGCGTTATAACGTTTTTGGTCGGGGCACTCAGCAGTTCTTCAATGAAATCGGCGCGCGATCAGCAGGCCGCAGATGTATTGGTGCAGGCCAAAGATGCCCTCATCGGTCGCGCCGTCTCCGACGCATCCCACCCGGGCAGTCTGCCTTGCCCTGACAATTCGGCTCCCGGCAGTCCGCTGTGGGGTACCGCACCGGGGACCACATATAGCGGTGGCCACTGCCCTAGCTATATCGGCCGACTGCCTTGGAAAACGCTGGGAATTCCCGAACTGCACGACGCCAATGGCGAAGATTTGTGGTACGCGCTTTCTCCCACCTTGCGGGACAACAATGCCGCGCAACCGATCAACAGCGATACGCCGGGCTGGCTGTCGCTGACCGGCACCATCACCCTCAACAACGTCGCTGCGGTGATCTTTGCTCCGGGTGCGGCGATCTGCGGACAGTCTCGCTCCTCCACCGCGACGGCCAATCAATACCTGGAAACACTCAGCACGATCTCGACCACCGGGCCGACCCCAATCTCCGTCAGGTCAGCAAGCAACGACTGCAGCAACTTTCCGTATAACGACAATCTGCTCGCTATCACAACCGACCAGATATTTCAGCCGGTCGAAAAACGCTTGGTGCGGGAGGTGAAAGCTTGTCTGGACACCTATGCGGGCAGCTCTGCCAACAAATATCCATGGCCAGCCCTCACTTCCGACACAACTTATACTTCAGCCAGCGGGACGCTTTTCGGCCGCGTCCCGACACAACCCACGATCAATATACCGCTTAACGTTGGTAACACCAGCAACAGCAAGATTATCAACATGCTTAACGCATTGGCTGCTGTACAAACTGCCGTCAACCAATGCCTCCAACCCGGCGGCGATACAAATGCCAATCAGAACGCCCTGGCTAATGCTGGTACGACGCTGGTAAACGCTGCGCAGGCTGTAGCAGGCGCCCAGCCAACTGCCCCGGCAATCACCTCTTCGGTAACGAATCCAGCGATCAATGCGGGTCAATATGCCCAGTATTCAAACCGTTGCGATAACATAAATAATAATGGTAATACTACCGTTCAAAATAATCTTGCCAGCGCAAATTCCGCCCTGTCCAGCATCCTGGTTCCAGAAGATCCCAGTATGTCGATGGCGTGGCCGACGGGTTGTTTTATTGCAGGGACCTACTGGGACGACTGGAAAAACCTGGTGTTCTATCAGGTGGCAGATAGTTTCCGGCCCAATGGAACTTTGACCTGCGCCAATAATTGCCTTTCTGTCACGGGAAGCGGAAGCAGCGCAACAGGTTCGGGCAGTTACCATGCCGTCGCGATCGTCTCCAGGAAATATATCAGCACGGACGCCCCTCCTTCACCCCCTTCTCGTACTGTCACCAATGCCGCTGCTTACTTGGAACCTATCAATCTATTACCGCAGGCCTACTCTACGAATATTCCGCCCTACAACACCTTCCGCCCGATCGACCCCAGCTTTCAAACAGTAAACGATCTGGTGCAATGCCTGGATGGCAATGTGAATTGCAAATGAGAATATTAGCGAACAACTCATCAAATGGAAATTGCCAGGGAGGTTTTACACTGGTTGAAATGGCGGTCGTATTGCTCATTGCCACGATCTTGATGGCCGGATTGGTGCCAACCATATCCAGCCAGATCGATCAGCGGCAAACTAATGAAACACGCAAGCAACTGAATGATATCCAGCAAGCCTTGATTGGTTTTGCCATTATCAACGAGCGTTTGCCATGCCCGGCATCTGCTACCAGCAACGGACTTGAAGATCCGATTGGCGGTGGCGTCTGCAACCACCCGAATGACGGCTATGTTCCCGCAGCGGTGCTGGGCTTGGGGCCGGTCAACAGCCAAGGTCTTGTGGTCGATGCCTGGAACAACCCCATACGCTATGCGGTAACGTCCTCGTACGCCAATCAGTTCACGATTGCGGGCAGCATGAAAAACGTTTGGACGCAACCATCAATAACCCTAGATCTTCAAGTATGTACCACCTCCACCGGCATCAGCTGGAACAGTTGCGCTCCCAATACCTCGCTCAGCTCGAATGGCGTGCCTTTGGTAATTTTTTCTACGGGGAAAGATGGCCTTGGTGGCATGGTAAACCCGGATGAGGCCGCGAATCTGCATGCATCCACTTTCAAGACCTTCGTCAGCCACGATTTCACGCCGACCTATGACGATCTGGTCGTCTGGGTTTCACCTAACACCCTGTTCAACCGCATGGTCGCGGCTGGCAAGCTACCTTAAGCTCTGCGCCAGGTCGTACCCTGCGGCGTGTCTTCCAGCACGATTCCAGCGTCCAGCAATTCCTTGCGAACACGGTCAGCTTCGGCGAAGTTTTTGGCTTTCTTGGCGGCGATGCGGGCTTCGATCTGAGTGTTGATCGCGGCATCGTCCAGACCACCTTCGCTAGCCTCACCCCGTAGAAATTCCTGTGGATTGCGTTGCAACAAGCCCAATACACCTGCCAATACTTTAAGTTGTATTGCCATTTCAACTGACTGATTACGGTTTGCTTCGTTGGCGAGGTCGAACAGGACGGCAACGGCTTCAGGTGTGTTGAAGTCGTCGTCCATGGCGGCTTTGAAGCGCGCGGCGTGGGGGGTGTTCCAATCAATGGCCTCTCCCCCGCCCCAATCCTCCCCCGGTGGGAGATAACCAGCGACTTGCCCGCTTGCGGGCTTAGTCGAATGGCTAGTTGTTCTATCAGGGGGTAACTTCAACGCTGTATAAAGCCGCGTCAACGCCCCCTTCGCATCATCCAGATGCTGGTCGGAATAATTCAGCGGGCTGCGGTAATGCGCACGCAATATGAAAAAGCGCACCACTTCGGCATCGTATTTCTTGAGCACTTCGCGGATGGTGAAGAAGTTGCCCAGGCTCTTGGACATCTTCTCGTTGTCCACGCGCACGAAACCGTTGTGCATCCAGTAGTTCACGTATTGGCATTGATGCGCGCCTTCACTCTGGGCGATCTCGTTTTCATGGTGCGGAAACTGCAGGTCAGCGCCGCCGCCGTGGATGTCGAAATGGTTGCCCAGGATGTCGGAGGCCATGGCCGAGCATTCGAGGTGCCAGCCGGGACGACCCTTGCCCCACTTCGAATCCCATTTCACTTCGTTCGTTTCGCTGTCCTTGGCGTGCTTCCACAGCACGAAGTCGAGCGGATCGTTCTTGTTCTCGGCCACATCCACTCGTTCGCCGGCACGCAGATCTTCGAGCGATTTCCCGGACAGTTTGCCGTAGCCCTCGAACTTGCGCACGGCATAGTTCACATCGCCATCGGCCGCCTGGTATGCCAAGCCATTCTTTTCCAGCTGCGCGATCATCTCCAGCATCTGCGGAATATATTGCGTGGCGCGCGGCTCATGGTCGGGCCGTTGCACGCCGAGCGCATCGGCATCCTCGTGCATCGCGTCGATGAAGCGCTGCGTCAGCGCATGGATGGATTCCTTGTTCTCCGCCGCGCGTTTGATGATCTTGTCGTCGATGTCGGTGATGTTGCGTACGTAGCTCACGTCGTAACCGGAAGCCTTGAGCCAGCGGTACACCATATCGAACACCACCATCACCCGCGCATGGCCGAGATGGCAATAGTCGTACACCGTCATGCCGCAGACATACATGCGCACGCTGTTCGGCGTGATGGGTTTGAATTCCTGTTTGTCGCGAGCGAGGGTGTTGTAGATTTTCAGCATTTTCCGTTTCTTCCTGAGCCGTCATTCCGGCGCAGGCCGGAATCCAGCGGTGTTATTCAATATGCCTTTGGTTTTGCCTCCGCATTGCGGAGAATTATTTTTCTAACTGGATACCGGCCTACACCTGCAAGGGGTACGCCGTGGTTGTAAGGGGCTAAAGCCCCAGCAACACGCAGTGCCGGAATGACGGGCTAAGCGGCATGCCCCTTTCAATGCGCCTAACAAATCGTGCCATACAAATCCTTCCAGTCAGGATTGAATTCTTCGATCAGTTTCAATTTCCATGCTCGCTGCCATTCCTTGATTGCTTTTTCTCGCTGAATGGCAGATTCCATCGTTTCATGCACCTCGTACCAAACCAATTGATCCACTCCATGCTGTTTGGTGAAGCCGGCGACAACGTGATTCCTATGCTCCCATACCCGTTTAACCAAATCCGAGGTTACGCCAACATACAAGGTGCCGTTACGTTTACTGGCTAGCAAATATACACATGGCTGCTTGCTCATCGAATCGCCTCTTGGCTTTTACGTCATACCGGCGGATAACCAGCGACTTTGCTGGCGTTGTTTGCCGGCTTAGTCGAATGGCTAGTAGCGTCATCAGGCCGGTATCCAATGGTTTAATTCATCATGCCTTTGGTTTCGTATCCGCCGCGCGGATATATTTTTTCATAACTGGATTCCGGCCTGCGCCGGAATGACGGGTAATCAAATGGTCATGGGTTTGTTGTCGTTGAGGTTGAGCCAACCTTTGACGATGCGGTAAATGATCCAGCAGAAGTTGGCGAACAAAACGGCGAAGCCGATCGCGATGAAAACCGTCACTGCTCCAATCACGGCCCACAACAGGCCAAACCAGAAGGTGCGTATCTGCCAGCGAAAGTGGCTCTCCAGCCAGGTTCCGGCAGCGTCTTCCCGTTTAACATAATTGATGATGATCCCGACGACAGCGGTGATGCCGGTGAAGTAAGACAGCGCATACAGCACATAAACGACCTGTACGAGACTTTTCAGCGATCTGGTTCGTTCCTCATCCAGCACGTTGTACTCTTCGCTCATGCCTGTTCTTTCGCCCAGGAATCGCGTAGCGTCACGGTACGATTGAACACCAGCTTGCCGCCGGGCTGATGGTCGCGGCGGTCGGTGCAGAAGTAGCCCAGGCGCTCGAACTGGTAGCGCGTTTCCGGCGCGGCATCGCGCACGGCAGATTCGACCCAGCCTTGCACCACGATAAGCGAGGCCGGGTTGAGATAGGTGCAGAAGTCCACTTCCTTATCGCCATCCGGCTCGGGCACCGTGAACAGGCGGTCGTACAAACGAATCTCGGCTGGCAGTGCGTGCTCAACCGACAGGAAGTGGATTACGCCTTTTACTTTGCGCCCTTCCGGGTTTTTGCCCAGTGTGTCGTGGTCAATGCTGCAACGCAGTTCGATTACCTTTCCAGTCGCGTCTTTCACCGCTGCATCGCAGCGCATCACGTAACTGTGGCGCAGGCGTATCTCACCGCCGAGAACAAGACGCTTCCAGCCGGGTGGAGGGACTTCGGCAAAGTCATCGGCCTCGATGAACAACTCTTTGCCGAACGGCACGACCCGTTTGCCTAGTTCAGGCATGTTCGGATGAAAGTCAGCCTCGCGCGCCTGTGCGCCTTCAGCATTGGTGATGGTCACCTTGAGCGGATTGACGATTGCCATCACACGCGGCGCACGCAACTCCAGGTCTTCGCGGATCGCGCCTTCCATGACGGCCATGTCGACGGTGTTCTCGCTCTTGGAGACGCCGACGCGTTTGGCGAATTCGCGTATGCCTTCCGGCGTGTAACCCCTGCGGCGCATGCCGCTGATGGTCGGCATGCGCGGATCGTCCCAGCCACTCACATGCTTTTCGGTGACGAGTTGCAGCAGCTTGCGCTTGCTGGTGATGGTGTAGTGCAGTTCCAGCCGCGAAAATTCGTACTGGCGCGGATGGCAGGCGATGGTGATGTTGTCCAGCACCCAGTCGTACAACGGGCGGTGGTCCTCGAACTCCAGCGTGCAAATGGAATGCGTGATGCCTTCCAGCGCGTCGGAAATGCAGTGCGTGTAGTCGTACATCGGGTAGATGCACCATTTGTCGCCGGTACGGATGTGGTGGGCGCGCTTGATACGGTAGATCACCGGATCGCGCATATTGATGTTGGGCGAAGCCATGTCGATCTTGGCGCGCAGCACCATGGCACCATCGGGAAATTCGCCGTTTCTCATGCGCGTGAACAGATCAAGGTTCTCTTTCGCTCCACGGTCGCGGTTCGGACTGTTCTTGCCGGGCTGGGTCAGTGTGCCGCGATATTCGCGCATCTGGTCCGGCGTGAGATCGTCCACATAAGCCAGCCCTTTGTTGATGAGTTCGACTGCAAAGTCGTACAGCGCATCGAAGTAATCCGACGCCCAGCGCACTTCGCCGTTCCACTGGAACCCAAGCCAGCGCACGTCGTCCTGGATGGATTGCGCGTATTCCTCGCTCTCCTTTTCCGGGTTGGTATCGTCGAAGCGCAGGTTGCACAGGCCGTGGTAATCCTGCGCCAGGCCGAAGTTGAGGCAGATGGATTTGGCATGGCCAACATGCAGATAACCGTTCGGTTCCGGCGGGAAACGGGTGGCTATGCTGCTGTGCTTGCCACTGGCGAGGTCGCCGTCGATGATTGTGCGAATGAAATTGGAAACGGGTGCGGACGAAGCGGGGGCGTTGCTGCTCATTTTGGTTCCAAAAGTGTGGCCATGAAAGGTACAGAATTCTACCCGAAATCAGGCCCCGCCATCCCTCAGCTCAAACCGTGTAAGGACGTGACTTATTTGGTAGAATCGCGCACTCTTTGAATCGGCCATGCCGTAGCGACTTTTCCGGAATAAACCATACGATGAATATGCTTAAACTGTTTAGCAGCGCCGCCGCGTTGGGCATCCTGTTTTTGATCGCCATTCCCGCCCAGGCAGATGATATCCAGGACGCCAACAAGCTGTTCAAGCAGGGCCTGAACACCCAGGCAATGGATAAGGTCAACGCCTTCCTCGCCACCAAACCGAAAGATGCGCAAGCGCGCTTTCTCAAGGGGCTGATCCTGGCAGACCAAGGCAACACGGCAGATGCCATTACAGTCTTCAGCAATCTCACGCAGGACTATCCGGAACTGCCCGAACCGTACAACAACCTCGCGGTACTTTACGCCGGCCAGGGGCAGTACGAAAAAGCCAAGGAACAATTGGAAATGGCGATCCGCACCAATCCGACCTATGCCACCGCCCATGAGAACCTGGGCGACATCTACGCCAAGATGGCCAGCCAGGCCTACGACCGCGCCCTGCAGCTTGAAAAGAGCGGCCCCAACAGCAGTGCCAATGCCAACACCAAAACCAAGCTGGCACTGATCCGCGAATTGTTCAGCAAGAATCCGCGCACGGCCGCCAAACCGGCTGCTTCCGTAACGGCAGAGGCTGCATCCGCTTCTGCGGTTGCTGCTTCTGCACCGGTTGCCGTTTCCGCAGCTGCCGTCGCCACTTCCGTCGCGGCGGCCATCTCAGCCCCGGCATCAGCGCCGGTAGTAACATCTGTACAGGCAAAGCCAGTAGTCGCTGTTGCCGCCATCAGCGCCGATCCCAGTGCAGAACTGTTGAACAGCACCAAGGATTGGGCCGCAGCCTGGTCGGCCAAGAACAGCAAGAAATATCTCGCTTTCTATGCCAAGGATTTCAAGACGCCGGATGGATCAAGCCGCAGTGCATGGGAAGCGCAGCGCAAGCAGCGCATCGCCGCCCCCAAATCTATCCGTGTCGAAGTGCGCGACGCAAAGGTCAAAGTGGTTGATGACAAGCATGCCAGCGTCAGCTTCAAACAAACCTACCGCGCCAGCCATCTGAATGTCGTTTCCAACAAGACGCTTAACTGGGAGAAAGCCGACGGACAATGGCTGATCGCAGAAGAGCGTTCGGGCAAGTAGCCATGCCTCATCGTCTGCTCGCTCTGCTGCTGCTTTCTTTTGCCATACCCGCTATGGCGGGAGAATCGGTTTCGCGTGAAATGGAAATCGGGATGGCCAAAAGCTTGCGTGCCGTTAGCGAGAATCACCTTGATGTCGCCCTGAACGAAGTCGATTCACTGCTCAAGATCAACCCCAATTACAAACTGGCGCAGTTGGTCAGGGGCGACCTGCTGTTGGCGCGCGCCAAACCGATCAGCAATTTTGGCGACGCGCCCAATGCGCCGCGCGATCTTGTGCAGGATCTGCGCGAAGAGGCGAATGTCCGTCTGCAGCGGGTACAGCAACAACAGCCCATCGCCGTACCCAGGTATCTGTGGCAACTCTCGCCCACACAGCGGTATGCCGTGGTGGTGGACACCGGAAAATCGACGCTGTACCTGTTCGAGAATGTGAACGGCGAGCCGCGCTATGTTTCAGACTTTTATATCAGCGTCGGCAAGAAAGGCGCGGACAAGGTTTCCGAAGGCGACCAAAAGACACCGCTCGGTGTGTATTTCGTCAACGGGCATTTGACCAAGGACAAGCTCACCGATTTCTACGGCCCCGGCGCCTATCCGCTGAGCTACCCCAACGAATGGGACAGGCGCGAAGGACACGACGGCCACGGCATCTGGCTGCACGGCACGCCCAGCGATACCTACAGCCGCCCGCCGCGCGCCAGCAACGGCTGCGTGGTGCTGGCCAACAACGACCTCAACGAAATCGGCAGCCATCTGCAGATCGGCATCACGCCCGTCATCATCGCCAGCAAGATCGACTGGAGCGACGATGCGGATCGTGCCGACCGCGCATCGCTGCTGAAAGCGATCGAACAGTGGCGCAGCGACTGGGCCAGCCTGAACACCGATGCCTACCTCTCGCATTACGCGCATGACTTCTCCACCGGCAGCGTTGCCCTGCCCGCTTTCGCGCAGCAGAAGCGGCTGGTCAATTCCGGCAAGACCTGGATCAAGGTGAAGATGTCGAATGTCAGCATCTTCCCCTACCCCAGCCAGCCGAACCTGGTGGTGGTCAACTTCGAGCAGGATTACGACAGCAACAACCTTTCCAACCGCATGAACAAACGCCAGTACTGGATGAAACGCGACGGTCGCTGGCAAATCGTCTATGAAGGAGCAGCCTGAAATGAAACTGATACATCTCGTTCTCGCATTCTTGCTGGCCGGACTCAGCGTCCTGCCAGCTCAAGCCGAATCTACACCCGCAACCAAAGGAAAAATGAAAATGGTAAAACTGCATACCAACAAAGGCGACATCACCCTGCAACTCGACGCCGAAAAAGCGCCGGTCACCGTCCAGAACTTTCTCGACTACGTGAACAGCGGCTTCTACAGCAACACCATCTTCCATCGCGTGATCCCGAACTTCATGATCCAGGGCGGCGGTTTCGAAGTCGGCATGAAGCAGAAACCGACCAACGCCCCGATCAAGAACGAAGCTGCAAACGGCCTTAAGAACGACATCTATACCATCGCCATGGCGCGTACCGGCGATCCGCATTCCGCCACCGCCCAGTTCTTCATCAATACCAAGAACAACAGCTTCCTGGACTATCCGGGGCAGGATGGCTGGGGCTACTGTGTATTCGGCAAAGTGGTCGAAGGCAAGGAAGTGGTCGATGCCATCGGCAAGGTAAAGACCGGCAGCAGCGGCTTCTTCCAGGACGTGCCCAAAGAGGACGTCATCATCACCAGCGCTGAAGTAGTTAAATAAGGACACAGGATACGGGAGACAGGATTCAGTGAAAGCGGCGGGCGGCAAACTGAATCCCGTATCCTGAATCCTGAATCCCGCCATGTCTCACTCCCTGTTCATCTCCGACCTGCACCTGAGCCCGGATCATCCGCAAAGCACGGAGCTGTTCCTGCGCTTCGCTACCGGTATCGCCCACGAAGCCGAAGCACTGTACATTCTGGGCGACCTGTTCGAGTACTGGGCGGGGGATGACGATTTGAACGACCCGTTTCATCGGCGCATCACCGATGCTTTGCGGGGACTGGATGCTCGCGGAACCCACATATACATCATGCACGGCAACCGCGACTTTCTGATGGACGCGGAACTCGGCGCTGCCTGCCATGCCACGTTGCTGAATGACCCGACCCTGCTAGACCTCTACGGCACTCCCACCCTGCTCACCCACGGCGATGCACTGTGTACCGACGATACCGAATATCAGCGTTTCCGCGAACAGGTGCGCAAGGATGACTGGCAAGCCCGATTCCTTGCACAGCCGCTGGCACAACGCAAAGCCCAAATTGAACAGATGCGGATGCAAAGCAAGAACGAGAAAAGGCTCAAGGCGATGGACATCATGGATGTGAACGTGGCGGCGGTGGACAACCTGCTACGCGAGCACCGCTACCCGCGCGTCATCCACGGCCACACGCACCGTCCGGCAAAACATCTGCATCATCCGGACGGGCACACCTGCGAACGCTGGGTGCTGGGAGACTGGGACAGCGGCAAGGCAGCCATCCTGCGCGGCGATGCGCATGGCCTGGAGTGGATGAACATATAGCTCAAATCGAGCGTCGCCCTTATGCAAAGCATGTTGGGCAGTACCTTGTCGGCACCGGTTAATCATATTCTCGCAACGCGCAGTTCATTTTCCCGGCTTGCAATCCTCACATGCAGTGTCTTTAGTGCCTGCATCTTTACGATTCCACCAGCCTCCGCCCAATGCCTGATAGAGCGCAGCCGTGTCGCCGAAGCGACTGGTTTGAGCCTGGATGAGATTGATCACGGCCTGCTGGTAATTTTGTTCGGCCAGCAGCTGCGTTTGATAACTCACATTGCCTTCCTCGAATTGCTTGCGGGTGAGATCACGGGCCGATAGCATGGCTTGTTCCGTCCTCGATGCAGCCTTCAGTGTGTCGGCATCCGATTGTATGGTGTAAAGCGTATCGGCAACATTCTGCAGGGCGCTGATGACGGTGCCGCGATACTGGGCACCGGCCTGGATCAGCGCCTGCTCTGCCGCATGCGATCTGGCACGCAGCGTTCCGCCGTCAAAAATGGTCTGGGTGACACTGGCGGCCAGATTGAAGAATCCGCCCCCGCTGCGGAACATCCAGCTCGGGGTATCTGCCATTCCGCCCACATCGGCCGTTACCGCGAACTGCGGCAATCTGTTGGCAATCGCCACCCCCGCCTGTGCGCTTGCAAAATGCAGCTGTTCTTCCGCTGCACGGACATCGGGACGTTGCTCGACGATCCGGGAAGGCAAACTCAGCGGCAGCTCTTGCGGCAGATGCAATTCGGAAAGTTCGAACTTCTCTTCCACATCTTCATTCGGCAAATTGCCCGCCAAGGCGCGGATCAGGTCACGCGTTTGCTCCAACTGCTTCTTGAGCGGGATCAGCGCTTGCTCGGTCTGCGCCAGCGCAGATTCCTGCAGCGCAACATCCAGTTCGGAGACATCTCCCAACTGGAGCTGCTTCTTCACGATTTCCAGATTTTCCCGGTTGATGCCGACGATCTTGTCCATCGCTGCAATCTGGGCGCGCAAGGAAGCCTCCTGCACGGCGGCAGCCACAATATTTGAAGCCAGCGTGATATAGGTCGCCTCCAACTGAAACTTCTGCATATCCTTCTGCGCTTCGGCAGATTCAACCAGTCTTTTGTTGAGGCCGAACACATCCGGCACAAAGCCCAGGGATAATTGCGCGACATGGAAGTTGTAGTAAGCCGGTCCGTTGTACGGGGCAGGACCAGCGGGATTCGAATAGGTCTGAATAACGTTGCCATTGCCCTGCACTCCCGGCGAGTTTCCACCCATATTCCCGGCAAGTTTGTTGCGGGACGGAGAGTAGCCGGCACCGACAGTGGGATAGTAAAAGCCCCGTTGCGCAATGACATTTTCCTGCGCCTGTTTCAGTGCCGCTTGGGCAGCTTCTATATTGGGATTCGCTTTGAATGAGCGCTGGATCAAGGAATTGATCCGGGGAGATTGAAACAGCGTCCACCAGTCAAACGGGATATCCGCCTTGGTATTGAAGCGTTGCGACTCACCTGCCTGCACCGGTGCGGACGCTGTTGCTTCGGTTACTGCGCCGGTCGGTGCATAAGCGTTGGCACGGGGTGCATCCGGCCTCTTGAAATCGGGACCTACGGCACAGCCTGCTGCCAGAACAAGGGGTAGCAAAGCCAAGTACCGGCAGAGTCGGCCGGTATCGCCAGACAACGGAAATTTGCAGCTCTCAGGCCGAAATACGAATTTCATCGTGCTTCTCCCGAATCCACAGCAGTCTTGATCTCAGGCAAAGATTTACGCCTGGAGAACAAATCAATCAGCAAAGGCAGGATGATTAAGATCAGCACCGGCGCCAACAGGATGCCTCCCACCACCACAAGCGCGAGCGGTTTTTGTACCTGCGAACCTATCCCGGTTGAAAAAGCCGCCGGCAATAAGCCGACGCATGCCGCGCTGCATGTCATCATCACGGGGCGCAGTCTGGTATGGCAGGAATGAAGAATCGCCTGCGAGCGCCCCATCCCGGCCTCAAGCATCTGGTTGAAATAGGTCAGCACGATGATCCCTTCCATGACCGAGATACCGAACAAGCCGATAAATCCGATTGCCGCGGACACGCTGAACGAGGTGCCGGATAGATAGAGTGCAAAAATTCCGCCGATCAATGCCATCGGCATCACGCTGGCAGCCAGCAAGGTATCGGCAATCGAATTGAAATTGAAAAACAGCAGCAACAAGATGAGCCCCAGACTCAGGGGAACGACAATTTTCAGGCGCGCTATCGCATCTTCCAGCTGACCGAATTCACCCACCCATTCCAGCCGGTAACCGCTCGGAAGATTGACCTGTTCTGCCACTTTGCGTTGCGCTTCCATCACCGCACTGCCCAGATCGCGGCCGCGCACGCTGAATTTGATCGGTATGTAGCGTTCCTGTTTTTCCCGGTAGATGAAGGATGCGCCGGAAACCAGATTCACCTTGGCAACATCGGTTAGCGGAATCTGGACAACTCCGTTGCCGTTCGGATTTGGCGCGCCTATGGTGATGCGCCTGATCGAGGCCAGGCTTTGGCGATAATTGGGCGCCAAACGTACCACCATCGGAAAGTTGCGGTCGCTGCCGTCCTCGTACAAATTCCCCGCCGCTTGGCCTCCTATGGCTGCCTGCACCGTTGCATTAATGTCTCCCGGAGCCAAGCCGTACCGTGCCGCACGCCCACGGTCAATGTCGATCTTGACGGTCGGCTGACCGAGCGCTTTGAAAATCGACAAATCGGTAATTCCTGGCACCGTAGACATCACCGTTTGAATCTGCTGTGCGGTTTTTTCCAGGCTTGCCAAATCGTTACCGTACAACTTGACCGAATTCTGTCCCTTGACCCCTGACGAAGCCTCTTCCACGTTGTCTTCGATATATTGCGAAAAGTTGAATTCAACGCCGGGGAATTCCGCCTGCATCCTTGAGCTGATTTCCTCGGTCAGCTTTTCCTTGTCCACGCCTTTCGGCCATGTGTCGAATGGATTCAGCGGCACGAAGAATTCCGCATTGAAAAAACCGGTCGCATCGGTTCCGTCATCCGGTCGTCCATCTTGTGAAATGACAGTTTTCACTTCGGGATAATTTTTAAGCAAGGTACGCATGCGATTGACGTAGGCGTTACCCTCTTCCAGCGAAATCGAGTCGGGCATCGATGCGCGTATCCACATATTGCCTTCTTCGAGCTTGGGCAAGAACTCCAGCCCCAAGGAATGCACGGCAAAACCCGCGATAATCACCAGCAGCGCAGCGCCGGACAGCATCAGTATCCGGTTAAGCAGGGCAAACTCGATCAGCGGTGTGTAGGCGCGCCGCATCCACCGTACCGCGATCGTTTCGGTCTCGGTGACATGTGCCGGCAACAGCAGGGAGCTCAATGCGGGCGATACCGTGAAAGTGGCGATCAGGCCGCCGACGATGGCATAGGCATAAGTCGAGGCCATCGGCCCGAAAATGTGTCCCTCGACACCGCTCAGGGTAAACAGCGGGATGAATCCGGCAATGATGATGGCTGCGGAAAAGAATATCGACCGGTTCACTTCGGTGGCGGCATAGGCAATGTGCGCCATTTTTCCGTGCAGCGAAGTATCCGGAAATATGTGCTGCATGAAGAGCGGCGTGCCCGCTTCCCGCTCTTCTTTGCTTTCCGCAAGATGGCGGAAAATATTTTCCACCATGATCACCGTCGCATCGACGATCAGCCCGAAATCGATCGCTCCCACCGACAGCAGGTTGGCCGATTCGCCGCGTATCGTCATGATGATGATCGCAAAGAACATGGCGAACGGAATCGTCGCGCTGACGATAATCGCACTGCGCAGGTTGCCCAGGAACACCCATTGCACAATAAATATCAGCACGATGCCGAATATCAGGTTCTCCAGGACGGTATGCGTGGTGATGCCGATCAACTCGCTGCGGTCGTAGATCCGTTCGATATGCACGCCCGGCGGCAATATTCCCGATTTGTTGATGTTTTCAAGCTCGGCTTCCACGCGCTGGATTGTCGGGGTGCTTTGCTCGCCGCGCCGCATCAGGACAATGCCCTGCACGATGTCGTCATCGTTATCGTTGCCCGCAATTCCCAAGCGCGGCAGGTTGTTGACGCTGACGGTTGCAATATCGCCGATCAGCACAGGCGCGCCGTTATTCGACACCAGCATCGTGTTGCGTATGTCTTCCATCGAATGAATCAATCCGACACCGCGCACCACCGCCGCCTGTGCTCCGAAATTGACGGTTTGTCCACCGACATTGATGTTGCTGTTGTTGAGCGCCTGCAGTACCAGCGGTATGGTCAGTCCATAGCGGGCCAGCTTGGCCTGATCGATGGTGATCTCGTAATCCTTGGTCTTGCCGCCCCAGCCGTTGACATCGATCACGCCGGGCACAGCCTTGAAGCGGCGCTCCAGCATCCAGTCCTCGATCGTTTTCAAATCCTGCACCGAGTATCCCGGCGGGCCATACACGCGGTAGCGCAGTATCTCGCCTATCGGGCTGGTCGGTGATATTTGCGGCATGACGCCATTGGGCAGCGGCGGCAATTGGGACAGCCGGTTGAGGATCAGCTGCTCGGCATCCTTGTACGTCAGGTCGTAGGTGAATTGCACCTTGACGTCGGAAAGTCCGAACAACGAAATAGTGCGTACCGTCGTTACGTGCGGGATGCCAGCCAGTTGAATCTCGAGCGGGATCGTGATGTAGCGCTCAATCTCTTCGGCAGACTGACCGCTGCTCTGGGTAATGATATCGACCAGCGGCGGAACAGGATCCGGGTACGCCTCGATATTCAGCCTGATAAAGCTGGCGATTCCCACGGCAAGCAGGAACACCAGCATGATGATGACCGCAATCCGCTGCTTGAGCGCGAAGACAACGACACGATTCATTGTCAGTTCCCTTCGGCTGCGCGGTCGATGAATAGTGCGCCACGAGTGACGATCTTGTCCCCGGCCGTCAGGCCGGAAGTTACCTCAAGCATGTCGCCGGTCACTCTTCCCACACGAATTGGCCGTACGACCAAAGTGCCGTCGTCGTTTGCAGCGAATACATGCGCCTCGCTTCCCTCGTACACGACTGCGCTTTGAGGTATTCCTATCGAGCTCACCTCATTGCTGGTGACGATATTGAAACTGGCGAACATCATCGGCTTCAGCGCACCATCGCCATTCCTGATTTCGGCGCGCACCGGCAACCGATGCGTGTTCGGATCGACCGCCGGAGCGACCCATGAGATTTTTGCCCGGAAAATCCGTTCGGGCATGGCCAGAACATGCACTTCCACCGCCTGGCCGACTCGCATCAGCGGCGCATCATCCTCTCTCACATTGGCAACCAGCCACACTGTGGACAGATTGCCGATCGTAAATACAGGGTTGCCTGCGCCCGCAGACACGCTTTGAATGTTCTGCCCGAGTCCGACCTGGCGTTGAATGACGGTACCGGACACCGGCGCACGTACCGGTACTTCCGGACTGACACCGGATGCGTTTTTCTCATTCTCAAGGGCATTGATTTCACTATCCGATTTACCCAGTATGCGCAGCTGATTCTGCACAGCCTGCAGATTGCTTTCGGCGGCAGTCAGATCGGCCTGGCTTTGCAGCCAGTCTTTCAGGGCCGCCGCTTTCGCCTCATAGAGCCCATGCAGGCGCTTTTCTGTCGCGGTAGCCAGGTTTAACTGCGCACGGGCATTGATCAGATTGCTGCGCGCCTGTGCAAATTCTGAAGCGGCCACGGTCATGAGCGGATCGCCTTTGCGGACCGCATCGCCGAGTTTTGCCATGACACGAGTGACTTGGCCGGAAAACGGAGAAAATACCGGGGTCGTGGTGTCATCGTCATAGGCGATGACACCATCGGTAATCTGCTCGCTGCGGAAACTCATCGTCTGGACAGGAGCGATCTTGAGATTTTCCAGCTGCGACTTGGTCGCGATGAAAGTGCCGGGTGGTGCCGCAAGCACAGGCTGCGGTGCCTGCTTGCTGGTCAGATAATTGATTCCATAAACCCCTGCAAAAAGGAACAGCGCCATGCCGACGACAATCAGAATCTGCGTTTTTTGAGGCAAGCCCTGTGCCCTGCGCATGATTTTGTTGGCGGGTTTGTCAGTGTGACTGGTCATGTTATTTTTTTCTGGAGTTTGGCGCGCGCTAAACCGCAGGCGCTGAATTGGGAAACCTGTAGCAGTCTAAATGAGCAACCTTGCAGGATGCTGTACCCAACCTTTCAGGAAGCTGACAACGCCGGGTTTCTTTGTAAACAACTTCTTTATGATGTATTTTCCCGAAGTTGCACGGGTAAACTATTGACGGAACCAGAGCAGGTAGCAGGCAAAAAACCAGACGGAGTTGTCAGTGCGCATATTATTGGTGGAAGACGATCCATCGTTGGGAGAGACTACGGCTCGGGCGTTACGCTCCCAGAGTTGGGCTGTGGATTGGCTGAGTAACGGGGAGTCCATTCCCAATGCAGTCAAGCTGGTAACTTACGATCTGGTGGTGCTGGATGTGGGATTGCCCGGTATCGATGGTTTCGAGGCGTTGCGACGCCTGCGCAGTGAAAGCAAGGGCATGCCCATCCTGATGCTTACGGCAAGGGATGCTGTAGAAGATCGCGTGCATGGCCTCCAGTTGGGCGCTGACGATTACCTTGTGAAGCCGTTTGCCTTGACCGAGTTGCTGGCGCGCATTCAGGCGCTCACCCGGCGCTTTCATGCGCGCCAGCATAATGAATTGCACCTGGGCTCATTGCGGCTGGATTTGATTGCCAAACGGGCCTTTTTGGCCGACAAGCCGATAGAGCTGTTGCCCCGGGAATGGGCAGTGCTCGTATATCTTCTGAATAATATAGGCAAGGTGGTCAGCAAGGAACAGATTCTGGAGGCGATTTCGGGATGGGATGAAACGCCATCGGGCAACGCAATTGAAGTTTATGTTTCGCGTTTGCGCACCAAACTTTCCAATACCGGTATTTCCATTCGGGCGATTCGCGGCTTTGGCTACCTGGTGGAGGAGTCGGCCCATGATACCCAGCCTTAAACGGCAGTTGCTGCTCTGGCTGCTGGTGCCTCTGCTTGTAATCATGCCCATCGTGGCAGCAGTCCAGTACGGGCTGGTGCTCATACCTGCACAACAGGAGATGGACCATCAACTTGGGGACTACGCCATCGCAGTGGCAAGAATCTTGAAAGTGGAAGATGGCCAGGTCCGCTTCGACATGACGCCGCAAACCGAACACCTGCTGCGCACGGACCAACTGGATACTGAATTCTTTCTGGTAATCGGCCCCGAGGGAAAAATCATTGCGGGAGATGCGGGGCTTAACACGTTCGAAGAGGAAATCTCCCCGGGGGAGTCACGATACGTGGATCGCCAGATCGGCGGCCGATCAATCCGCATGCTGATATATGGCGTGGCCTGCGGGCCAAATACATGTCAAGTGCGCATCGCGGAAACGCTGGTCAAGCGGAACAAACTTCATCTTCAGGCACTCATCGCAACTTTTTTGTCGATTGTCGCATTGGGTCTGACCACTGCGGCAGTAGTACTGGTTGCCGTGCGTCACGGCTTGCGTCCCCTGCAGGAACTTCGCGCCCAGCTTGCGGAACGCTCTCTCGACGACCTTCGTCCGCTGGACGTTCCCAAAATTCCGGGTGAAGTACAGCCTTTGGTGACCGCACTCAATCAGCTGTTCCATCGGTTGAACGAGGCAAGCAAAGCGCAAAAATCGTTTCTTGCCGACGCCGCCCACCAACTTCGCACCCCCCTGTCCGCTCTCCAGACCGAATCGGAACTGGCATTGCTGGAGCCTCATCCCGAGTCGTTGCATTCCACATTGGAACGCCTGAATCGCTCGGCCACTCGCGCGACCAAATTGGCGAACCAGCTTTTGACCATTGCCCGCGCCGATCCGAGCGTTCAGATAAAGTCGGATTTCGCGCCCGTGGACTTGAAGGAAATTGCCTCCTGGGCTGCAAATGAATGGTCTCATCAGGCGATCATGTCGGGTGTCGATCTGGGATTTGAACTGGATACTGCCTTTGTGAATGGACAGACCGTTCTTCTGCAAGAAATGCTGTCAAATCTGATTCACAATTCCATAGAGCATGCTGGCAAGAACGCCCGAATAACGGTTAGAACGTTTACCTCGGGGCACGCTTCAATCCTTGAAGTGGAAGATGACGGACCGGGAATCCCGGAGGATGACCGTGAAAAAGTGCTTCAGCGTTTTTTCCGCGGCCGCAATGCGAATGGAAGCGGAAGCGGGCTGGGACTGGCAATTGTCAGCGAGATCGCGCGCATTCACAGTGCAAGGGTTAATTTGGACCCCCCCGGCAATGGCAAAGGATTGCTCATTCGAATTTCCTTTGAGTCGGAACAATTCTAAGGCCGGACCAAACTCTTTCTCTGCCATGTAGCAAGTCCCGGCATTAACCCGGCACCGTCGCTACAAAAATCGATCCAGCAGTTTTCGGCTATGGTGATCCATGACGCCGATATTCCGGATCAGGAACGACACACCGTATCCGTCGGTGATCAGCAGCGTTGAATTTGTGAGGCGGCGGATGTGGTCCTCCGCTTTGAGCAGCAGTTCGGTATCGCCGCGATTGGTCGAAATTTGCCACTTGCTCGGCGTGGCGAAGCTGGAGACTTGCCTGATGCGGGTGATTTCCGGCATGAATTCGCGCTGTGCAAGTTCGGCTTCGATCAATGCGCGCATCGCTTCGGGCAGATCGCTTAACCTGCTTATCCATCGCAGCTCGTGCCCATCTTCGCCGAGCAATGACACCCCTTCTTCCGGTGCGCTGATGGGAAAGGCGCGCACCGGGACGACACCTTCGTAAACGTCGCCTTCAGTACCGGCAAGCACAAGGCGGCCGGCTGCATTTCTAGTCAGCGTGAAGTCCTGATTGTTCATTCGGCTGACTCCTTGTCCTCTTCCGGAGCCGAGATGCTTTGGTCATCCAGATCGGCATCCACATTGCGGGCCTGGGCCTGGTACAAACGGAAGTAGGCTCCCTCCCGTTGCATCAGTTCATCGTGGCTGCCCGTTTCGACAATTTCCCCCCGGTCCATCACGACCAGCCGGTTGGCTTTGTGCAGGGTGGACAGACGGTGGGCGATCGCTATGGTGGTGCGACCGCGCACCAGATTATCCAGCGCCTTTTGTATTTCCTGTTCGGTCTCGGTATCAACGGAGGCAGTCGCCTCATCGAGGATCAGGATGCGCGGGTCGATCAACAATGCGCGTGCAATGGAAATACGCTGGCGTTCTCCGCCCGACAGTCCCTGCCCCCGTTCGCCCACCAGCGAGTCATAACCGTGCGGCAGCCGCAGGATGAATTCGTGGGCGTGCGCAGCCCGTGCAGCCGCGACGATCTCGGCCAGGGTTGCATGCGGTTTGCCGTAGGCGATGTTCTCGGCAATGGACCCGAAGAACAGAAAGGGCTCCTGCAGCACCAGACCGATGTTGTGGCGATATTCCGCAATCGGCAGCGAGCGGATGTTCACGCCGTCAATACTGATGGAGCCCTCGCTGACATCGTAGAAGCGGCACATCAGATTGACCAGGGTACTTTTCCCGGAGCCGCTGTGCCCCACCAGTCCGATCATTTCTCCGGGCTCGATGACCAGGTTCATATCTTTGATGATGGCGCGGTTGCCGTAGCGAAACCCGGCTTCGCGTATTTCGATACGCCCAATGATGTTGTGCAGATGCTGCGGCCTGGTCGGCTCGGGCACGCTGGAAACGCGGTCGAGAATGTCAAATATGCGTTTGGCACCCGAAGCCGTTTTTTGCGTCACCGAAACGATGCGGCTCATCGAGTCCAGGCGTGTATAAAAACGGCTGATGTAGGCCAGGAAAGCGGTCAACACACCCACACTGATCTTGTTGTGCGTCACTTGCCAGATGCCGAATGCCCACACCACCAGCAAACCGATCTCGGTAAGCAGGGTCACGCTGGGCGAGAACAGCGACCATATCCTGTTGATGCGGTCGTTCACGGCCAGATTGTTCTGGTTGACCTGATGGAAACGTGCCGACTCGCGTTTTTCCTGCGCGAATGCCTTGACGACGCGGATACCCGGGATGGTGTCGGCCAAGATATTGCTGACTTGCGACCAGACACGGTCGACTTTTTCAAAGCCGGTGCTGAGCTTTTGCCTGACCGAGTGGATCATCCACACGATCAACGGCAGCGGCAACAGGGTCACCAGCGCAAGCCAGGGGTCGATCGAGATCAGGATCGCCGTCGTCATGGCGATCATCAGCACATCGGTGGCGAAATCCAGCAGATGCAGCGACAGGAACAGGCAGATGCGGTCCGATTCCGAACCGACGCGCGCCATCAGGTCGCCCGTACGCTTGCCGCCGAAGTATTCCAGCGACAAGTGCAACAGATGGTCGTAAGTGATCGTGCGCAGATCGGTCCCGATGCGCTCGCTGACCAGGGCAAGGATGTATGTCCGCGCCCAGCCCAGTCCCCACGCAAGCAATGCCGAACCGAACAATCCGCCGAGCAGCAGCGTCACCATGTCGGTATTGATGGGCGACCCGTTTTCATAAGGGATCAGCACCTTGTCCATCAGGGGCATGGTCAGATACGGAGGAACCAGCGTGGCGGCGGTCGAGGCCAGCATCAGCAGAAAACCGGCAAGAAGTTGCCACCGGTAGGGTTTGGCGAATCGCCATAACCGCAGCAACACCCAACTCGAGGGCGGTGCCTCCGCTTCGACATCGCAGTACGCGCATTCATCCTGGCCTGGCGCCAGCGGCATCAGGCACTGCGGGCACAACACCGGTTGCGCATCAACGACGGGATGACCGCCCAGAAAGCCCCCGAGTACCTGTTCAAACTGCCGCACAAAGCGCGTGGCTTCCGGGTCGTGTGCCATGGTGTAGCGCCACCAGGCCAGGCGTGTCCCGGCGGCAAACAATTCGATGCACCCGATGCCCGCATGATCACGCTGCTTCAATGCCAAATCTTCACCCAGAGGGTATTCGCAAAATTCCAGGGCGGGCCAGGTCAAGCCGATCAGTCGTTGGTTGGTGAGCAGAATCAGGCGCTTGGCGTAGTTCAACTGCTCATCCAGATTGGCTTCCAGGCTGGCATGGATCTTTTCCCGGGCGGACAGGCGGGCTTGCAGCGCCTTATGCCATGCATCGGAGACCTGTTTGTCTGAAGAGAGGGGGGGAATTGTATGAAGGTTCACTAAGTGCGAGTTTACTACAGACGCCATATTGGACAAACTGCCAAGCCTCTGTAAACTGAACCCCTTTCGAGTGCGCAGTTGTATGGCGCCCATCGATGCGGCTTCAACCCACTGCAAATCATCAGGACAGATTGATGGAGTTTCTCAAGATTTTGCCGCTGCGCGGACCTAACATTTGGACGTATCGTCCGGTACTGGAAGTCTGGCTGGATATCGGCATTCTGGAAGACTCGCCTTCCAACACCATTCCCGGTTTTTACGAGCGACTGACCGAATGGATACCCACACTGATCGAGCACCGGTGCGGCATCGGGGAGCGCGGCGGGTTTCTGGAACGGCTGCGTGAAGGCACCTGGCCGGGGCACATTCTCGAACATGTCACCATCGAATTGCAGAACCTGGCGGGGATGCAAAGCGGTTTCGGCAAGGCGCGCAGTACCGGAGTGCGCGGGATCTACAAAGTGGTGGTACGTTCGCGCAACGAGCAGGTGACCCGCGCCGCCCTGCATGCCGCTCGCGATCTGGTGCTGGCCGCGATGCACGACAAACCGTTCGATGTCAAAGCCGCCATTGACCACTTGCATGAGATGGTTGATGCGCTGTGCCTCGGGCCGAGCACCTCCTGCATCGTGGATGCAGCGACCGAGCGCGGCATTCCCTCGATTCGCCTGACCGAAGGCAATCTGGTTCAGCTGGGATATGGCGTGCGCCAGCGCAGAATATGGACAGCAGAGACCAATCAGACCAGCGCCATTGCCGAGGGCATCTCCAAGGACAAGGATCTCACCAAGAGCTTGTTGAGCGCATGCGGCGTACCTGTTCCGGAAGGCCGTATCGTGGACAGTCCTGCAGACGCATGGGATGCGGCCGAAGACATTGGTGTGCCGGTGGTGGTCAAACCGAGTGACGGCAACCATGGGCGCGGCGTCTCCACCGACCTGATGTCGCGCGCAGAGGTCGAGGCAGCCTATCACCTCGCCGATGCGGAAGGCAGCGAGGTGATCGTCGAGCGTTTCATACGCGGCAACGAACACCGCCTGCTGGTGGTGGGCGGTCGTTTGGCGGCTGCGGCGCGCGGTGAAGCAGTTTCACTGGTGGCGGATGGCCGCTCGACGATACGCCAGCTTATCGACTCCCAACTCAATAACGATCCGCGCCGCGGAGCAGGCGAGGAATTCCCGCTCGATGTGTTGCTGCCGGATGAAAATCCGTCGATTCGTTTCGAGCTTGAACGGCAGGGCTTTGACGCCGATTCGATCCCTCCGCAGGGAAAGCAGGTGCTGGTCCAGCGCAATGGCAATGTGGCATTCGACGTGACCGATGAAGTGCATCCGGAAGTCGCTGCTACGGTTGCGCTTGCAGCGCGTATCGTCGGGCTGGACATTGCCGGAATCGATCTGGTTGCGCAGGATATTTCCCGCCCCCCTCGCCGAACAAGGCGCGGCAATCGTCGAGGTCAACGCGGGCCCGAGCCTGCTCATGCACCTGAAGCCGGCCCAGGGACAAGCGAGACCGGTGGGCAAGGCCATCGTCGACAACCTGTTCGCAGAGGGAGAGAGCGGCCGCATCCCGGTGATTGGCATCTGCGGTACCGACGGCAAGAGCCTGGCGGCACGCATCATTGCAAGGTTGCTGCATTTGCGCGGAGACTATGTCGGACTCGCTTGCGACCAGGGCCTCTATTTCGCACAACGCCTGATCGACAAGCGGGATAGCTCAAACTGGGTCTCTGCGCAGAAGGTGCTGTTGAACCGAAGCGTCGAGGCCGCCGTGATCGAGAATGGCAGCGACACGATCCTAGCCGAGGGCCTGGGCTATGACCGCTGCCAGGTCGGTATCATCACCAATATCGATCCCGTCCGGCATTTCGGCAAGTTCTATATCGAGACGCCCGAGCAGGTTTGCAATGTGCTGCGCACCCAGGTGGATGTGGTGCTATCCGATGGAGTGGCGGTGCTGAATGCCGACGATCCACTGGTGGCGAAAATGGCGGAATATTGCGATGGCGAAGTCATGTACTTTACCCGGTATGCCGATTCCGAACTCGTCGCATCCCACCTGCAACGGGGCGGGAGAACGGTCATGTTGCATGACGGTTCCATCATGCTGGTTGCCGGCGCCGACCGCACGGCATTGATCAAGCTCGAGCATGTGCCCTTGTTGGAGAACAACCGCGACACCGTACAGATAGACAGCGTTCTGGCAGCCGTGGCGGCGGCCTGGTCGCTCAATATCATGCCGGGGCTGATCCGCGCGGGATTGGCGACATTCGAAGTGGAACAGAAAAGTATAAAGGATATCGCTTAATGGATATCTCACGCATTCGCGCGCTGCGCGGCCCGAACTTGTGGAGTCGGCATACCTCCATCGAAGCCATCGTGACCTGCAGCGAGGCAGAACAGGACATCGCCAGGATCAGTGGCTTCGAACAGCGCTTTCGCACGCTGTTCCCCGAGATCGCCTCGCTGCAGCTGGCCGGGCACAAAGCTGCCGTACCGCTGGCCCATGTGCTGCAACTGGCCGCATTGGGCTTGCAGACACAGGCCGGGTGTCCGGTCACTTTCAGCCGGATCAAGTCCACACTCGAACCCGGCGTGTATCAAGTGGTGGTCGAGTACAGCGAAGAGTCGGTAGGCCGTAAAGCGTTCGCTCTGGCGGAACAGTTATGCCAGGCCGCGCTGCACAACACGGGATTCGATCTGGCTGCAGCGTTGGCTGAATTGCGCGAACTCGATGAAGATGAACGACTGGGTCCCAGCACCGGGTCTATCGTCCAGGCTGCCGTGGCACGCGGCATTCCTTTCCGGCGCCTGACCCGGGGCAGCCTGGTTCAATTCGGCTGGGGCAGCAAGCAACGGCGCATCCAGGCCGCCGAAACCGACCGTAGCGGCGCGATCGCCGAAATGATCGCCCAGGATAAGGAATTGACCAAGAAATTGCTCGATGCGGCCGGCGTTCCCGTTCCCAATGGCCGCCCGGTGACGAGTGCGGAAGACGCATGGGCTGCATTGTGCGAGATCGCCGCGCCCGTGGTGGTCAAGCCGCTGGACGGCAATCAGGGCAAAGGCGTGACGGTCAATATCGTCAGCCGCGAGGATCTCGATCGCGCCTATGTCGCGGCTTCCGAAATCAGTTCGGAGATATTGGTGGAACGCTTCATTCCCGGCAGCGATTTCCGTTTGCTGGTCGTGGGTGACCGTGTGGTTGCCGCAGCGCGCCGCGAACCGCCGCAGGTGATCGGCGATGGCGTGCACAGCGTGCGTGAATTGGTAGAGCAAGTAAACAAGGATCCGCGCCGCGGCGTCGGGCATGCCACTTCATTGACCAGGATCAGTTTCGACGAGATCGCCCTGGCCTGTCTTGAGGCACAAGACCTGCGGGCCGATTCCGTACCCGACAAGGGCACCCGTGTCCAATTGCGCAATAACGCCAACCTCAGCACCGGCGGTTCCGCCACCGATGTCACCGACGATGTCCACCCGGAACTGGCGGCCAGCGCGGTCGCTGCGGCACAGATGATCGGACTGGACGTGTGCGGTGTCGATGTGGTGTGCGACAGCGTGCTGCATTCGCTGCAGGAACAGGGAGGCGGCATCATTGAAGTGAATGCGGCGCCCGGATTGCGCATGCACCTGCAGCCTTCTTTTGGCAAAGGACGTGCGGTGGGGGAAGCGATCATTTCGACGATGTTCACCCACGGCGAGACAGGCCGCATCCCGCTGGTGACGGTGGCCGGAACCAACGGCAAGACCACGACTGTGCGCCTGATCGCCCATATTCTCGGCTGCAACGGTTTGCGCGTCGGCATGACCAATTCGGATGGCGTGTACATCGAGGGAAAGCGCATAGACACCGGGGACTGCAGCGGCCCCAAGAGCGCCCGCAACGTGTTGCTGCACCCTGATGTCGATGCGGCAGTACTGGAAACGGCGCGCGGCGGCGTTTTGCGCGAAGGCCTGGCGTTCGATATCTGTGATGTCGCCGTGGTCACCAACATCGGCATGGGCGATCATCTGGGACTGAACTACATCAGCACCGTGGAAGACCTTGCTGTCGTCAAACGTGTGGTCGTGCAGAACGTCGCGCCGCATGGGACGGCAGTACTCAATGCCGCCGATCCGATGTGCGTGCAGATGGCGGATGCCTGTCCCGGCAGCGTGACCTTCTTTGCCCGTGACCGGTATCATCCGGTCATTGCCACACGCAGGGCGCAGGGACATCGCGTGGTCTACGTTGCCGACGATCACATCGTGGCCGCACATAAAACCGATGAACATCGTATCCCGCTTTCCTCCATTCCCCTGACGCGCAACGGGACGATAGGTTTCCAGATCGAGAATGCGATGGCGGTGGTGGCCGCCACCTGGGCCTTGAAAGTCGAGTGGGAAACGATACATGCCGGTCTGGCTTCGTTCATCAACGATGCGCAAACCGCTCCGGGCAGGTTCAATTTCTTCGATTATCGCGGCGCAAGCGTCATCGCCGATTATGGTCACAACCCCGATGCGATCCACGCACTGGTGCCGGCCATCGAAAGCATTCCGGCAAGCAAGCGCGTGGTGGTGATCAGCGGCGCGGGCGACCGGCGCGATGCCGATATCATCCGCCAGACGGAAATCCTGGGCGATGTGTTCGACGAGATCATCCTGTATCAGGACCAGTGCCAGCGCGGGCGAGAAAACGGCGAAGTGCTGGCTTTGCTGCGCCGCGGATTGGCCGACGCGAAACGCGCGAAACACATTGATGAGATCACGGGCGAGTTCCTGGCGATCGACACCGCGTTGGCGCGCTTGAAAGCGGGGGATTTATGCCTGGTCCTGATCGACCAGGTTGACGAGGCATTGGCACACATTGCCAAACGCATGGCTGGCGGTTGAATTCACTCCGCCCCATTTTCGGGCTTGAACATATCCGGAAGTTAGGCCGGACGTTGCGGCAGTAACCGAGACGCGTTGTCATCGATCTTCCGCGTTGATCGCAGCTATACAACGTGCTCCCAGTCATCTCCCGCTTTCGGTTCGGGCAACAGCGTACCGTGGTAGTCGTAGAGTCGCATCAAGGCAGAAACAACCGGCATCGGAAATCCCTGTCGCCCACCGCGCTCATCGAAGATGATCTTGCTGAGATACTGCTGCAACAGGACGGATCCCCACATCAGCGCTATCTTTTCGCCAATCTTTGGGAATTGATCCTGAATCAAGGTAAAACAGGGGGTCATGTCCGGTGGCAAAACGGGCGCACGAGGCGCTTTAGGAACGGTAATCTTGATAGCCATGATCACTCCTTTTTGAGTTTGCTTGACTAACCTGCAAAGCGGTTGCAACCGCAATGCAAACACGGTGATTGTCCAACCCACCGGATGCGCTCAATCACCATTCGCCCGACCTTTGGTGCCTCACAGGTTCACCGGCATGAAGTTCATTGGACAGACTGGGCAACAATCTAGCACCAATGCATTTTGGAGAATATAGGCCAAAAGATATAGGCTTCGGCATAGTCCAGACTCGCTCTGTCAAAGGGAATCACCAGTGCAGATCTGAAATCAATTCAACTTTCCGGCCATACCGCAACGCAAGCGAGGATAATTACGCATGATCAAAACCAGCCCCCCCTCCTCCCCCGCAGCCCACACCACCGGACGTTCTTTCAATGAACTGCCGCTGTCGCCCGCCATGCTGGCGACATTGGAGCAACTCGAATACCGGACGATGACACCCATCCAGGCGGCCAGTCTGCCGATCACACTGGCCGGGCACGACCTCATCGCCCAGGCCAAGACCGGCAGCGGCAAGACCGCTGCGTTCGCGCTGCCGCTGCTCACCAAACTCAATCCTCGCCACTTTGGCGTGCAGGCCATGGTGTTGTGTCCGACGCGAGAGCTGGCCGATCAGGTGACGCAAGAGATGCGTCGTCTGGCGCGCTTTGTGGACAACATCAAAATTCTGGCGCTGGTCGGCGGCAGCACCATGCGCCCGCAGGCTGACAGTCTGGAACACGGCGCGCACATTGTCGTCGGCACGCCGGGTCGCATCATGGATCACATCGAACGCGGCAACCTGAAACTGGATGCGCTCAATACGCTGGTCCTGGACGAGGCGGACCGCATGCTGGACATGGGTTTCTACGACGATATCTCTTTCGTGGTGAAGCAATGCCCGACGCGGCGCCAGACCCTGCTGTTCTCGGCGACCTATCCCGAAGGCATCGCCAAGCTCGCGCAAAAGTTTATGATCAACCCGCAAGAAGTGAAGCTGCTGGAACAACATGAAGGCAGCAAGATTCGCCAGCGCTTCTACGAGATCAAGCATGAGGACCGTCTGCAGGCCGTCTCCATCCTGCTCAAGCACTACCGCCCGGTCAGCACGCTGGCCTTCTGCAACACCAAGCAGCAATGCCGCGACCTGGTGGACATCCTGCATGCCAAGGGCATACACGCGCTGACGCTGAACGGCGACATGGAACAACGCGAGCGCGACCAGGTACTCATCCAGTTCGCCAACCGCAGCTGTTCGGTGCTGGTGGCAACCGATGTGGCCGCACGCGGCCTGGACATCGCCCAGCTGGAAGCGGTCATCAACGTCGATGTCACGCCCGATCCCGAGATCCACATCCACCGCATCGGCCGCACCGGCCGCGCCGACGAGGAAGGTTGGGCGCTGAGCCTGTGCACCGCCGCCGACATGCCCCGCGTTGCCAACATCGCCAGGATGATGGGCATAGCACCCGAATGGCACACGATGGATACGCTGCTGAACGAAAAGAAAGGACCGCTGGTACCACCCATGGTCACGCTGCAAATACTCGGTGGCCGCAAGGAAAAGATCCGTCCCGGCGACGTGCTTGGCGCCTTGACCGGCGAAGCCGGCTTCACCCGCGAACAAGTCGGCAAGATCACCGTAACCGATATGTCCACCTACGTTGCCGTCGCTCGCGACATCGCCCGCGAGGCGGTGAAGAGATTGTCGGCGGGCAAAGTGAAGGGCAAGACAGTAAAGGTGCGGGCGCTGGAAGACTGATTGTGGAAGCGCTTTGCCACCCGGACAGACAGCGTCAATACATCACTTCTAAAGTTGGCAAAGGATGACCGCGAAAACCATGAGTGGACTTTCGTGTTCAGCCAGCAAGAACCTATCACTGTGGCTTCCTGGTTTGTATTTAGGGAATTTCAAAAAATAAGCTGTCGACGCAACCAAGTGGTGCGCAATGCTCCCGGAGTGCAAAGTTTTAGTGCGGCAAATTCACAGCCACGATCAGCGATAGTTGCAACCATATGTTTTAATAAACAAATATCTTGCGGCACGCAATCTGCTTAAGTAATGGCATGGATTTATTCGTTTCGCCTTACTAAGGAGAGCGTCATGATCAAAAACAAATTGCTAAGCTCATTTATTCCTTCAGCCATTTCTTTGGCAGCGACGATATGGCGAATGCCGGTAATGTATTTAGGCCCACTCATGAGCAGTTTATTTACATGAGTGTAGCAATGAAAACATTCAGATTTCTGCTCATCATGGGAGCAGTGCTGTTCTTGAAGGCTGCACTTGCTGCCCCCCTTCCAAATGAGAATATTGAAGTAAAGGTGCAAATCACAGGAGAAACTGTGATTGTTGACCTTAGTCTTGTTGTCTTGGCAACTCGCCAGCAGGTTTGGGAAGTGCTTACTGATTTCGAACATATGTCCAGTTTTGTCTCCAATCTGAAAGAAAGCAAAGTGATTAGCACGTCCGGATTCGTGCAGAAAATATTTCAACGAGGTTCTGCGAGTTATGGGCCTATAGATTTTCCGTTTGAGTCGACACGCGAAATATTGCTAACACCACTCGACAAGATTCAGTCCCACATGATCAGCGGAAATATGCAAAAGATGGAAGGTACAACGCAATTAGTGGATGAAAATGGAAGTACCAGGATTATTTTTCACACAGAGAGCATCCCTGGACATTGGTTGCCACCGATAGCAGGGAGGCATTTCATTGAGCATGAAACTCGTGAACAATTTCAAGAAATTCGCGATGAGATTTTAAAGCGGAAATCATCATTGATTGCCTTGACCAACTGACTTTATCGACTCGGGACCGGTTGATTTGAGTTGGGCAGTTGTACAGGTGGAAATTGGCCAAAATAACGCCATTCGATGATGTTGAAAGCAATACAAAGTCATAAGCCAGCCGCTTTGAGTCAGTCGAGATCGAGAATTCGCAGGGCGTGAAGCCGCCACTCATTTTCTTCCGCACCGTGCCAGGAGCGGAAGGTCGAGGCCGCAACTGCCAATGAGTACTCCTCGGCCGTAGCGGACTGTCACCTCAGCCGGATTGGGCCAAATATGAGCGTCCACTTTGTGGCTTGCTGTTAATGTGGTGCTAATGCAGCTTCGTGACCAGCGGTCATTGCTACAGTATTATGCACATGAAGAGAAAAGGACACTCAACCTCATGCAAATCCAAACTATCGAAGAGCTTCTTCATCTGCCAGATGCAAGTTACTCAAATTATGTTATCCAATTACTAAAGAAACATAACTGCCTATCCCTATTTGATCGTCTCGATGATATGTTGATAAAGGCTGTAGACAAACAGGCTATCGACATTAGTCGTATTTGTACGATTAATCGTGCTGTGTTCGAAAAATACGCAAGTAATAGGCAGCGCTCAGTTTTATTGGCAAATAATTTCAATACAAGCATAGCTGCCGCCATCCACTCCAACGAAATTTCAACCGCAAAGGCTATATTTGCAGAAGGGATAGATTTTTGTTCAAGACATCAGCAATACCTTGCCGGAAAATCGATTTCCAAAAATTTCCTTCAATTATTCTCGTCGAAACATATAGCTCTTGATGAAATTCAGAGTTATCTTGCAAAAATATCGCGCTTCTACCAAAAGCTTGGAAAGCATGAGGATGCTATTGAAACATTATGTACAGCAGCAGTGAATTTTGCAGAGACATCTGCATACCAAGCTGGATATCGTGCAATATCTGATGCTCAAGAAATCTCTCAGAAGCATAATCTCATTCATTCACAACTAATAGTATTAGAAACACAGGGCATTGTTGCGCTTCTGGAAAATGATGTTCCATGCGCAGATGCTGAATTTACAAAATGTTTTTCCATCAACCAAAAACTCGGAACCCCCCCATCATTTCGACTAAGAGCAAATGCGGCATTTGTTAAGATGCGAATGAAAGACTATTTAACTGCAAAAGAAATATATCTGACACTAGTCAACGATGCGCTAGGCATAGAAGATTATTTTCGCGTTGCGCAGATCAGGACAAATCTTCTAATTTGTTACCGCGAACTAGGTGACACAGCGTCCCTTATACATCTACAACCTTTACTCCGAGAAAATCTCCATGATTGCAATCCTGAAACACGGACCGAAGCTTGGCTATCCTTAGCAAAGTCATATTTTAGAACTCAGAACCACCAGCAGGCTATTGAATGTCTCAATGAAGCATGCACTGATATCCAACATCAAATTGATCGTTATCAACGACTACATTACAGACGGGGTATTCGTGAAAAATACGTTAACCGTTTAGAAGGCTTGTTAAATGAAATTGAGGATTCAGGTCCCTCGAATAATGTACTAAATGCACTCGTATTGTGCAGCAGCAATGGTTTAGTTGACTGGCTTACTCTATTCGATTGGATAGACACCGTATTACAGTCAGGTGAAATTCCCGATGCAAAGAAAGAAGAGTTACTAAATAAGAAGGAGGCTGTTATTCGACACGGCGCACCATTTTCACAAGGGTTCAGAGAGAAATATGACGACCCGTTTGAAACCATTAACTGGGATGCTCAAACTCCAGAGCAACAATTCCAAGTGCAGCAGTTCGACTTGAGTCGGCCTTGGTCTGAATTTAATGAACTAACATCTGAATTATGTGAGGCATATGATATCCACTTGCCATTTAAGAATGCCGCGTTTAACCACGTTGTTGCCACAATTACTAAGCGTTTATCTTCTGGCGTAGCTTTTCTTTTTTCATCCGTCAATGATGAAGCTTGTCTTTTAACACTTGTTGTAAATGACCGCTATTACCGTTTTAGTCTTTCTAGAACTTCCTCATTTGAATACTTTAAGTCCTTATATCTTTATCAAAGAAGGGAGATTTCCAGAAACGATTTTATTAAACGACAAATGGAACTGGAAACAAGCTTAAGTCCAACTGGTTTGAAGATATTATCAATTCTTGAATCGTGTAATTTTTCTGAACTTGTATATATTCCTGATTATTTATCAGAAGGGCTACCAATTTTCTCATCCATAATTCGTAGCGATATTCTTCGTAAGCGCATAAAGCAAGGTGCGCTTAAGTTTAGAACCACCCCAGCACTTAAAGAAGGGAAGCCGAATTTGAATTCTAGGAATTCGATACTTTTTGTATTTAATAGCGAAGATAATTTGAAATTAGCACAGGCGGAAAAAACGAATATCACAGATGTTTTTGGTGATCAAAGTTTTTCAGAAATCGATCTCCGGTTAACAAATATTGATTTTGATAATTCACCTGCCAATATTTCGTCCATACTGCATTTGGCCTCACACAGCATGCCAGCCAATAATTTTACCGATCCACTTTTTGTGTCAACTTCGAACGAATTGGGAAAAAATGGTATTGATCTCGAATCAATACAGAGAGCAAGCTCGAATCTACAGTTTTCTTTAGTTGTGTTGAATGGATGCAATACCGGGACCACGAGTGAAAGAAACCATTACAAGACATTTACCACAAATGAAAGGGTCGGTCTTTCTTCAGTATTTTTGCTCAACCGACAATGTACAGTCGTAGGCACTCAATGGAATGAGGCAGAAATAGTCGGCTATATATTTTCTTCGCTGTTTTATACACGACTTCAAAATCAACATGACATCGCTCAGACATTTGCACTTGCGCTAACTGACTTGTATGAATTAAATAGAGAGGCTGCTATTTCCTTATTGAATAGAATCCCAGATGAAGAATTAAGACACAAGCACTCCACAAACTTGCAGCATGCCAATGCTCAATACCCTTTTAGAAGTACCTATGTCTTGGGCATGTTTCAGTGTCATAGCCTCCTAATGTGACAAATTGAATACGTTCCAATTCAGGTATGAAATGCTCTCTCTCAGTTGGGTAATATTATTGTCCGCTAGCAGCATGACACATAGCGGACGCTCATAGTTAGCTCAATCCGAACTGAAGCGACGGTCTGCTAAGGCCGAGAAGTGTGCCTTCATTGAAATCCTCTTGACGGTCTGCTTTAGATTGAGAAGAGAAGGTCAGCATTGCATTCACTGCCCGATAGCGGCCGGTCGTCGCAGACAGCAACGGGTTAATTCCCGCAGGTCGCGACCGTCTACTTTGGGCAACTCAATTCCCAGCGGATCACTCCTCCTCGATTCAACCATTTTTTCTGTGACTTAAATTTCGTTTTATCCAGTTACATCAGGCCTTATAAAACTGCACCAACCCCGCCCCATAGCTTTGTGCCTCCCGCATCAAGGTAAGTCAGATAAGCCCGCAAATCGAATTCCAGTTGCGGATAATCCGGTTCCATACGCTGGCAGAGTTGGTAGAACGCCTTATCATGCTGACGTTCCTTCATGTGCGCCAGTTCGTGCACCACGATCATGCGCAAAAACGCCAGCGGCATTTCCCTGAACACCGTCGCAATGCGTATCTCGCGTTTGGCCTTGAGGTTGGTCCCATGCACCCGCGAGATGCTGGTATGGATGCCAAGTGCATTGCTGATGACATGCAGCTTGCTGTCAAACGCAACCTTGCTCAGTTGTCCTGCGTTGCGCAGATATTTGTTTTTGATTTCTGAAACGTAGTCATAAAGCGCCTTGTCCGTGCGTACGTCGTGCGCCAGCGGATATTTCTGCCGCAACAGCTCAGCCAGTCGATCTTGCTCGATCAACAGTCGAACCTGGGCGGCCAGTGCGACTGGATAGCCTGCTAGATAATTCGGTGGCGGCTTCGGGCGCATGAACTAATTCTCCGGGAGGAATACAGGGAATCTTTTCTGGTTATTGCACGAAGCAGAGCTGGCGCTTTTTGCAAAGCTGGACAGCCTCACCCGATATAGGAAAGAACGGCAAGTTCGCTTCCGCCAAACATGAAGCCGGCGACTTCGCGCATGCCCATTTTTTCGTGGGCGCGCAGTGATGCCGGGTTATCGCGCCGGATAAAGAGAATGCCCTCGCGCCCCGGCACCAGGCGCCGCAACTCCGAGAACATCGCTTGTGCGAGTCCTTTGCCGCGTTCTTCGGCACTCACGCAGATCGGGCCATAGACATAGGCATCGGCCGTGCCCGGATACGCGGCGAGCATTGCGTTGATGATGGGAACATCAGCGTTCATTGCGCGTGTGCTGGTCATGAGATAACCCGTAATGCGATCACCGCGGCGCGCAACGATCAACGGCATCTCGCGCATCATCACGTCGATTCTTGAATACGGGAGACAGGTGGAAAGCGTGCCCCCGCGGTCGGGTTGGTTTTCCGCCTGGAGGGCGACAATACCGCCCAGGTCGTTTTCGGATGCGAGACCAATGCCTGCCTCGATTTTTGTCATGACTTATTTTTCCGCCGCATAACTGCGGTTCATATGGCAGATTCGAACGATAAGCATATTAAACGTCCGATCGGTCCGCCCGTAACACGCATTGCTAGTTGCCACGGGTTGCTCGCCAATTCACTATCTCACTTGCCATCATCGGACGAGCGATGGCATAACCTTGTCCCAACTCACATCCCATATCAAGCAACATTTGGTATTGCGCGTCAGTTTCTATTCCCTCAGCCACGGTCTGTCTCTCAAAAGCCTGCGCCAACGCAATAATGCCCTGAACAATGGCTCTGTCGCCCTTGTCCTCAAGCATATCCCGCACGAATGATTGGTCTATCTTGAGTACGTCCACCGGCAGTCCGCTCAAGTAACTCAGCGAAGAATAGCCCGTCCCAAAATCATCCAGCGCAAACCCAACCCCTAATTCATGGCATGCACCAATGATTTCCCGAACGATATTGATGTCATTCAACGCCACCGTTTCGAGCACTTCGATCTGCAGCTTGCCGAACGGCATATCGGGATAGCGTCCGAGCTGTTCCTTCAGTTTCTCGACGAACCCCGGGAACTCCAGGTGGTAGCCGGAGATGTTGATGCTGATCTCGATGTCGATTCCCTGTTTTCGCCATTGATCGATTTGGTCGAGAGCGGTAGCAGTCACCCATTGCCCGATCTCGATGTCGAGGCCGGTATTTTCGATGTAGCGCATAAATTCGGCAGGGGAAAGCAGCCCACGCTCAGGATGCCGCCAACGGATCAGACCTTCCACCCCCACCAATTCTTTGGTCCGCAGGTTGATCTTGGGTTGGTAATGCAATTCAAATTGGTTATGTTCCAGCGCATGGCGGATACTTTTCAGGAATTCATTCTGATCCCGGGCACGCCGATCCAGAGAAACATCGTAGATATGGAACCGATTTTTGCCGGATTGCTTGGCGATATACATGGCTTGATCAGCATGCCGCAACAGCGTGTCCGGGTCCTCGTCGTCCATTGGATAGATACTGACCCCGATACTGGCACTGACCGAAACAGACCTGTCTTTGACCAGGATAGGTTGAGAGATGGAAGCAAGCAAGCGTTCCAGCGTTGCCACGCATTCTTCGCCCTTGCTCAGCCCCAGCAGCAAGATCACGAATTCATCCCCACCCAAACGTGCACTTGTATCTCCCCCGCGTATGGTGTTGCCAATGCGCCTGGCAATCTCGACCAATACTTCATCTCCCGCCTGATGCCCCAAGGTGTCATTGATGGGCTTGAATCCATCGAGATCAAGGTAGCAAAGGGCCATCATGTTTTGTTCGCGTGATGTCTGGGCGATGGCTTGCTTCATCCGATCAGCCAGCATAATTCGATTGGGAATTCCCGTCAGAGAGTCAAAATGAGCAATACGATTCAGTTCTGCTTCATGTTCCTTGAGGTTGCTGATATCGGAAAAAACCGCAACATGCCGCAGAACCTTGCCCTCAGCGTCGCACAGGACGGAAATCGATAAAATCTCGGGATAGATTTCCCCATTCTTGCGCCGGTTCCAAATCTCGCCGCGCCAAGACTTGTTCATCTTCAGGTCTTGCCACATTGCTTCATAAAATTCTTTGCCTTGATTCCCTGAACTGAGCAGCTTGGGGTTCTTGCCAATCACCTCTTCGCTTCTGTAGCCCGTAATAAGACTGAAGGCCGGATTGACATCGATGATAATATTTTCAGCATCGGTGATGAATATCCCTTCCTGACTGATATCGAACACACTGGCGGTAATACGAAGATTCTCTTCTGCACGCTTGCGCTCGGTGATATCAATGAAAGTGGCTATCGCACCCTGTATGACATTTTCACTCTTGATAGGTTGTGACCAGTATTCAACGGGTATGGGAACGCCGTCTTTAGACCAGAACACCTCGTCGTCAACCCGTATGTTCAGATTTTGGCGATAGGCTTTGTACATCTTGCATTCCCGTGAGGGATAGGGGCTTCCATCGGCATGTGAATGATGGATAAGTCCATGTATATGTTTGCCGACGACTTCATCTGCGCTTTGGTAACCGAGAATACGCAAAAACGATTGGTTCACAAATGTACAGTATCCATTCAAGTCGACACCGTATGCCCCCTCTGCCATCGAATTGAGCAGAGATGCCATTTTCTGATGCGCATCATTCAGTTTTGCTTCAGACTGTGTGCGTTCGGTAATATCGCTGAATGTGCCAACATAATTCGTGACCTTGCCATCGCTGTCTTTAATCGCGGTGATAATGACGTGCGCCGGAAAATCTCCCCCGTCTTTTCGCCGGTTCCAGATATCCCCTTCCCACGTGCCATTTTTAGAGATGGCATCCCACATGGAGGAAAAGAAATCAGCGTTGTGTCTGCCTGAATTGAGTATATTCGGATCCTGCCCCACAGCTTCTTCGGCGGCGAAACCGGTGATGGCGCTGAAAGCCCGGTTCACGCGCAGAATTTCGTTGCTTGCATTTGTGACCAGGATTCCCTCATCCGACTCAAAGGCTGACGCAGCTATGCGCAGATTGATTTCGTTTAATTTTTTCTCTTCACTGAAGGCGAACAACAGAAGCATGTAAAGCCCTGCGGATCCGCATCCCAGGTTCAAGAGGTAGAAAACATGCCTGACCCAATCGGGCAATTGGGGTACATTTCCAGATACGTAATCGTCAATAAGTACCGATACCAGAATTAACGCAAGGTACATGAGGAACCACATCATGGCGGTTCTCTTGCCCGTAAACATGAGTGCGGCAACGGGCGCGAAAATCGCCCATATCATCACCATGCTGCCTGCCGAAAATCCACCCAGGGACCACATTAGAAGAAACGGCAACAGCAGTACCAAAACCAGCTGGCTGTACTGAATAAACTGCGTTTCCTTGGTCTTGAAGAAATAAGTCAGACTGATCGCGGAGATGATCGCGTAGGACAGAGGGATCGAACCGGATAGAAAATGCCCCAACAGGCAATAGATCACCCCCCAGATGAAAGCCGCCGGCCCTATGATCAACGGCACCAATGTTAATGCGACTTTCTTGAGCCGCAAGTCAGCATTATCCGTCGGAAGAAAACTCTGTCTGACAAACTGGTCCAGCCGTTTTTTTATAAATGCCATTTTTATACGGATCGTGATAAACGTTTACGATATAAACTGGTCATTTCGTCCAGGGAAATGCACCATTGGCATATGGTCGAGCTTTAATATTTTTCAATACCAAAAATCCGCGTTCCTCTCCCTTCAGTAATGGGCAAAATACGAACCGCCAAGGGCCCTGCTCAGTACTGAACAGGTGCAATTTGCTGATACACCTTCAATTCGCAAAATCATCAAGCCGCGTGAATTTTGAATTTTCAACACAACAAGCCTTGGCGGCCTGCAACCGCGATCAATTCAAGGAACCAACAACTCAGATAGCGGGAGTCGGTTTCTTTTTGGGCTTCTTTACTTCCTTGTTTTTTCTTTGCTGACCTTTTGCCATGACTATTCTCCTCGTGAAGTTGAATTTGCATAGTAATACGAACTGAAAGAGCATGGGGCAAGTAAAATAATGCCGACTCTTTCAATAAAAATATACCGGAGTCGAGTCGTTTTCACCATCCTTATAAATTCCAATCACCAGATTCTCTGTCTGACATGCGATCCAGTCTCTCAATCCTGAATTTCCGGCATACTTGCACATCTGTTGAACAGGTCATTGGAGAACACAAGTGACTGAACAAACCTTTCAGGGTATCGAGTTGCTGCCCGAAACCGGGACCGCAAAGCAGCTCTTCATTTTGTTGCATGGTGTCGGTGCAAGACCTTCCGATCTGCTGCCGCTGTCGAGCAAACTGAAAAAAGTATTTCCAGATGCCGCGTTCCTGCTTCCGGAAGGAACTTATCCGCTCGATGGCGGCGGCCCCGGTCGGCAATGGTTCTCCATTAGAGGTGTGACCGAAGCAAATCGGGTAGCGCGGGTCGCCGAGGCCATGCCGGGGCTGCATGCGCTGGTGAAACAATCCCAGGATCGCTTCAACGTTTTGCAGTCGGACACGGCACTGGTCGGTTTTTCCCAGGGTGCGATCATGGCCCTGGAATTCAGCATCGTTCATGACGGCGGAGTGGGCAGAGTCCTTGCATTCTCGGGCCGCTTTGCGCAACTTCCCGAAAAAGCGCCCGAATTGACGACCCTGCACTTGCTGCACGGGGAGAATGATCCGGTGATTCCTGTTTTTCATGCAGAGGTTGCTTTTGCAAGACTCACGGATTTGGACGGCGATGCCACACTGGATATCGCATCAACTGTGGGGCACGAGATCAACGCGGTACTCGCAAATTGTGCCATTCAACGCCTGCAGACCTGCATCCCGTTGCGCAGCTGGAAGAAGGCATTGGAAGGCATTTGACGCAAAACGATCATGAATACCAATCCGGTCAACGCAACAGCCATATCTCCCTGGGCGCCATTGCGGCACAAGATCTTCCGCATGCTGTGGATCGCTTCGGTCGTCTCCAATATCGGCACCTGGATGCACGAAGTAGGGGCTGGCTGGCTCATGACTTCGCTCTCGCCCACTCCGTTGATGGTGGCGCTGGTACAGGCGGCCACGTCAGCCCCCGTGTTTCTGCTGGCACTGCCGGCGGGAGCGCTGGCCGACATTGTCGACCGGCGTCGCTACCTGATCGCATCGCAAATATGGATGCTGTTTGCTGCAGGTACGCTGGGCGTACTCACACTGGCGGGGATCACGACCGCACCGATCCTGCTGGCCTTCACTTTCGCGCTGGGCATAGGCACCGCGATGATGATGCCGGCTTGGGGGGCAATAACGCCGGAACTGGTAGCGCGCCCGGAACTGCCCGCAGCCATCGGTTTGAACACGATAGGGATGAACCTCTCCCGCTCCGTCGGCCCGGCGCTGGCCGGATTGATCGTTGCCGCTGCCGGGTCGGGCGTGGTCTTCATTCTGAACGCGCTCTCCTTTCTTGCCGTCATTGCGGCGTTGCTGAAATGGCAGCGCACACCAAAACAAAGCGAGCTGCCTGCCGAACGCGTCATCGGAGCGATACGTGCCGGGTTGCGCTATGCGCGCCATTCGCCCGAATTGCGTGCGGTGCTCACCCGCGGTGCCGCATTCTTTGTATTCGCCAGCGCCTCCTGGGCCCTGCTGCCGCTGATCGTGAGACAGGAACTCAAGCGGGGTCCCAGCACCTACGGACTCTTTCTGGCTTGTCTGGGCATAGGCGCGATTGGCGGTGCGTTGCTGCTGCCCCGTCTGCTTGCCCGCCTGTCGCGCGACAGGATCGTGGCCGGTGCCACCGGGCTTTATGCCATCGCCATGCTGGCGCTGGCACATAGCGGCAATGTGTTCGCGGCCGGAGTAGCAATGCTGCTGACGGGCCTTGCGTGGATTTGCGTCGTATCGTCATTGATGACGGCCGCCCAGACCGCCTTGCCGGGCTGGGTACGGGCACGCGGCCTGGCGCTCTTCTGGGTCGTCTTCACGGGCGGCATGGCGGCAGGCAGCGCGATTTGGGGCCAGGTCGCGACATGGATCGGAATTCCTTATGCACTCACGGCATCTGCTGCCGGTGCCTTGCTCGGCATCGCCGCGACATGGAAATACCGCATCGGACGGCACGACGCTGATGATCGTTCGCTATCCGTGCACTGGCCGCCCCCGATGCCGATCGAAGAAGTCGAAAGTGACCGGGGACCGGTCATGGTGACTGTGGAATATCGCATCGATCTGTCCAGAGTTGCCGAATTCAGCAGCCTCATGCAGGAAGTGCGCAGGATCAGGCGGCGCGACGGCGCTTTCATGTGGGAACTGTTCAGCGACACTGAACAGCCGGACCGGATGGTGGAATGCTTCATGGTCGAATCATGGCTGGAGCATTTGCGCCAGCATGAACGGGCAACGGTGGCAGATCGTGAAGTGACCGAAAAGGCACGCTCGTTCCATCTGGACAGCGAACTTCCCAAGGTGACGCACATGGTCGCTGCACTGAACTGACCGCCCGGGCAGCCGGTCACCATGGTCTATTTGTTCTGGCTCCGGCGGCTGGCTGCCCAGCCAACCAGGGTCAACAGTGCCAGGCCGCAACCAATGAGAAGTATTCCCGTCATTTCGCTCAACTTGAATTCTTCTCCCATCATCACACGCGAAGAAATGATCGCCACTACCGGCGTTCCAAGCACCGACAGGCTGGCTTCCCATGCAGGCACCCGGTCGAGGATGATGATCCACAGCCACCAGCCCATGGCTGTGCTGATCACGGACATGAAGGCAAGGATGCCGACATAGGCCGCCGACCAGTCCGTGGCACGTTCCGGGATCACAAGCGCCAGCAGCACCAGCGGCACCGATCCCAGCAGCATTTGCCAGGTGGTCAATGAAAGCAAGTCGACCTTTTGCCGCGAACGCAGGCGCTTGACCAGAACGGTGCCGATGGCCCAGCACAATGCCGCCATCACACCCAGGAATTTGCTGAACAGACTGGTGTGCATGTTCCACGGCTCGATAATCAGCAGCAAGCCGGTCAGCGTACTCAGGGCGGCCAGCCACTGCTTGCCGCGGATGCGCTCTCCCAGAACCGGCCACGCGATGAGCAGCGTCCAGATCGGCATGGTAAAGATCAGCACCGCGGTCTTGCCCGGGCCGCCTTCCACCAGCGCCCAGGTCTGGAACAGCATGAATCCCGTCACCTGCGCCAGCCCGATGGCAAGGGTCGGGCCGGGAGCCTGCAATTTGAGAGGCTTGCCCTTGAGTTTGACCGCCAACAGCAAAGCCAACGCGCCCACGACACAACGCTCTGCCGCAAAAGCAAAGGGAGGCGCATAAGTCAGCGCCTGCTTCGCCAGCACCCAGGTGTATCCCCAGGTGACGGAAAGAACAAAAAGAGCCAACGGCAATAGCCAGCGTTCACGGGAATGGGAAGACGACATGAGATATTAATTGCGCAGAAAATCGGTTAAAAATACATGATACCTGACCGTGGCTCGCACCATCCGGTATCGCCTGGTATGGCGTTACAAATGCTATCCGGCGCGCTCCCGACTCAAGCGTATGGCAATCGCAAGCTGCCGCGCCTCCTCTTCCTTGAGCGTGTCACTGATCTCGCGCATGACACTGTTCAAGTCCACCGGTTTCTCAACGCGCTCAAAATGCCCCGTCAGCAGACTCTCCGGACTAAGCTGGCTGCTCTGATAGAGCGACCATATCTCGTTGCCGTAATCCGTGGTCAGCAGTTCCGGGGCAAATTGACCGAAGTAATTGGCCAGGTTCGCAACATCCCGCAGCAGCATCTGATGGGCGTGATTGTTGGCAGCCGCGTCGATCGCCTGGGGCAGATCGATGATGACGGGGCCAACACTGTCCACCAGCACGTTGAATTCGGACAGGTCGCCGTGAATGATCCCGGCACACAGCATGCGCACCACCTGCGTGATCAGGATGCGGTGGTATTCGCGCGCCACTTCAGCCGTCAGCACCAGATCGTTGAGCCGGGGCGCGGCGTTGCCTTCGCTATCCGTCAGCAGTTCCATCAGCAGCACGCCTTCATGGAAGTTGTACGGTTTGGGTACGCGCACTCCGGCGGCGGCAAGACGGTACAGGGCATCCACTTCGGCATTCTGCCAGGCTTCTTCCTGCGCTTTGCGCCCGTAGCTGGTGCCTTTTTCCATGGCGCGAGCACGGCGGCTGTTCTTGACTTTGCGGCCTTCGGTGTAATCCGTGCTCTGGCGAAAACTGCGCTTGTTGGCTTCCTTGTAAACTTTAGCGCAACGAACCTCATCGCCGCAGCGCACCACGTAGACCGTGGCTTCCTTGCCGCTCATGAGCTGGCGGACGACCTCGTCGACCAGGCCATCCTCGACCAGTGCCTGCAGTCTTTTCGGTGTCTTCATCCGCGCTTTCTAAGTGGGTTCAATAGTGACGAAAGGCCGTTGTGATCGAGTTCCTGCATCAACGCCAACAGTCTTCCGATCTCGCCGGGCGGAAAGCCTTTGCGCGCAAACCAGTTCAGGTAATTCCCCGGCAAGTCGGCAATCACCCTGCCCTTGTACTTGCCATAAGGCATGACGCGGGTAAGCAAAAGTTCCAGATGTTCTGTATTCATCGTTGCCTGCCGGATCTAGAACCGTTCATACGGCATCAGATAGCGCCATTGCCCTGCCTGCAATTTGGCCATGGACACGCGCCCGATCCGGATCCGTTTCATGGACGACACCTGCAGCCCGACGCTTTTACACATATGCGCGATCTGGCCCGGTTTCACACCCTTGAGCGCAAAGCGCAACCTGGTCTCATTTTGCCAGCTGACTTTGACCGGGGGCAAAGGTTTGCCATTGAAAGTGAGCCCGTGGTTGAGCAGCTTGAGCCCTTCGGCAGGCAATTCGCCCGCGACTTCCACGACATATTCCTGCTCGATCGTGGCACCATCGTCAGTCAGCTTGCGCGTCACCCGATAGTCTTGCGTGTATACCGACAAACCGCTCGCATTCGTCTCCAATGGCACGCACGGGACCAAGCGGACAAAGTGTTGCTTGAGCAAATGGATGCCGGAATGATCCTCAAGCGCACGCGTTTCTGCGCGAATCAGTTGCTGAGCGGAGCTGATGCTCATGTCCGTATCGGCGGCTTGGTGAAACAGGATCGTCACCGGCGCAACGGGAACGAGAGTCGCCTCGGGATGCAGTTCGACCTTCTGCTGCGACACCATGAACTGCGGTTCTTCCACCACCAGCCCGTCCACCGTCACCCAGCCTCCCGCGATATAAAGCTCGGCCTCACGGCGTGAACAGGGTACTGATTCGGCAAGGCGTTTGGCGAGACGGACCGGCTCTTTCATGTGTGTTGCTGCGTGAAAACAGGAAACCGCATTGTAAACGCTCAGGTCTGCCCAACCTCTGTAAAATCAGCACATGGACACCAATAAAAAAACAGCCAATCTTCCGAACCTGGACGGCATTACCCTTGAAATGATTGTTACCAGGCTATCCGAGAGCATGGGCTGGGAAGCGATGGCAGCGGCTGTGCCGGTGCGCTGTTTTACGCATGATCCCAGCATCAAATCCAGCTTGAAATTTTTGCGCAGGACGCCGTGGGCACGAAAACGGGTGGAAGAACTGTATTTGCTGCACGTCAGCGTTCCAATCAAGGCGTAACTGCGCGGCACCTGAACACCGGCGAAGCTACGTCTGACATTATTGTTAACGCGGTGACTTGTGCATTAATTCAGCAGTACTCAACAGGCCTATATCTCATTAATCGCAAGAGATCGCGACGGGGATAGACCGGCAGAAACTCCACCGCACGATCCCTGGATTGCCGAAGGCGTGGAAACCGCAGAACTGCGCGGATGCCAGACATATCATGGATATCTCTTTGCCAAGCCCAAGCCTATAGACGAACTGGAAAATAAATTGGCCGAACTGCTCGCGCTCCGGATCGTCACCCCGGCTTGAAAAAGCCGTGCCTCTGCGTTCAGCCGATTTGAGTTCCAACTCGGATTGAGTGTGATAGAAATCAGCCTTCTATCGCCCTGATCTTCTGCACTGTCTCTTCGATCACATCCTCGCTCAGGCCGAAAGCCTTGGAGATCAGGTCGCGGTGCTCTTCGATCAACCCCAGTACGGCATTGACCGTGGTGCAGGATTGAATCTCCGCCTTGATGGCCATGATCTTGGCCAGATCGAATATTCCCGGTGTCTTGTCGCCGCTCTTGAGCGCGTTTTCGATGATGCTGGTGATTTCTTCTTTGTTCATGCTTTCCCTGTCCGTGTGTTAAACCCAATAAACATGCGTTGATGCTGCGATCAACGCCGGCATTTTATATTGATTGGTCGTTGCATGGATGATCCTTCACGACCGATTGAATCTCGAACGTACATTTCAGCGCGGATATGCTGGCAAGAAAATATCGCCTAGCGCCCCTTTGAACCGGGCGGTGCGGCACGCAGGTACTGGTGCGGCCAGGTAGCCTCCTGCCCCAACGCCTGGGCGGCAGCCAGCGGCCAGTAAGGGTTGCGCAGGATCTCACGGCCGAGCAGCACGATATCGGCCTGCCCCGAACGGATGATGTGATCGGCCTGCGCCGGCGAGGTGATCAGGCCGACGGCAGCCGTGGCGATACCGGCTTCGTGCCGCACCCGCGCGGCAAATTCGGTTTGAAAACCCGGACCGGCAGGTATCTTCGCCGTAGGCACGAGGCCTGCGGATGAGACGTCCACCAGATCGACTCCCAGTCCTTTCAGGATACGGCACAGTTCGACCGTCTCGTCCGCATTCCAGCCGCCGTCGACCCAGTCGGTCGCAGACAGGCGGATCATCAGGGGAAGTCGCTCGGGCCATTCCGCGCGGACCGCCTCGACCACTTCACGCACCAGACGGGTACGGTTCTCGAAACTGCCGCCGTAGGCATCCTTGCGCTGGTTGGAAAGCGGGGACAGGAATTGGTGCAGCAGGTAGCCGTGTGCGGCATGGATCTCCGCTGTCTGGAATCCGGCTTCGCATGCACGGCGCGCACCCGCCGCAAAATTCGCGATCACCCCGGGAATAGCGGCCGTATCGAGTTCACCCGGTACGGCATAACCGGGGCCGAAAGCCACAGGCGACGGCGCCACCGTCTTCCAGCCTCCGTCGGCCTCGCTCAGTGTGCTCTGCGCCTGCCAACCCAGCCCGACGCTTGCCTTGCGACCGGCGTGCGCCAACTGTATTGCGGCCACGCAGCCCTGCTGCTGTGCAAAGCGTGCGATGCGCGACAAAGGTTCGATATGCCTGTCATCCCAGATGCCCATATCCCCGAGGCTGATCCGCCCTTCCGGTGTCACGGCCGTCGCCTCGACGATCATCAGCGCGGCACCGCCCACGGCGCGGCTGCCGTAATGCACGAAATGCCAGTCGGTCGCCATGCCGTCATGGGCGGAGTATTGGCACATGGGCGGGATGCCGATGCGGCTGGAGAGGACGATACCTCGCAACTTGAGGGGTTCGAACAGGTGAGCCATGTCAATTCCTGGAAAATGAAATATTGAAAAACTTTACCATACTGCAGAAAATTCCTTATGCCGTCGCCACGCGACGTGATGGAAACATGGATACGCTCACACCCCCCAGCACCAGCAGGCCGCCGACCAGTTGCGTCGGGGTCGGCAGCGTGCCGAGGAAGCCGCCGACCAGCATGGCGAACACCGGAACGAGATTCAGGAAGATCGCAGCGCGCGCTGCTCCCAAACGTGCGATACCGACGCCCCAGAACAGATAGGCCAGTACTGTGCCGCCGACGACCATGACGGCCATCGCAATTGCAGCCTTGCCATCAAGCGGGCTCATGTGGGTTCCGCTATCGAGCGCGGCAAGAACCAGCAAGATGGCGCCTGCCGCCATGACCCAGCTGGTGTGCACGATGGGTGAGCCTTGTGGCATGTAACGGCGAACGAGGACGTTATACATCGCCCAGGACAGATCGGCGACCAGCATCAACAGGTCGCCCTGTGCAAAACTCAGCGACTGCAGCTTGTGCATATCGCCCTGCGAAATGACCACCGCCACGCCGATCAGCGCCAGCGGCAGTGCGACCAGATGCCGGGTCGCCAGCCGCTCGCCCAGGAACGCCACTGCCAGCAAGGCGGTGAGCAAGGGATTGGTCGCCATGATCAGCGAGGCGCTGTTAGCCGAGGTGGTACGAAGCGCATAGAAGAAGAACAGGTTGAAGCCGCAGATACCGACCGCCCCCAGCAGCAGATAGATCCCCGCATGCCGCTTCAGCGGCGCCAGGAGTTTCTCGCGGCGGGCTAGGGCGACGATGAACATCAGCGCGGCGCCCAGCACGAAGCGTACGGCTGCCGCCCATAATGGGGGCAGATCGGCAAGAATCGGCCCGGCCAGTACAAAATTGGCTCCCCAGAAAAATGCTGAAGCCGTCACAAGCAGATAGACAGTAGAGATTCTCATGGTCGTTTCCAGTAAGATTGTTCGATGTGGCACGACTCTAATGGCAGCAATGGCCGGTCACAAGCTAGACTTTTTTGAAGGCCCGTTAAGGAAAACTAATGGCACGTCACCTTCCTCCGCTCAATGCCCTGCGATTCTTCGAGGTTGCCGCGCGGCACCGCTCGTTTGTCCGTGCGGCGGAAGAATTGCATGTCACCCCGGCGGCGGTCAGCCAGCAGATCAAATTGCTCGAGGACCATCTCGGCGTCACCTTGTTCAAGCGCGGCAAGACGCTGGTCGTGAACGAGGCCGCTACCGATGCGCTGAATCTGGTTTCGGACGCGTTCGACCAGCTCGAGCGCGCGATGCTGAGGGTGCGTTCCGGCAGTATCGCCGGGCCGCTGACGGTGTCGGCACCGCCGGTGTTTGCCGCGCGTTGGCTGGTCCCGCGCCTGGGAGACTTTTACGCGCGCTACCCCGACGTGGAGATCCACCTGCTGGCCACCAAGCGCGTCGTGGATTTTTCGATGGAAGAAGTCGACATGGCGATCCGCTTCGGCAGCGACATGCATCCCGGACTGAGCGTGGAACGCCTGATGCCGGAGATGATCGTTCCGGTGGCCGCACCCAGGTTGGCGAGATCCGTCAAAAAGCCGTCCGACCTGGCGTGCGCCAAACTCATCGAGGATGATTGGCATGTCATGCGCGGCGTTTTCCCGGAATGGGAAACATTGCTTGCCTCCCTCGGTGTTGCCGGCGCTCCGCTGAATATCCGGCGCTTCGGCGATACGGACCTGGCGCTTCAGGCTGCAGTCACGGGACTGGGCGTCACCCTGGCATGGCATAGCCTGGTGGCAGACGACATCAGGTCACGCAAGTTGGTGCAAATACTGGATCACAGCATCCCCACCGATCTCAGCTTCCAGTTGGTGATGCCGAAAAACAAGATCATGTTGAACAAGGTGGCCGCATTCAGGTCGTGGTTGTTTGAACAGGCAGGCTTACAGGGGAAAACGGAAGAATGAATCAACGGCAATTCGATTACATCATCATCGGCGCGGGCAGTGCCGGTTGTCTATTGGCCAAACGGCTGACGGAGAATCCCGATACCAGGGTCTTGCTGCTGGAGGCCGGCAAGCGGGACAACTATATCTGGATCCACGTTCCCGTCGGCTACCTGTACTGCATCGACAATCCGAGGACCGATTGGCGCTTCAGGACGACGGAAGAGCCCGGTCTGAATGGGCGGTCCCTGATCTATCCGAGAGGAAAGGTGCTGGGCGGTTCCTCTTCCATCAACGGCATGATCTACATGCGCGGACAGGATGCCGATTACGAGCGCTGGGTTAACGAGACCGGCGATTCCGCCTGGTCATGGCCCGAGGCGCTCAAGCGCTACAAGAAGTTCGAGGATTATCACGGCGGCGATAACGAATGGCATCGCCAGGGTGGAGAATGGCGCGTCGAAAGACAGCGCCTGAAATGGGAGATACTGGAAGTCTTCCGGCATGCCTCCAAAGAAGCGGGCATCCCGTTCTCGGACGACTTCAATCGCGGCGATAACTTCGGCGTGGGTTATTTCGATGTGAATCAGCGTTCCGGCTGGCGCCTGAACACGTCTCGCGCCTTTCTGAAAGAAGCCGCAAAGAGACCGAATCTGACGTTACGGACCGGCGCACTGGTCAAGCAGCTGAAGATCGATCCGGCAACCAGGCGCTGTCTTGGCGTCGAATACATACAGGATGGCAGCGTCCATCTGGCAGAGGCCGGGAAAGAGGTGCTGCTGACCGCAGGTTCGATCGGCAGCGTGCAGATACTGGAACGATCGGGCATCGGCTCCGCGCAACGCCTGGATCGCTTGGGCATCCAGGTGCACAGCGATCTACCCGGTGTTGGCGAGAACCTGCAGGACCATTTGCAGCTGCGGATGGTCTATCGTGTCAACGGCATCACCACCCTGAACACCAAGGCCAATTCCTTGTGGGGGAAAGCCATGATCGGGCTGGAGTACCTGATGAAACGTTCCGGCCCCATGGCGATGGCACCGTCGCAATTGGGAGCGTTCGCCTTCACCTCACCCGACCAGGCACGGGCCAATGTGGAGTATCACGTGCAGCCCTTGTCGCTGGAAAAATTTGGTGAACCGCTGCACAGCTTCAATGCCTTCACGGCCAGCGTCTGCAACCTGCGCCCCACCTCGCGCGGAAGCGTCCATATCACTTCAACCGATATCGATGCCGCCCCGGAGATCAAGCCCAATTATCTGTCCACCGAGGAGGACTGCCGGGTCGCTGCCGAGTCGCTGCGATTGACCAGGAGGATACTGGCCAGTCCCGCCTTCAAGCCGTATGCGCCGGAAGAATACAAACCCGGCAACCAGCATCAAACCGACCAGCAACTGGTCAAGGCGGCTGGGGATATCGGCACCACGATCTTTCATCCCGTCGGCACCTGCAAGATGGGACGCACCGATGACCCGACGTCCGTGCTGGATTCCGAACTCCGCGTGAAGGGAATCGGTGGCTTGCGCGTCGTCGATGCCTCTGCGATGCCCTATATCACCTCGGGCAATACCGCGGCGCCCACGATGATGATCGCCGAGCGGGTAGCTGAACTGTTGAATGGTGATTTGCAGTAAGCAGCAGCGGGACATCTAGGAATAGTTATTGCGGAAACCAACAGTAGTCCGATTTGGCTTGTACTGCGCGCGGTGAACGCTGTGATCGCTTTGTTATCGAGCGCGCTTTTGGTTACTGCAGTCTGAAGTGGTGGAAATCCTGTTTGAGCCGGAACTGCTTGAGCATGAGACCCAGCTACTCCCAAAATCTTTTGATGCCGAATGCAAAGCACGCATAGTGGCGCTTGGCTGTTTTGATTCCTTGGTGGCAGCAGTATTGCGGGTGGCGATTTCAGAAGAAATTGCTTCGCCTGAATTGAGTGAAACTGCACTGAGTCTCTACTATGAACTCCAACCCCTGCTCAGGGAGAGGTTGGGATTCGCACCGTTTTATCCGGCACTGTTTTCCTCGATAGACAAGAGGCGTAAGCGTTGGGTCTATCTGTAGCCAAACCAGAGAATGGACGTGATTGTTTTTTGGCCAGGTGTTCAGGCTTATACTGAAAGCCATGCAACTGTTGGCGACATCAATACTCTTGTCGACGACGGTTCGACTACGCAGTCAGAGCATTGGCGAAACTCTTGAGAAGCCGCTTCTGTCCATACGCCGTCAGCGTACCGCTCTGTCATGCTTTCATTGGTACCTGCCATGTGTGGCTATCTCGTTTGATAGTGCATAGGCCACTATCTAGACCGAATGGCATATTGACACTCTTCTTGGCTAGATTACTGTCGCGCACATTGTTCACGTCACAGGGAGTGCAGAATGAATATGTGGAGGCAGAAACATGGAATTTCCAATGAATTTCTATTCTCTGATCTTAAAGAGATTGCTCGATTTACGAAAACTCTTGCCCTGTATTTTTTTATCATTATGAGCGGAGGGATGTCAGTAATCGGCACTGTTAGTGCAACTACAGTCACTCAGCCACAATACCCAACTAATCTCTACTATTGTTACAATTTGGGGGAGAATACTTGTACTGACATGTCTCCCTCTCAAACAGAAACTGCTTCCTTGTCCGCTTTTGCTGCTTGGTGTCTTAATAATAACGTGACTGGACCTGATCCTTCCTCTCACACGGGGCAAATAGTTACTCTAGGGACTATGCTTTTTCAAAGTATCCCTTCAGTTGGTAAAGGTGCTTACGTTTGTATGGAAAGGATGGATTACGAAAACGGCTGGTTATGGAGTGCATATTATGCATTGCCTATTGGTAATCTTGTTTGTCCAAGTAATACTGTTTTGGACCCCACTGGCAATTTTTGTGTAACGCAGCAAAACCTTACCATCACCCTCTCAGGCAGTAGCGAAGTCGAGCCATCCAATGGCTCAACGATCAACACCCTGCCGTTCATCGCCACCGTTATTGATCAAAATACCGGTCAACCGACTACAAACCCAGTCAACGTGCACATCAGCCTCAAAGTTGATCCAACCAGTGGCGGACACGACCACGGCGACAGCACACGACCCAGAGGCGGTATTGCTGAAGTGCAGACTTGCACTTCGGATGCAGAATGCTGGTCGAATTCAACAGCCAACGGTGCGGTGGTGTTTAACTTCAACCCGACGGATGCATCCGGTACGCATACCATCACGGCTACTTGCGATGGATGCAGTAATACTGCAACGGCGAATGTGGATGTGAAGGTTGATGGACTTTGGCCGATACCGGACTCTGGATATTATGCGTTAACTGAAGACGGTAGTTCTAAAGTCATCGGTAGTACGACAGATCATGTCTATAACCATTACCTGACCACTGCAGCATCAATGAAACTTTGGCGATTAGCCGCTGATTTTTATAATTATCAGATACAGAATGGCGTGAAGACTCCAATACTGCTGCATTTAAACGATGGCAGTCTGAAATGGGGTGGTATTTTTGATCTTGATACGGATTGGGATGAGCCACATGCAGAACATAGACGCGGTATTGTCATTGATGTGCGCGCGAATTCTAATCCAGGAGCCATTCCAGCAGCAGATTATGCTGCTTTCAAACAAATGGCAAAACAGTTAAAAGTGGACCCTTATTTTGAAGGGGATTCTACAGGTCAACATTTCCACTTACGCTTGCTAAATAAAAGGGGATGAAAATGCGTTCATTATTTTGTGTAGTTTGTGCATTCATGGTTTCTTCAATTTTTGCTTTGCAAGCTTCTGGGGCTACTGGTGAAAGTATTGTTCTTGATCCCAATACAGGGGATTATAAAATTACTTACCTTGGAACAGGGAGTCTCGGAAACAAGAAAGTCAAACCATTGCGTACAACAACATTTGTCCCTGCCACGAAAATAAATCCAGTCATTGGGTCTACTTTCATACTGCGAGAAGATAATGTTGTTTATTCCTATCGTGTGAGAAATGGCTCTACCAGCCGACAATCTTTGGCTTCATTCTTATTTGATCCTGTAAGCGATATTGTTTCAGCAGTACCTTTGCCTAAACGCAATGAGGATGTCGATATTAATACAATTGCGCAGATTGACGATATTGGAAAAAATTCCCTTACTACACCCCATGGCTGGTATGGGAGTGTCACAACAAGTGATGCAGTTGGATTGCGCATTGGCTGGATGTTTGCATCTTTGAATTCGCCTAATGCGGGGTTAATTGCAGGTTCAACACAAAACGGATTTGGGTATTCAAGTAAAAATATTCCGGGAATTGTAATGGCACAATTTAGCGGACATTCTCCAATACTTGGTTTTGTTGATGAGGGACCAAGTGGAGAAATCGCAAACCAACTGGAAAATCTAACGCAAAATGATTTTGTGACTCGATACGCAGCTGTTCCCACTATCGCTGCTCCGATACCCTTCGATGCTGCAGTTCTTCTCGATAGTATCCATACGCAAATGCTCACTTGGACTGGCATGCAATTACTTGATCCTGCTTTTGCCTCCCAGTTGGATCGTTACATAGTTGCCGCAGCCAATGCCTATCGCAGCAACCAACCTAAAGTCGGAAAAGAAGATATTGAATCTGTGCGCAAGCTGTTGGAACACGAACACAACTACTTGGACCACGATGAAGAAGATCACGAAGATACAGCCGAACACAAAGCGGCTACACGTTTAACCATCGACCGCCTAGCAGCACGGGTTTTGGACTTCGATTTGAGGTATGTACTCAAGCGAATGGAGCATGAACACGAATATGAAGTGGGTGATAGAGGGAAAGAGCGGAATTAATCCCTGATTGCACTTTGGGCGGCGGGCATCAATCTTTGCTTTAGTGCGTACAGTTGCTCGTCCGCCGAGATTCTGTCACTTCAACACAAAAACAGGAAAATGAACTGCCGAGAAGCCTTACCTTCCCCCTCTCAGACGGCAGCGAAGTCGGGCCATCCATTTGCTCGACGATCAACACCCTGCCATTCATCGCCACCGTTATTGACCAGAATACCGGACAAACAAGCACAAATCCGGTCACGGTGTACATCAGTCTCAAAGTTGATCTTACCAGCGTGCACGACCACGGCGGCGGCACATCAGGATGCCCACTATCTGCTTTCCGCACACAGACTCTCGCAAGGGATGCCGTTGTGATTTCCGTCCAGTGTCTTCACACCGCAACGCGTGAAGTAGAAGTTCGCCTCGTCGCATGAGCTCATTTGCGAACAGCGCCGCTTCTTGCCGCATTCCAGGTCGTACAACATCACGGGAGTCGCCTGATGGAAGATGCTGCCCTGCCGGGCTGGCAGGACAGGTCTGACAGAGGGGTGCTGCTTGCGCCACTGCCAGGGCGGCTGCGGGCTGTTCCGCGACCAGAGCCCGCGCCGCTCATGTTGAGCCTCGCTCTGCAAGCCGATGTAGGTTTTATCGGTGTGATAGTGCGAATACTCCCACGCCATGCCGCGTCGCACCTGCTCCTGGTTGACGTTGCGTCCTTCCACCGAGATGAAACCGACAGTGCGCCCGTATTGATCGACGGCCCGGCTGTCGATCTGCACCTGTTTCTTCCCCACCATTTCCAGCAGAGAATCGCGCGATTGCTTGCCGAAAGGCTGGTCTTTTTCCGGTGCATCGATATCGGCCAGGCGTATCCTGATTTTTTGGCCGTCGCGCAACCCCCGCAAGGGGGACGCCGGTGGGGACCCGGCAGCTTCGCCGCCACCCTCCCGCAGGACCATCACAGTATCGCCATCCATCACGACGATCACCCTGGCGCTGAAAGTCTCTGCCTGTGCGCCCAGCGCAAGGCAGCAACACAGCGCGATGAGCGCTTTCATATAAAACTCTTGATCGCCGCCAGACACAGCAGGGTGTATCCCGCCGCAAGGATGTCGTCGAACATCACGCCCAGGCCGCCGTGCCAGGTCTGGTCAAAATGACGGATGGGCTGCGGTTTGACGATATCGAAGAACCGGAACAACAGGAACGCGAGCAACTGCCAGGCCAAGCCCTCCGGCGTAAAGAAGAGTACCAGCACGAACGCGACGATCTCATCCCACACGATGCCGCCGTAGTCTGACACGCCCAGCGCCTTGCCCGTCTTGTCGCACACCCACACACCGAAGGCGAAAGCCCAGATCAGCACCAGTATGAACAACGCGTCGGTCAGGCGCGGCGCAAGATACCAATACATGGGGAAGGCGATCAGCGTGCCTGCCGTGCCGGGCGCGCGCGGAGAAAGACCCGCGCCGAAACCGAAGGAAAGAAAATGCGCCGGATGGCTGAACAGGAAGCGCCAGTCCGGCTGGAATTTCAGTTGGTCATGCGAAGTGGTCATAGCCGCTTTCCTTTATTTTCATCACGCTGCCGTCCGCTGCGCGCACTGTGCAACCTTGTGCCGCACTGATACTGCCGATGCGCGTGAGCGGCAGTTGCAGTTTTGCCGCAACCGCATCAATCTCGCTGCGCTTCGCGGCGGATGCGGTAAAACACAATTCGTAATCATCGCCGCCGGACAGGACGCAATGCCGCAACAGCGCATCATCAATGCCGTGCGTTTCAACTGCCGGAATGGCAGCGAACGCGATCTCCGCACCGACCTGCGAGCATTCCAGAATATGCCCGAGATCGGCAAGCAAGCCGTCGGAAATATCGATGGCACTGTTGGCGATATCGCGCAAGGCCAACCCCAGCGCGACACGTGGCCGGGGTTGATGCAAGGCTGCAAGGCAGGAAAGACGGGCATTTTCAGGCAGTGCAAACCGGCCCTGCAGGTGTGCCAGCCCCAATGCAGCCTTGCCCAATGTTCCGGACACCCAGATGTCATCACCGGCGTTGGCGCCGCTGCGGCGCAATGCCCGACCCCGCGGCACCTCGCCCATGATGGTCACGCTCAGGTTCAGGGGGCCGCGTGTGGTGTCGCCGCCAACGAGTTCCACGCCATACTCATCGGCCAAGGCGAAGAAGCCCTCGCTGAGCCGCCGCAGCCAGTTCTCGTCGGCACCCGGTAAAGCCAGGGCCAGCGTCGCCCAGCGCGGGACTGCGCCCATAGCCGCCAGATCGGAGAGATTAACCGCGAGCGTCTTGTGGCCCAACAGGAATGGATCGGCATCGGGGAAAAAGTGCGTGCCGCTGACCAGCATGTCGGTGGAGACTGCCAGCTCCATGCCCTCCGCGACGCGGAGCAGTGCGGCATCGTCGCCCACGCCGAGGATCGCATTCGGCGCGGGACGGGTGAAATAGCGCTGGATGAGATCGAATTCCGACAAGGCGGCTCCGATGGATTATTTCGCGGCGACCTCGGTCGCGCGCACTTGTGCCGCCAGCTTGTCCAGCACGCCGTTGACGAATTTATGTCCGTCGCTGCCGCCGAAAGTCTTGGCCAGTTCCACCGCCTCGTTGATGACGACGCGATAGGGCACTTCGGGATGGTGAGTCAATTCGTACGCTCCCAGCAGCAACACCGAGAATTCGACCGGGCTCAATTCATTCACGGCACGATCCAGATGCGGGGCGATCTGTGCGGACAATGCCTCGCTCTCGGCGACCGCGCCTTTCAGCAATTGCCCGAAGAATTCCATGTCATAACGTCCCAGACTCTTTTCGGCCAGCGTGCCTTTCTCGATCAGTGCCGGATTTTTGCCGGAAAGCCGCCATTCGTAGACTCCCTGCATCGCCAGTTCGCGCGCACGATGGCGCAGGCTCTTGGCGGGATTGTGCTGTTTGGCGTCGCTCATGCGAGCGCTTTCAGCAGGTGCACCATCTCGATGGCAACCAGCGCCGCTTCCGCACCCTTCACGTTGACGCGCACTTCAGCCTGTTCGTCTGTATCGGTGGTCAGGATGGCGTTGGCGACCGGCACACCGCTGTGCAGTTGCACTTCACCCACGCCCCGCGCCGATTCGTTGGAAACGACCTCGAAATGATATGTGTCGCCGCGTATCACCGCACCCAGCGCAACCAGCGCGTCGAATTTCTTGCTCTGTGCCATGGCTTGCAGCACCAGCGGTATCTCCAGTGCGCCCGGCACGGTGGCCAGTGTAATGTCGTTCTCGCTGACGCCGCTGAGTACCAGTTGCTGGCGACATGCAGCCAGCAACCCTTCGCACACGACTTCGTTGAAACGGCTCTGCACGATGCCGATGCGCAGGCCCTTGCCGTTCAGGTTCTGTTCGATCTCTTTCATTTTGTTTCCTTGCATTGACAGTAACGCACCACTTCCAGCCCGAAGCCGGTCATGCTGGGCAATTTGCGCGGGGTGGCGATCAGGCACATCTTGCCGACGTTGAGATCGCGCAATATCTGCGCGCCGATGCCATAACTGCGCGGATCCCACCGCGCGTGATCGGGTTCCGGTTTGGCTGCGGCCCGGGCCAGGAGGCTCGCCGATGTCTCGGTATGATGCATCATCACCAGTACGCCCGCCTCGGATTCGCTGATCTTCTTCAGCGCATCATGCACGCTGGTCGTGTTCGGCAGGCTGACCTGTTCCATGAAATCCAGCGCGGACAAGGGTTCATGCACGCGCACCACCGTCTCGATCTGCGGCTGGATGTTGCCCTTCACCAGCGCCAGATGGGTACGCTGGGTGGTCTTGTCGGTGTAGGTCACCAGTTCGAATTCGCCGTAGGCGGTTTGCACCGTGCGTCGTGCGACGCGCTCGACCAGCGTCTCGTTGTGGATGCGATACTCGATCAGATCCGCGATGGTGCCTATCTTCAGGCCGTGCTCCTTGGCGAACGGGATCAGATCCGGCAGGCGGGCCATCTCGCCGTCTTCCTTGATGATTTCGCAGATCACCGCTGCCGGCATCACGCCGGCCATTTGCGCCAGGTCGCAACCCGCTTCGGTATGTCCTGCACGCACCAGCACACCGCCCGGTCGCGCCATGATGGGAAAGATATGGCCGGGCTGAACGATGTCGGCCGGCTTGGCGTCCCTCTTCACCGCGGCCCTGATGGTCGTGGCGCGGTCGGACGCGGAGATGCCGGTGGTCACGCCTTCCGCCGCCTCGATTGAAACGGTGAAATTGGTGCCCAGCGGGCTCTTGTTCTCGCGCGCCATGTGCGAAATGCCGAGCTGGCGGCAGCGCTCCTCGGTCAGCGTCAGGCAGACCAGGCCGCGCGCATGGCGGATCATGAAGTTGATGGCTTCGGGCGTGACGAATTCGGCGGCGAACAGAAGGTCGCCCTCGTTCTCACGGTCTTCCTCGTCCACCAGGACGACCATACGTCCGGCGCGTATCTCGTCGATTATTTCGGTTATCGGTGCGATGTCAGTCATTGTCTGCGGCTCAGTTTTGGGTATCGCGAAATCGCGGGACAGGGATTTTAACACCATCGGCAATAATCCTTGCCGCCTCTGTCAGCGCCCCCGGCATTGCCTTCGGACGGTATTCGCATTTCACATCAGGCTGCGATACCCCCTATAATCCGGTCATCGTCTTCACAGCCTTTCCTATGCCGCAACTGAACCTCTCAAAATGGGCAATCCGCAACCGGGCCATCGTGCTCTATCTGTTGCCGACCTTGCCCATTTCGGGTGCGCTCGCCTATCCGGAATTGCCGCAGAACGAAGACCCTGGTTTTTCCTGCAAGGGAAAGACTTGCGCAGCTCGCTGGTGGGGTTCGTCATCCGCAAATGACGTGTCCGGAGCCGGAATACCGCAAAGCGACGTGGCATTCATTTCAGGAGATTGACGTTGCTGGAAGGTATCGTGTTTACGCTCGCCACCATGGCATTGGCTTACGTTTCGAGAGCCTCGCTGCGCGTCCCCAGGTCGCACGGTTTCTATCGGTTTTTCGCGTGGGAGCTGATGCTGCTTCTGATCGTAATGAACATCGACGGCTGGTATGTCGTGCCAGTTTCGTTCGACCAGACGATCAGCGGAATATTGATGGCCATTTCGCTGATCGTGATCATTCTGGGCTACGGGATATTGCGCCTGCTGGGTGAGAGGGACGACAGTCGCAATGACGGGGCGCTGATGGTGTTCGAGAAAACTTCCGTACTCGTCACCCACGGAATATATCGTTATATCCGCCACCCGATGTACAGCTCGCTGATCTTTCTGGACTGGGGCTTGTTTTTCAAACGCATGTCCTGGCTGAGCGGCGGTATTGCGCTGTTCGCCTGTCTCTTCCTCGTGATTACCTCGCTAGTGGAAGAGACCGAGAACATCCGCTATTTTGGCGCGCAATACCGGGAATACATGAAACGCACCAAGCGCTTCATTCCGTTCATGGCATGAATCACCCGGCGTCCGCGGTCATCATGCGTTCGACGTAGCGCGCGATCAGGTCGATCTCCAGATTGACTTTCGCTCCGACCGTCAGCTCGTTCAATGTCGTCACATCCAGCGTATGCGGAATGAGATTCACCTCGAATTCCGCCCCCGACACTTGGTTGACCGTCAGACTGACACCGTTGATGGTGATTGATCCTTTCACTGCAATATACTTTGCCAATTGTTGCGGTGCACGCACGATCAGTCTCCAGCTTTCACCGATATCGTTGAACGCGATCACCGTACCCACACCGTCCACATGACCGCTGACCAGATGCCCGCCCAGGCGGTCGGACAAGCGCAAAGCCTTTTCCAGATTGACATGGCCGCCCTGCATTTCCAGTCCGGTAGTGCAATTCAAGGTTTCGCGCGAGACGTCCACCGTAAAGTCGCTTCCGGCTATCTTCACCACGGTGAGGCAGACACCGTTCACGGCGATGCTGTCACCGAGCTGTACGTCGTCCATGCCGAGCACTTCAGTCGCCACTGTCAGGCGCAAACCGCCATCCCGGTCCTGCGCCAATTTGATGAGACCGACGTCGGCCACGATTCCGCTGAACATGATCATTTCTCCTTTGATATTCTTGCGACGATACGCAGATCGCCGCCCACTTGCCGCACATCGTTCCATTGCAGCGCAACCCCTTGTTGCAACTGCGTCAGCTCTCCCAGGTCCGCCAGCCCCCGCGCGGCATCGCCCAACAACTTAGGTGCGAGATACAGCACCAATTCATCCACCAGCCCTGCCTTCAGCAGCGCCCCGTTCAATGTGCGCCCCGCTTCCACGAGCACCTCATTGATGCCGCGCTTCCCGAGGTCGCGCAACACGCCGGGCACATCGATTTCGCCGTCCGCAGTTGCCAGAATTTTTACTTCCGCGCCACTGGTCTTTATTGCCTGGTGCTTTTCTGCATCCGAACAGGCGGTATAGATAAGCGTCTTTCCGCTCTGCAGGATTTTGGCTTTGGGCGGAATGCGCAACCGGCTATCCAGCACCACACGCAACGGTTGCCTTTCTGTCGGGATATCCCTCACATCAAGCTGCGGGTCGTCCGCCAGTATCGTACCGATACCCGTGAGTACGGCACAGGAACGTGCGCGCCAATGTTGCACGTCGTGTCGCGCCGCTGCGCCGGTGATCCATTTGCTGGTGCCGTTCGCCAGCGCCGTATGGCCATCCAGACTCGCTGCAATCTTGCTGCGTATCCAGGGCGTGCCGCGCGTCATCCGCGAGAAAAACCCGATGTTCAGTTCGCGCGCGGCAGCTTCCATCAAACCGCTTTCGACCCCGATTCCGGCCGCACGCAATTTGGCGATGCCTTGTCCTGCTACTTGGGGATTCGGATCCTGTACCGCTATAACCACGCGCCGGATCCTTGCCGCGATGAGCGCATCGGCACAGGGAGGCGTGCGGCCGTGGTGGCTGCACGGTTCCAGCGTGACGTAAGCTGTCGCACCGCGTGTCGCATCACCAGCCGCGCGCAAGGCATGAACTTCGGCATGCGACTCGCCGGCACGCTCGTGCCAGCCCTCCCCGACTACCTTGCCGTCACGGACCAACACGCAGCCAACACGGGGATTGGGGCTGGTCGTGTACAACCCCCGCTCTGCAAGACGCAGCGCCTGAGCCATCCACTGACTGTCGGCAACATTCATTTTTTTTCGTTCTGGCGCCGCCGGGGATTTTTGACAGCGTCGATCGCATCTGAAAAATCGCCGACATCCTGAAAACTCTTGTACACGGAGGCGAAACGAATGTAGGCGACCTTGTCGAGCTTGAGCAGCTCTTTCATCACCATCTCGCCTATCTGGCGCGAACCGATCTCGCGTTCGCCGATCGCAAATACCTTTTGCGTGACATTATCGATGGCGGCATCGACCAATTCGGTTGGAACGGGACGCTTGTGCAGCGCCCGGGTAAAGCTGGTGCGCAGTTTTTCTTCATCGAACTCGCTGCGCATGCCGTTCTGCTTGACCACCTGCGGCATACGCAGCTCGACTACTTCGTAAGTCGTAAAACGCTTGTCGCAGGATACGCACCGCCTGCGCCGACGAATGCTGTCGCCCTCCTCGTTCTCGCGAGTGTCAACGACCTGGGTGCCGGGATGCTTGCAGAAAGGACATTTCATAGGATACGGGATACGGCATACAGGCCACAGGAACGGGCGGTTTCCCCCGAATCCAGTATCCCGTCTCCTGTATCCTGCTTAGCCATACACGGGGAACTGCGTCGTCAGCTTTTTCACTTCACCCACCACGCGCGCGATCACCGCATCATCGTTCGGCGCATCCAGCACGTCGGCGATGAGGTGAGCCAGCTTTTCGGCTTCCAGCTCCCTGAAACCACGCGTGGTCATCGCGGGCGAACCAATACGAATTCCGGAAGTGACGAATGGCTTTTCCGGGTCGTTGGGGATGGCGTTCTTGTTCACGGTGATGTGCGCCTTGCCCAGGGCGGCTTCCGCCTCTTTACCGGTCAGTTTCTTGGCACGCAGGTCGACCAGGAACACATGGCTGTCGGTACGACCGGACACGATGCGTGCTCCGCGCTCTTGCAATACCTTGGCCATTACCCGTGCATTGTCGATGACTTGTTTTTGATATTCCTTGAATTCCTTGCTCGCAGCCTCTTTGAAGGCTACGGCTTTTGCGGCGATGACGTGCATCAGCGGGCCGCCTTGCAGTGCCGGGAAAATGGCAGAGTTGAGTGCTTTCTCATGTTCGGCCTTGGCCAGGATCAGGCCGCCGCGGGGGCCGCGCAACGTCTTGTGCGTGGTCGTTGTCACAAAGTCGGCAATACCGACCGGGTTGGGGTAATAGCCGGCCGCAACCAAGCCTGCATAGTGCGCCATGTCCACGAACAGGTAGGCGCCAACGCTGTCGGCGATTGCGCGGAAGCGCTTCCAGTCGATGACAAGCGCATAGGCGGAGGCACCGGCCACGATCATCTTCGGCTTGTGCTCCGTTGCCAAGGCTTGCACCTGATCGTAATCAATCTCTTCTTTTTCATTCAGACCATACTGGATGGCGTTGTACAACTTGCCGCTGATGTTCACCGAGGCACCATGCGTCAAGTGGCCGCCGTGCGCCAGACTCATGCCCAGGATCGTGTCGCCGGGCTTCAGGACTGATACGTACACCGCCTGATTGGCCTGGGATCCGGAATGCGGCTGGACGTTGGCATATTCCGCACCGAACAGGGATTTTGCACGGTCAATAGCCAGTTGTTCGGCCACATCAACGTATTCGCAACCGCCGTAGTACCGCTTGCCCGGATAACCCTCTGCATATTTGTTGGTCAGCTTGCTCCCCTGCGCTTCCATCACCGCCGGGCTGGTGTAGTTTTCCGAGGCGATCAGTTCGATATGATCTTCCTGACGGCGATTTTCATTCTGGATCACGGCCCAAAGTTCAGGGTCAGTGATTGCGATGGTGTTTTTGCTGGAGAACATGGTGATTATCCGTAAAGGTTAGAAATTTATGAAGGCGCGAATTCTATCATGCCGGAATGAAGCCCTGACAGACGGGCTCGTCCCGTCTTTACCCCTGCTGTTCGAACCTTTTTGCCATCTGGCACTCATACGGTCCGAGTGCTAGAATTAAACAAATAGGAGGAAATGCCATGAATGCAACCATGAGTTTGCCGATACCTTCTGCCGTAGGCAGTCTGGAGGGCTATGTTCAGGCCGTGAATCGCTTTCCGGTACTGTCGCATGAAGAGGAGTTGTCCCTGGCTAACCGCTTCAAGTCAGAAAATGACTTGGAGGCGGCGCGTCAGCTAGTAGTTTCTCACTTGCGCGTCGTGGTCAGCGTAGCACGGGGTTATGCCGGTTACGGTCTGCCGCAGGCCGACCTGATTCAGGAAGGTAATATAGGCTTGATGAAGGCGGTAAAACGCTATGACCCGGAGCGTGGCGTACGTTTGGTATCGTTTGCCTTGCACTGGATACGTGCCGAGATTCACGAGTACGTGATACGCAACTGGCGCATGGTCAAAATCGCCACCACCAAAGCGCAGCGTAAGCTGTTCTTCAACCTGCGCAGCATGAAACAGGGACTGGAGCCGCTCAAGCCGCAGCAAGTCAGCGAGATCGCCCAGCAACTCAACGTGAGCGAGCATGATGTGGTGGATATGGAAGCCCGCTTTGCCGGACATGAGATCGCGCTCGAACCGCTTGCAGGCGACGAAGATGAGAGTTATTCGCCCATCAATTATCTTGCCGACAATGCGGAGCACGAACCTTCATACATCCTTGAAGCAGCGGAACGCGAACACTTGCACACTTCCGGCTTGGCGCAAGCCTTGGCGAGCCTGGATGAGCGCAGTCGCCGCATCGTGGAAGCACGCTGGTTGCGCGAAGAGGAAGAGCATTCGTCAACATTGCATGAGTTGGCTGCCGAGTTCAATGTTTCCGCCGAGCGCATCCGCCAGATCGAGCAAAAGGCACTGATCAAGATGCAGTCACAGTTTGGTTTGCCTGCAACTGCCTGATCTGGATTAGCCAAAGAAAAAACCGCGGAAGTTTCTTCTGCGGCTTTTTTATTACTTCACAACTCTGAGAGTAGGCTTGCCCTGTGGAGACGGCCCATCTGGCGGTTCGCCCGCACCTGTCACCGCGCCCATGGGAGAAGACTCCTGCCCTTGAAACACCAGCCCCTGCCCGGTCTCTTTGGCGAAGATACCGATCACTGCCGACATCGGAACGATAAGTTGGTGTGCCACGCCGCCGAAACGTCCGCCGCAGGTAATATCTTCGTTGCCCAGCTGCAAATTGCGCACTGCGTCCATGCCGATGTTCAGGACGATCTTGCCGTCCTTGACGTAGGCCATCGGCACTTGCGTGTACTCGTTTACCTGCACCGCCAGGTACGGCGTGTATCCGGCATCGGCGCACCAGTCGAAAATGGCGCGGATCAGGTAGGGTTTAGTGGATGGCTCGCTCATACCAAACCTGAAATCACTTGCGCATTGCCTTTTCGGCAGGCGTCATCGCCTCGATGTAGGCAGGGCGCGAGAACAAACGCTCTGCATATTTCATCAACTGCGCGGCTTCCTTGTCCAGTTGGATTCCGTAATGATCAAGACGCCAAAGCAAGGGAGCGACCGCCACATCGAGCATGGAAAATTCATCGCCCAGCATGAACTTTTGCTTGGTGAACACGGGCGATATCTGGGTCAGGTTTTCGCGCACGGCAGCGCGCGCCTTTTCCGCAATCTTCGTATTGCTGCTTTCCAGACCCGGAATATGGCAGAACAACTCGTTCTCGAAGCGATGCAGAAACAGGCGCGCACGAGCACGCATCACCGGATCCGGCGGCATCAATTGCGGATGCGGGAAACGTTCGTCGATGTATTCGTTGATGATGTTAGCCTCGTACAGGATCAGGTCACGCTCAACCAGAACCGGCACGGTGTTATACGGGTTCATCACCGCCAGGTCTTCAGGCTTGTTAAAGACGTCCACATCAATGACCTGGAAATCCATGCCTTTTTCAAATAAAACGAAGCGACAGCGGTGGCTATAGGGATCAGTTGTCCCCGAATACAATGTCATCATGTAGCAAATTATCCTTTTATCAATTGGTTACGCGCCATTGTGCTGCGCACCAGTTGATACCCTACCATGATGACACCTATGCTGACCAGCCCTCCCCACAGAACAGGGATCGTTCCGGTACCGTTTATGCCTGCAATCCAGATGAAACGCTCGAACAATGTGCCGATGATCATGCCCACGGCAATCGTCACCGTCAGCTTCGGATTGTGCCGGGTTATCGGGAAGCAAAGCGAAATGAACGGGATCACGAACTTCAACGCTATCATGGACCACCATATCGCGCTGAAATCACCATTCTGCATTGCGTCTATGCGGTCGCGCTCATCCCCGAGGTTGCCGTACCAGATCGTCAGGTATTGCGCGAAGAAGGTGTACATCCACAGCAAGGTGAACGCCAGCATCATTTGCGCCAGGTAGTTGTAAATGAATTCGTCCACTCGTTTCACCAGCGCGTCACGGGTGTTCAGCACATAAATCCAGATCAACAGGAAAGCCAGGAACATGCCGAAGTTGCTGACCAGGTTCTGCATCCCGTAGATCGCACTGTGCCAGGAAGGCTTCAGCGTCATCTCAAAGTCCCACGCAATCATGGTGGCATACAGCACGGTGAAGAACGGGATCCAGCAGGCCACATGATGGAACTTCACACGGTCTTCCTCGCTACGCTCGGCGACTTCCTGGCGCTTGATGAAGGTACGCCACACGAACATGATCACCAGCATGCCGATCACTTCACGCGCAGCCAGCAGCGGCAGGGTGTACCAGCCAGGCATATGCACATCCTCGCCGTGCGAAACGTGGCCGATCCAGGGGAAAGTCTGATTGCCGCCGATCAGCAAAATCACCAACAACGCAAAAGCCAGTGGAAACAGTGCATACAAGGACACTGCCAGCGGGCGTACCTGAAAGCGCCACTTGGCACCAACCAGATAAAGCACCGAGCACAAGGCCACGCCGCTCAGCGCCAAGTAAGTCACCACCATGAAGCTGGCGGTAAGAACCGACCAATTACTGTAAGAAATCATGCTTATCCCCTTTAATTAGCGGCCGTTGACATTGGCGTGCACAGTTCCACCCTGTTGCAGCACCTTGCGCACGTAATTGACCACATTCCAGCGCTCGGTCGGCGACAGGTCGTTTGCATAGGACGGCATCACCGCCCCCCCGAATGTCATCATTCCCCAGATATAACCGTCGCTGACTTCCCTGGCATGGTCTGCGGTCAAATTGTAGGGTTGCAATACCAGCTTCTGCCCCACCAGCCCGTCACCCTTGCCTGCATAGCCGTGGCACGGAGTGCAGTAGATACCGAACAGCCTGCCCCCGAACTCGATCGATTTCTGATTGGCAACCACCGGGTTTTTCTGCTTGTCGGCGGCTTCCATATCCTTCACGAAACTGTTCGTGCCGGGAACCGGTACTGAACGCTCCGGATAGGTTGCCATGCCTGGATGAGCCGGATCGACGCTTTCCTGCGGCTTGATGCTGATCTGTTCCGACATATCCTTGGACCATGGCCATGCTTGCGCCACCGCAGGCGCAACGAGCAAAGCAATTGCTAAAGTTATTTTTTTCATCTGCCAGCCTCTTCCTGAATTTCCAATGCCTTGTGCCTGGTAAAAATCTCCCTGAGTTTTGCCAAAGAACCATCGTCACCCTTCACCAGGATACCGATCTGGTCTTCCGACACCTTGGCGCTGTAAAGCGGCGAACGCCTGGCCGGCAAACCGGCGCAAATCAGGAAACCCAGCACGGTGATGTACACCCCTCCCAGAATGAACATTTCATAGGTCAATACCAGGTCGGGGGGAATCGGCACGATCGGTTTGCCGCCCTTCATCTGGGAGAAAAAGCTGGCCTGCGATCCGGAAATCAGCGAGAAAGCCAGCAATCCGCCCGTAAGAGCCCCTCCCAAAGTAAACCATTGCACCTTCACCGACTTTTCGCCGAGAAACTCCTCGACTTCCGGGTGTTCGATGGGCGATTTGACCACCAGGTCGTCAGCCGCATTGAAACCCTTGATTTCGGAGTTGCGCAGCTCGCGGACGACTGCTTCGGCTTCGTCGAAATTGTTGTACAGGGCCAGCAAGTAACGTTTGCTCATTTAGTGGGCTCCCTTCACAGCGAGTTCATCCTGCACAGCCAGCTCTTCCTTCTTTCGCGCCAGGCTGCGGTGATAGACCATCTCCTTCACTTCATACATCGAGACGGACGGCACGATCTTGCAGAACACCATGAACAGCAGGGTGAACCAGCCAAAGCTGCCGAACACGATGCCCCACTGGATCAGGCTCGGCCACTGGTCGTGGTCCCATGTCCACGGGTAGTAGCCGTGCGAGAAAGTCGGCGCCACAATCATCCAGCGCTCCAGCCACATGCCGAGATTCAGCAGCAACGACACCGCAAACATCACCGGGATGTTGGTCTGCCACTTCTTGACCATCATCGCGAACGGCACTACTGAACCACAGAAGATCATCGCCCACCAGAACGGTGCATAGGTTCCGGTCGCCTTCTGGATCAGCACGTCCTTGGCTACCTGGTCATGGCTGTACCACACCGAAGCGAACTCGATGCAGTTCAGGTAAGTCCATACCATGGCAATCGCGAAGGTCAGGCGCACCGTCTTTTTCAGGATCGGCAGCGTCATGTATTCCTCGAACCTGAACACGTAGCGCAGGATGATGAACAGCGTGATGATCGCCGCACAGCCGGAGTACAACGCACCTGCCACGAAGTACGGCGGGAACGATGTCACGTGCCAGCCGGGCTGCTGCGACATGGCAAAGTCTGATGCCACGATGGAGTGCACCGACACCGCCAGCGGGATCAGGAAGCATGCGATGGTCAGATAGGTGATGCGGAAATTGCGCCACTGACGGTCGGTACCTTCCCATCCCAGTGCGAGCAGGGTGTACAGCTTCTTGCGCCAGCCCTGATGGATGTTGTCGCGGCAGATCGCAAGGTCAGGAATCGAGCCGATATACAGGAACAGGACGGACGAGCTCAGGTAAGTGAAGATCGCCATCGCATCCCATAGCAGCGGCGACTGGAAGTTGGGCCATATCCAACGTTCGCTCGGATAGGGCAGCGCGTAGTAAACCTGCCACAAACGGCCCAAGTGCACGGCCACGAACAAACCAGCCGTCATCAGCGAGAACGTGGTCATCGCCTCGGCAAAACGGTAGATCGGTTTGCGCCAGTCCGCATGCATCAAATGCAGAATCGCAGACAACAAAGTGCCGGAGTGGCTCATGCCGATCCAGAAAATGAACGAGGCAATGTACAAACCCCACACATGCGGATTGTCCATGTTGGCCACGCCCATGCCGGTGTTGTACTGGTAAATCTCACAGCCGACGCCCACACTGAAAACCAGCAGTGCCACGAAGATGATGACCCAGTACAGTTTGCGAGGCGACTCCAGGCTCTTGAGCACATCAGTGTTGATCTGTGCCCAAGCGATGTCTTCGCGGATATCTTTTCCCATTTTTCTTTTCCTTCCCTTTTGCCTTATACGGCGCTTTCGCGCACCCGCTCCAGATACATCACCGAAGGATAGGGACGCAGTTCTTCCAGAATGCGGTAGCCGCGCAAACGGTTGCCTTCCTTCTCGTCCTTTTCCTGAATGTCCTTAATCAAGTCGACCTGCTGGCTCTGCCACTGTTTGGCGACCTGCGATTCCGGATTGTGCAGATTGCCGAACGTGATCGCACCGGCCGGGCACGCTTCCTGGCATGCGGTCTGCACGTCACTGTCCTGCACCGGACGGCCCTCAGTCTTCGCGTTGTTGCGGGCGGTGTAAGTGCGCTGTTTGCAGAATGTGCATTTTTCCATCACACCCTTGGTACGCACGGTCAGATCCGGATTGAGCTGCTGGTTCAACGGCTCAGGCCAGGCGTTCTCCTGTTCCGGATAGTTGTACCAGTTGAAGTAACGCACCTTGTACGGACAGTTCGCCGAACAGTAGCGAGAACCGATGCAGCGGTTGTAGATCTGCGAATTGAGGCCGTCCTCAGTGTGGTTGGTGGCGCCGACCGGGCACACCGTTTCGCACGGTGCTGCCTCGCATTGCTGGCACATCATCGGCAGGAAACGCGCACCCTGTTCGGCCTCGAAGCCGTTGTCGGTCTCGTCCCAATAGCGCTCGACACGCATCCAGTGCATGGCCTGACCGTGTGAATATTTCTCCTTGCCCACGACCGGCAGGTTGTTCTCGGCGTAGCAAGCCACGCTGCAGGCATTGCAACCGGTACAGGCATCGAGGTCTATGCTCATTGCCCATTTGATGTCGGATGGATAAGCCTCCCAGTCGGGGTACCCTTTGTCTTCGACCGGGTGGGTATGGCGAAATTTCGACCAGTTTTCTAACAGATTGGAAACTGACATGCTTTAGACCTCCTTCGAAAGATCGACTTTGTCTGCCGATACTTGGACCGCAATCTTCTGTTTGCCCGCCTGGCTACCGCCTGCAGGGCCCTCTTCCTTGACAATGATGACGCGTTGGCCGGTCTTGCTGATCTTCACGTTGGTTTCGTTAAGGGCCAGTTCACCGGTCTCCTTGTCGAATACCGAATCCAGTATGCCGAACACGTTGGCGCCAACACCCCTGGCGTACCGTCCCATCGCTTCGTGGCCGTAACCGACCGGCACGGAAACCGCATCGGGGTGAATGCCCGGGAACAGGTAAGCCTGCGTCTTGATGGAGCCGCTCTTGGAAGCGATTTCGACGATGTCACCTTCAACGATGCCGAGTTTGGCTGCCGTCTTGGGATTGATCTCGACCCAGGAATCCCACACGATGGTGGTCAAGGGATCTGGCGATTCCTGCAACCACGGCTCGTTGGCATTGCGCCCGTCGCGCATGCTGGCCGACACTGCCGGAATCAGGCGCAGCGGATAGGACGGATCGGCATCGGCAGACGCCGGCAATTTCAAACCCGCCGCAGATGCCTTGGCCGACACCGGGCTGGAGATGCCTTTCAACGGCACAATGCCCTTGCTCAGTGTTTCGTTCCAGAACAATTCGTCGTCATCACCGGCCTTGCCGCCGAGCGCAACCTTGTTCTTCAGCACAGCGCTGCGCAAGTAGGAATAGAAGTCGTCGAATTCCTTGTATTTGTCGGCCTTGCGCTGCTTGAGCAGGGCCAGCAGGATGTCGCCAACACCGCGGGTATCCGGAAACACTTTCTCCATCATGGGCTGGCGGAAACTCATCTGCGTATAAGTACTTGAGTATTCCCCTTCCGGCGCTGCCATGTACTCGGGCACCACGGTGGCCCAGTCTTCCATTGCCGAGTCCAGCGGCAAAATCAAGTCGGCCGCCAGCGCGGTTTCGTCCATGTATTGCGCGAACACCACTTTGAAGTCGGCCTTGGCGAAATTTTCCTTGAACTTCATCGAAGCCGGGGCACTGAACACCGGATTGACACCGTAGCTGAACACCACCTTGTATTTGCCCGCAGCCAGGCCGTCGTTGAGGCCGATCAGCGAGGAACGGTTGCCTACGGTCGGCGCGATTTGCGGGAACGGCACGCTGGCGGATGCTTCAACAGTCTTGCCTATGTTGCCCAGTACCCGATTGAGCAAGGCGATGGCTGCCGCATTCTGCGAACCGTGCGCATAACCCTCTGCCGCGCCACCCGCCAACACCAGGCTCGGTGTTCGGTCCTTCAACAGGGCCGCCAGTTTTTCGATCTGTTCGGCAGAAACATCGGTCTCTTTGCTCGTGCGCTCTGTCGTATATTCATTGCTTACCGCGGCAATATCTGCAGGAATGGACAGACCGGCTTTACCAAGCGCATTGATGATACCCAGCGCCAGCACACCTTCAGTACCCGGCCGAACCGCAATCCAGCGATCCGCATTCGCACCCGTCAGCGTCATTTTCGGTTCGATCTGCACCAGCACGCCGCGGCCTTCCGGACGGTTACCCTTGCGGAACTGCGAATACAGTTGCGAAAAATACACCGGAGAAATCCATGCGCCGAGGAAGTCGGCACCGAACGACACCACCACCTTGGCCTTGTCGATGCGATAGCGCGGCATCGACACGCCATAGGCTTTCTTGTTGGCGGCGCGCAGTACGGCAGGAGAGATCGCTTCATAGGAGAAATGGTTCTTGCTGTCCAGTTCGTCCATGTAATTGCCCAGCAACGCCTGCACATGACCGCTCATGCCGCCGGTGACGAAAGCGATTTCCGCTCCCTTGGCGCCGTTCAATTTCTCGTTGATCAGTCCGAGCGCCTTGTCCCAGGTGATGGTTTCACCCTTGTCGCCGGTACGCAGCAGTGGCTCGCGCACGCGATCCGGGTTGTAGTGCGCTTGCACGCCCGACAGCCCGAGACCGCACATCCTGCCGCGGTTGATCGGCGAATTCGGATTGCCTTCCGCCTTGAGCACGCGGCCTTCGCGCACGCGCCCCATGATGTTGCACCCGGCATCGCATTGCGCACAGGTCGAATTGAAATAGTTTGAAATGCTGGGAGTGACGTAGGAAGGCAGGGTCACATAGGAAGTGACCGTTTCCTTGCCATCCTGAATCGAGGTATTGCCGCAACCGCTCAAGGCGACGGCTGTTCCGCCCCACCCCAGCACCTTCAAAAAATCACGCCGATTAAAATCGTTTTCTGTCATCGCTAAATCCCCTGAAATCTTGCTCGTAGTAAACGTCACGCCGCTTACTTGTGGCATGTGAAGCAATCGTTGGGACCATGTCCCGTCACGCTTGAATTGGCGCTGACCAGGTGATCCTTCTGATGGCAACTGACACACCAACCCATGGTGAGAGGTTTCTGGCGCTGCGCTACCGTCATGGCCTTCACATTGCCGTGGCAGTAACCACACACCTCCTGATAGGGGCGGTCCTGCTGAAAATAGAAACGCTGGATATGGCGCTCGTGATTGAACCGCACGAAATCGGGAAGATCGTGCACCTTTTTCCAGGGAATCGGTTTCTTGGCGTCCCAGTATTCGAACAGCTTCTGGATGCGCGGTTTGTCCCGCACCGATTCGATACTCTGGTGACATCCGATACATTTCTGTATCGGCGGAATGCCGGCCACCATGCTGCGGCGAGCGTAGGTGTGGCAATACATGCAGTTGATCTGCATGCCGCCGTCCTTGGCATCGCCTGCATGGCGAAAATGCGGAAACTCGATAGGCTGTTCGACTGCCGGACCTACGTCGTCAGGTGTCGTGAGAGTCGGAAGCGCATCGGCTGCATGACTGCTCGCATAAAAAAACAGGCCAACGAGCAGCGTAAGTGAACGTAAAAAACACTTCATCGTATGTAGCTCCCCCAACAAAACAATATTCAGACGCCGGCAATATTTCGGCCGGAAAAATTACGGAAAAACGGATTTATCCAAAACGCATGCGGTCGCTGTTCTTGTGATTTAGATGTGATTTCATCAGCCTCCATTGCCAGCTGTTGCGACTACACGCGATGAATAATGTCGATGTTAAAAAATAATGTCAACCATCCTGCTCAACATTTCTGCACCACCTATTCCCCAAGCTAGAGCAGACAAGGTATTGAAGTATTTGCTTATATTCGCGCGGCAAATTTTATAAAGTTAAGGACGCGTTAAGATGCGGCCTTCAAGGTCAAGGACACGTCAAGACGGGATTTGAAGGAGAAAAAATTTCTTCCATCCGAGTCCCGATTTTTGGCTGTAAACTCCGGTCGCAAATTTTAATTTTTCGAAGCTTTCAAAAATGAACGAAGAACATTCCGTACTCAATTTTTTTTCACAGGAAGAAAATTTTTCGCTCGCGTTAATCACCGCCGAACATCTGGATGAAATCCGGTTGCAGTACAACAATCGATTCTGGAAAGCGCTGAGCGCACAACTCGATGCTTTGCTCGTGAAAAATGCCCTGCCGTGGCAGAGCGAACTCACTGAAGATCGCAATACCGAAGACTGCCTCGTCGGTTTGCGGCTTGAACCGCTCTTCAGTCAGCGCACTTTCCTGCGCCCGTTCATGGAACAGCAACTGCTGGGCGAGAACTATCGCATCTATTACGGACTGATGTGGAACGCAGCACCCGAACCTGTCCAGAAAAACTTGCCTGCCGTGGACACACTGCGCGCACTTTTGGGCGCGACCGGATTCAAGCACAGCGACAGCTTCCTTGGGTGGCAATGGTCTTCCTGGTATCCGCGCCGCAAAGATTTCCTGCTGCGATTCTCGGTACAGCCAGATGAATTGCTGAAAGATGCGATGCGGCCATGGCACGCGTTGCTGGATGAAATTGGTGAGCCATTGCGCCTTGCCAACCTTGCCCTGAATGAAGTGCCGCGCAGCGCAACGATCTCGCTGGACCAGTTGCGCGGCAAATCTGCCGGCTAGCAAAGCCATCTCCGGATGCGTTGGCCGTCATGGAAGGCGCATAACAACGCGGCAGTAATCCGGCGCCGATTCTTGTACACTCCCTACAAATAAAAATGGAGAACGGACATGGACGCGTTATCGTTTGCCAATCTGTCGGCTTACTGGTCTGCGCCGGAAGTGGCGACCAACATGATTGTATTTTTCAACATGTTTGGCGCACTGGTACTGGGCCTGATCGTTGGATATGAACGCTCCTACCACGGCCGCGCAGCCGGCATGCGCACCTACGGACTGGTCTGCATGGCCGCTGCTGCTGTCACCGTCATCGCCGGCTATCCCTCATTTTGGTTCGGCGGGCATGTGAACACCTATCTTGCCGGAGACCCCACCCGCGTCATTCAGGGCATCCTCACGGGTATCGGGTTTCTTGGCGCCGGGGTCATCATGCGCGACGGCCTCAACATCAGCGGCCTCACCACCGCCGCCTCCATCTGGACCTGCTCCGCCATCGGCGTCATGGTCGGCGTCGGTTTCTACGCTTCGGCCATCATGCTCACCATTCTTTCCGCGCTGTGCATGATGTGGATTTCCAAGCTGGAGAGTTGGTTGCCCTCGCGCCCCGCCATCGCCGTCACCCTTGAATTCCAGAAGAATTTTGTGCCGCTGGAACACACCCTGCGCGAAGTCGTCTACTCCAACGGTTATGAAGTCGCTTCAGGTTCTTTCGCCATACGCTCCAGCGACGAAAAACTTGAATGGCACTTCGTCGCCATCGCTCTGAGCAAGAGCAGCGGCGTATCGATGAACGAACTGGCCAGCGGGCTCACCACATTGCAAGGCGTAGAAAACTTCTCTCTCTCGCATGCAAGGAACTGACATTCGCGGCGGACACATTTTTTGTCCCTCGTTACCAGGTTTCATGAATGCCAAATTTAAGGAATTGCCATGCAAAATCCTGCTGAAATTATGACTGTCGCCCGCGTGATTCAACAGGCGGTTGCGCCTGTCTTTCTGCTTACCGGCATCGGCGCGATGCTTTCCGTGATAACGAATCGTATCGCCCGCATCGTCGATCGCTCAAGAGTATTGAGGAACTCAAGCGATCCCAAGCTGCCTGCCCAGATGGAGGAAATGGCGATGCTTTCGAGGCGGGTACGCTGGGTACATTGGGCGGTGAGTCTCTGCACAATGTCCGCTCTTTTCATCTGCATTGTGATCGCGGCACTATTTGTGGGCTCGGAGATAGGGGTTGATCCTTCGCGCGCCGTTTCGCTGTTCTTCATCTCAGCGATGCTGGCCCTGATTTCGGGTTTGTTATGTTTCCTCCGCGAAATCTATCTGGCCACCCAAAACCTGGAAATGCGAGACAAGACGTGAAAATCCGGTTTGATGCCGGTTTTGCATAAAGCCAGCCAATCTTCAGCTGACCGTCATACCGGATTGTCCTGATCAAAAAACTGGTGCTCCAATCCAAACTGCGATGCAAGATGTTCACCCAACGCCTGCACGCCGTAACGCTCGGTGGCATGGTGCCCGGCTGCGATAAAGGCGACACCCGTCTCTTGTGCGACATGCACGTTCTGTTCTGAAATCTCGCCTGTCAGGAATGCATCCACGCCCAGTGCCACCGCCTGTTCGAAGTAGCCTTGCGCCCCGCCGCTGCACCACGCGATGCGGGTAATGTTGGGATTGGCATGAGCGATGACTTGCGGCACACGCAGCAAAGTATGCTGAATATGCTGGGTGAGTTGCTGCAGGGTCTGCGGGCGCGCCAGAACGCCATGCATGGCGATGTCCTGATCACCGAATCGGCCCTGTTCGACGAAACCGAGCACCTTGCCCAACTGCGCGTTGTTGCCGAATTCCGGGTGGGCATCCAGCGGCAGATGATAGGCCAGCAGACTGATATCGTGCTGCAGCAGATGGGCAATGCGGCGCTTCTTGATACCGGCGATCGCGGCGTCTTCGTTGCGCCAGAAATAGCCGTGATGAACGAGGATGGCATCCGCGCCCCATGCCGTGGCGGCTTCCAGTACGGCTTGCGAGGCTGTCACGCCGGTCGCAATGCGCCTCACCTCGGCCCGCCCTTCCACCTGCACGCCGTTCGGACAGTAGTCACGAAAACGGCTGACTGCAAGCTCGCTTCCGATATAATCGCGCAAATCATTCAATCGCATCGGGTTCGTCCCAATAATTTTTAGCGGCTCAAATCATACCATGCGCAAATTCTGGCTCCTGTTCGCCCAAGCTACCACCGTCGGTCTCGCGATGCTGTTCGTGATCCACACGCTCAGGCCGTCGCTGCTGCCCAATGCAGCGCGTAGCGGCGTCGTGACCTTGTACGAGAATAATGTCAAGGACGGCGGCGACCTGCCGGCCGTGGGCTTCAGCAAGGCGGCCCAGAAAGTGATGCCGGCGGTGGTCAACGTCTTCACCAGCAGCGAGGTGAAACCGCAAGCGCATCCGTTCATGGACGATCCGCGCTTCCGTTTCTTTTTCGGCGACCAGTTCGAGGATAACGTTCCGCAACAAACCTCCAGCCTAGGTTCCGGCGTCATCGTCAGCCATGACGGCTACATCCTCACCAACCACCACGTCATCGAGAGTGCGGATCAGATCGAAGTTGCCCTTTCGGATGGCCGCACTGCCAAGGGTCACATCGTCGGCTCCGATCCTGACACCGACCTCGCGGTCATCAAGGTCGATATTGGCAATAACCTGCCCGCGATCACTTTCGCCCAGTCCGATCAGGCGCATGTCGGGGACATCGTACTCGCCGTCGGCAATCCGTTTGGCGTGGGCCAGACCGTGACCATGGGTATCGTCAGCGCACTGAAGCGCAATCACCTCGGGCTCAGCACCTTCGAGAACTTCATTCAAACCGATGCGGCTATCAACCCCGGCAATTCGGGCGGTGCGCTGGTGGATGTGGAAGGCAATCTGGTCGGCATCAACAGTGCGATCTATTCGCCCAACGGCGGGTCGCTCGGGATCGGTTTTGCCATCCCGGTGAGCACGGCCAAGAAGATCATGGAACAGATCATTCAGAATGGATCGGTCACACGCGGCTGGATCGGCGTAGCGGTACAGGATCTCACACCCGAATTGCTGGAATCGTTCAAGCTCGGCGATGTGCAGGGCGTTCTGATCGCCGAAGTGGTGCGCGGCAGCCCCGCAGACAAGTCCGGCGTCAAACCGGGAGACATCCTGCTCAGCATCGCGGACAAACCGCTGACGGATTCCACCATCATGCTGGAAACCATCTCATCGTTGCCACCGGGCAAAGTCACCTCGCTCAAGTTGCTGCGCAACCAGGCTGAAGTGGAAGTTCAGGTCAAGGTCGGCAAACGCCCCAAACCCAAAGCTCAGGAATAAACCTGAAGGACGGGGATCAAACTGATTTCCCCCCGTCCACCCCGCCACCACGATGCCGGCTTCGTAAAGCAGCCACAGCGGCATCGCCAGCATGCACTGGGAAACCACATCCGGCGGAGTGAAGATCGCGCCGACGACAAATGCACCGACGATGACGTAAGGGCGAACCTCGCGCAATTTGGCTGTCGTCACCATGCCGGTCTTCACCAGCAGCACCACGGCGATGGGCACCTGGAATGCCAATCCGAAAGCGACGAACATGCTCAGCACGAAACTGAGATATTTGTCGATATCGGTCATGACGGCGACACCCTTGGGCGCGGCGGCGGTAATGAAACCGAACACCACGGGAAAGACCGCAAAGTAGGCGAAGGCCATGCCACAGAAAAAAAGAATCACACTGGAAACCAGCAACGGCAATATCCACCGCTTCTCGTTCAGATACAAGCCAGGTGCGATAAAGCGCCATAACTGATAAAGGATGTAGGGAAGCGCGATCAGAAAAGCCGCCATCATCGCGACTTTGAGCGGCACGAAAAACGGCGTCGTGACATCTGTCGCGATCATTTGCCCGCCCTTGGGCAACTTGGCCAGCAGCGGACGGGCCAATAAACTGTAGAGATCGGACGCCCACGGAAACAGGCAGATGAAGACCAGCAAGAGGGCGACGGCGGAATTGAGCAGGCGCGTGCGCAGCTCAATCAGGTGTGAGATCAGGTTTTCGCTTGTACTCACGATAAAAAGAAGAAATTAGTCAATCGGAAACTGCCTCTGTTCGGGAGCTGGCTGTTCTTTTGGGGTGTTGCCAACTGCGGGGGCACTACGCGGCTTGGGCTGTTCGACCGAGGCTGCTTCCTGCTCAAGCGATTTCAAATGATTATCCACCGCCTGACCGGCCTGGCTTGCAGCTTGCATCGCCGCAGCGGCTTCCTGCTCCACTTTCTGCTTGAGTTGTTTCAGTTCGTCCATCTGCATGTCGCGCTCGATATCGGCGCGCACACCGTTGATATAGCGTTGCGCCCTGCCCCACAGCAAGCCCATGGTGCGGGCCACTTTGGGCAGGCGCTCTGGGCCGATGACGATTAGCGCCACCACCATGATCACCACCAGTTCGGAAAAACCGATATCAAACATAAGTAATTTTCAGGCTCAAACCTTGGTTTGAGTCTTCTCTTTCGCTTCGCCTTCGATGGTCTTGCCGTCATGCGTGACCTGCTTGTGAGCTTCTTCTTCGCCTTTCATGCCGTCCTTGAAGCCTTTCACCGCCCCACCCAGATCTTCGCCGATGTTGCGCAGCTTCTTGGTACCAAATATCAGCACCACAACCAACAACACGATCAACCAATGCCATATGCTCATTGAGCCCATTTCACTCTCCTCGTTTAATCTCGTTTAACCATGGGCGGAATGTTGCCGCCGCCGATGACATGGATGTGCAGGTGAAATACTTCCTGCCCACCGCCCTTGCCGCTATTGATGACGGTGCGGAAACCGTTTTTCAAACCCTGCTCCAGCGCCAACTTCGGCGCCAGCAACAACATCCTGCCAAGCAAAGCTGCATGGACTTCTTCAGCCTCCAGCAGCGACACAATATGCAGCTTGGGAACCAGCATGAAGTGTACCGGTGCGACCGGATTGATGTCGTGGAAGGCAAATACCTCGTCATCCTCATACACTTTGCGGCTCGGAATGTCGCCGTGCACAATTTTGCAAAAAATGCAGTTGTCGCTCATTTCCGGCTCGCTTTTTCTTCAATTCCGGACACGCCTTCGCGTCGCGCCAGTTCCTTCAGCACATCGTCGGCGCTCAATCCTTTTTGCGCCAGCAACACCATGCAGTGAAACCATAGATCGGCAACTTCGTATACCAAATGTTGCCTGTCTGCCTCTTTGCTTGCCAGTAAAACCTCACCCGCCTCTTCGATCACTTTTTTCAGAATGGCGTCCTCGCCCTTGCTGAACAGTTTTGCGACGTAAGACGAATCGGCTGCGGCCTGTTTGCGCGCCTCAATCGTCCCGGTCAGTCGTTGCAGAATCTCGTTGCTCATTTTTTATAAATCTCGTCGGGCGACTTCAGAACCACATCCGTTTCTACCCAGCGGCCTTGTTCCAGTTTGCTATAGAAGCAACTCTCGCGCCCGGTATGGCAAGCGATGCCGCCTTTTTGTTCCACCTGCAGCAAAACCACATCGCTATCACAATCCAGACGTATCTCTTGCACCTTCTGAATGTGGCCGGACTCCTCACCCTTGTGCCAGAGTTTCTTGCGCGAACGCGACCAGTATATCGCCTCGCCGGTCTCTGCCGTGCGTTTGAGGGCGTCGCGGTTCATCCACGCCACCATCAGCACGCGCCCGGTCGCCGCATCCTGCGCGATGGCCGGAACCAGACCGTCTTCGGACCAATTAACTTTGTTCAACCAACTATCTGTCACAGCCGCACCTCAATACCTTGTTGTGCCATGAACTGCTTCGCCTGCTGCACCGTGTATTCGCCGAAGTGGAAGATGCTGGCCGCCAGCACCGCATCCGCGCCGCCCAGTTTCACGCCGTCGGCGAGATGTTGCAGATTGCCCACGCCGCCGCTGGCGATCACCGGTATTTCCAGCGCATTGGTCACGGCGCGGGTCAGCGCCAGGTCGAAGCCGCTTTTCTGTCCGTCTTTGTCCATACTGGTCAGCAGTATCTCTCCTGCGCCCAGACTTTGCATCTTCTTCGCCCATTCGACCGCATCCAGGCCGGTAGCCTTGCGTCCACCATGGGTAAACACTTCCCACTTGTTTGGTGCAGTTTGCTTGGCATCGATGGCAACCACGATGCATTGCGAGCCGTAACGCGCCGAAGCATCGGCCACCAGCTGCGGATTGACCACGGCAGAAGTATTGATACTGACTTTATCTGCGCCGGCATTGAGCAGATTGCGCACATCCTGCACTTCGCGCACCCCGCCACCAACCGTCAGCGGAATGAAAACCTGCTCTGCCACCTGTTCGATGATGCGGAAGATGATGCCGCGATCATCCGAACTCGCCGTGATATCGAGGAAAGTCAGTTCGTCCGCACCCTGTTCGTCGTAGCGGCGCGCGATCTCCACTGGATCTCCCGCATCGCGCAGTTCGACAAAGCTGACGCCTTTGACCACCCGACCGGCGGTCACATCAAGACAGGGAATGATACGTTTGGCGAGCATTTAGAGTTTCGGCGACAACTCATCGGCCAAGGCCTGGGCTGCCTTGAAATCCAGCGTGCCTTCATAGATGGCACGGCCCGTAATCGCGCCGGTGATACCTTCCGAACGCACGGCACACAAGGCACGCACATCATCCAGATTGGTGATGCCACCGCTGGCGATGACCGGCACATGCAATGGCCGCGCCAGATCGACAGTAGCCGGGATATTCACACCCGACAACATCCCGTCGCGACCGATGTCGGTGTAAATGATGGCTTCCACGCCATAGTCTTCAAAGCGTTTCGCCAGATCGGCCACATCGTGTCCGGTAAGCTTCGACCAGCCATCCACTGCGACCTTGCCGCCCTTGGCATCAAGGCCGACCATGATGTGCCCCGGGAATGCATCGCATGCCTCGTGCAGAAAGCCCGGCACTTTGACGGCAGCGGTGCCGATAATGACGTAGGTGACCCCGATATCGAGGTAGCGCTCTATGGTTTCCAGATCGCGAATACCGCCGCCCAGTTGTATCGGAATATCTCCGCCCACGGCATCAATGATGCTGCGCACAGCTGCTTCGTTTTTGGGTTTTCCGGCGAAAGCGCCGTTCAAGTCCACCAGATGCAGGCGTCGCGCGCCTTGTGCCAGCCAATGCTTGGCCGTGGCGGCGGGATCTTCTGAAAAGACTGTTGCGTCCTCCATCACACCTTGTTTGAGGCGCACACAATGACCGTCTTTCAGGTCGATAGCAGGGATGATCAGCGTTTTAGTATCCATGATTAGCAGATTAAGCAGGATTCCAGTTGATAAAATTCTGCAGCAGTTTCAATCCTGCAGCAGCACTCTTTTCCGGGTGAAATTGCACCGCAAACAAATTCTCTTTGGCCACCGCACAGACGAAGGGTTGCGGATAGTCGCTGGTGGCTTGCACCAGACTCGAATCCCTCGGCTCCACATAATAACTGTGCACGAAATAAAAACGCGCATCCTGCTCGATTCCAGACCATAGGGGATGCTCGGGAGTATTCCCCCACCCCAACCCTCCCCCGGGGGGAGAGGGAGCAACCGTCGCCTCCCCGCGCGGGGACGCGAGAGTATTGACTCTCCTGACCTGGTTCCAGCCCATGTGCGGCACTTTGAGTTTGCTGCCTTGCACATCCTGCTGGCCTGAAGCAAAGCGCCTGACCTGCCCGGAGAACAATCCCAGACAAGGTGTATCTCCCTCTTCGCTGTGTTCGAAAAGCACCTGCAGGCCCATGCATATACCGAGAAATGGCTTCCCTTCTCTGATTACGCCCGCAATCACGCTATCGAGACCGCGAGTATGAATTTCGCGCATGCAGTCCGGGGCAGCACCCTGCCCGGGAAAGATCACCCGTCCGGCAGAAGCAATCACATCGGCCTCGCCGGTAACCGCAATGTCCGCCCCGGGCGCAACTTTGCGCACGGCCTGCTGCACCGAACGCAGGTTGCCCATACCGTAATCGACGACTGCGATATCAACCATGGCGTGGCTACAGAGTTCCCTTGGTGGAAGGCATGACGCCGGCCATGCGCGGATCCAGCTCTGCCGCGATGCGCAGTGCGCGACCGAACGCTTTGAAGACAGTCTCGGCTTGATGGTGGGCATTCCCGCCCGCAAGATTGTCGATATGCAGCGTGACCAAAGCGTGGTTGACGAAGCCCTGAAAGAATTCGCGGATCAGATCGACGTCGAATTCGCCCACATTGGAACGCACGAACTCAACATTGAAAACAAGCCCGGGGCGGCCGGAAATATCCAGCACCACACGCGACAGCGCCTCATCGAGCGGCACATAAGCATGTCCGTAACGACGCAAACCTTTCTTGTCGCCCACCGCCTGATTGAATGCCTGACCCAGCGTGATGCCGATGTCTTCAACCGTGTGGTGCGCGTCTATGTGCAGATCACCCTTGGCATTGATTTCCAGGTCGATGAGGCCGTGGCGCGCGATCTGATCCAGCATGTGCTCAAGGAAAGGCAATCCGGTATCCAGTTTGGCTTTGCCGTTACCGTCGAGATTCAGTTCGACGCTGATCTTGGTTTCCAGGGTGTTGCGACTGACTTTTGCGCTACGCATGATTCGCCTTATGCGAGTTGGTTAATGACGTCCTGCAATGCTGCAATAAATTTTTGGTTCTCGGCCGGCGTACCCACTGTCACTCTCAAACAATCGGTTAATGCCGTATGTCCGCCATCCAGGTTCTTGATAAGCACGCCGCGTTGCTTCAGCCCTTCAAATATCCGCGTGGCTTTTGCCACACGGAACAGGATGAAATTGGCAGCACTGGGATAAGCCCGCACACCGCTGATCTCATCCAGGGCGGCCAGCAACCCGGCCCGCTCCAGCTTGATGTCCTCTGCCTGTGCCAGTAGTACATCGTGATGTTCAAGCAACCTTGTCGCAACCAGTTGCGGCAGAACGCCCACATTATACGGTAAGCGCAGTTTTTCCAACTGGCTCAACCATGCAGCAGAGCCCGCCAAAAAACCCAAGCGCAGTCCGGCCATGCCAAGCTTGGAAAAGGTGCGCATGACCAACAGGTTGTCGTAGTCTGGCAGATGCGGAATAAAGCTGTCGCTGGCAAAGGCGTAATAAGCCTCATCCACCACCACCAGGCCGGGCGCTGCCTGAATGATTTGCCGGACCGCCGCCGCGTCAAACAGGTTGCCGGTGGGGTTATTGGGATAAGCCAGAAACACCAGTGCGGGTTGTTCCCGTTTGATGGCATCCAGCGTTGCTTGCAGATCAAGCGAGAAATCTTCAGTCAGCGGCACGCCGACATATCTCATGCCGGTGAAAGTGGCGATCATTCTGTACATGACGAAGGAAGGCTCTACGCTCAACAGCACTGCGCCAGGCTTGGCGACGGCCAGCGCCAGCAATTGAATGATCTCGTCGGAACCGTTGCCTAGCAGGATATCCATGCCGGGCAACAAATTTGTCACTTTGCAGATAGCAGCCTTGAGTTCCCGCGCAGCGGCATCCGGATACCGGTTGATCTCGGCGTCCGCCACCAGCCGCGCGATCTCATCGCGCAGCGTTTGGGGCAACAAATAAGGATTTTCCATCGCATCCAGCTTGATCATTCCGCCGGCTGGCGGAACGTGATAGGCATGCAACGCCAGCACTTCCGGGCGCAGCAGCTTCTCTGGAGTAACAAGGGATCGGACGGAAGACATGATGTGGCGAGTTCGTTAACCGGCGGCATTCTATCGTAATATCCAGCCTAGTGTGCAGCGCGGACGCCGCTTATAATCGGAGCACCTGTACGGAATAACAGAATGACAGCCAAGAAACTCCGAATATTGCTGGTCGAATCTTCGCACGCAGATGCCCAGCACACCATGAATAAATTGTCACATTCGGGCTATCTGCCCGATTGCCGGCATGTGGATAACGCAACGGATATGAAAACGGCCCTGTCCGGAGAGCAGTTCGACCTTGTGCTGTGCAGCTACGATCCCCCCGGTTTCGGCGGGCTGGCCGCGCTCGAATTGATGCAACACAGCGGCGTTGACTTGCCTTTCCTGTTCCTGTCCCATGACTTGCGCGAAGAGACCATCATTTACACCATGAGGTGCGGCGCAGACGATTACATCTTCAAGGGCAGCCTGAATCGTCTTGCATCTTCCATTGAACATAACCTGCACGCAGCACGCGTCCGGCAGGAACACCGCGATGCGCAGCTGGCATTGCAGGAAAACCAGACCCGACTGCATGCCTTCATTGCCGACCTGCCGGGCATGGCTTATCAGATGTTGCTGTGTAATGACGGGCATATCACCTTCCCTTACGTCAGCGAAGGATGCCAAGCCCTGTTGGGCATCACTCCGCAAAACTTGACCTACAACTCGTCGCTGTTCGAAGCCTTGCTGCATCCCGAAGATTTCAAGTCCTACCAGCAAAGCATGCACGCCTCGGCAGCAAATCTGTCGTTCTGGAATTGGGAGGGGCGCATCCTCACCATGCCGGACAACGAGGTCAAATGGATCAATTTGCGCTGCAGTCCGCGCAAGACGGTAATTGGCATTCAATGGGAAGGCATCATCTTCAACATCACCCACAGCAAACTGGCCGAGCTGGAAATCCTGCGTTCCAAGTCCCAGTTGCGCGAATTGTCTTCACACATACAGGATGTGCGCGAGCAGGAACGCATCGCCATCGCCCGCGAGGTGCATGACGACATGGGTAGCACGCTCACCGCGATCAAGCTGGATATCGCATGGCTGGGCGGCCGCCTGGCCGACAAGCCCGCGCTTGCCGAAAAGGCAAAGAACATTGAAGTGCTGGTGGACAGATGCCTCGCGGCTGCAGGCAACATCTCGCGCAGCCTCCGTCCCAGCATACTGGACACATTCGGTATCGTCGCCGCGATCGAGATGGAAGCGGGTGAATTCGAGCAGCGTACCGGCATCTCCTGCGTGTTCGAGCATGACCCATCCATCGAAGACATTTCGCCCGACATCTCGATCGCTCTTTTCAGAATCTTTCAGGAAACACTGGCCAATATCACCAAACATGCCCAGGCCAACGAAGTGGTGGTTCTCATGCACGACCGCGACGGCATTATCGAACTGAAGGTACTGGACAACGGCCGCGGATTCACGGAAGCCGACCGCACCAAACCCCGTTCATTCGGCTTACGCGGCATCCGCGAAAGGGTAGAATATTTCGGCGGCAGGGTGGAAATCGAAAGCGCCCTCGGCCAGGGAACGCAGATCGGTGTGTATATCCCGCGCGAAGCTGGCCTCACAGCGACGGACGACCCGTTGTCACAACAGAATCTATTTTGAAAAGCGATACCCTATGATAAAAGTGCTGATAGCAGATGATCACGCACTCATCCGCAAGGGCCTGAAGCAATTGCTTGACGACACCGATGACATGCGCGTCACCGGCGAGGCAGAGAACGGCATGCAGGCCATCCGCATGGCGGAAGAAACGGATTACGACGTGGTCTTGCTCGACATCAGCATGCCGGACAAGCACGGCGTCGAAGTTCTCAAACAGCTCAAGGCCAACAAACCCCAATTGCCCGTGCTGATGCTCAGCATGCATCCGGAAGAGCAATACGCCCTGCGCTCGATGAAAGCCGGAGCGGCCGGTTACCTGAACAAGCAAAGCGCCCCGCTGCAACTGGTCACCGCCATCCGCCAGGTCGCCAGCGGCAAGAAATACATCAGCACGGAATTGGCCGAGCAACTGGCCAACGGACTGTCGCAAGGCTATCAGGAGTTGCTGCACCAGACCCTGTCCAACCGCGAATACCAGACACTATGCCTGATGGCCTCGGGCAAGAAACTGAGCGAGATGGCGGATATCATGTCGCTCAGCCCCAAGACCGTCAGCGTCTATCGCTCCCGTTTGCTTGAAAAGATGAAACTCAAGAACAATGCCGAGGCAATCCATTACGCGATCAGCAATCACCTGATCGAATAACCCGCTCAAATTGGAGCGATAAACAGCCGCTATTCCCTGTTTCGCAACTGCCACACAACCGGATAATGCCCCGCATGAACCCACACCGAATATCTGCCCATGACCAAACCCAAAAATCCTTCTGAAATCGCCCGCGAAACACTGACTGCGCTCGCCTCGCGCAAACTCGCGCCGACGCCGGAACATTATGCACAGATGTACCGGGAAATCAGCGGCGAAACCGTACAAGCCCCTTCCGCCGACATCGGTGCAACAACCAGCAAAGGCAAGCTCGTTCCCGCCTGGTCGGAATTGATCCGGGACTTGTTGCGCCAACTGGAAACACCGCACAAAGGCATCACCATCACCCGCAAGAAGGACGGCGTGGATACCGTGCTGACAAAATTCTCCAAGGATCCGGAAGTATTGTTCGGCAAATTGCAAAGCCTGCTGCGCTCCTGGTCTACGGCTCCGACAGGCTCCAGCGCCAGCGAACTGGTTCCGTCCGTCATGCCGGACGCCTCACCCGTCGTTACCTCGCCTCAATCAGTCGCAACTTCCGCCCCTGTGCCTATACAGGGCGATAACAACGAACTGATCGTTCAACTGCGCGAGCTCTTGGCGCAAACCCTGGAAAACACCCTCTCTACCCAACCCGAGCTGGGCAGCGAAATACAGGCGCTGGTGGAACAAATACGGGCCACAGACAACAAGAATCGCCTGAACGACCTTGCCAAACAACTGCGCCAGTTCTGGCTCAAACTGGAGTTGCGCGGAGGAGACAAGGTCAAGATACAGGAAGGCCTGCTGCGCCTGTTGCGCCTGTTGGTCGAAAATGTCAGCGAAATGGTGGAAGACGACAAGTGGCTGCGCGGGCAGATCACCGCACTTCAGCTGATCATCAATGAACCGATGGACAAGCGCTCCATCGCCGATGCAGAGCGCAATTTGCGCGATGTCATTATCAAACAGAGCACACTCAAACAAAGCCTGACCGATGCCAAGGCAACCCTGAAGAGCCTCATGACCACTTTCATCGACCGCCTGGGTGACCTGACGGCCAGTACGGGTGAGTACCACAACAAGATAGAAGGCTACAGCCAGAAGATCGGCCAGGCCGATAACCTGACCGAACTCAGCCATATTCTTAAAGATGTGATGCACGACACCCGCATCATCCAGACCAGCACCATGCGTTCGCACGAAGAACTGCTCGCCCACAAGAAGCAGGCCGATGAGGCCGATGCCCGCATCAAGGAACTGGAACTTGAACTGGAACAAGTCAGCGAACTCGTACGGGAAGACCAGCTGACCGGCGCTCTCAACCGGCGCGGCCTGGACGAAACCATAGACCGCGAAATCAAGCGTGCCGAACGCGGCCAGTCGGCCGTCAGCGTTGCCCTGCTCGACATCGACAACTTCAAGCAACTGAATGACGCGCTCGGACACCAGGCCGGCGACCGCGCACTGAAACATTTGACCCAGGTCATTAAAGAAACGCTGCGCCCTGCCGATAGTGTAGGACGCTACGGCGGCGAGGAATTTCTCATCGTGCTCCCGGATACCGATTTGAAAGCCGGGATCGAGGCCATGCAGCGCCTGCAACGGGATCTGACCAAGAAGTTCTTCCTGCACAACAATGAGCGGGTTCTGGTCACGTTCAGCGCCGGCGTTGCCCTGCGGCGCGAGAACGAAGACAGCGAAGACCTCATCGGCCGTGCCGACAAGGCCATGTACAAGGCCAAACAGACCGGGAAGAATCGCGTGGTGGCTGCCGAATGAGACACCTATCCGGCACGCAATCCTGTTCAGCCCTAAAGTTTTCCCATAAATCTCCGATAACTGGTTCATACCGCGGTTGATGTGCATCACCAACCAAGGTAAACGGCAAAAAACCGGATCAAAGTGCCACACTAAGGAGAATTAAAATGTCCCTATTCATCAATACCAACATCGCCTCGCTCTATGCGCAGAACAACGTTGCCAATTCGCAAAGCGCATTGGCCACTTCGATTCAGCGCCTGTCTTCCGGCCTGCGCATCAATAGCGCCAAGGACGATGCGGCAGGCATGGCGATCGCCGCGCGCATGACTTCACAGATTGGCGGCATGACTCAGGCTGCTCAAAATGCCAATGATGGTATTTCTCTGGCCCAAACTGCCGAAGGGGCGTTGCAACAAGTTACCAACGACCTGCAAACCATGCGCAACCTGTCTGTCCAAGCCGCAAACGGCACCAACTCTTCTGGTGACCGCGCCTCCATTCAGGCAAGTATCACCCAGTTGCAAGCAGATATCTCACAGATTGCCCAGAATACCCAATATAACGGCTTGAATTTGCTGGACGGCACACTGTCCAATGTGCAATTCCAAGTCGGTGCCAATGCCAACCAAACCGTCTTGGCTTCCATTGGCAATGCGCAAGCCAACGCGATTGGCAACAACAGCGTTTCTTCCGGCAACGCAGCGGTCATGGCCGTTGCTACAGCAGCAGGCGCGACAAAAGCAGCCAACGGCTACACGGTTGCGGCGCCTCTGATCATCTCGGGAGACGGCGCAACGCTCACGATACCCACAGGAACCATCCCCGCCGGCTCCTCAGCCTATACTGTGGCACAAGCGGTTAACACAGCTGCAAACAACACTACAGGCGTGACGGCCACTGCTCTGACCACTGCAACCTTAGGTAGCTTCTCGGCAGGCGGAACGGTGTCGTTCAACTTGTATGGCGCCAACGCAACTGCCGTGGCTATTTCGGCAACGATGGCCAATACAACCGACTATGGCAGCTTGGTCACCGCAATCAACGCCCAATCGACCACCACAGGCATTACGGCTGCGGTGGTGAGCGGCTCGATTGCGTTAACCTCGGCAAAAGGTTATGACATCTCTGTTGAGAACTTCCTCAACTCCACTACGGCGGCTGCTACCACCACTTTGACCGGCGCCTCGGGCGCAGGTGCAGTATTGGGGGCAGCCGTTGGTACCGACAGTTCCACCGTCGGTGGCGTAATCACGTTCAACTCTTCGAGCAGCTTCAATGTGGTCAACACAGGCGGTACAGGATTGCTCTCCGCAGCAACCATATCAAGCTCGCTGCAAGCAGTATCCAGCATTGACGTCACATCGATGACCGGCGGCATCCCGACAGGCGCAAACAATGCCTTGCAGATTGTTGATTCCGCGATCAACACCATCAACGGATTGCGCGCCAACTTGGGCGCATTGCAGAACCGCTTCACCAATGCGCAAAGCTCGTTGACTACCACCAGCACCAACATGCAACAAGCCCGCAGCCGGATTCAGGACACCGACTTCGCCGCGGAAACTGCGAATCTGACTCACAACCAGATTTTGCAGCAAGCAGGTACTGCAATGTTGGCCCAAGCCAATGCCTTGCCCAACAGCGTGCTGACACTGTTGAAGTAAGGGCTTAGTATGACCAGTAGCCTGGCCGGAGTCATCCGGCCAGGATTTTGAACAAAAGGAGAGGCAACATGCTTATCCAGAATTTATCAGGTAATACCGTTCCGACGCCGCCTGCCAGTTATGGCAACGCGGGTACGCCGGTTGTTTCCGTTTCAGCGCCAACCACGGGCAGCGCAACGGTCGAATTACCGCAGGTAGCAGTGCCTCAAGCCACCGGAACTCAGAGCGCGAATACGCAAACATCGAGCGCTCAGGCCGCACAACCAGCCTCGCAGCCTACCAATGCCCAATTACAGAGCGCCTTGGATAAGGTCAACCAGGCCATGCTTCAGGCCAACACGGGTGTGGAGTTCAGCATCGACCAAAGTTCCGACAGGACCCTGATCAAAGTGGTCGATACCAAGACCGGGGATACGATCAAGCAGTTTCCGTCCAAAGAGATGATTGCCATCAGCCAGTCGATTGACCAGTTTCAGAAAGGTTTGCTGTTAAAACAGAAGGCATAGGCGAGACCAAACATGACGACTTCCTCCGTATCAGGCAACAATGCAGCCACTTCCTCAGCGGGGATAACCACTCCGACGATTGACGTGGCGGGAATCGTCAGTTCATTGATGGCGGTCGAGCAGCGACCGATCACCACGCTGAACAAACAGATCAGCAGTTACAACGCAAAGATTTCTGCAATCGGTTCCGTTCAGTCTGCACTGGCGTCGTTTCAAACAGCCGCGCAGGGCCTCAACAATCTGACGTTCAACTCGTTTGCGGCCACTTCGTCGAATACTGCGGCGGTATCCGCGACTGCGTCCAGCATCGCCAAGCCGGGCAACTATTCCCTGACGATCGGCCAACTGGCACAAGCGCAGAATCTGGTTGTTGCGGGACAAGCCAGTGCCACGACTGCCATCGGCAGCGGCGCAGCGACCACGCTGACCTTTGACTTCGGCACGATCTCTGGCGGCACACTGACCAACGGCACCTACACCGGCGCCAGTTACACCTCCAATGGCGGTACCACCAAGAGCGTCACCATCGATTCCAGCAACAACACGCTTTCCGGCATACGCGATGCGATCAACTCCGCCAATGTCGGCGTGACTGCCAGCATCATCAATGACGGCAGCACTTCACCTTACCGTCTGGTTCTGACTTCAAACACCACCGGTGTTGCCAACAGCATGAAGATTTCCGTTGCAGGGGATGCGACGCTGAGCGGTCTGTTTTCTGAAAATCCGGCTGGCACCCAGAACCTGTCGCAGACCAGCGCCGCGCAGAACGCGAATTTCACTGTCAATGGCATCGCCGTCAGCAAGGCATCCAATAGCGTTGGCGATGTAGTGTCGGGTGTCACCTTGAATCTGGCCAGCACTAGCACATCCCCGGTCGCTCTGAGCGTCGCACCTAATACATCCGCCGTCAGTACGGCCATCAACGGATTTGTGACTGCATTCAATGCCGCAGTCACAGCTATTCAGAACCAGACTAGCTACGACCCGACCACCAAGACGGCAGGTACGTTACAAGGGGATGTTTCGCTGAGCATCGTCCAGTCCCAGATGGCGGCGATGCTGACCACAACGATGGGCAGCAATCCAAACGGATTTACAAATCTGACCCAGATCGGCATTGGTTTCCAGAAGGATGGCACGCTTGCCGTGGACTCGACCAAACTGAACGCCGCGCTGAACAGCAATTATCAAAGTGTCGCCAATTTGTTCGTTGCCGCCGGTAGCGCAACCGACAGCTTGGTGAATTACACCTCGGCCAGCAGCAGCACCAAAGCCGGAACCTATGGAGTCAACATCTCCCAGCTGTCTACACAGGGCACAGCAATAGGAAGCACCGCAGCGGGATTAACTATTACCAGCGGCAGCAACGACACCCTGAGCCTGACAATTGACGGAACCAGCACCTCGGTGACTATACCTGCCGGCACCTATACCGCGGCCGCGCTGGCTACTCAATTGCAAACCTTGATCAATGGTTCCGCGCCGATCTCCGGTGCCGGCAAATCGGTCACGGTCTCGCAAAATGCGGGAGTGCTCACCCTGATTTCCAGCAGCTATGGATCTTCTTCCAGCGTTGCGGTCGGCGGTAATGGCGCCAGCAGTCTGTTTGGCACGCCAACGCAAACCACTGGCCTGGATGTGGCCGGTACCATCAATGGCTTGGCGGCAACAGGCAGCGGTCAGCTCTTGACCTCATCGAGTGGAGACAGCACAGGGCTATCCGTCGCAATACAAGGCGGTACCACAGGCAATCGTGGCTCCATCAGCTATACACAAGGCCTGTCCAGCCTCTTCAACAGCCAAATCGCCGCCATGCTGGGAACTAATGGCACGCTTGCGAGTGAAACCACACAGTTCAATAGCAACATCAGCGATGCTCAAAAACAGATTGATGCGCTGAATGCCCAAATCGCCGTCGATCAAACCAACCTGACCAACCAGTACGCACAACTGGATGCCATGCTTGGGTCGATGAACTCACTCAGCAGTTACCTTACTCAACAACTGGCGCGACTCTAGGAGTAACAACATGTCTGTCAAAAACGCACTTAAGGCTTATTCCCACGTTGGCATTGAATCCGGCATCACCACGGCCGATTCGCACAAGTTGATTTCGATGTTGTACCAGGGGGCCTTGCTGGCGATCGCGAATGCCAGAAATGCGATGTTGCGCAAAGACATGCCGGTAAAAGGCAAGTCCATCACCCATGCCATCCGCATCATCGGCGAAGGTCTGCAAGCCAGCCTGGACAAGGAAGTTGGCGGCAAGCTGGCACAGGATCTGAATGCGCTGTATGACTACATGACTGTGCGTCTGGTTGAAGCCAGCTCGAAAAACGATACCGCAATGCTGGACGAAGTGTCGGGCCTGTTAAATGAAATAAAAGGCGCCTGGGACATTATCCGTCCGGCGAATAGCGTGGCGCCGGCAGCTGTCGTACCACAACAGCCTGCACCTGTGCACAAACAAGCTGCGCTCGTTTACGGAAGGGGTTGAACGATGTCATTGGTCCTCGAAGATTTCCAGCGTCTCTCCGGCATCACAGGGCAGATGCGCGAAGCCGCAACCGTCGGAGAGTGGGATCGCCTGATCTCGCTGGAGCAGGAATGCAAACGCAAATTTGAAGAGATCAAACCGCGCGACGTTATCCCTTCGAGCGCGGAGGAACGCGCCCAGAAGCTGGCGCTGCTCAAGAAAATCCTCGCCGACGATGCCGCCATACGCAACCGCACCGAGGGTTGGATGGAACAGATACGGCGCATCATGCAAAGCAACCGCAGCGAGCAACGCCTACAGCAGACTTATCTGGCCAATTACTAGCCGTTTCTGCGATGCATGCTGCCTGCCAACCTTATCTCCACGCTCAAGGCGCTATCGGTCACCGATAAACCGCTGATCACAGCGACACCGGACAAAGGTTCTATCGATGTCGGCAAGCAATTCGAGCCGGGGCAAAAAGTTCAGGGCACGGTGCAGGCGCAAGTCGCCCCCAACGTATTCAATGTCCGCGTTGCCACCCAGCTGCTACAAATGCAACTTCCAGCGTTTGTCCGCTCTGGTGACACGATCACCCTGCAAGTCGTTTCACTGCAACCGCGTCTGACGTTCACGCTGGCGGCATCCTCCAACCCCGTCTCCACCCCCGAGTCGCTCAGTGCCGCCTCGCGCCTGCTTTCCTCGCTTTCGCAACAGCCTTTGGAAAGAAGTTATGTGCGCCCTCTCCAAAGTTCTCCGCTATGGACCGGCGAGAAAGTACAACCCGACACGACGCAGCTTGCCGGAAAGCTGCACGAGGCGCTCAGCCAGAGCGGCCTGTTCTACGAGTCGCATCAGGCGCAATGGATTGCCGGCGCCCGCCCCACCGCACAACTGCTGTTGGAACCGCAGAACCAGTTGTCGCAAGGTGCAAAAAATTTGGAAACTGCCCAAACTGGAAGCGGGCAGCAGTTTGCCGCACTCAACATCCCTGAGCATTTGCAGACGCTGGTACAGCAACAGATGAGTACGTTGGAAACACACCAAGTGCTATGGCAAGGACAAGTATGGCAAGGCCAGGAGATGCGCTGGAAAGTCAGCGAAGAATCGCCCCATCGCAATGCGCAAGGGATTGAGGAAGGGCAGTGGGTCACCCAAATCAATCTGGACTTGCCCAATCTTGGCGGCGTCTCCGCACGTCTGAGCTTCAACGGCAATGCGCTAAACCTGTCGTTTGATGTGTCCGACGCGCAAGCGCGGGAGAAACTTGGCAATGCCAGCTCGCAATTGATAGCGGCCCTTTCCGAACGCGGCATCCCGGTCGTGCATACGCAAATCACCCAAACGATCATCGCGCAGGACAACTGAAAAATGAATCGCATGCGCCATGATCGTTTTCCCTCTCCCCCGTCCCCCCTCTCCCATAGGGAGAGGGGTACAGCCGGATGCTACGCAAGATTCTCGTTATATGAGCACGCCGGATAAACCTCCGTCCAGGCAGATGGCGGTCGCTCTGGCCTACCGCAACGGCGATGCTGCGCCCAAAGTGGTCGCCAGCGGGCGCGGACTGATTGCGCAGGCCATCATTGAGCGTGCCCGGGAGAACGGCGTATTTGTGCATGAATCGGAAGAACTGGTCAGCATGTTGATGCAGGTGGAACTGGATCAGCACATTCCGCCACAGCTCTATCTGGCCGTGGCCGAGTTGCTGGCTTGGCTATATCGTTTGGAAAGGGGGGAAACCACCTCAATTCCCCATACTGCGCCAATTATAAACCCGCTACAATCGTCACAAGTGAAACCACGTCGATGATAGCCCCATGCGCACCAAAGAGATTCCGCTAAAGATAGAACTGTTCTCCAACGACGAAGAAAACGACTACCTCGTCAGCAATCCCAAAGAGATCGTATCCATCCTGCAAACCGTCGTTGAGCGCAAATCTCGCGTCGCCCTTTATTACAACGAGGGCAACAGCATGGTGCTGACCCTGATTCTGGCGGCAGGCGAAAATGGCGTCTGGGTAGACGCGGCATCCAACCCGCTCGACAATAGGCACATCGAGCGCAGCAAGCGCATCATATTCGTGACCACACATAATCAGGCCAAGGTGCAGTTCATCGCCACCGATGTCATGCTGGGGATATACGAGGATGCACCCGCATTCAGCCTGGCCTTGCCAAGTAAACTGCTGCGCCTGCAACGGCGCGACTATTACCGGCTGGTCACCCCCGATATTGATGCTCTCAAATGCATCATCCGCCCCGTTCCCGGCCAGACCCATATCCAGCACGAAGTCACCGTAATGGATATCAGCATCGGCGGCGTCGCATTGGTCTGTGAAGCAAGCGGTATCGAACTGCAACCGGGTATGGTGTACGAACACTGCCAGATCGAACTGCCGGAAATCGGCAAGCTGGAAGCATCCATCGAAGTGAAGAATGCTTTTGAAATTACCGACCGCAACGGCAGGGTAAAACGTCGTGCGGGTTGCGTGTTCGTCAAGCCGGATGGCAAGACCACCATGCTGTTACAGCGTTATGTGGCGCATATGCAGCAGCGGCAAGCCAGAAACACAAAGGACTGAACTCAACCTATACCTGCATATTCATGATGTCGTTATAGGCAGCCACCACCTTGTTCCGCACCTGTATAGTGGTCTGAAACGAGATATTGGCTTTCTGCATGGCAATCATCGTATCACTCAGACTCACTTTGTCGTCACCCATGGCAAAAGCCTGTTGCAAGTCTGTCGCCTGATGTTGCGCCTGATTGACGCCGTCCAGGGAAGACTTCAGCACATTGGCGAAATCGAGGCCGCCTGTCGCTGCAGGCGCTTGGGCGGGTTGCCCTTGAGTTGCGGCCACCGCCGCCCGCATCTGGCTTAACAGACTATCCACGTTGGAAACATCCATGCTCATGATTCACCTCCTGTTTTTTCGAAACTCGCCGCACTCGTTTTCATGATGGCACTGTACCCCCTATGGCAGCGTGGCTAGCAGCGGAAAAGCACCCGATTTCCCCCGCTTTTCGGCATACTGATCTTGTTTCTCAGGCAGATAATGCGCAGCGTGAGGGAGTGCCCCTTGTTCGATTTGGAAGAAAAGCATGGCTGATACAGATACCGCGAACCCTTCTTTGACCCGGCTGCTGCTCGGCATGCCCAGTCAGCAGAAACTGGGTTTGATCGTGGCGGTCGCCGCCACGGTTGCACTGCTTGCAGGGTTGTTCATGTGGGGACAGACGCCGGATTACCGCGTGCTTTATGCAAACATGTCCGAACGTGACGGCGGAGCCGTCATAGAAGCCCTGCAACAGCAAAACATCCCCTACAAATTCTCTGAAGGCGGCACGCTGATGGTTCCGGCCGACAAAGTGCATGAAGTGCGCCTGCAGATGGCGGCAAAAGGCCTGCCCAAGGGTGGCACGGTCGGCTTCGAGCTGATGGAGAACCAGAAGTTCGGCACCAGCCAGTTCCTCGAACAGGTCAACTATCAACGCGCCCTGGAGGGCGAACTGGCCCGTTCGGTGGAAACCATGGCATCGGTCGCCAGTGCGCGCGTCCATCTTGCCATCCCCAAACAATCTGTTTTTGTCAAAGAACAGCAAAAGCCGAGCGCCTCGGTGGTGCTCGCGCTGCATGCCGGCAGTTCACTGGATGCGGGACAGGTGAGTGCGATCGTCCATCTGATCTCGAGCAGCGTACCCAATATGCCGTCGCAGGGCGTCACCGTGGTGGACCAGAGCGGCACCCTGCTAAGCTCCGCACGCGACAGCAGTGCCGAACAACTGATGGATGCGACGCAGCTCAAATACGTGCGCCAAATCGAACAGGATTACGTCAAACGCATCGAGGATATTCTGATCCCGATCACCGGCGTGCAAAATGTGCGCGCGCAGGTCACCGCCAATCTGGATTTTGCACAGTCGGAACAGACTGCAGAGACCTTTAAACCCAATCAGCCGCCCAATCAGGCCGCAGTGCGCAGCCTTCAAACATTGGAGACGATGAACGGTACGCCCAGCACTGGCGGCGTCCCCGGTGCGTTGTCCAACCAGCCGCCCGTTCCTGCGACTGCGCCCATTGCCGCACCGGCCAGCGCGGTTGCAGCTGCTGCAGCCGCTGCAACCAACACGCACAAGGAACTCACCACCAACTATGAAGTCGATCGTACTATCCAGCACACCAAGTTGCCGGTGGGTAGCATCAAGCGCCTGTCCATCGCGGTAGTCGTGAATAACCCCAGCACAACAGACAAGGATGGCAAGACCACTTCCCGCCCCTACACCGAAGCTGAAAAGGCCCAGATCACAGCACTGGTCAAGGAAACGGTCGGCTTCGATGCAAAACGCGGTGACAGCCTGAACCTGCTCAACAGCGCCTTCAATGAACAGCAGGAAGTGATTCCGGAAACCCCCATTTGGAAGCAACCGGACACCATCGCAATGGCAAAGGATATCTTCAAGTATCTGTTGATTGCGGGCGGCATCGGTTTCCTGTTGTTCGGCATCATCAAGCCCGCCTTCAAAACCATCACCCAACAGAGCGCCGCTCAGGAAGCGGCGCAGGCAACTTACGGGCAGGTCTCACATAGTGCAGGTGGCGCAACAGGACAATATACGGCCCAACAGTCGGCAAACTCTTACGAAGATAACCTGCAACTCGCCAAGCAACTGGCGAAAGACGACCCCAAGATCGTCGCCACGGTGGTCAAGGAATGGGTGAACAAAGATGAGTGACACAGGCATCAACAAAAGTGCAATCCTGCTCATGACGCTGGGCGCAAGCGAAGCGGCCGAGGTGATGAAATATCTGGAACCGAAGGAAGTGCAGAAGATCAGTTCCGCCATGGTCGCGTTGAAGAACCTGTCGCGCGAGGAAATCACCAATGTGTTCGACGAATTCCATCAGATCGCTGCCGGAAAAACCACCTACGGCATGGACTCCGACGAATATATCCGCGACATGCTGACCAAGGCGCTGGGCGACGACAAGGCCGCAGGTCTGCTCGACCGCATCCTGCACAACAGCGACACCAGCGGCATCGAAAGCCTGAAGTGGATGGATCCCTCTTCCGTCGCCGACCTGATCGCCAACGAGCACCCGCAGATCATTGCCACCATCATGGTGCATCTGGAACCGGACCAGGCGGCCAGCGTAATGGCGCTCATGACCGAGCGCACCCGCAACGACGTGATGCTGCGCATCGCCACGCTGGACAGCGTCCAGCCTACCGCCCTGCACGAATTGAACGATGTTCTGACCAAGCTGCTTACAGGCAACGTGGTGGGCAAGAAGAGCATCAAGGGCGGCGTCAAAACCGCGGCCGAGATCCTCAATTACATGGGCAACCAAGATGCCGTGCTGGAATCGGTACGCAGTCACGATTCCGAATTGGCGCAAAAAATGATGGACGAGATGTTCGTGTTCGAAGACTTGCTGGAAGTGGACGATCGCGGCATCCAGCTGGTGCTGCGCGAAGTACAGTCCGAGTCGCTCATCGTCGCGCTCAAGGGCGCCAGCGAAGAACTGCGCGAGAAAGTCTTCAAGAACATGTCGCAGCGCGCTGCCGAGATGCTGCGCGAGGATCTGGAAGCCAAGGGACCGGTCAAGCTCAGCGAAGTCGAATCCGAACAGAAGGAAATTCTCAAAGTCGTGCGCCGTCTGGCCGACGAAGGTCAGGTAGTGATCGGCGGCAAGGGGGAGGAAGCCTATGTCTGAATTCTCAGTACCCGCAAGGGGTACGCCGGCGGGTACCCAGCCGTTTCACGGCGACCCTTCCGCAGCCCCCGAAAAGCTTACCGCCTGGCAGCGCTGGGAAGCGCCGAACCTGGCCACAAATGGATTACGTGCAGGCGAGGTAGCACTGCCTACTGCCGCGCAGATCGAGGAGATACAGCGGCAGGCGCGCGAGGAAGGTTTTCGGACCGGCCATGCCGAAGGTGTGCAAAAGGCCATCCAGGAAAAGCAGCGATTGTCCGAGCTGATCGATGCACTGGAGACACAGGTGGATGAACAAGTCGCGCGCGAACTGCTCGAACTGTCTCTCGACGTCGCACGCCAGATGCTGCACCAGGCACTCAAAGTGAATCCCGAACTGTTGCTTGGGGTAGTCCGCGAAGCCATCGCCACACTGCCACACTACAATCAGGGCGCGCATCTGGTATTGCATCCGGACGATGCGATCCTGGTGCGCGAACGCATGGGCGAACAATTGTCGCATTCCGGCTGGAAAATATTCGAGGACGCCCGTGTCGAACGCGGTGGTGCACGTCTGGAAACTGCAAACAGCCAGATCGACGCATCGCCGGAGACCCGCTGGAACCGCATCGTGGCGGCATTGGGGCAGGAAACCTCATGGTTGCTACCGGAATGAACAGCAGCCCTGACATGATTAATTCAAGCCTCCCGTCTGGTTCCGGGCTGCAGGAGGTTGCTGATGTGACAACTAGCCATTCGACTAAGCCCGCAAGCGGGCAAGTCGCTGGTTATCCCGCAAACGGCCGCAACCCTCACCTCAATCCTCTCCCGCTTGCGGGAGAGGAAGCGATCGCCCTTTCCCCCTCTGGGGGAAAGTTGGATAGAGGGCTGGCGGTAACGAGTCGCAACCTCCACCAAGAGCGTTGGCAGGATCTGCTGCATGTGAACCGCGACCTGGTCGCGCAGAGTGCGCCCTTGCTGGTGAGCGGTCGACTGACCAAAGTCACCGGGCTGGTGATGGAAGCCGTCGGTTTGCGCATGGCGGTGGGGAGTACCTGCTGGATAGAACTGCCGAACAATCGCATCGAAGCCGAAGTCGTCGGCTTTGCCGGCGACAAGCTGTTCCTGATGCCGGAAAACGATGTGCAGGGTCTGGTTCCGGGTGCCCGTGTAATCCCTTCCGAGCCGGTGCGCACACCCGTTACCATCGGGCAGCGTCAACCGCCGCGCCGCCGTAGCGCCGACCTGGCACGTCATCTTCCGGTCGGTGAACATCTGCTGGGACGCGTACTGGATGGCGCCGGACGCCCGCTCGACCAGCTAGGGCCTTTGTTGGAAAGCAAGAGCGCACCGCTGCAAAGCCGCCCCATCAACCCGCTGGAGCGGGCCGCCATCAAGGATGAACTGGATGTCGGGGTACGCGCCATCAATAGCCTGCTGACCGTCGGACGCGGGCAACGTATGGGGCTGTTCTCCGGTTCGGGCGTTGGCAAAAGCGTGCTGCTCGGCATGATGGCGCGCTACACCAGCGCCGATGTGATCGTGGTCGGACTGATAGGCGAACGCGGCCGCGAAGTAAAAGAATTCATCACCGACATTCTGGGCAAGGAAGGGTTGGCGCGCTCAGTCGTGGTCGCCGCCCCTGCCGACACCAGTCCGTTGATGCGCTTGCAGGGTGCCGCCTACGCCACCACCATCGCCGAATATTTTCGGGATCAGGGCAAGAACGTATTGCTCATCATGGACTCGCTCACCCGCTACGCCATGGCGCAACGCGAGATCGCACTGGCCATCGGCGAGCCTCCGGCCACCAAGGGCTATCCGCCCTCAGTATTCGCCAAACTGCCGCAATTGGTAGAGCGCGCGGGTAACGGCGTGGAAGGCGGCGGTTCGATCACCGCGTTCTACACGGTACTGACCGAAGGCGACGACCAGCAAGACCCCATCGCCGACAGCGCGCGCGCCATCCTCGACGGCCATATCGTGCTGTCTCGCCGACTGGCGGAGTCCGGGCACTATCCCGCAATCGACATCGAAGCCTCGATCAGCCGGGCAATGAACCACCTGGTCAGCTCGCAACACTTTCAGCAGGTGCAGCAATTCAAGCATCTGTATGCGCATTACCAGCGCAACCACGACCTGATCAGTGTGGGCGCCTACGTAAAGGGCAGCGATCCATTGCTGGATAGTGCGATCCAGCTGTATCCTCATATGGAGCATTTCCTCAAACAAGGCATGTATGAGTCGGAACGATATGTTTCGAGCATGGAAAAGTTCTCCGAATTGTTCCCGAATGAAAGTTGATTAATCGATGAAACCGTTTTCACTACAACCTCTGGTTCACCTGGCGCAACAAAAGAATGATGCCGCCACCAAAAAGCTCGGCCAGCTCAACCAGCAGCACCAGACTGCACAGGAAAAGCTGGACGCCCTGCAGCAATATCGCAGGGACTATCAGGTGAAATTTCAGGAAGAAGCGAAGAACGGCATGGCGCCTGCCGACATGAAAAATTTCCAGGACTTCATCGCACGCCTGGATCAGGCCATCCAGCAACAGACAGCGGTGATCAAACAGACCAATGCGGGTGTGCAAACCGGGCGCAGCGAACTGATGGATGCGACACGCAAGATGAAATCTTTCGACACTCTGGCGCAGCGCCATGTCGATGCCGAAAAGAAACAGGAAGCAAAAAGCGAGCAACGCATCCAGGATGAACACACCGGACGTTTTACCGCTTATCGCACGGCTGAAAAAAACGGCGACCAATAATCTCAGGAGTGAATGCCATGACCAATCTTCCCATCACAACCAGCACACCCCAGGCAGCAACTGCCCCAACTCAGACGCCTAACGCTGCCGCAAGCGGCGACGCGCAGAGCAACCAACCTTTCGGTGAAGTCCTTGCGCGGCAGATCAATGATCCTGCCGCGAAAGACGCGAAAGCGAACGACAAACTGGGCGCCGAAGCGCTCTTGCAGTCGGCCAAGGATGCAACCGACAACAAAAAATCTATTCCCGTGGCCCCGGACAATACGGCTGCGTTACCGACCGGTATGCTGGCAGCCCTGATGCCGCAAGCCATAAACACCGCTGCAACTTCGAGCACCAAGCCCGAGATTTCTGCAAACGCTGCACAGGACAAGCTCGGCATTGGAACCCTTAAGGCCAATATTACCGCCGGTGTCCAGGCCGACGCGGCAAATACTGCCGCGGTTGCGAACCACAGCGCCCAAGTCAAGGAGCAATCGTTTGTTGCCGCCTTCACCGAATCGGCCAACCGAACTCCCGTCGGCATGGAATTGAACACGGCCTCACATGCAGCGATTACCTCTCTTGCCGCACCGAAATCCGATGCCGCTGCGATCGCTTCATTGCAGAACACTGCTGCCAGCATCGCCGCACCTGTCCTCCAGCCCGTGCAATTAACGATCAATGCACCTGTCACACAGAACAAATGGAGCGATGAATTCAGCCAGAAGATTACCTGGCTGGCTTCTGCCAACAAGGATCAGACCGCGGAACTTCACCTCAATCCACCGCAGCTGGGCCCGCTGGATGTGGTGATCAAGGTCAGCGGCGACCAGGCAACTGCGCTCTTCACCTCGCCCCACGCGGCGGTACGAGATGCGATCGAACAGGCCATGCCGAAATTGCGCGAAATGATGGCCGACAACGGCATCATGCTGGGCAATGCCACGGTCAGCGATCAGACTCCGCGCGATCAGGGCCAATCCGGCGCACAGCGCTCGTCCGTTTCTCCCGTCAGCGATATCCGCAGCATTCCGACCGGCACCGGCAATAGTAGCGCCCGGGTATCCCCAATCTCGCGCCATAACGGTATAGTGGATACATTCGCCTGATGATTGAAATAAGGTCGGTTTTCCACCTTATTCCAGCGATGGCAGGCGATAGATCAAATCCATAATGCCAATCAACTAAAAGGAATCGCTAAATGGCGACGAAACCCCCAGCCAAACCTGTTGCTCCAGCCGCCAAAGAAGAAGCACCGGCCGCCGCACCACCCAAAAGCAAGAAAATGCTGATCATCGGCATCGTCTCGTTGCTGGTGATCGTCGCAGGAGGAGCGGGCTGGTTCTTCACCAGGAGTCATGCTCCGGCTGATGCACACGCGGATGCACCCAAAGTGGAAGCTCCCCATGAAGCGAAATTCGTTTCCCTGGGCGAGAACTTCACTGTCAACCTGCAACGCGAAGAAGGAGACCAATACCTGCAGGCAGGCATCACGCTGAAGGTGCTGCAACCGGAACTGGAAGAAAAAATCAAAGCCACGATGCCCGAGATCCGCAGCAAGTTGTTGTTCCTGCTTTCCAGCAAGAAACCTTCCGAACTCCAGACTATAGAAGGCAAAAAGAAACTGATCTCCGAAATCATCGCCGAGACCGATGGCGTGCTCGGCCTGAGCGCTTCGCCCGCCGCAACCGCTCCGGCACATGAGCTTGCAGCCTCGGGCGCCGCCTCCGCACCAGTGGTTGTCGCGCCCCCTGCTGTTGTCGAACCCAACCCCAAGGGTGTGGTGGACGTATTGTTCACCTCGTTCATTATCCAGTAACGGCGAACTGATGCCATGAGCAAGGAATTTCTCTCCCAGGACGAAGTCGACTCGCTGCTGCGGGGCGTCACTGGCGAAGCCGAAGAAACCAAATCGGACGCGCCGGAAGGAGGAGTACGCCCATACAACATGGCAACGCAGGAACGCATCGTGCGCGGGCGCATGCCCACGATGGAAATCATCAACGAGCGCTTCGCACGCCTGTTCCGTATCTCTCTGTATAACTTTATCCACCGCAGTTCCGAGATCTCGGTCGGGCCGGTGAGAGTGATGAAATTCTCCGAGTTCATCCGCAACTTGCCCGTACCTGCCAACCTGAACCTGGTTCAGGTCAAACCGCTGCGCGGCAACGCGCTGTTCATCTTCGACCCAAACCTGGTGTTCATGGTAGTGGACAGCCTGTTCGGCGGCGACGGGCGTTTTCACACGCGTGTCGAGGGACGCGAGTTCACCCAGACCGAGCATCGCATCATCCAGAAGTTGCTGGAAGTGGTATTCCAGACTTACGGTAAATCCTGGGAAACCGTGCAGAAGCTGGATTTCGAATTCGTCCGTTCGGAAGTGAACCCGCAGTTCGCCAACATCGCGACGCCGAACGAAGTAGTGGTGGTGACGACCTTCGAGGTTGAGTTCACCGGCGTCGGCGGTTCCATCCATATTTGCATGCCCTACGCGATGATCGAACCGATCCGCGAACTGCTCTACAGCACCATGCAGGGGGATCATGTCATCGCCGACAAGCGCTGGCTGCACATGCTTTCCAAGCAGATCCAGTCGGCAGAGATTGATCTCACTGCCGTGCTCGGTCATGCCATGACCAATGTTGAACATGTTTTGAAAATGCGTGTCGGCGACGTCATTCCGCTGGAGGTTGCCGATCATATTCAGGTCATGGTCGACAATGTGCCGGTAATGGAATGCAAATACGGCGCATCCAATGGGCAATACGCACTGAGAGTTGAGAAGATGCTGGCGACGGAACCCGTCGAATCATTGAATGGAGGAAAAAATGGCTGAAGAATCCACGGAACAAATCAGCGCGGACGATTGGGGCGCTGCCATGGCGGAACAAGCCGCTGTCGATCCCGCAGCACCTGCAGTTCAACCGCATGTATTCGAGCAATTCGGCGGTGCCGGCGGCGCGACCGCGCACAACGACCTGGACATGATCCTGGACATCCCGGTGCAGCTTACCGTGGAGCTGGGCCACACCAAAATGCCGATCAAGAACCTGCTGCAACTGGCCCAGGGCTCGGTCGTGGAGCTGGCCGGCATGGCGGGGGAACCGCTGGACGTGCTGATCAACGGCTTTCTCATCGCACAGGGCGAAGTGGTGGTGGTAAACGACAAGCTGGGCATCCGTCTCACCGACATCATCACGCCGTCGGAGCGTCTGCGCCGCATCAACAAGTAACGGATGTCCATCATGCAAATTCGCATTCTTGCTGCTTTGACGTCGGCAGTTTTCTCCCCGCTCGCCCTTGCCGCCGACCCGGCGCGTCCAGTGTATGTACCTCCGCCCGCCGCGGCGATGTCTTCCGGCAGCGTGCTGCAAGTCGTTCTGAGCCTGCTCCTGGTGCTGGCGGCTGTCGTGCTGGTCGGATGGATACTGAAACGTATCAACCTGCCTCAACAGGGTGCAGGCAATGCGCTCAGGGTCATCAGCGGCGTTGCGGTCGGCCAGCGCGAACGCATCGTGCTGGTTGAAGTGAACGATACCTGGCTGGTAGTCGGTGTTGCTCCCGGCCAGGTCAACGCGCTGCACACGATGCCCAAAGGTTCCTTGTCCGCCGCGCCGGGTAATCCCGCAGGAGACGACAGCAAGTTCCAGGTCTGGCTGAAACAGATGATGGAGAAGCGCAATGTCCGTTAAAAGGATAGCAATCGCTGCCCTGCTGTTTGCAACAAGCGCTTCGGCGTTCGCCGCCGAAACCGGCATGCTGGCACTGACCAGCACCCCCGCAGCGGGCGGCGGGCAAACTTACACACTCAGCCTGCAGACGCTGATCCTGATCTCGTCGCTCACTTTCCTGCCGGCCATTCTGCTCATGATGACCGGCTTCACCCGCATCATCATCGTATTGTCGCTGTTGCGTTCCGCCCTCGGCACCCCCTCGTCGCCGCCCAACCAGGTACTGGTCGGTCTGGCCCTGTTCCTCACTTTTTTCGTGATGTCGCCCGTGTTAGACAAAATCTACGACGATGCCTACTTGCCCTTCAGCGAGAACAAAATCACGCTGCAACAAGCCTATGAAAAGGGCAGTGCCCCGCTCAAAGCCTTTATGTTGCGCCAGACGCGCGAAACGGATCTTGCACTGTTCGTGCGCATCTCGAATAGCGAACCTCTGGAAAGTGCCGAGGATGTGCCGCTTAAAATTCTGGTTCCAGCCTACGTGATCAGCGAATTGAAGACCGCCTTCCAGATCGGTTTCGTGGTGTTCATCCCTTTCCTCATCATCGACATGGTGGTGGCCAGCGTGCTGATGTCGATGGGTATGATGATGGTTTCGCCCGCCGTGATCTCCCTGCCGTTCAAGATCATGCTGTTCGTACTGGCGGACGGCTGGAACCTGCTGGTCGGCTCGCTTGTGCAGAGCTTCTATACGTGAGGAAAGAACCATGACACCCGAATCGGTAATGACCATAGCGCAGCAGGCGATGGAACTGACGCTGATGGTTTCTGCGCCGCTACTGCTCACTGCACTCATCATCGGCCTGGTCGTCAGCATCTTTCAGGCCGCGACGCAGATCAACGAAATGACATTGTCATTCATTCCAAAGTTGATCGGGATGTTTGCCGTGCTCATCCTGTCCGGCCCGTGGATAATCGGCCTCCTGCTCGATTACATGATCCGGTTGTTCAGCAGCATTCCCTACCTGGCCGGCTGACGTGATCAGTTTTACCAGTGCTCAGCTCACGACCTGGCTGGCCGCTTTCATCTTCCCGCTGTCCCGCATACTCGCCTTCATTGCCAGTTCTCCCATCTTTGGCAACAAAGAGGTTCCTGTTCGCATCAAGATCGGGATTGGATTGGCGATCACCTTTGTCATCGCACCGACGCTCAGCATCCCTGCCGATCTGGATCCCGTTTCGGCACAGGGCTTGTTCGTGCTGGTGGAGCAAATTGTGGCCGGAGTCATCATGGGGTTTTCCATTCAGATCATTTTTGCCGCGGTGGAGATGGCGGGTGATCTTGCCGGCATGCAGATGGGCCTGGGCTTCGCCAGCTTTTACGACCCGCAGAATGCATCCTTTACTCCCGTGGTCGCTCAATTCCTCGGCATTATTGCCGCGCTGGCCTTCCTCGCCGCAGACGGGCACCTTTACATGCTTTCCGCTCTGGCCGACAGTTTTCGTGATTTCCCGATTGGCGCCGGCATTCCCCCTTCAGCCCAAGCTTTCCGCACCATGGCAGAATGGGGAGGTTCCTTGTTCAGCCTTGCGCTGCAATTCTCGTTGCCGCTGATCGGCGCTCTGCTTATCGCCAATCTGGCGCTTGGCATCCTCACCCGCAGTGCCCCGCAGCTCAACATCTTCGCGGTCGGCTTCCCTATCACCCTCGCGGTTGGATTTGCCACATTGATGTTAACAATTCCTTACCTGGCACCGCTAATGGAATATTTCACCCGTTCCGGGCTGGACACGATATCGCGCATCATGCAGCAACTGGGTGCGCACTGAGCTGAATGCGCTCGGCAATCAAGTTCATTTGGCCAAAATACCCATTTCCAAAAGGATGTTAATTGGCAATTCCCTACATATTTCGGTGTATTTCAATCTCAAGGTGACAAGCGTAAAGTTGTATCGGTGAATATTTGGGGTTATCTGCCCATATTGATTGAGGACAGCATGTGAGCATCAGTAAACATTCCAAAATTGGCAAAACAGAATAATTGAAATCTGCAACCGAAAAGGGCTGATATGTTTTCAAATCTCCTGCATGCATCCCGCAGTTCAATACAGTTAAAGCTGTTTCTGTCTTTGACCGCCATTGTTGCGCTCAGTCTCACGGCAATTTTAGCCAGCCAGGTCTATCTGGTTCAGGACTATTTCGTGCGCCAGGCAGAAGCCAATTTGCGCAGCAGCAATTACTTGCTGAGCCGGGTATTGGCCGATCCCCTGTTTGAAAAGGATTTGTCACTACTGCAGGCGAGGTTGCAGGAAGTCCAGACCAAACTGCCGCTGTGCAATTTTCAGTTGAAGGACGATATCGGGACGGTTGTTTACAAAGTCGGAGAAGTACATGCGCGGAGCGATACCGAATTCGACCCGAACAGTCTTGACGGGTGCTACAACACAATCATCCCCGTGGTTCATGAGAATCGGCTGTTGGGCACAGTGCGCATGGGCGTACGGACCGACGACATTGCGCAGGCGCGAGAAAGCCTGATCCAGCACAGCGCCTTTTTCGCCGTGTTCTGGTTCGCGGTATTCATGCTGCCTTTCTTTGTGCAAATCCGCCGCCTGGTCAACCCGCTAGGCGACCTGTCCCGAGCCGCCCAGGAAATCGCCAATGGCAATCTCGACTACCCCACTCCTGAACCGGTGCGCGGAAATGATGAAATCTCGCGACTGCTTACCAGTTTCCAGGGAATGGCACAGGCACTGGTAAGCAACAGGAATACGCAAGCAGCCAGCCTGGCCGCGCTAAACAATGAAAAATCCACGCTGGACGCGCTGCTCGCCACCCTTCCGGTCGGTGTGATATTTGCCGATCGCAGTCATATCCGGTATTGCAACAATGCGTTCCGGCAGTTGTACCTGCTTGGCCCGAATGAAGAGCTGGTTGGCATGAAGAACGATACTATGCTGTTGCGCCTGGGCCAGATCGCCGCCGAAGCGGATTCTTTCCTGAAGACCCTTGCAGAAATCCTGGAAACTCGCAAGCTGATCGAGCCGAAGTACATCGCGCTTAAAGATGGCCGCCACCTCCGATTGATTTCAAACATCGTGATCGCTCCCGAGAGCAGCGGTTATCTTGGGCGTTTCTGGCTCTTCGAGGATGTGACGGAAGAAAGAAAGACACTGCACATGGCAGAGCTGCGTGCCGAACATGATGCGCTGACATTGCTTTTTAACCGTCAACGCTACGATCAGGATCTGCCTCGCCTCATTGCCCAAGCCGAGCGTGATGGATCGCGGCTTGCCCTGTTGCTGTTCGACCTCGACAATTTCAAGCCGGTCAATGACCTGCACGGTCATGCGGCAGGCGATATCGTGCTCAAGAAAGTCGCTGAAACGCTTACTCTGCAGTTACGCCGTAACGAAGTGCTGTATCGGATCGGGGGCGACGAGTTCGCACTATTGCTGGTCAATGCCAGCAATGACGAGATCGCGTTGCTGGCGGAGCGTATCGTACAAACCGTTCACTCTCTGACATTCGATTTCAATGGTACGACTGCGAAGGTCGGATGCAGTCTGGGGGTTGCGCGTTTTCCTCACGATGCGATAACACTCCAGGTCTTGCTGCAGCTTGCAGACCGCGCCATGTATGAAGCAAAACAGCGCGGCAAGAACAATTGGGTGATGCATCAGGACAAAACAAGGCACTGACGATCAGGATCGTGACGTCCAGTTTGCACGCTTGTGAATGGCCTGTGTTTAACCGTCAGAGCCGCATACGGAATATGGATTAATGGCGATTTCCATATTTTAAATATCGTACGGCATTGGCGATGCTGATTGCTTCGCGGATCAACACTGAAAGGTTATCGGGTATATCAGACCTTCCTTGAGTTTCCGGGGAAATTGATGAAGACCAATACACAATCGGAGCGGGCACGCTGGTTAGCGTTCATCAGTATCGTGGGAATAGTCATTGTCGGGGGTTATTTTGTGCTTTACCCCCAGACGCTCTTCAAGCCCGGTGCAAAGCTGTTCGACATGGGTTACAACCTTGGGTTGGCGGGCGGCCTGATGATGCTGACGCTCTTGCTTTACCCGCTGCGCAAACGGCTCAGGTTCGCCGGCAAATTGGGGGCGCTGCCGAAATGGTTCAGGTGGCACATGTTGCTGGGGATCCTGGGTCCGCTCACGATCATTTTCCATTCCACTTACCATGTTTACATTCCCTACATTCACCCTATCGGCTCCCCGAATGCAGCGGTAGCCATGTTCAGCATGCTGCTTGTCGCAGGTAGCGGCATTTTCGGCCGGTTCTTTTACACAAAAATCCACCACGGCTTGTATGGCCGCATGTCCACACTCAGCGAATTGCGTTCGGATCTGGAAAATTCGGAAGATTTGAAAGCTGTGTTAAACGCCGCCCCGGGCATCGGGAAAACACTTGAGGATTTTCATACGCGCGTTGACGCCTGCGCCCGACAATCGGGCTCAGGGTTCATGAATTTTTTTACCGTGGGTTTCCAGACGATGAAGCTGTCCCGGTCCCTGCCACGGGAAATCAGCCTCGTCATGCACGACGAGGCAGTGGGAAACAATTTCAGTCCGGAGCAACGCGCCAACATGGAACAGCGGGTTCCGGACTATCAGAAAATGATCGTTTCCTATCTCAACGCGGTACGGGATGCATCGCAATTCAGTACCTACGAACGATTGTTCTCGTGGTGGCACATATTCCATGTCCCGCTGGTCTATTTAATGTTTTTCAGCGCGTTCTATCATGTTTATGCGGTGCATTTCTACTGACTATAGATTGATGGCTTCCTGTGTCCGTATGGGGCAAGGTGTCATTATTTTTTAATCAGCAAGTTATAACCATTACCCTGAGTCACCTTTAGACTCTCTGGAAATTGACAATGATCAATAGACCAAATGAGGTCATGGCTATACTGAATTCCCTTGCACAAGAGAATCCACATGTTGCGCGACAATATCCCCCAGCTCATTTGCCCCGCCGGCAGTTTGCCTGCCCTGAAAGCGGCGGTCGATAACGGTGCCGATGCCGTCTATTTCGGCTACAAGAACGACACCAACGCGCGCAACTTCGCAGGCCTCAATTTCGACGACAAGGCCATGCGCGAAGGAATCCGCTACGCGCAGTCGCGCAGCCGCGAGGTCCTTCTGGCCATCAATACCTTCGCGCAGCCCGGTCGCGACGCCGATTGGCAGCGCGCCGTCGACGGTGCCGCCGAACTTGGCGTCGATGCCGTGATTCTTGCCGACGTCGGACTGCTCGACTACGCCGCCAGACGCCATCCCGGTCTGCGTCTGCATCTCTCGGTACAGGGGTCGGCAACCAGCTACGAAGCGGTGAATTTTGCGCAGCGCGAATTCGGTGTGCGCCGTGCGGTGCTGCCGCGTGTGCTAACGCTGGCGCAAGTCGAGAACGTGATCAGGAACACTACAGTCGAGATCGAGGTCTTCGGTTTCGGCAGCCTGTGCGTGATGAACGAAGGACGCTGCTGGCTCTCTTCCTACGCCACCGGCGAATCTCCAAACACGGTCGGCGCATGTTCACCGGCCAAATATGTCAAATGGGAAAAATCGCCGGGCATGATGTCGACACGATTGAACGGCATTCTGATCGACCGTTTCGGCGACAACGAACCGGCTGGCTACCCCACGCTGTGCAAGGGACGCTTCGAGGTGAACGGCGCGACCTACTACGCGCTGGAAGAACCGACCAGCCTCAACGTGCTGGAGATCCTGCCGGAGATCGCCGAAATCGGCGTTGCAGCGATCAAAGTCGAAGGGCGCCAGCGCAGCCCGACCTATGTCGCGCAAGTCACAAAAAACATGCGCGCAGCGCTTGATACGCTTGCCAGCGAAGGCAAGCGCTACCAGGTAAAGCAAGCCTGGCAGGCCGAACTGGCCAAAGTTTCGGAAGGCAGTCAGGCCACCCTCGGCGCGTACAGCCGCCCTTGGAGGTAAATCGATGAAACTTGCCCTGGGTCCCCTGCTCTACTTCTGGCCGAAACAGGCCGTGCTCGATTTCTACGCCGAGATGGCGCAGAACCCGGCCATCGACATCATCTACGTCGGCGAGGTGGTCTGCTCGCGTCGCCAGCAATTGCGAGTTGCCGACTGGATCGCACTGGCACGCGAACTCTCCGACGCCGGCAAGGAGGTCGTCGTCTCGGCACAGGCCCTGCTCGAATCGGAGAGCGACCTGAAGGCATTGCGCCGACTGATGGACGAAGCCAACTGCAAGGTCGAAGCCAACGATCTGGGCGCAGTGAACATCGCTGCGGGCCGTCCTTTCGTCGCAGGCCCGCACCTGAACATCTACAACGAAAGTACGCTAAAAACTTATGCGCGTTATGGCATGCAGCGCTGGGTGCCTCCGCTGGAGGCAGACCGCAAGCTGATTGAAACGCTGCACGTCAGCCGGCCGACGGGAGTCGAGACCGAGGTCTTCGCCTTCGGCAAACTGGCGCTGGCATTTTCGGCCCGCTGTTTCACCGCCCGCCATCACGACCTGAACAAAGACGATTGCCAGTTCAAATGCATGGAGCACCCGGAAGGGATAATACTGAAAACGCGCGAAGGCCAGCCGTTCCTGACCATCAACGGCATCCAGACCATGTCGGCGCAAAGTTACAATTTACTCGACCAGATGCCGGACATGCTGAAGATGGGGATCGACATCGTTCGTATCAGCCCTCAACCGCAACATACATCCGCTATCGTCGCCGCGTTCGACGCGGCAAGACACGGAAAAACGTCCTGTCCGGATACCAGCGACTGGAACACTGACGGTATGGTTGACGGATACTGGTTTGGCGAAGCCGGCATCGTACAGCGCCATCAAAGTAAAATTCACGAACTGCAAGGAGCTTAAACATGAGCCAGCGTTTCAATATCCCGAAATTCAAGTTGCCCGCGCTGGTTGCGCGCATCGGCGTTCACCTGCCGCAATGGCCGCATGCAATGACGCTGACTGCAGGACTGAATGCTGCAGCAAAGATGAATCTGCTGCCGATGGATAGCCTGGAATTACTGGAAGGCCGCAGCTTCCTTGTCGAGGTGCTGGATACCGGCGGACGCGCCTGTTTTACCTATCATGCAGGCCTGTTCCGTCCTCTGTTTTCGGCTCCGCTCACACCGGATCTTTCCTTCCGTGCAAACCTCTCCGCTTTCATGCAACTGCTGGCCCGCCAGGAAGATCCCGACACACTTTTCTTCAACCGTGAATTGTCGATCGAAGGCGATACCGAACTCGGGTTGATCGTCAAAAACATGCTCGATGCGGTCGAATGGCCGCAACTCCCGAAATTGCCTGTTTTCAGCAACTGAACGTATCCGATCGGAATCGCCATATCTTCCGCGATTCGCCCGCGGACACAGCGGTGCTCGCAAAAGCGAAAGCCTCCGAGAAGCAGCGCGGCAGGACTGGAGTTTTAATTTGTTTCGAATACATGTACGCTTTATTAAATTATTTTCATCTGCAGTTCCTTTTCCACCCCATCAGTACAATCAGACATCGATCCGGTTTTGTCGGAAAACGAATCGCGATCTTCCCGACACCACGCCTGCCTGACCGGGTTGAACGTTTACGTGGAGCGCCGGCGGTTTTTCAACCCGGGTCAATTTGATTTCCAAGAATTGGAGTTCATGCGTCATGGAATGGAAAAATGAGTATTCGGTCGGGATACTCGAGATAGACGACCAGCACAAACTTCTGCTGCGCAGCTTCACCACCGTGGAAGAATCAATAAAACTGGGTGAGGGCTGGTCCAATACGCACTACGCCATACTCGAACTGAACCAGTTGGCGAGAATGCATTTCACCTTCGAGGAGGCGATCATGCATATGTTCGGCTATCCCGAAGCAGAGGCGCATAAAAAGGAGCACCAGCACTTCTTTATCAGAATGGCGAACATAGAAAGGCATTCGCTGAAGAAGTCTGCCGAAGTCGAGATGGTGCAGTTTCTGCGAGGCTGGCTGACTTCGCACATACTTGGAAGTGACAGGGGTTATGCAGAGCACATCTTTGCCGGCGCACAGGTTGTCAGGTCAAACCATGACTCATTGATTCACACCGACTGAGGAAATCTCCTGATTCCCCGGAACACCGGTCTGAACCTGTCAACCACCTCCAAAGCCTCGTCGAACGGGCAACGCAAAGGGTGAATACCGAATCCATCCATCGCAGCGCCCTTCCTTGCCACCTTATGCAAGCTTGAACTTCAGTTCACCCAGCTTCTCGATTGAGCTGACGATCTCGTCGCCGGCCTTGAGCCAGACCTGCTTGTCCTTTGGATAACCCAGAATCACGCCGTGCGGTGTGCCGGTAAAGATGATGTCGCCCGGTTCCAGCGTCCAGTGTTTCGAGATGTAGGCGATCATTTGCTGGGTATTGAAGATGAAGTCATTGGTGTTCCAGGACTGGCGTACCTCGCCATTGACGCGCGTTTCCAGCTTCAGATTGTTCGGGTCGCCGACCAGATCGGCCGAAACGAAATATGGCCCTATCGGTGCGAACTTGTCGAGTGTCTTGCCTATCATCCATTGGCTGCTTGGCAGTTCCAGTTGCAGATCGCGCGCGGAAAAATCGTTTGCCGTGCAATACCCGGCGACATAGTTCAGGGCATCGGCTTCCGGAACATTGCGAGCAGACTTGCCGATGACGATCAGCATCTCCGTCTCATAATCGAATTTGTAGGAAATATCCCTGGGAGGCAAATCGATCGTGCAATTGTGGGCGGCCAAAGCATTGTTGAATTTATTGAATAGCGGAGGGACGCGCGGCTCCTGCATGCCGATCTCCTTCGCATGGCGTTTGTAATTGAGGCCGACGCAAACGATCTTTCCGGGGTTGGTGAAAAGTCGCCCATGGGTGATATTGGCCTCGTCGAGCAGGGCCGGCTTGATTTTGGCATTGCCGCTGTTGGCAGCGATTTTGGTAAGTCCGGCGGCATTCCCTTCTCGCAGCAGTTCCTCCATCGTCATCGGCGCCGAAATGCCGAGCAGATGAGATGCCTTCCGTACATCGATAACGGCACTGGCGGTCTTGATGCCCAGCGTCTCGGTACCGTCGGCATTGGCGATCGACAACAAGGTGAGGCCTTTCGGCATCTCGTGCGGCCCCGAAAATTTCTTCATGTGCGATTCTTGCCCAGCATCGGCTTGCCCGGTGATTCCCATTGCAACTCCGGCGGTCACTGCAGTCGTTGCGGTCAGGAACGTGCGTCGTGTGATCATGATATCTCCTCTTGTTATTTGAGCTGCGTGGTTCAACGTGTTAAGTCCATTGCGGACATCAGGTCACGGCAAATTCAAGTTCGGCCCTTCCATAGCCGCCGTGAAAGTCAGGAAGTACCCCTGCCAAAGTAATCGCTGAAAATTTTTGGTCACTCTGGAGAGAAATTGCGTTTTATATTGACTTGAGCATGCCGCCAAGCGAACGCCCATTCACATGGTGTTCCACTTCGTGCAGTAGCCATCGGGTGATATTTCATCGTCTTCCGGAATCACCTTGCACCTGCCCATAGCCTTGTCTGTCTTTCCCGGGATGAATTCCAGGCAAGTCGTGCAGTTCATGTTGTCCTTTGGGGAATTCTGGTATTTCAATTGGGCGCGCATATCGGAATTCACAGTTGCACCAGCGTGACGACTGAATACAACGAGCGGCACGAGGACAAACGAGAGGCTGGCTGTCTTCAGGAAATTCCGGCGTGTCCGGTTTACGCTCATGTTCTTTCCAGTCGTTCGATCAGTTGCATCGCGTAATTTGGTTTGACTGACATCGCATGACTTCATGCGCTGAAATTCGCATGCCCGCATTCTGCACCAATATCGACTCACCTTGAAAGTAACTCTGGCAACGCGGGCTTTGCGGGCTTTTCACAATGCGGAAAGGACATCTGCTGCCATCATTCCCCAATGCCCCTGCTTCGGCGCCAAGCTTTAAAAGCTGCCGGATCGCGCAGCTTACCGTCGGACGCTCCTGAATATTCCCGCTCTGAAGAAAAATATTTCCTGCAGGGTCTGATCGTTCTCCGGGAATAAGTCACCCAGCGCAACGGTATTGCAGGCATGGCGGACGTTATATCGGCATCGCACCGTCACCTCAAGGCATCGCGCATACGGGGGAGTCATTAATTCAAACGGAGGCAACCATGAGCACGAACGAAACGGATATGAACAGAAGGAAGTTTCTTCAACTGGCCTGTTACGGCGGGGCCATCTATGCATCGGGTATCGGGTTGGCAGCCTGCTCCTCGACAGGCGCGGGCAAGTCTGCCGAATCGGATTTCTTCTTTGTGCAGTTGTCCGACACACATTGGGGTTACAGCGGCCCCGCCAATTCCGATGCGCGTGGCACGCTGCCCAAGGCGATCGCTGCGGTGAATGCGTTGCCGGTCGACCCGGATTTCATTGTCTTCACCGGCGACCTGACGCAGCTCACGCTCGATACCAAGGTGCGCCGCGAACGCATGGCGGAATTTCGCGAGCAGGTCGGCGCTCTTCGTGTCCGCAACATCCGCTTCCTGCCGGGCGAGCATGACGCGTCGGCGGACCACGGCGATGCCTTCCGGGAATTCTTCGGGGAGACCCATTATTCCTTCGATCACAAGGGTGTCCATTTCGTCGCCCTGGATAACGTCTCCGACCCTACCGGATCGCTGGGAGACGAACAGATCTCCTGGCTGGAGAAAGACCTGGATGCACGATCAAAGGATGTTCCCATCGTGGTGCTGACTCATCGCCCTTTGTTCGACTTGCAGCCGCAATGGGGGTGGACGACGCGCGACGGCGCGAAGGCACTGGAAATATTGCAGGCCTATCCGCGCGTCACCGTCTTTTACGGCCATATCCACCAGGAGAATCAGCACATGACGGGGCACATCCCACATTACGCGGCGAGGTCGCTGATATTTCCCCTGCCGGCACCCGGATCCGGACCCGATCACCTTCCCTTGCCATGGGACGCCGCGCAACCTTATCGCGGACTCGGCTGGCGCGAGATCGAAGCCAGGGGCAGCGCACGTTCGATCGAGGAGCGCGAGCATACAGTCGGCTAGATGTCCGGCAGTGCTGCGCAATCGGCCAATGCGGGGCTTGACGAAAATGTGCCCGTATTCCCGCGAGTCAACCGGAGAGTTCGAAAATGGAGATGGATAACATGAAGAACATATTGCGAAATCTGCTCCGCGCAATCGTCGTCGCGCTGGGCGCCGTCGCCCTGAGCGCCGGCGCCGCTGCACCGCAGAGTGAAATCAGCTTCCTGGCCTCGCAGGAAGGAACCGCCCTGCAGGGTACGTTCAATGATTTTGTGGCGAACGTGAAATTCGATCCAGCACATCCGGACGTCGGGATGGTCCTGGTCAGCGTCGACGTTCGGTCAGTCAACACTGGCACCCCGGCCGCGAACGATTTGATCAGGAGCGCCGATTTCTTCGATGCCAATACCTTCCCCCAGGCAACCTTCGAGGCTTCCGAATTTCATGTCAAGGACGCGGGACACTACATCGCCAAGGGCGCCTTTACGCTCAAGGGTCATACCGTCATGGTGCCGGTCGCTTTCGTCACGACTGCCACTCCTCAAGGCCGCTGGTTCGATGGCTCATTCACAGTCTCGCGAACATCGATCAAAGTGGGACAGGGTGAGTGGGCAGACACCTCGACGCTGGACGACGCCGTCCAGATCCGGTTCCATATCTTGCAGGAAAACCCTCGCATCGATGCGTCCGATTCTTCGCCCACCTATCGAAAGTGACGGCGATCGAACAACCCAGCTCTTTCCGTCGCTGATTCAGGGCGCATCGATCCGATCCTCAATCCAATTCGGGTAGACCCATGATCTGATCCTGCCGTATTTGCAAATTATCGCGGCCCAAGATGTAATGGGCGGGAATAAAGCCCTTCCATAACCGGTATGACGATAGAGAATACGGAACCGCAGGATGGACTCCCCGATAAAAACAAAAGAACAGCGTTTTCAGGTGATGGTGTTGCCGCATCTGGATTCGGCATTCAATCTGGCGCGCTGGCTTACGCGCAGCAACCAGGATGCGGAAGAGATCGTGCAGGAGGCCTATTTGCGGGCGTATAAATTCTTTGACGGCTTCCATGGCGAGGATGGGCGCGCATGGTTGCTGGGTATAGTGCGCAATACTTTTTACACCTGGTATCGGCAGAATAGGGCTGAAGGCCAGACCACCCAGTTCGAGGAAGAGTTGCACAGCATCGGGAACACCGACTCCGGCGCTGCAAATCATGTCGACGACAACCCCGAGACCCTGCTCATGCAGAAAGATTGCCAGCGGCAGATGCAACTGGCCTTGGAAACATTATCGGTGGAGTTTCGCGAAGTGATGGTCTTGCGCGAACTGGAAGACATGTCATACAAGCAGATCGCCGGGATCACCGGAATACCGATAGGCACAGTGATGTCGCGTCTGACGCGGGGACGCAAGCAGTTGGCTGAAATCCTTGCAACGCAGAAATGGAATACATGATGGATCATCAAAAATTCATGGAACTGCTGCCGGCCTATCTCGACCAGGAGCTTGGTGTCGCCGATCTGCTTGCGCTGGAACAGCACCTCGACAGTTGTGCCGCGTGCCAAAGCGAATTCTCGGCGCTGAGCAGCATGAGGGAAAGCCTGAAAAGTCATGCCCCCTATTTTTCTGCTCCGGATCACCTCGCTCAGCGCATCACGATGAGCCTTCCGCGCCATCGCACGGATACCCCAAGACCCATAGAATGGAATCTGAACTGGATGAACGCGGGTGCAGTGCTGGTGACAGTGCTGGCATTGGCCTGGAGTGGCGCCGTGTATCTGAACCAACCTTCGAGCCAGGACAGGTTGGTCGAGGAACTGATCTCCAGCCATGTTCGTTCTTTGCAGGTCGATCACCTGTCGGATGTGGTTTCATCCGACAAGCACACGGTAAAGCCGTGGTTCAACGGCAAGCTGGATTTTTCGCCGCCAGTATTCGATCTTTCATCCAGCGGGTTTCCTTTGGTGGGAGGGCGGCTGGATTATCTCAACGGTCGCTCCGTGGCCGTGCTGGTCTACCGGCACAATCAGCACCCCATCAATGTGTATGTCTGGCCGGGAAAAGCGGGTACTGCAGATTTAAAGATGCAAGAGCGCCAGGGCTATCACCTGATTCGCTGGACAAAGGACGGCATGGAATATTGGGCAGTGTCCGATCTGGCAACGAATGAACTGGAATCATTTGTTGGAGCGCTGCGCGCGCAGGTATAGCTTCCCGTGCTATTCCGCGCGGCTCGCGCAAACGAACTGGCCTTTGATCTGGCAGCCCGACTCGTTCCTGATCGGGACATCGGTCATGCGTAGGAGCCTGAATCCTGTATTGCCCAGCAAGGTTGCCAGATAGTCGGGGTGATGGCTGTACCTGCCGCTGATGTTCAATCGATAGTCCGGCCCCGTAGCCCCGTGCAGCTTTTCGGTACTGAAGAGCAACATCCCGCCAGTCGTCAGCTTCCGGCAGATCAGCGCAAGGACTTCATCCAGCCGCCCCAGATAGACGAACGTGTCCATGCAGGCGATGAGATCGTAATGCTCGCCAGTCGTCCGCAAGAAGTCGGTGATATCGGATTTGTGCAGTTGCCGGTACACCTGCTTTGCAGCGGACCGGTTCAGCATGGCTTGGCTGAGATCGACACCCACCAGCTCGCGTGCGTAGGGCTTCATGACTTCACCCACCATGCCGGTACCGCAACCCAGGTCAAGGATGCTCAGGCTGGAAGCGGGCAGATCAAGTGTAGCGAGGTGATCCTGCACCAATTGCGGGCCGCAGTATTTCAGCCTGCCCAGGACGTTCTCGAAGCTGTTCGCAAAGGCGTCGAATGTCTGCTCGACATACTGGTTGCTGCATCGCGCGGGCACCTGCTGCCCCTTGTACGCGGCCAATAAATGCATTGCCACGGGGTTGTCCGGTTCCTCTGCCAGCCAGCTCTCAAACAATGAAATCGCTTCCTCCACCCGCCCCAGCTCATACAACGCTTGGCCCAATACCATTTTCGGTTTGCTGCCTGCCGGTTCGGCCACGATGCCGCGGTAATTGCAACGCCGCGCCTCCTCAAATCGCTCCTGCTTCAGATATAAGGCCGACAGCAAATAGAAAGCATCCGGGCAGTTCGGGTCGATATTTACCGCAGCCTGGTAGCATTGCTCGGCACGAACCCATTCCTGATCCGATTCGAACGCAGCCCCCAGGTTGGTCCGGTAGAAATATTTATCCGGATCTATCGCGATGGCTCTGGTAAAAGCATATATCGCCGCAGTCACCTGCCCCTGTTTTGAAAGCACGATGCCCAGATTGAAATGCCACTCTGCATGGCGATCGTCGATGGCAATGGCTGCCGTCAGCTGCTCGAATGCTTCCTGCAATCGGCCGGATTGTTGCAGCAGATATCCCAGATAGTGCCTGGCCTGGGCGTCGCCGGGGTCGGCCTGTATGAGCTCCCGATACATGTGCTCTGCTGCCTGCAGATCGCCATCGAGATGTTTGCGTAGCGCCGCCTGGAACATCGGATTGGAGCTCTTTTGCTCAGCCATCAATACCTCTTTGCAAGATCAGCGAAGCTCATGGAGCCCGCTCCTGCGACTGCCGACTGTTCTGCCCCTCAGTGAACGCTTGCCACTGCTGCCGGGTCGTCTGCGTCATTTGCGTCGCGCTATCCAGCATCTCGGTGACCCAGTCTCCTCTCTGCGCGAACGCGATCAGTTCATCGGCAGTGGCCGCCCCGGATCGTCCGGAAGCGCGCAATTGATCCCAGGCCAGGATACGCCCCATGGTTGCCACCACGTCCTTGAGCCGATCCAGTTTCTTGCCCCACTCGCCGATGGACACCCGATCTTCCGAGGGTTGCAGTCCTTTCAGGATGCAAGGGAGTCCGCCCAGCTTAACCGCATGAAGGAGGGCGTGATCGACGGCCTGCATCCGGTTCTGTACGGTCACTACCCTGCTCGCCTCGTCCGCCCAGTTTGGCTGTTTGATGCCAAGTCGTGCAAGATGCGGCACCATCGCCGATGGCCTGGCTTCCTTGATATCGAGCAGGTAGTTGCCGTCGGGAGAGCCCTTGCCTTCCACCAGCACCACGAATCGTTCCACGCCCAGGCTGCCGGTCCCGGCGATGCGGCGGCCAATGTCGAGTACCTCAAAAAACTTCGGATCGGGTTGTGTGGAAGCAAAACCAACCATGAATTCGGTAACGAGTTTTTTCTGTGCATCGGAAGCCGGCAATGCCTTCACACCATCCAGTATCAGGCTGCGTCGATGAGTCTTGCGGATCGTGCGCTTGTCGAGAAACGTGGCTCTTTCGCGACTCTGCAAGTTCGTCAGTAGTGCATTCACAAGACCGATGGATGTTTCCTGCTCCACCCACAGCGGCTTGCCGTTGATGAGAGCACTGCGGTAAGCGTCCAGGCAGCTTCGGCTGACCGCCAAAGCCTCGGCCTGGGTTGCTTTAAGCGCTTCGGCGCCACACTGGATGCTGGTCAGCAGCCTGGCCATGTCCCAGGTGGCAGGCGCCAGCGCAGCTTCGTCGTAGTCGTTGATGTCAAAATAGACCAGCCGGTTGTCGCCCTTGTAACTGCCGAAATTCTCGAAATGCAGATCCCCGCAACACCAGGCCAGAGGGGCGTCTCGGAAAAGGGACGAATCCGGCAGGGAGTCGTAAAACAGGTGACACGCACCGCGCAGAAAGATGAACGGGCTCTGCGCCATCTTGGCGTATTTCATGGCGAGCCGCTCGGGGTCGCGGCCCGCGTTGTTGCTGAATATCGCATTGGTGATACCGGAAGGGTCCGGCAAGAGTTGCTTGGTCATCGGAAATTGTCTGGCTTGGATATAGGAGCGCATAATATACATATATGAGCACCGATATGCCCGACAGATTCGCGATAGCCACATCCGAACTGACACGTCAGTTCGGTAGCCTGACGGCAGTGGACCACATCGCGCTGCGTGTTCCTTACGGGCAGATTTTCGGCTTGCTCGGCGCGAACGGCGCCGGGAAAAGCACCGTCATCAAGATGCTCACAACTTTGTTATCACCCACCTCTGGAACAGCTGACGTTGGCGGTTTCGATATCATCCGGTCCCCGGCAGACGTCAGGCGGCGTATCGGCTATGTATCACAACTCCTGTCTGCCGACGGCGCACTGACTGGCTACGAGAATCTGCGTCTGTCGGCCAAGCTCTATGACATACCCACAGCAGAGAGAAAAGAACGGATTGGAAATGCGCTGGAGTTCATGGGCCTTGTCGACTCGGCACACAAGCTGGTACGCACCTACTCCGGTGGCATGATACGCAGGCTGGAGCTTGCCCAGGCCATGTTGCATCGCCCCGCAATCCTGTTCCTGGACGAGCCGACGATCGGACTCGATCCCGTTGCGCGCCACACGGTGTGGGATCGCCTGATCGATCTCCGGCGCAACCACGGCATGACGGTACTCATCACCACGCACGACATGGAAGAGGCGGAAGCGCTTTGCGACAATCTCGCGATCCTGCACAAAGGGAAAATCAGCGTGATCGGCAAACCTGCCGAGTTGCGCACCGGTCTCGGGGAAGGCGCCAACATGGACGATGTGTTCGTGCATTACGCGGGTGGCTCCATCCAGGAGAGCGGCACTTTCCGCGAAATCGTGCAGAACCGTAGAACAGCCCATCGACTCGGCTAACAGGCAAACCCATGAAACGATTTATAAGGGAAAGCGCCGCCATCGTGCAAGTCGAGCTGATCAAACTGATCCGCGACCCGACCGAGATCATTTCGCGCGCGGTACAGCCCTTGCTGTGGCTGGTGGTATTCGGGCAGGTACTCGCCCAGGTTCGCGGCATCCAGACCGGACAGCTAAGTTACCTTGCCTTCATCACGCCGGGAATACTCGCGCAGAGCGTTCTGTTCAGCGCGATATTCTATGGCATCGCGATCATCTGGGAACGCGACCTTGGCGTGGTTCATAAACTTCTGGTCAGCCCCGCACTGCGCATTTCGCTGGTATTCGGCAAGGCGGTCGCCGCCGGGTTCCGCGGCATCCTGCAGGCAGTTGTGATTTATCTCATCGCATTCGTGATGCATGTTTCGCTCAGGCTGGATCCGTTCGCGATCTTCGCGGTACTGGTCAGCGTGATGCTGGGCTCCGGGATCTTTGCCACGTTCTCGCTCGTCATCGCCTGCATCGTCAAGACGCGCGAACGCTTCATGGGGATAGGCCAGCTCCTGACCATGCCCATGTTCTTCGCGAGCAATGCGATCTATCCGCTGGAGATCATGCCGGGCTGGTTGCGCTTCATCGCGCAGGTCAATCCGCTGACTTATCTGATCGACGCGCTGCGCGGGCTCATGATCACGGGAGGGGAAAGCATTCATGGTTACGCCGTGGATTTTGCGGTGTTGCTTGCTGTATTCTGCGGACTGCTATTCGTCGCGGTAAAGTTATACCCCACGCTCGCCGAATGATACGCATCCTGTCCTTTTCCATTGCTCCAACGCGGCGACCACCTCGGCAACGACTGAGCCCCAGTCGCCCATCGCTGGCTGGCGAAAGAGGCGCATGACGCCGGGGTACCACGGCGTATCCTCGCGATCCGTCAACCAGCGCCAGTCTGTCTTGTAGTACGGCAGCAAGACCCAGCACGGCTTCCCGAGCGCTCCCGCCAGATGAGCGACCGCAGTGTCTACGCAGATGACCAGATCGAGATTCATCACAGCAGCCGCCGTATCGGCAAAGTCAGTTAGCTGCGAGCCGATATGGCTCAGATGCAATCCATCGGGTGGCTGCATCGCTTCATCTTCGCCGGCGCCTTTCTGCAGGCTGATAAAGCTCACATCGGCTACCGATCCCAAAGGGGCCAGCACATCAAGCGATGGTAGCGAACGGTCTGCATCATTCTCGAATTGAGTACTGCCCTTCCACACCAAACCGATGCGAATTCCATTTTTTGGTAACAGTGCTGCCCACTTTTCGACCAGGTTACGCGGCGCTGCCAGATAGGGAATCTTGGCCGGAATGGAATCGATATTGGTTTTGCAGCGGTATGGAATACTCAGAAGCGGCGTCCAAAAATTCCAACCTGATGCGGACATCTTCTCGTCGAAGGAAATAACGCTATTCACGCTTTCCATTTCTTCCAGCAATGCTTTCAAGGGTGGGTGGCAGATCATGGTGATCGATGCTGCACCTTGCTCCTTCAGAACATCCGCATAACGGCAAAACTGGATCACATCCCCGTGACCTGCCTCATAGACGACCAGGATGGATTTGCCGACGACTGCTTCGCCCTGCCAGCGCGGGCAATCAAGTCGGGCAGCCAGTGCGGTGTACCAGTTGCGCGCCTCCAGACACTCCCAGCCTTCTTCAAAACGGCCTTGGCGCAATAACAGATAGCTGAAGTTGAAGCGGGCCGTTCTATAGGAATCATTCAAAGACAGTGCCCTGCGATAGCATCGCTCCGCCTCTGCTTCCCGTTTCATGCAGGCATACAGAACTCCAAGATTAGACCAGCCCACCGGAGACCCCGGGTCAAGTGCAATTGCTTGCTCATAGGCTTGTTCAGCTTCGGCGAACCGCTTCTTGCCGGCGCAGAGCACGCCAAGATTCAAATGAGTTTGCGAATAGCTCGGGTTAAGCTCAATGGATCGCCGGTAACAGATCTCGGCGGCATCTGTATCAAGCTTTTTGTCCAGCATCAGGCCGAGGTTGGCATGGGCCTCGGCAAAGTCCGGCACGATTTGCACAGCTTGCCTGAAGCAGGCTTCAGCACCGGCAGCATCGCCGGCTTCCATGCAGCGGGTGCCCTGGAAGAACAGCGCTTCGGCTTCCGTGAGTTCCTTGTTTATCATGATCGTGATGATGCGTCCGGGTTAATGGCGATCCGAAGAACCGGGGTTGCATTGTCCGGTTCCGCATTCGCGCATTCTAACTGCACAGAGCAATGCAGTCGTCAGCCACAATCGATTCCAGAAAGTCGGGATTCAGGCACCGGGAATGACGGGATGCAAGGGAAACCTTGCACTCCGCATCAAAACGGAAGGAATTTACAGGTAGTTGAACAGCGACAACTTGGATATAGAAGCAAACGATTGTTGCGCTGCCTGTAGCGCCGTGTGCTGCTGTGTCAGATCGCTGATGGCCTTGTTGTAGTCCGTACCCTGGATGGACGTCAGCGTTTGCTGGTATTGCAGGCCCTGCTGGCTGACTGTGTTTTGCAGGGCAGTCAGTTCGTTCAGGCGGGACCCCATCGAAGCGCGTACGGTCAGGATATTATTCAAACCCTGATCGATGTTCCCCAATGCATCGTTCACACTTTGATTGAAAGAAGTACCGCCCGGCGCTGCCGGCGATTTCAGGGTATTGATCAGGTTGGATAAGGTAGCGAAGATACCCTGATTGGCGCTAGGCGAGACACTGAACACATCGCCATTCGCAGGCGCTCCGTTGATTTGCACCTGAATGCCGTTGAAATTGATGGCGTTGCCGCTGGTGTAAGCGACGTTGGTTTGACCGGCAACAGCGACGGGAGCGGCAGGGTTGGTCACATCGGTCACGGAATAGGTAGTCACTCCGGCGACTACGCTGAATGACAGCTGGTAAGTGTTATTGTTGTATAAAGCAGGATTGATCACCGCACCGGTGCTGATGATGCCTGTCCCCGTGCCTGTATTGGCAAACTGGATGGTCTGCCCCGCGGCCGTGGCTGTTGTTGCCGGATTGGAAGCAACGAAGTGCGTTGCATCTGTGATGCTGGCGACCGTTGTTCCGGCCGGGAACCCGCCCCCGGTGATCGGCATGCCCGGCACCAGAGCACCGGTGTTGGCCACCGTCACCGACGTTGCCCCCACGGCTATGTTTGCGCTGATACCCAGGGTCAAGCCTGAAGAGGCGGTGAATGTTCCATTCCCGTTTCTCACCTTCATGAAGATATCCGTGCCCACGTCGGTGCTTGCGATCTGTCTTGTCGGGCTTACCTGTATGTTGCGCTGCAAACTGTCGCCCTGGTAAGCGATGCCGGCGGGGGTATTCACAAAGGGCTGTGTGTTGCCTTTTGAACCCGAAAAAAGGTAATTTCCGGTGCCGTCCGTGCTGTTTGCCAGCCCCAGCAATTCCTGCAACTGGCCCTGCAAGCTGGTCGCCAATGATTGGCGGTCGGAGGTGGTCAGCACACCGTTCGCCGCATTCACCGCAGTCGACTTCACGCTCTGCAGCAGCGTCGTCACGCTTTGCAGAACGTTCTCGGATAATGAAAGGGTGTTTTGCGCGGCAGTATTGTTGGTGCCATATTGGGTGTTTACCGAATTGGCCTGATTGAGCTCGATGATGCGCGCCGCACCGGTAGGATCATCGGCCGGCGACTGGATACGGTTCCCGGTCGAAATCTGCTGTTGGGTCTGAGCAATCTGCGCCTCGAGATTGTTCATGTTGGATACGTTCGAGCTATAGATGGTGGCAGTACTGATGCGCATGATCTACTCCTACTTCAGATTCAGAATGGTGTCGAACATGGTATTGGCGATCTGCATCGCCTTGCCCGCTGCCTGGTAGGCTTGCTGATAACGCAGCAGATTGGCCGCTTCTTCATCCAGGTTGACACCGGAAACAGCCTGCTGCGAGTTGGTCACCTGGGTCAACAGGCTGGTCTGCGCCTGGCTGGTGGTAGTCAACTGGTTCGTCTGTGTGCCCACCTGGGCGATCAACTGTGCATAAGCACCCTGGTAGCTGGTCGTCCCGTTCACCAGCGTATTGGTTGTCTGCAATGCTGCCATTTTCAGCATGTTGCTGCCGTCGGCAGTGGCGTTGGTGTTCTGAGTCACGGAAAACGTGTCCCCGGCAGAAGGTGCGCCGCTAATTTGCGTCGTCCAACCATTAAACGACAACGTCGCTCCAACAGCCGGGTTATACAGCGTTCCCGGTGCACCAACTAGCGTTGACGGCGCAGTATTGTCAGTGACAGTAAAGTGAGTTGCATCGATAAAGGTAATCGTCACATTGTCCTGCAGCGGAACCGCATTCAATGGCAGCGGGGTAGTCGCGGCCACGCTGGCTGGCGCAATGGTGCCGGTTCCCAGGTTGGTAGTCGGCGCATTGGAAGCGATGGAAGCTGATGCGGCGATCTTGGTCGGGTCGGTGATGTTGAGTGCAATATTGCCTGCACCGTCCGCCGTGGGTCGTACAAGGAACGAATCGCCCGCAACGTTCGCCACCGAACCCGCCGTCAATTGCAGTGTGATGCCGGTACCTGGGAGCGTTTGTCCTGCGGCCAACTGTGCCGGAGTGAAAGACTGCGCGGCATTGGTGGTCGTATCGTAGACGGTATAGTTCGTACCATCGAACTGCACGCTGTAATCGTGCCCTGTCAGCGCCGAGGTACTGTTGACGGTCGCCGCGAGTACACCGTTGCCAACGTTGGAAGAGGAAGGCGTCACGCGCGGTACTGCCGAAGTAAACATGCTTGCGCCGAGCGCGCCGTTCAGATCCGTTCCTTTTTGCTGTTGCTGATTGAAGGTATCGGCAAAACCCATTGCAATACGGCCAAGCGCATTGACTGCCGGATCGAGCACGGTCTGGCGGAAACTGAGGTATCCCCCCAGGGTGCCGCCCTGCAGCGAACTTTGCTGGATCGGAATCACGGTGCCATTGTTCGCATAGGCGACTTGCAGCGCCGTCGGGTCGGTGGGAGAAGCGATCGCTTGCAGCGTCGTGGTCTGGTTACCCAGAACCAGCGATTGACCGTTGCCGATATAGACGTTCATCGAACCGTCGCTCTGCTTGATAGTTGAAACGCGTATTTGCTGACTGAGCTGATTGACCAACTGGTCGCGTTGATCCAGCAGTGCATTCGGCTGCTGGTTCGGATTGTTGGCCTGCGCCTGGACAATCTGCTCGTTCAGTGTGGCAATCTGGTTCGCATAGCTATTGATCTGTGTCACGCTGTTCGAGATCTGGCTGTTGAGACCGTCCCGAATCTGGTTCAGGTTCTGGCTCAGGGACTGGAAACGGCTCACCAGCGTTTGCGCGCTGCCGATCATGGCCTGTCGTGCGGGCACGGACTGGGGCGCATTGGAGACGCCGTTCACCGCGGTGAAGAAATCCTGCAGCGTGGGAGTCAAACCGCCGCTGGAATCACCCAGCAGATTGCTTACCTGCTGCGACAGGCCCAGCTGTGTATTCAGATTGGACGATTGCGTCTGCGCTGCAAGTACTTGTGCACTCAGGAACTGGTCATATTGTCTCTGCACTGTCGCCACGCTGACACCCTGTCCGATGAACCCCGAGCCCGTGTTCTGCGGCAACATCTGCGTCTGGACGATCTGTTCCCGTGAATAGCCGGGCGTGTTGGCATTGGCGATGTTATTCGAGGTCGTCGCAAGGCCTGCTTGGGCCGCATTGAGCGCGCTCACTGAAATACCGAAAATAGCCATATCGCAAGATCCTTCTGCCGTTAGTCAACTCTACAGTCTGGTTATCGGCACATTAATTGAAAACTTTAGACGCGGGTGCTGACGCTGCCGATCACGCCGACCAGCTTGTCCGCGTAATGCGGGTCGGTCGCATATCCGGCTTGCTGCAGCCCCTGCGCAAAGACCTTGGCATCTTCCTGCCCCGTCACTCCCGAATAGCGCGGGTTATTGCTCAATAATTTTGCGTAATCCTGAAACGACTCCGCATATGAGCCGTATGCGCGAAAGCGCTGCACTTGTTGGCTCGCCACTCCGTTGTGATATTCGGTGGTGGTCACTTCCGCCACCTTGCCCTTCCAATCCTTGCCCGCCTTGATGCCGAAAAGGTTATAGCTGTTGCTGCCATCCGCCATTTTTATCTCGCGCTTGCCCCAACCGCTTTCCAGCGCAGCCTGTCCCAGTATGAGATGCGCCGGGATACCGGTACTGCTGCTTGCCTGCTCGGCAGGCACTCTTAATTTATCGATAAAGGATTGCTGGACATCGGCCTTGTAAGCTGAAGGCACGGCGCGCATCGCGGCCGGTGCAACCGCGGCGGGAGCAGAGGGACTGACCTGGTGGTTGCGGCTGAGTTGTTTCACCATGACTTCCGCCAATCCCACGCCGCGAGACGACATGCTTTGCGCCAATTGCTGGTCGAGCATGCCGGTGAACATCTTGGTCTGCTCGCTATCGAATACACCGTCCTGCGGCGTCGCATCACGCATGCTTTTCAGCATCATGTTCAGGAATACCGCTTCGAATTGCTTGGCTGCCGCCTTCAGCGCCTGGTCCGGAGCCTGCGTCGCCTGCAATTTCAGCCTGTTCAGACTCTGGCTGTCGATCGCCATGCTGCTGATGTCTGTGCCTGAGATTGTCATGACCGCAGAACCTATATCACCTCAAGTTCGGCACGCAGCGCACCGGCCGCCTTCATTGCCTGCAGAATCGCCAGCATATCCTGCGGGGTCACACCGATGGAATTGAGCGCCCTGACCACATCGTTCAAATCCACACCACGCTTCAGGTGCAACAGGTTGCCTTTGTCGGCCTTGATCTCGATATTGGCATTGGTCACTGCCACCGTTTGTCCTTGCGAAAGCGGCGCGGGCTGGCTTACCGTGTTTTCGGCGTTGATCACGACAGTAAGGTTGCCGTGCGCCACGGCGCAATCGTCGAGCGAGACATGCTGGTTCATGACCACCGAACCGGTGCGGGCATTAACGATGACCTTGGCACTGCCCGCCGCCGCATCGACTTCCAGATTTTCAATTTGAGAAATGAAAGCCACGCGCGCGCTGCCTTCCGGAGCCTTGACTTGTATGGTGCGTGCATCCATTGCGGCCGCGCCCTCCGGATTGCCGGGTGAAAGGTTCTTACCGATAACTTCTGCCAGGCGCATCGCCGTGGTGAAGTCGGCAGTATTCAATTCAAGATAGACATAATCGCCCTGTCCCACCGAGGTCGGCACAGAACGTTCCACTGTCGCACCTCCGGGAATGCGGCCCACGCTCAAGTGATTGATTTGAGTCTTGGAGCCGGCCGCCGCCGCGCCCGCCCCGCTCACCAGCATATTGCCCTGTGCCATGGCATATACTTGCCCGTCCGCGCCTTTCAGCGGCGTCATCAACAGGGTGCCGCCGCGCAAGCTTTTGGCATTACCGATGGACGATACCGTGATGTCGATGGTCTGTCCCGGGCGCGAGAACGGCGGCAGCGAAGCCGTCACTGTCACCGCAGCCACATTCTTCAGCATCATGATGCTGCTGCTGCCCGGCGGCATGTTGACACCCATCTGCAGCAGCATGTTGGTGATGCTTTGCACCGTGAACGGTGTCTGCATGGTCATGTCGCCGCTGCCGTCCAGACCGACCACCAGCCCGTAACCCAGCAGCTGGTTCTCGCGAACGCCCAGCACACTGGCCAGGTCTTTGATGCGTTCCGCTGTTGCGCTCAGAGAAACGAGCATCAACAGCGCAAATAAAAACGATCTGATATTCATGGCTTACCCCGCTAGAACGGCAATACCGAGTAGAAGATGCGGTTGAACATGCTGAGCACCGCAGATGTGTCGATGCTGTTTGCTCCCTTGTATTCGACATGCACGTCCGCCACCTGGGTCGATTGCACCGTGTAGCTGCCGCTGATGGTGGCCGGATTCACGATGCCGGAAAAGCGCACATATTCCTGGGCGTATTTGATGGACACTTGCTTCTCGCCTGCAACACGCAGATTGCCGTTGGGCAGCACTTCAATCACTGTCACGGTGATGGCTCCCGTGAAGGAATTACTCCCCGAACTGTCACTTGCGCCGCCCGATTTGACACTGCTGCTGCCCGACACTCCGCCAGTCAATCCCGTCAGAGACGGTGCAGTAATCGCCAGACTGCCGGTATTGGTGTCGTCATGTCCCGATTTGCCTGAAGCCGCCGTCGTTTCGACGATGTTGACGATGAGTACATCGCCAACGTGGCGCGGGTGCATGTCCTCGAACATCGGATGATCATTCACTCCCGCCAGGAAAATTGCCCCCTCGTTATTCGGCGCCAAAGGCAAAGGGGCCGGACGAGCCGTCAACGGTTCCCGGATGCTGGTGGATGGCGGCGGCACACAGGCAGTCAGTGGCAAAGCGACAACCAGCAGACTTATTATTTCCATTGTTTTACGCATGATTCGCCTCCGGAAATTCAAAATTGCCTTTGCGAGCATCCGCTTCGCGGATTGCCTGCTTGACCCTCTTCTCGTTTGTTCCCTCTCCTTCCCGGAGAGGGTCAGGGTGGGGGAAGCACCCATGGCAATTTCAAGCACGTTCATTTTCATGACATTACATCTGCGTCAGTTTCTGCAGCATCTGATCCGAGACGGTGACCGCTTTTGAATTGATCTCGTACGCGCGCTGTGTCTGGATCATGTTCACCAGTTCTTCCACCACATTCACGTTGGACGTCTCGACATAACCCTGACTGATCGTTCCCGTGCCGTTGGTGCCGGGCACATTGGCCAGAGGCGCACCCGATGAGCCCGTCTCCTGATAAAGGTTCTGCCCCATGCTTTCCAGTCCGGCCGGATTGATGAATGTCGCCAGCTGTATGCTGCCGACCTGCACTGCCGCTGTCGTACCCGGCTGCGTGACCGACACCACGCCATCCTGGCCGATGGTGACCGAGGTGGCATTGGCGGGAATGGTGATCGACGGCTGCAATGGAAAGCCATTCGAAGTGACCATCTGTCCCTGGTTGTCGGTCTGGAAAGAGCCGTCGCGGGTATAGCCCGTCGTGCCGTCAGGCAGCACGACCTGAAAGAACCCTGCACCCTGAACCGCCACATCCAGCTGATTGCTGGTCTGTTGCAGGTTGCCCTGGGTATGGATGCGTTCGGCCGCGATAGGGCGCACACCGGTACCGATCTGCAGACCGGAGGGTATCTGTGTCAGTTGCGACGATTGCGCACCCGGCTGGCGGAGGTTCTGGTACAGCAGATCCTCGAACACCGCACGCGAACGCTTGAAGCCGTTGGTACTGACGTTGGCCAGGTTGTTGGAGATGACATCCATCTGCGTCTGTTGTGCTTCCAGACCGGTCTTGGCAATCCACAGGGAACGAATCATGATGAGTATCCTTTTATAAAATTCAGCCGGTGACGCTGAGTACGCCGCTGGCTTGTTTGGCATTGTCGTCCGCCGTTGTCAGCATCTTCATCTGCATATCGAATTGGCGCGACAGCGAGATCATGTTCACCAGCGACTCCACCATGTTCGTGTTGCTGCCTTCCAGGTTGCCCGAGACCACACCGACCTTGATGTCTGCGTCGGCCGGTTTGCCGTCCCTGGTGCGGAACAAACCATCCTCGCCGCGCACCAACTGATCCTCTGGAGGATTGACCAGCTTGAGACGCCCGACCAATACCACTTGAGCCGCCATCGTTCCGCTGGGTACGGTCGAAATGGTTCCGTCCTTGGCAATCGTCACCTGGGTGTCCGGCGGTATGGTGATGGGCCCGCTATCGCCCACCACATTCATGCCGTTACGGGACTGCAAAATACCGTTGGGCAACACCTGCAAGCTGCCGTTGCGGGTATAAGCCTCGTTGCCGTTGCTATCCTCTACCGCGATCCATCCTTTGCCATCGATGGCGACATCGAGTGTGCGTCCGGTGGCTTGCATCACGCCGGGCGTGAAGTCGGTGCCGGATGTCGAATCGACCACGAAGGTACGGGTTGCAAGGCCTTCGCCCACCAGCGGTACGCTGCGAAAGGTGTCGATGGTCGAGCGGAATCCCGGCGTATTGACGTTGGACAGATTCTGCGCCACCGATGCCTGCTGCTGCATGGTGTGCGAAGCGCCTGTCATCGCGGTATAGATCAGCCTGTCCATGTCACCCCTCGCCTTAGTTCACTTAACGCAAGTTGACGATCGTCTGCATGATCTGGTCTTGTGTCTTGATCGTCTGCGCATTGGCCTGATATGCGCGTTGTGCGGTAATCATGTTCACCAGTTCCGCAGTCAGATCGACATTGGAGTCTTCAGTTGCCGAGGTCTGCAACACGCCCAGACTTGCCGATCCCGGCGTACCCACGAGCGGGTTGCCCGACGTAGAAGTCTCCGCCCACTGGTTATTACCCAGCGATTGCAAGCCCTGAGCGTTACTGAAGTTTGCCAGCACCACTTGGCCGAGCGTTCTGGTCTGCCCGTTGGAATAACGACCGGTGACCATACCATCCGAGCCAGTGCTGAAACCGGTCATCTGACCGGAAGTGTAGCCGTCCTGGCTCAGCGAATTCACGCCAAAGGCCGTGCCGAACTGCGTATTGCTGCCAAAGTTGAAACTCAATGTTTGCGGTGCCGCGCTGGGCGGATTGGTTACATTCAACGTGACTCCGCTCGCATTAAACGTCCCCGCCGCCGATGTTGTGAAAGTGTTCGGACCGGTAATCGCCGTGATGGTGGTGCCTACCGGAAAACCGCCGCCAGTCACCGTCGCACCGGCCACCAACCCGGCAGTACTGGGCACAGTAGCGGTCGTACCAGTTGCATTAAGCGATGATCCCGCAAGAGCAATCGCAGCCGACGAGGGGGTGAACGATGCCGAAGTGACAGCGGCCGCCGGAGTCGCCAAAGTGCCGTTGGTATTGAAGGTCATTGGCGTTAGCAGCCCCGGGGTTGCACCGCCCGGCGGAACCATGGCTCCATCCACTGTCAGGTAGGTATTCCATGTGTTCGCTGACGTTTTGGCAAAATACAGTGAAGCAATGTGACTCCCACCCAGGCTGTCGTAGATCGTCGCCGAAGTGGAATTATCAAAGGTCGCCGAATTGTTCGGATCGAACGCCGGCGCTGCGGGGATGATCGCCGCGTTCGCATTCAAATTAAGTCCCGCAGTGACCGCAGTGGTGGCTTTGGGCAACAAATTGGCTGTGGAAATCTGGATCGGACCGGGCGTGGTTGCCACGATGACTCCGGCTGCATTCGGCTGGTAACCTGTCAGATCTTTGCCCTGGTTATCGACGATGAAACCGTTCTTGTCCAACTGGAACTGCCCGTTACGCGAATAAGTGATCGAGCCGTTGTTGCTCATACGGAAAAAACCGCTGCCGCTGATGGCCATATCCAGTGAATTATTAGTTGTCGTGATATTGCCCTGGGTAAATTGCTGCGCCACAGCGGCCACTTGCACACCGATCCCGGCAGCAATACTTGATCCGCCGCCGCCCAGCGAGTTGGCATAGATGTCGGCGAATTGCGCTTGCGATTGTTTGAAACCGACCGTGCTAGCGTTGGCGACGTTATTGCCGATCACGTCCAGATTTTTGGATGCTGCATTCAGACCGCTCAGACCTTGTTCGAAACCCATGACATCCTCCTATTAAATTCGATCTCTCGCACTTGGCGAAATGTTCATCACAAAACCTGCCGTACCGCGCTCAGTGCCACATCGCCGAGCGTGCCCATGCCCAATGTCGGCCCGCTTGAAGTCAGCGCCACGCTGTTCACCATCCCGTAAGACAGCGTCGTCGGGCTGCTGTTGCTGGTACCAAGCACCGCCTTGGCGCTGAATTGATAAGTACCGTCCGTCACTGTTGCGCCGGTATTGTCCTTGCCATCCCACTGGAAGTTGACCACACCGGCCGCACTTTGCGACCCGAGTTGCATGGTGCGCACGACATTGCCCTTGGTATCGGCGATCGTCACCGTGACCTGGTCGGCAGGCTGGGTCAATTCCACCGCCGCATTGGATTGCCCGCTCGCCAGCGCGATCTGGTTGCCCGGCACCAGCGCCGCGTGCCCGATCATGGAAGTCGCCTGCAAGGATTGTGACGTCGTCATGCTGGTACTCAGCGCCTGCACGGTTGCATTCAATTGGTTGATGCCGCTCACCGTGGAAAGCTGCGCCATCTGCGACGTGACTTGCGAGTTGTCCATCGGATTCAGCGGATCCTGGTTCTGCAACTGCGTCACCAGCAGCGTCAGGAACCGGTCCTGAGTGGCGGCCAGCTGCGAACTTGCCACAGCAGTCGCCGCTGCAGTAGTCGATGAAGTACTGCTCTGCACGGAAGTGGTCATGATCTATCTCCTTTATTGCCCGAGAGTGAGTGTTTTAATCAACAGGGTTTTGGATGTATTCATCACATCCACGTTGTTCTGGTAAGAACGGGAAGCCGAGATCATGTTCACCATCTCGTCAACCGGATTTACATTGGGCATGGTCACGTAGCCCTGCGCGTCCGCCATCGGATGTTTGGGGTCATACACCACTTTCATCGGCGAATTGTCTTCCACCACCGCCGCGACCTTAACACCCTCCCCCGGCTGGCCGACCGTCGGCACGGTGGAAAATACAACCTGTTTGGCCCTGTAGGGCTTGCCGTCCGGTCCGGTGGCGCTGTCGACGTTGGCAAGGTTGCTCGCCACCACGTTGAGCCGTTGCGACTGCGCTGTCATGGCCGAACCGGCGATATTGAAGATATTGAATAGAGACATGATCGTTATCCTTGCAGGGCGGCCAACACGTTTTTGACATCGTTGCTGACGAACGTCAGGCTGGCCTCGTAACGCAAGGCGTTGTCGGCAAATTGCGATCTTTCCACGTCCATATCAACAGTATTCCCATCGGCACTAGGTTGCAACGGCTTACGATACAGCACCGGCGCCCCCATCACGCTTTCGCCGGACGCACCCGCCAGATGCTGCGGCGAAGTCGCCGCCACGGGCAATTTCTGTCCGTTGCCCGATAATGCCCCCTGCAATGCACTGGCAAAGTCGATGTCCCTCGCCTTATAGTTCGGCGTATCCGCATTGGCGATATTGGACGCGATCAATTCCTGGCGCGTAGCGCGCAAATTCAGCGCTGACTGCTGGAATTGCAACATCTGGTCTATTCTGCCACTCATCTCGCCCTCCTGTCTGTCTGTTCCCGCACCTGCAACTCACCGCCCCCGGTGGCAGCCGCTACTTCTTTCATGGTTCGCATACTAATCAGGGCATGTCATCCCCTATTTGACGATTAGGGGTAGAAAGCCGTTCTATTTCCCGCTTTAAAAATCCGCCTCCGGTTCCACAATATGGCCATGAAAAACCTGTGCTTAGTATTGATTGCGACCTTTATTTGCTCCCCGACCGCTTGGGCCGCAGACAAGCAGAGCCATGCCGCAATACGCGAGGCCGCCCTGGCCTATGCACAGGCACAGACCCATGCATTGCCGGGCAAGGTCGGCATCACGATCGACGACATCGATGCACGCACTGTCCTGCCGGCGTGCGGCACGCTTGAGGCCTTTCTGCCCGCCGGATCGCAGTTGATGGGCAAAACCAGCATCGGCGTGCGCTGCAACGACAAGCCCGGCTGGTCGATCTTTCTCCAGGCCAACATCAAGGTCAGCGTCGACAGGCTGGTCGCCAATCGCCCTCTGGCCCAGAACACGGTGTTGAGCGCGAACGACTTCAGCATGCAAAACGGCGAACTGGGACAACCCGGCATCCTTACCGATCCGGCACAGGCCATCGGCAAAACGCTCAAGTTTGGTATCGGTGCAGGGCAGGTGCTGCGGCAAGACATGCTGCGCGCGCAGTTCGTTGTGGTCCAGGGAAATACGACCGAAATAAGGGTGCGCAGCGAAGGGTTTTCCGTTCGCTCGTCCGGACAAGCACTGAATAACGCCACAGCAGGACAGATCGTGCAGGTGCGGATGTCTTCCGGCCAGGTTCTGAGTGGTGCAGCGGGGGCAGACGGCACCGTGGAAGTGCGTCCATGAAGCAGCTATAATCTGCAGTAGCCGTAAAGTATCCTAAAGTTTATCGATCATCTGCCGATGTAATGCTTAACCGAGTCAGTGAAAAGGGAATTACCCCATGAAGATCGAAAAAACCAGCAAACCGCTCCCCCCCAGCACGGCAGGGGAAACGAGTTCGCGCAACTCAGCAACGAAAGCAACAGGCAGCCAGACTCCCGCCGAAACAAGCGGGACCAGCGTACATCTGGGCTCCACCACCGCGCAGCTGCGCAGCTTGGAGGGCAGCATCGCCGGTACCCCGCTGGTGGACGTGAAAAAGGTCGCAGAAATCAAACAGGCTATTAGCGAAGGGCGCTTCAAAGTCAACTCCGGCGTCGTTGCCGATCGCTTGATCAACTCCGTGCAAGATCTCATCACCGCGAGCAAACGTTGACCGCAAAACCCGCGAACGCCCTGACGACAGAGTTTCTGTCCAACCTGAACGACGAATGCGCCGCCTTGCGCGCATTCGTCGTTTTGCTTGAAAACGAACAACGTATCCTGCTCGGTCAGCACACTGAAGAACTGTTGCCACTCGCAGAAGCCAAAATACAACTCACCAACAAGATCGCCGCGCTTTCCGCAGCCCGTCAGCGATACCTGCCGGAAGGCACGAGCAATATGGCGGAGTGGCTGAAGCGCAATATCCCGCTGGGATTGCCGGCATGGCAGGAAGCCCGCCAACTGGCGGCACATGTGCAACGCCTCAACCAGACCAACGGTGAAATGATCCAGATCAAGCTGCGCTACAACCAGCAGGCACTCGGCGTGCTGTATGGCGCGGCACAGAGCACCGCCGGACTATACGGCGCGGACGGCCAACCCAATCTGCCCAGCGGCAGCCGGACGCTTGGCAGCGTCTGAACAAACCTCATTACTGCTCTACCCCGATACCGATTTATTCCACCTGGGATCAACCTGATGACCCAGGCATCTGTCTTCAAAACGGCTGAAATACGCCCGAGATGAGACATTCAAAATAGGTGGATTGATTAGGTTCGAACGACGCTTCCTAACCCCAAGCGGACAGATAGACGTGTAATTTCGCTGCCACAAAGCGGACGCATGTTGATTACAGCTCCGTTCTATTTTGAGACATTAGCAATTTTCCAAAGCTGTCATTCTAAATTTACGGATTTAGACTTTCTTTCAGTTACATCTTCTACTAACTTGCCTGTACCTGTTTTGAATACTCTGGTCACTTGAGTAGAAGGATAGGCAAAACCATCTTGATCCAAGTATTCGGCGGATTCAACCACCAATTTATTTATGGCAAATGCCTTTACTACACCACCATATGGCATTTCAAACTGTTCACTGAAAATCCATTGGTCTGAATGTTTAACAAACAATGCCACTGCGCAAAGAGTGTGAGGAAATCTGTTCTCATCTTCACCTCTCATCTCTGTTAATTCTTTATCGTTACAATAATATTCCACTCGCTGAGAATTGTCGGTGTTGTAAAACGGTTGTGTCAATGTAATCCATTTGTCGTTCGCAAAATATTCAGAAAATGATCTCGCAGAATCGGACTCGTAGTCTCCGTGAACGCGGGGAATCAATGTCAGAATCAGTTTGTCATTATCAAGTTCGGCAATCGGTTCCTTGTTGCCTCGAAGGGGGCCAACTTCAATCGGAAAACCAAGCTTGATAAAAATACGCTCATCTTTATTCATTGTTGCTTGAATATCATAGTGAGATGCCGCAACGAATTCTGGATGCGTTAGTAATTGAGCTGTTCCAGTAGGCTGAATGAGAAGAACAGACATCTGGGAGGCCGGTGTTGCAGATCCACCAGGATTGCTTTCAACAAGCAATACATCCGAATCACTGCGTTGAAAATACTCTTCTATTGACACATACATGCCTGGCTCATGGTAAGCAAACGCACCATTTAGCATGATGGTTGAGGCAGGAAGTATATCTGTTTGAATAAGTAAAGCGTTTCCAAACCGAGTCTTCTGTATTGATTGAATAGAAAATATTCGTTTGTCGGAAGTATTCATATCGTTGGAGAATTCGATATTCTTGTAAAGCTCCTCTGCTTGTTCCGCTATGCTTTTACTACCCCATTCTGTTGAGTGCTTGCTCCATGAATGTGGATCGCCCGGGTTAGATTTGACTGCTAACTTGTAGTCTTCGATAGCTCTTGTATAGTCCCCTTTTAGTTTCCAGGCTAATCCTCTGTTATACAAAGCACGGGCTCTCCCTGGAATTACATCTTTAGCATCTTCATCACTCATACCGGTTATCGATATGTGACTATTAGAAGCCAATGCAATAGCTTTTGTAGAGTCAGCTATACAGAGATCAAGCTTTCCCATCACCCCAAAGACACTACCTCTTTTGGTAAATGCCTCATGATTGTCTGGTGATTGCTCAATCACATTAGAGTAATCGCTTATCGCATCCTTAAAATCCCCGCCCCCTTGTTGGGCCTCTCCATGCAACAGAAGTGCAGTGGAATTGTTGGGAAGTAATGCCAAGGCTTTACTGCTGTCATCCAATGCGGATGCAAAATTACCTTTTCTTATATATGCCCCTGCTCGATTGACGTATGCGCCAGCTAAATATTGGCCCGTAATTCCGGACTGAATCTGCTTTGTGCATTCAGAGATTTGATAATCGACACCCCCATCTCCACCTTCGTACTCACAAAGATCATCTGCAAAAGTGACTAATGGGAAAACGATTGCTAGGGCGGCGGAAAAGGCTAGAAAGGTCTTACTTGTCATATTCAATATTTGGGTATCAAAAGGTCTTGTGAATTGCCTGCCACAAAGCAGACACTAGCAAAGGGCAGCTTGTGGCCGACAAGAGCCTGTTTTCCATCAGATACACCAACGACTCCTTGCCTACCATTAAGAGACACTCACACTTTTCTTGATCAGGAAGATCGATATGCCAATAAATACCCAGAACAACACGCCAACTAGAGTTCCCATATCGCCGTTAAGTACGATTTTCCCATCTATATCTCGTATGTAACCTTTCTGCCGTGGTATGTTCACATCACCCTTTGTGATTCGCTCCACACGAACCTGCCCCAGAGTCAGAACAGGTACAACCAAACGGCCAGTCATATAGCCAGCAATTTCGCCAATTGGCTGAAGAATGAATTCACCGATTATTGAACCTGGCATTAATGCTCCCTATCGTTTTTTTGTTCGATTGCTACAGGATCTTTCTTCTTGGTTGCAGCATAAAGACTGATGGCAAGCCCAATCGCTATTATGAAGCCCCCCACCAAGGTTCGGAAAGGAGCCCGATAGCTCCGATAATAACAAGTGCTGGGCCGCCAATCTTGGCTGGTAATTTTTTCAATTGGTGTAACCAAGCTAATGACATATTAGGCCGATAAAACCTTCGATTTAAGAACACTTGTGAACGTCAGCCCCAGTGGCCGATAGTGTGAAATCATTCTTTAATACTCCAGCGTCCGCTTTGCAATTCTATTTCAGACCCTGATTTGTAGATTCCACTTTCGGATTATTTATTTTTACAGCAGTTATAAAACTTACTATTGCAGTGAAAATAAAAGCAACGCCCTCCCAAAGTAATATCGTTGCAAAATTTTCACCATCTTTAACATTTCCTTGTGCAATTAGAAGTACGGCGCCCTTATTTATAGTTGGGCAATCTACAGATTGCATTGAGTTTTGTAATTGCACAAATTTAGCCTGTTGAGTCGGAATTCGTTCGTCAAATTTTAATGACCAATACAAATTACCCCCACCTGCAATAAATAGAAACAGCACTGGTAGATGTGACGCATTAAAATATTTATTTTTCATGTTGCCCCTTACTCATTGCTCCAACTCATAATTGGGGAAATCGGCGACCGTCCGATTGTGGCCGATTGTGTTGAAAAACTCTTTTCCGGGGTACCTTGAAAAACTTCTAGCCTCGTAGGGCGCTTCAAATATTTTCGACGCGGGTGGGTACCCTAGCCACACTTAAACTCAACCATGAACCAATAAGCTGCATCACTACGGACAAGCAAGTGCGATTTACAGATGCTGCTGCAATTCGCAAAATTTCGAGGGATGCGAAAAAAAAGTTTTTCAACACAATCGTCCGATACCGGCCCCGTGTTAATCATCATACCCAACGGCTACTGTTCTACCCAAAGCGGCCCCTTTAATTCTCACTGCCTTTTGAAGAAATTAACTTCCCATTTTCCCACGTGCCCTCAAATCGCTTCCCTTTACTATCAATATATACTCCATATCCATTGTAAGTACCATTTTTAAAATGGCCTCTATAAACACCGATACTATCCGATGTAACAACACCCTCGCCATTCCACTTGCCATTTTCAAAGTCACCATCATATTTAGCACCGTTGTCAAAGGTGAATACTCCTTTTCCGTGATAGCTTCCTTTTAGAAATTGCCCTGTATATACGCCCACACCAGGTATTGTAAGTTTTCCGCTTCCTTGAGGCAGCCCAATAACAAAATCACCCTCATATGTTTTGCCATCGGGATAATGCAAATGACCTTTACCTTGATAATATCCTCCCTGGAAATCCCCGATGTATTTTCCTCCGTTAGTGGTGGTTAATTCCCCTCTGCCGCTAATCTGCCCATCTTCAAAATTTCCTACATATATATCGCCGCCTCGGAACTTATATGTTCCTGCACCGTTATCTAAGCCATTTTTGAACATTCCTTCGTAAGTATCGCCATTCGCATCAATCAGTTTCCCTTGCCCAGACATCAGGCCACTTTTAAAAAAGCCTTCGTATCTTTTTCCATTCGCCCACTTCAATTCTCCTTTACCTTCAAATAACCCATTCTTGCTTTCACCTGTGTATCGAGATCCGTCAGGTAAAGAGACGTCAGATATATATTCAGCAGAGCATGCTAATGGGATTAAGGCCAATGTCAGAATCATTAACAAGTTATATTTCATTGTTTGATATCTTTCTGTCCAACTGACTAATACCGGTTTCTGCCTTGCAAGTGCTATAACTGCGAATGTCCGCTATTTTTCTAACGTTCTGCCTTTTGGACATTCATAGAATTAAGAAACATCTTTTTTGCATAATTCAGATAGCCATCGCTGCATGTACCTTGATATTCAAGCCAATGGATTGTGTTATCCGTTATTACAATACTGCCTGAAATGATGACACTACCAGCAGAAACGGCAGCTGCGACTGCGATTATGCCGGCTAGGAAAGCTGCACACGACGAGCCTTGGCAATTCCCCATGTTACCAACCACATTAGGCGTACGTGACTCCATATCGAATGTCTCCAGTTTGTCGAGTGACATGCTATGGGTAACTGTTTTGCATGTGGCCGATTCGGCGTCGTGATTAGAAACTGGCACATAAACACATGCAGTCAAAATAAATAGCAGTAATGCAGATGCTGTTATCTTAAGTTTTGTCATAGACTGAAGTATTTGGTGAACTTCTCCATTGGCGGAAATTTGCCCTATGCTCAACATACCTGCATACGTCCGGTTCTCATCCATTTGCAGCCGTAGGACTTTCGGTAAAGCCCTTCGGGTACTGTCTGATAACTTTCAGAACATAGTCGGCGATTTCATCAGGGAGAAAATGCCTAACCTCTGAAAAATCTGAATCTACTTGTTTGGCATCGAATAGCCCGTCCGCAACTAAAATAGGGGTTTCCTTATGCTTCCCAAGAATCTGCTCTCCATCGTCAACTGCCATGTGCTGAAACCCAACCGAATTACTCCATCTTAAAGATCGCTCTTTACCATTCTTGTCGTAGCACAGCTCAAAACCAAGAAATGTTTCGTCATCAGATAGCCAGACAATGTTCCGCTATTGGCCGGAATGGTCTGTTTATCTCTGCTACCGCCGCCGTCTCTTCCCATCATATAAGAGACATAGCGGCTCTTAGAAACACGTCGTTCAATGATTATCAGCAGTATCTGAATTTTCTTTTAGTCCTGCTTAACAGCAAACGAATTGGTTCTAAAGTATTTCCAACATAGCCATCCTTCAAGAAGAATGCATACAGCTAGTACTTCAATTAGATCTATGAAGCCTGATCTCAATTTGGTAGAAAACTCAATAAAGGATTCACGCATTTTCCCTATCTGGAAAAGCAAGTTTGCCTGAGCTGATGCAGTTAGACTCTCATGACCACTTTGAATTGCATTCAATAGTCTTTGATATTCAGCCATCTCAGCTGTGGTCGGGACTTGAATTGATTGAATTAATACAACAAGCAACAGGCCCGCAATTATCAGGACTTGAAAGAAAAACACAACGAACCAGATTAGCCTATCAGTTTTCATATTTCTTTACTCTCAACTTTCAAAACGGAGAATACTCGTAGCTGTCCAGCGGCCGAGTTATGCCCTCTGAACTTCATATCTAAGAACGTCTGCTTCTCCACCGGAAACAAACCTTGATAAGAAGTTAGTGTACTGCACGTCTCATCCATTTATTAACAAACCTAAGTGCATTATCTAAAACATCTTCGAGGGCAGATATTAGGAACACACCAACCTGCGCTGCCAGAAGCTGAGAAAGAAACGTTACCCTTCCCATCTTGGCTTTACCAGTATCTATGAACCCCCAAAGCTATCACTCAATGTGCAACCGAAGAGGAACCATGTTTGAATGCCGGATTAGGAGTGCTCCACATCTTGTCGATTCGGTTGCCATATATTTGACGAACACAAGCCTCGTCAGGGGATCCAATCGGATTGTCGAAGAGGACAACAAATCCTACCGGATAATGATCTGCCGGTGGTGACGGATAAGTCTGTCCAACGACCCCGTTAACAAAACACTGATATTCGGCTTTGCGTGGATAGGTCATGTACTGTTCTATGACACCGCTCTTCGAGACGATGGCGATGGCCATGAACATGCTCTTCCCGCTTTTTCTTGCCTCAGCTTGGCACTTCTCCATTAGTTTAATGAAGAAAGAGTTGTGCGCTTCGAGCATTGGGTGGGCGTAACTCTTTCCCTCCTTCGTCTTCTCCAAGCGTTCGCTCTCAATGTACAAATTATTCCATCGGGTGAGATACTGGTAGTCAACATCGCCAGGATCGCCCATGCGAACGCTGCATGACTCTGCTTCAGCGAATCCCGACTCCAAGACCAGGAGTGAAGCAACTAGAACGAATGTGATCAAATGGCGCATGTACGCTACCTAGTTTTGCCTATTTGTCGCCGTAAAGCGGATATGCATGGATGTCCCCTGTTGCCGAGCTCGGCTTGTTTGCCTTCACATTTACGAATGGCTGCTCTTGGTCTGCATAGCCGCCTAGCCCATATCATTTAAGGAACAATGGCGAATTGACATAAAAATACAAAAACTGCCATTGACCAGCCAATTGAATTAGACGTATCGATATCTGTGCTTCTCCATTTTCATATTTTGCGGTGGCTGAGTAAGAGGCGGTTACTGCTTTACCATGTTGGGTAGTGTAGGAAACATTGGAGTCACCTTTTACGTCACCAAAACTTCTTAAAGCACCTAGCTTTGAAAGCATCAGAAATAACTGGTCAAGCTGCTCAGGTTTTTCGTTAACAATTTTTAGTAGCTGCGGTGATGATCTTTTTAGCAATTCATCCTTCGACCACGAGGAAATGATCGGTGGAACATTTGCTTCGATATATGCCTTGCTCGATGCGTCAAGGTCTTTTCCTTGATAGGCGGCGTATCCAATGAAGCCGCCTACTACAAGAATAGAAAGTAAGAAAATGCCGCCGACAATTGAAAGAAATTTCTTCATTCAGAACCTCTTCGGTTGGTAGATATAAAGGGCTAACTCAAAATTTGAGGACGGCCTCGAACGGCGGCTTTTGGCCGCACAGCGACCGTTGTTGCACTTAACAGCTACAGACCGCTGTTCCATCCTTTTGAGACGTTCAGACTTCCTGATAACAGACGCCCGTCAGACTCAGAATTCCAAATGCTAATTGGAGGCCGCCTTAAATTTGCTGGATTCGATGATTTTGCAAAAAATCTGCATCAGGTTCGGGTCGTGCTTTACCCCTCTTTCAGACTCCAGGATAGACATGATGTCCGAATGCGTTCTTGCTTTATGGTATGACCTTGTTACGGCCATCGCATCGTAACTATCTGCGATTGAGATAATGCGAGAACAAATTGGAATAGCTTCTCCACTCAGTTCATCTGGGTAGCCCATGCCATTGTAGTATTCATGGTGGTGTCGAATTACCTTAGCAGCGCGAGGCGAATCTTCGATTTCGAGCGCCGACATGATATTTTCACCAATCGCTGAGTGCTCTTTCATCTTCTCCCACTCTGCAGCGTCATGTTTCGAAGGCTTAAGTAGAATAGCGTCAGGAATCCCAATCTTGCCAATATCGTGAAACAAGGCAGAAATTTTAAGAATAGCCAAGTCCTTCTTGGCCAACCCAAGAGCCGCAGCCATTTCCCCGGCAAGACCAAACACGCGATCAGAATGAAGGCGGGTTAATAGATCACGATGCCCCAGAGCAACTGCCAAAGCCTTAGTGTAGTTGTAGAGTGCGCTGAAGGTGGTGTCTTCTTGCCCCATTTTGAGAGACCCGTATTGATTATGAAGGATGTATTCTTACATCCATCGTGGCACTTATAAAAACGGATTGCAACCTCAAGAGTCTGCTTTTGGCCGCACAGCGCCCCTTCCCAATCTTAACAGCGAACGGCAACTGTTCTACCCATTCCCGACGGTCGCGCTTCTCGAAAACGGCCGCTCGACCCCTATAGTCACTCTCCGTCCGCACTTTAACGCATCGTTGGCTCGTAGATCACCACCAGGTTTCCTGACTGGAACTTTCTCGTCGAAAGCGGCCGGAGTGAGTGTCGCTCCTTTATGCCATCAAAGACCTTTTTTACGCTGCCGAGCAGGATTGGCGTGATGATGAAGCGTAGCTCATACTGAAGCCCGAGTTCAGGAAAGGATGCGGCAAGCTCACTTCCCCCCCCGGAGCAGACCGTTACCGGGAACTCGTTTCAAGCGCGCCACCTTGCCGGCAATGGAGTCGGTGGCCAGACAGCGTTCAAAAGAAACTCATCGTTGCGATGCGGAATATCGGATTTAAGCCATTCATGGTTCGACAAGCTGACCGCGAACGGATTTGATTTCGGTTCTTATTGTTGATCCGGGGATTGCGGAATCGCCGGGTCCGCTTCCGGCTCAGGCGACAGCACGGTGATGGTCACGCGCCGGTTACGGGCGCGGTTTTCGGGGGTATCGTTCGGCACCACGGGTTGATTGTCGGCCTCGCCTACTGCTTTCAGGCGTTTAGCCAAAATACCCTGATCAATGAACAGACGCACCACGCTACTGGCACGTGCCGAGGACAACTCCCAATTGGACGGATACTTGGCAGTGCTGATGGGCATATTGTCGGTATGCCCTTCCACTTCGATGGCAAAGTCATTGTCCGCCAACACCTTCGCCGCGTCCGCCAATGTTTTCTTCGCTTCCGGTTGTATATCCGCTTCGCCCAGGTTGAACAATGCACTGGCATTGATCTCCAATTCGACACCGCGACCGTTCTGGGAAACGGTCATCTGCCCGTTCTTCACAAACGATGCCATCGCCCCGTTAAGCGTTTGGGCAAGATTTTGCATGCGTTCGTTTTGCTTGCGCTGCTTCTCGGCCAGACGCGCGTTGCGCCTGTCGACCAGTGACTTGAAGAACATCTCGTCTTCCGTCAAATGAACCGCACTGCCTTCGCCGGCTTTGCCGTTGGCACCAAAGGCCTGGTTGACGGAGACGCTGAAGACTTTGTACTTGCCCTCATTCACCGAAGAGATGCCGTACATGACAACGAAGAAAGCGAACAGCAGGGTGATAAAGTCGGCGTAAGAGACCATCCAGCGCTCGTGATTGTCGTGCTCGGCTCTTTTCGGGCGGCGCGCCATCAGGATGCCTCCGGGATATAACCCTTAAGTTTGTTCTCGATGAAGCGCGGATTCTCGGCATTCGCCACCATGCATAGCCCGTCGATCAGCATCTCACGCAAGTTCACCTGCTGCGCGATGATGATCTTCAACTTGCCCGCGATCGGCAGGAACAGCAGGTTGGCAGAACCCACGCCGTAGATGGTTGCGATGAATGCGACCGCGATGCCGGCACCCAGCTTGGCCGGCTCGCCCAGACTCTGCATCACGTGCACCAGTCCCAGTACGGCACCGATGATGCCGATGGTGGGCGCGTAACCCGCTGCCGATTCCCACACACGGGCGGCTTGCCAGCGCAGCGTCTCGTAGCTTTGCAGGTCGATGTCCAGCACCTCGCGTATCTTTTCCGCGCTGTTGCCGTCCACCAGCATCTGCAGTCCCTTGGCGACGAAAGGTTCGTCGATGTTCTTGAGCTGGGCCTCCAGCGCAAGGATGCCATCCTTGCGCGCGATACCGCCCCAGGTGGTGATCTGGTGTGCCAGCTTCTGCGTGTCGATTACCGGCGTGACGAATACCCAGCCTGCCATCTTGATACCGCTCACGAACACATTGAGCGGGTGTTGCAACATCACCGCGCCGATCGTGCCGCCAAACACGATGAAGAATGCAGCCATCTGCATCAAGACATTGATCGACCCGCCTTCCAGCAATTGCCCGCCGATGATCCCGGTTATGGCGACAACCAATCCGAACAGGCTAAGCTTGTCCATAAACCCAGACTCCGTAGTTGAACGGGACGTAGTGTACGTTCATCGCGGTGCAGCGCAAAGCGAGAGTGCGCGGAAAAAGACCCGATATTCTTCTTGTCATCCTGCCTGGTTCTCCTGTGGCGCGGTCAACTGCGGAGCGCGGGCTCAATGCCCCTTCATCGACGTACGCAGGCGCGCCACTGCCTGGCTATGCAGCTGGCACACGCGCGATTCGGAGACGCCCATCACTTCGCCGATCTCGCGCAGGTTCATGTCCTGCTCGTAGTGCATGCCCATCATCATGCGTTCGCGCTCCGGCAAACGTTCTATGGCCTGAACGAGCGCCTCGCGAAAACGCCCGTTCTGCAGCAGTTCCAGCGGGTTGGAATCGGTCGAGAACTCGAATCGCTCGAAGAAATCCTCCTCTCCCTCGCCGTGAAAATCCTCGTAATAGAGCAGTTGAGCGCCGCGCCCTTCCTGCAGCATCTGCTGGTATTCCGGCAAGGTCACGCCCAACTCTTTGGCAATCTCGGACTCGCTGGGTGCCTTGCCCAGCTTCTGCTGCAGGCGGCTGATGGCCGCCTCGATACGGCGCATGTCGCGGCGCAGGCTGCGCGGCAGCCAGTCGGCGCCGCGCAATTCGTCAAGCATCGCACCGCGTATGCGCTGTGCGGCGTAAGTCTCGAACATCGCACCGCGCAATTCGTCGTAGCGGGTTGCAGCGTCGAGCAGCCCCATCATCCCGGCCTGGATGAGGTCATCCACTTCCACACTGCCGGGAAGTTTGAGCATCATGTGATGGGCAATGCGCTTCACCAGAGGCGCATACTCCTTCAGGCATTCTTCCTTGTCAGTCAGTCCATTCGGCGTATACATAGCCTTCGTCTTAAGGTTGCCGGCGATATTCATGTGATCGCCATTGTATTGTTTGCCGGACGCGCCTGGCGCATCAAGCGTTGCATCACGCTGCCCAGTACATCATGCCCTTCATCCGACACCATCGGCGCTCGCAATAATCCTTGCGCGATTTCGCGCATGGCGTAGGACGACTGTGCCGCCGGGAACGCCTCTGTTACCGGACGGCCCAATTGTGTCGCACGTTTGAGCTTTTCATCAACTGGAATATGTCCCAGGTACTCCAAATGTACCTGCAGGTGTTTGCTCGCAACCTGCGCCATATTGTCGAATATCGCCAGCGCTTCGCGTTCGCTGCCCACCTTGTTGACCACGATATCGAATGCCTGCCTGCCATTATGCATCGCCATCTGTTTGAGCAGCGCATAACTTTCCGTGATGCCGCTGGCGGTGGCGTTCAATACCAGCAGCAAGGGCTCGTCGCCGGACAGGCTGGCACAGAACGAATGCCCGGCGCGCGCCGCATCCACCAGCACCACGTCCGCATCTTTCGCTGCGGCACTCAGCGCCTCCAGCAATCGCTCGCGCTGGCTCTCGCCCAGCTTCGGCAGGCCCTGTATCGCCCGCGCCACGGGCAATACATGAACGCCCTGTGAACCTTGAACAAGCACATCCTGCAACGTCTTGTCGCCGTACACCACATGCAATAAATCGAAACGCGCCTTTAGTGCCAGCGTGTTCGCCACATTATCCTGCGACAGGTTCTCGTCCAGCACCAGCACATCCTTGCCGGAATTTCCCAGCACCGCCGCCAGATTCACGACGATACTGGTTGCCCCCAATCCGTCGCGCGCACCGACCACCGTCACCACGCGCGAACTGGAGCGCGCCAGCAGGCGGCGCAACCCGGCAGCTTGGTCAGGGATATAAGATTGCCCTTCTCGTTTGCCTCCTCTCCCGCGGGGGGAGGATTGAGGTGGGGGCATGTCAGATCGCATATTGCCCCCTCATGTTCTGTGCGCTGCCCATGCCGGCCATGAAGGCAGGCAGTTCCGCCTCGTGCATGGCGAACGCCGGGCTCGTCTTGCCTACATCCTTGAAGACGCGATGCAGCAGATATTCCAGGTTCACTTCATGCAGATCTTCAGGCACGCGCTGTCCGCTGGCGATGTAGTGCATGGTCAGTTTGTGGCGCACCACCACATCCAGCACTGTTCCCAGCGTCACCGCCTCGTCCAGCTTGGTCGGGATGCAACCGATCACGCCCGTGCCACCGTACATCTTCACGACATCGTCCAGCGTGCCGCCGGAACTGGTGGCGTTCAGCAGCAGCAGGCGCCGCACGCCCACTGTATCGAACATCTGCGCCTGTTCCGCCACGCGGCTGTCGCGCTGCCCCACACCCATGGTGTCGATCAGCACCAGATGCTTGTGTTTCAGGCCGGACAGGGTGAGTTTCAGATCCTCGGTATCGCGCACGGCATGCACCGATACGCCGAGTATCTTGCCGTAGATCTTCAGTTGCTCATGGGCCCCGATACGGTAGCTGTCGGTAGTCACCAGCGCGACCTTGTCTGCACCGTACCTCACCACGGCGCGTGCCGCCATCTTGGCTGTGGTCGTGGTCTTGCCTACGCCGGTCGGGCCGACCAGCGCATACACGCCGCCGCGTGCCACTACATCTTCCTGTACCGTTGCCACGCGCAGATTGTGCCCAAGGATGCGACGCAGCCAATCCAGGCCGCCGTCGGCCGGAATCTTTTCCAGCAACTGGCGCGACAGCATGGGACTGAAGCCGACGTTGAGCATGTCGCGCAGCAGGCCGCCGCGCACCGGATCGCGCTGCTGCATGTCAGACCAGGAAAGGCGCGCCATCTGTTCCTGCATCATGTTGCGCATGGTCTTGATCTCGGACAGCAGCGTTTGTTGTTCTGCCGTTGTATCCCGGGTTTCGCGCACGGCCACATTCTCGCGCAAGGTGTTTGCTTCCAATACCTTGGCCCCAAGTGCTGCCGCCTGACTAGCACCTTCTGCGGAGAGCCTGCCAGGTACCTGAGCGTTTGCGTTTTCCCTGACTTGTACTTCGCTCCCCGCTCGCAAAGACGACCGGTCCGGACTGCGCTGCTCCGCAGCACTCCTTGCGCTCACTCGAGTCTCGCTCAGGTGCGCCAGTTCAAAACCGGCCACAGCCACGATCTCCACGCCCTCCGGCACTTTCCGGTTGGACAGGATCACGGCATCCTCGCCGAGTTCTATGCGTACCAGCTTCAGTGCGTCACGCGAACTGGCTGCGATGAATTTTCTGGCGTTCATGCTCTACCCCCTACCATGGATGTAAACCGTACCGTTTTGAACCCCGGTACTTCGTCTTGTGAAATCACTCTGAGTTGCGGCAACGAACGCTTCAGGAAGCGCGCCAGCAGATCGCGGATATGTCCTGGCACCAGCAGCACGGCAGGCAAGCCCAGTTGTTCCTGGGTTTGCGTCGCACTGCGCGCCTCGCGCAGCAGCGTATTGGCCAATCCGGGCTCGATGGCCGAGCCGCCTGCCTGCAAGGCTTGCGCCAATACATACTCCAGCTCCTTGTCCATGCCGATGACTTGCAGTTCCTGTGCCGACGGGTAGAACTGCTGCACGATGGCCGCGCCGAGTGCCACGCGCACGAGGCCGGTCAACACGGTTGAATCCTGCGTCTGAGGTGCATGTTCCGCCAGGGTTTCCAGGATGGTGCGCATGTCGCGAATATGCATGCCTTCGTCCAGCAGGTTCTGCATCACTTTTTGTACTGTGGCGAGCGGCAGCAATTTCGGTATCAGGTCTTCGGTCAACTTGGGTGCGATCTTGCCGAGATGGTCCAGCAGTTGCTGCAGTTCCTGGCGGCCCAGCAACTCGGCCGCATGGGTATGGATCAGGTGGCTCATGTGCGTTGCCACCACGGTACCCGCATCCACCACGGTGTAACCCATGACTTGTGCCTGTTCGCGTACGGTGGCATCCACCCAGGTGGCGGGCAAACCGAAAGCAGGATCTTTGGTCGGGGTGCCCGGCAATACGCCATTCACGCTGCCGGGGTTGATTGCGAGAAACATGTTGGGGTATGCCTCGCCGCTGCCGATCTCGGCCCCCTTCAGGGTAATGCGGTAAGCATTGGGACGCAGATCGAGGTTGTCGCGGATATGCACGGCAGGCGGCAGGAATCCCATGTCCTGGGTGAATTTCTTGCGGATGCCCTTGATGCGCCGCAACAGGTCACCGTCCTGCGCCTTGTCCACCAGGGAGATCAGGCGATAACCGACTTCAAGCCCCAGCACATCCACTTGCGCCACATCTTCCCAGCTGGCTTCCGGCGCTTCGGTACTCGGTGCGAGCACCGGATTGGCCATTTCCGTTGCCTTGTCTTCTGCCTGCTTCGTGCGCTGCAACAGGAAAAACGCGAACCAGCCCATCGCGCCCGCCAGCAGCAGGAAGGCGAAATGCGGCATGCCGGGAATCATGCCCAGCATGCCGATGATGGCGGCAGTCAAAATGAGCACTTGCGGGCTGGAGATCAATTGTTTGGCCAACTGCTGGCCGATGTTGTCTTCGCTGGCAACGCGGCTCACCACCATACCTGCAGCAGTGGAGATCACCAGGGCCGGGATCTGGGCTACGAGTCCGTCGCCGATGGTCAGCAGGGTGTAATTCTTGGCTGCAGTTGCCAGGTCCAGATCATGCTGCAGCACGCCGATGACCAGACCGCCCACGATGTTGATGAGCATGATGATGATGCCCGCAACGGCATCGCCGCGCACGAATTTTGAGGCACCGTCCATCGCACCGTAAAATTCCGCTTCCTGCGCGACCTCGGCACGGCGCTTGCGCGCCACATCTTCACCGATCAGGCCTGCATTCAGGTCGGCATCGATCGCCATCTGCTTGCCGGGCATCGCATCCAGGGTAAAACGCGCGCCCACTTCTGCGATACGTCCGGCACCTTTGGTGATGACCACAAAGTTGATCACCACGAGGATGATGAACACTACGATACCCACCGCGTAGTTGCCGCCGACCAGGAAGTGGCCGAACGATTCGATCACCTTGCCTGCGGCATCCGGCCCGGTATGGCCTTGCAGCAGCACCACACGCGTGGATGCCACGTTCAGGGAAAGACGCAGCAGGGTGGAGATCAGCAGCACGGTGGGGAAGACGGCAAAATCCAGCGGTCTGGTGGTGTTCATCGCCACCAGCAGCACCATGATGGCCAGTGCGATGTTGAAAGTGAACAGGATGTCGAGCAGAAACGGCGGCAGCGGCAGCACCATCATCGACAGGATCATCACGATCAGGATGGGGCCCGCGAGGCCGCGGACGCCGCCGCGCATCATGGCGGCCTTCAACGTTTCCAGGATATTCATACGCACCTCTTGAGTTCATTCGCGCAGTCTGTCTAGACCGCTTTTCCTGTGCGTATTATCTGAAACAGCTGTCAAATCGATGACGTGAATAGAGGGGGATTTCAGCGGCAATTCAGGCGTGTCGGCAAAACGCCTATAACGCTGCATTCGCCGGATCGAGGTCTTTCGGTACCGGCAATTCTTGCGGCTCCTGCGGATAGACACCGCCCACTTGTTTGTAGCGGCGCAGTTGATAGACATAGGCCAGTACTTCGGCCACCGCGGTATACAGGGCTTCCGGAATGGCCTGCCCAAGTTCGCAGTGCTTGTGCAGTGCACGCGCCAGGGGCGGTGCTTCGAGTATGGGCACGTTGTTCTCTGTCGCGATTTCCCTGATGCGAGCCGCCATCAGGTGCGAGCCTTTCGCCACTACAACCGGCGCGCGCATCTTGTTATCGCTGTATTTCAGCGCCACGGAGAAGTGTGTCGGGTTGGTCACCACCACGTCGGCGGTCGGAATCTCCGCCATCATGCGGCGCCGTGCCATTTCGCGCTGCATGCTGCGGATACGCTGCTTGACCTGCGGATCACCCTCGGTCTCCTTGGCTTCCTGGCGCACCTCTTCCTTGGTCATTTTCAGTTTCTTGTTGTGCTCATACAACTGGAACGGCACATCCACCGCCACAATCAGCAGCATGCCGCCCATGATGGCCGCAAAGCTGCCCCACACCAGGTTACCCAAATGCGGGATGGCGTGCGCGAGGGGTTCGGTCACCAGCATCAGCACTGCTTCCTTGTTGTGCCAGATCACCCAGGCGCCCACCCCGCCTACCACCACCGACTTGGCGATCGCCTTCGCCAGTTCCATGAGGCTGTTGACGGAGAACATGCGGCCGATGCCGCTGAGCGGATTGAGTTTGCCGAAATTCGGCTGCAGGGGTGCCAGCGTGAACAGCCAGCCGTTCATCAGCAGGGGCGAGAACACCGCAACCAGCAGCATTAGTCCCAGCAGAGGCAGGAAAGCGAGCAATGTCGCCATGCTCAGCTCATGGAGGCGCGGCAACAGTTGTTCGGTATGGAATGCCAGTCCGGTGTCCAGCGTCAGGCCCTCGCGAATTAACGAGATCAGGTGCTGTGAAAGCGCAGAACCCATCAGCCATATGCCGGCGCCGCCCGCCATCAGCACGGCGAAGGTGGAAAGCTCGCGCGAGCGCGCGACCTGGCCTTCTTCGCGCGCCTGGTCCAGGCGCCGCTGCGAGGGCGATTCTGTTTTTTCTAAGTCACTGTCTTCTTCGGCCATGGCACAATCCTTTGCACATGGCTATTATCGGCATCGGAAGGAATTCCAATCCGCTGAACAGCGGGGAAAATATGGCTTATCTAGCCAGAGCAAGCCGCGCCAGCACGCGCTCCGCCATCCTGGGCAAAGGCACGATTTCGTCCACCGCGCCCAACGTGATGGCCTCGCGCGGCATGCCGAACACCACACAACTGGCTTCGTCCTGCGCAAAATTGTAAGCGCCAGCCTGCTTCATCTCCAGCATCGCCGCTGCGCCGTCCTTGCCCATGCCGGTCAGCATCACGCCGATGGCATTTGCCCCCAACAACTTGGCGGCGGATCGAAACAGCACTTCGACCGAAGGGCGATGACGATTCACCGGCGGATCCTGGCTAAGCGCGGTGCGGTATTTCCCGGCGACGCGCTCCAGCAACAAATGGGAATGACCGGGAGCAAGATAGACACGGCCCGCCACAATGTCTTCATGCTGCGCGGCCTCTGTCACCTGCATCGAGCACAACTTGTCCAGACGTTCGGCGAACGATTTGGTGAACAGTTCCGGCATGTGCTGGGAAATAAGGATGGCGGGGCAGCGTTCAGGCATGCCCGACAGGAATACCTTGAGCGCCTCGGTACCCCCGGTGGAAGATCCGACCACAATGATCTTCTCACCCATCATCGCCGCTGGTCCTGTGCAGCCAGTTCGTACACAGTATGTCCGCGCAACTTGAACCATGCACTGGCGTGATAGAAATTCTCCGAATGCCCGGCAAACAGCAGGCCGTCGCTGCGCAATAGCGGGGCGAACTTCCTGAGTATGGAGAGTTGCGTGTCCTTGTCGAAATAGATCATGACATTGCGGCAGAATATGGCATCCAGCGGCGAATGAATCGGCCATGTCATGTCCAGAAGATTGATGCGCCGGAAGTCGATATTCTTCTGCAACTCCGGTTTCACCTGCACGAAACCGGCCTGCTCGCCGGTGCCGCGCACAAAGAAACGTTCGACCTGTTGCGCAGGAAGTCTGGCTACAGCATCGGCCTTGTAGCGTCCAGTACGCGCGGTTTCCAGCACTTTGGTATCCAGGTCGGAAGCGATGATATGGAACGGCCGCTCATACCCTCCCAATGCTTCCACCGCCGTCATCGCCATTGAATAGGCTTCTTCTCCCGTTGAGCATGCCGAACACCACAGTGTCAGCGGCCTCCCCTTGCCCTGTTTGCGCAGATGCTCGGCCAGCAGGGGAAAATGGTGCGGTTCGCGAAAGAACGAAGTGAGGTTGGTCGTGAGGGAGTTGGTGAAGGCTTCCCACTCCGCCGCATCTCCGCGCTGCAGATGATCCAGGTAATCTGAAAAATTCTTGATGCCGGTAGCACGCAGCCGCCGCGCCAAACGGCTATACACCAGTTCCTGCTTGTTCTCTCCCAGAGAGATACCTGCGCGCTCGTGGATCAGCTTGCGGATGCGCTGAAAATCCAAGTCGGTGAAGTTGAATTCACGTGGGTGTGCATTGTTCATGCAGCGATTTTAACCGGTTGTCCGGCCAATATCTCAGGTTCCGCGCACGTCGCTGAGCAATTCCTTGATGTCCAGAATCAGCACGATGTCGCCTTCGCTCGACATGGTGACGCCTGCCACGCCTTTGGGACGGAAGGTATCCAGCGATTTGATCACCACGTCTTCATGGCCGACGAAGCCGTCGGCAGTCAGGATGAAGCTGTTATTGCCGAACTGCATCAGCACGCCGACTTCCGATTTATCGCTGCTGCCCCAGCCTATCAGCTGCGACAGGGGCAACACCGGCAACACCTCCCCGCGCACCACCATGGTTGCCTTGCCGGAGACCTTTTGCAGACCGCCCTGCGTCACCGGCAATATCTCGCGCACCATCGACAACGGCACGGCAAACGACTGGTCGGCCAGCCTCAATACCAGCACCGGCAAAATTGCCAGCGTCAGCGGCAGCGAGATGGAAATGGTCGAACCTTTGCCCGCTTCGGAACTGATGTTGACCGTGCCGTTGAGTTTCTGGATGTTGGTCTTCACCACATCCATGCCTACGCCGCGACCGGACACGCTGGATATCTCGTCCTTGGTCGAAAAACCGGGCAGGAAGATCAATTCCAGGCAGCGGCTTTCGTCCAGGGTGTTCGCAATTTCCGCGGTGATCAGTCCTTTCTCGACCGCCTTGTTGCGTATCACTTCCGGTCGCATGCCCTTGCCGTCATCGGTGATGGTGATGAGAATATGGTCGCCTTCCTGGCGTGCCGAGAGCTCGACGAAGCTCTTTTCCGATTTGCCCGCGGCGACCCGTTCTTCTATCGTTTCCACGCCATGATCCACGGCATTGCGCACCAGGTGCACCAGCGGATCGTTCAAGTCTTCGATCATGGTCTTGTCCATTTCGGTCTCTTCGCCGGTCAGCACCAGTTCGACGTCCTTGCCCAGAGAGCGTGCCAGATCGCGCGCCAGACGCGGATATTTCTTGAACAGGCGACCGATGGGTTGCATGCGCGTCTTCATCACGGCGTTCTGCAGACTGACCACCAGCATGTCGAGCTGGCTGACCGATTGATCCAGTTCGCGCAAAGTATCTGCGTCGTTGTGGCCTTGCAGAATATCGGAACGCAGGTGGGTAAGACGGTTCTTGGTCAAGCCGATCTCGCCGGACAGGTTGAGCACCTGGTCCAGACGGTCGGTATCGACACGGATGGTCGTTTCTTTTGCTTCGGTAGTCGGCACATCTCCGGCACGGCGCCCTACGGTCGTGCCGGGCACATCGGTGGAACGGCGGCCGAAGGCCTTCCTGGTGGATTCTTCCTCGTTGATCGCTTCGGCGATCTTTGCCTCATCGCGCGTCGCGCCGACCTCCTTGACGATGTCGTTACCGCCCGTGATCGCGTTGTACAACGCATCCCAATCCACATTGTCCGTTCCCGCCACTGCAGGGGAAGTTGCAACCGGTGCGGGCGATGTCGCCGCGGCTGGTTTGGCGGCAACCTTGGATATTGCCGCGACCGCCTTGCCACTCAAGGCATCCTTCAAGGCCTGTATCACCACTGCTGGCGCGGCGGCAGGTTGCTGGCTTTGCTGCAAAGCGCTGAACATCGTGCGCACCTCGGCGGTAGCCGCAAAGATCACGTCCATCAATTCGGCAGTCAGCTTCAGTTCGTTGTTACGCAATTTATCGAACAGGTTTTCGGTCAGGTGGCATAACGTCACCAGTTCGGATGCGTTAAGGAAACCCGCACCGCCCTTGATGGTGTGAAAGCCGCGGAATACTTCGTTGAGGAGCGCGGCATCGCCGGGGTTCTTTTCCAGCGTCATCAACTTGCTGTCGACATCGGACAGCATGTCTCCGGCCTCCATCAGAAAATCCTGCAACAACTCTTCCATTCCCACGAAATCGTTCATATCCGTCTCCTTGTCAGGATTCAGGATACGGGAGACAGGATACGGCCAGTCCGCACGCCCCCCTGTATCCTGTCTCCCGCATCCTGATTCCTAAAACCCCAAGCTCTCAAGCAGGTAGCCGTTCCGACATGGCGCGGCGAAGCCGTCTGGTGCGGGAGGAATGGCCGATCTGCTGTCGCTGAACTTCATTTTAAAACCCCAAACTTTCCAGCAGATCGTCCACCTGATCCTGGCTGGTCACCACATCGGAACGCCCCTGCGCATTGATGACCGGGCCGTTCAACAGGCTGTTGTTGATCTCCGCTTTCACCGAAGCCGGCGCGTTTTCCAGCAGCAGCGACAGCAGTTGCTGCTCCATGTTCTGTGTCAGCTCAATGATCTTCTTGATGACCTGGCCGGTCAGGTCCTGGAAGTCCTGCGCCATCATGATCTCGGTCAGCCTGGCATTGGTTGCCCTGGTCTGCCTGGGCGTCTCATGCAGGTAGGCATGGGTCTGGGTGACCAGATCCTTGAACTGTGGAACGTCGAGCTTTTTTTCAAACAGCAGATCCCATTGTTTGGCCAGATGCTGAGCGTCGCTGCCCATCTTTTCTACCACAGGTTGCGCCGCTTCGGTGGCGTTCAGCACGCGCTCGGCAGCTTGCTGGGTCAGCGTGGCCACATAGTTCAAACGATCGCGCGCATCGGGAATGGTCGACGCAGCCTTTTCGATTTCCTTGTTCAAGCCCAGCTCGCGTAGCGTGTCGTGCAAGGCGCGCGCCATGTGTCCGATCTGGTTGATGACCTTGGTCGGGTCGCCATCGCCTGCCGCCGCAGAGGAATTGGCTGCAGTCACTGTTGCCGGTTTGCCTTCATTTGCGTTCGCCGCGATGATGCTGTCGAACAGCGCTTCGAGGTCGTCCGAATCCTGGGTTGCAGTATTGGTAGCCATAACCTGCCTCACTTGTTAAGTTGCGGGAATGCTGCAAATATCTTCTTCAGCTTCTCGTCCAGAGTCACTGCGGTGAACGGTTTCACCACATAGCCGGAAGCCCCTGCCTGTGCTGCCATGATGATGTTCTCCTTCTTCGCTTCCGCCGTCACCATCAATACCGGCAGATGTTTCAGGCTCTCGTCGGCACGAATCGCTCGCAGCAGATCGATGCCGGTCATGTTCGGCATGTTCCAGTCAGACACCACGAAATCGAACGGCTCGCTGCGCAGTTTGTTCAGTGCATCCACACCGTCCTCCGCTTCTTGCACGTTGGCGAAACCGAGCTCCTTGAGGAGATTCCGCACGATGCGGCGCATCGTGGAGAAATCGTCCACCACCAGAAATTTTGTATTTTCTATTCCCATCACCTTCTCCTAAATTCAGGATACGGGATTCTGGATACCGGATTCAGCAATGCTCGGCGCGCTGCATTTCCCGAATCCCGTATCCCGCGTCCTGTACCCTCGCTCCTAAGTCAATAACGGGCGCAGCGTTGACGACAGTACGATCGAATCGAACTTCGATACGTAATAATCCACCCCGACACGTTTGCCCATGGCCCGGTTCGCATCCGACGACAAGGACGAATGCATCACCACAGGAATGTCGTCAAAACGGCTATCGCCCTTGATGTGCTGGGTCAACACATAGCCGTCCATCTCCGGCATTTCCGCGTCGGTGAGAATGGCCTGTATCTGGTCGTGCAGATTAACGCCCGCGCTCTGTGCGGCATCCGCCATGGCTTTCAGCCTGTCCCAGGCTTCGCGCCCGTTGTTCGATTGCACATGCTTGACACCCATTTTTTCCAGCACTTCGATGATCTTGCGGCGCGCCACCAGCGAATCGTCGGCAAAGAAGACGCACAGTTCATGCTCCGACTCGATCCTTTCGACATTGCCGACCACTGCCTCGCCGAAGGCATCGGCCAGTATCTGTTCGACATCCAGAATGGACACCAGCGAGCCGTCTTCCAGTTCCGTGATGGCAGTGATGAGCGCACCCTTGTCCGAAAGCATGCCTTCGGTCGGATGAACCTTGTCCCAATCGACGCGAATGATACGGTCGACACCCTCAACCAGGAACCCCAGAATATGGCGGTTGAATTCGGCGACCAGCATGGTCTCATGCTTGATCTCGGGGTTCATGCCCATGAAGTTGGCCAAGTTCAATACCGGCATCACATGGCCGCGCAGGCTGATGATACCGTCCACCCCGCCCGGCATGTTCGGCGTGCGGGTGACCTTGCCGATCTGGCACACTTCCTTGACCTTGAACACATTGATGCCGAACTTCTCGTTGCTGCCCAGGCTGAACAGCAGGATTTCCATCTTGTTGGTTCCCGCCAGATTGGTGCGGGCATCGATATGCTCCAGCATCCCGTCGTTACCCGAACTCAACATGTCTTGTGCGTAAGTCATCTTCAGCTCCTCCTTAAGCCAACAGCCGGGTTAACGTCTGCGCCAGTTTCTGTGGCTCGAACTTCGGCACATATTCATCCACACCCACCGCTTTGCCTAGCTGCTGGTTGGAAGTACTGGACAAGGACGAATGCATCAATACCGGGATACCGGCAAAACGCTTGTCCGATTTGATCTTGCGCGTCAGCATGTATCCGTCCATCTCCGGCATCTCGACGTCGGTCAAAATGACCTGCACCAGATCCTTCATCGAAGTATGGGAGGCGGCAGCATAATCGGCCATTTTCGACAGTTCGATCCATGCCTGGCGCCCGTTGATGGCGGCGATGGATTTGACCCCCATCGCATCCAGCGTCCGCTGGATCTGATGCCTTGCCACGGATGAGTCGTCGGCGTAGAACACCGTGCGATCCTTGCCTATCGGCTTCACGCTCTTGAATATCATCTCGTCTTCGTCAAAATGCCCCGTCTCGGACAGTACCTTTTCAACGTCCATCATCATCACCAGCCGGCCATCCTTCAGTTCGGTGATCGCTGTCACCAGACCGCCCATTTGGGCCACCAGCATCGCCGGCGGCACGCGCATCGCCGACCAGTCCAGGCGCAGGATGTTGTCCACCCCCTTGACCAGGAATCCCTGCGTGTGGCCGTTGTACTCGGTGACGATCATGATGTCGGCCTTCTCGTCCGTCTCGATACCCGCGTATTTCGCCAAGTCGATCACCGGCACCAGTGCACCGCGCAGGCTGACCATACCTTCCACTGCGTCCGGCATTTCCGGCGCACGGGTGATCGGCGGGATGCGCATCACTTCGCGCACCTTGAACACGTTGATGCCGTAGGTCTCCTCGCGCCCGGTACGCTTGTCCAACCCGAGCGTGAACATCAGGATCTCCAGCTTGTTGGTGCCCGCCAGCTTGGTTCGGGCATCGATGTTCTTTAACAGGTCAGACATGTATCTCTCCTCCGGATGGCCGGGACAGATGTCCCTGCCCCCCTGATTTCATTTGCCAACAGCACATTTGGTTAACGGATATCCCGCCTTACTCAGTTCATCGGCAGATTTTGCCAATTCTTCAGCGGCAGATTTGGCATCTTGTACAGAGTGGGTATTATTGTCCACCAACCCGGCGATGCGTTCCAGACTCTGAGCCACGCTTTCACCCGCCGCAGACTGCTCCTTGGAAGCAGTGGCGATATGATCGACCCGCCCGGAAACATTTTGCGTGGCGCTCATGATCTGCTTCAAACCTTCGCCGTTCCGGCGTATCAGCGTGATGCCGCCTTCGACCTCTGTCACCGCGGTCTGCATCGATTTCACCGCCGAATCGGAAACCGCATTGATCTCGGCGATAGTTTGGGCGATATCCTTGGTACTGGCCGTTGTACGTTCCGCCAACTTGCGCACTTCGTCTGCCACCACCGCAAAACCGCGTCCCTGCTCACCGGCGCGAGCCGCTTCGATAGCCGCGTTCAAAGCCAGCAAGTTGGTTTGGTCGGCAATCTCCTTGATCGTGTTGGCGATCGCACCGATACGCCGGATGGACTCACCCAGGTCGACGATGATTTTGCTGGATGACTGGACGGTGTTTGCCACCTTCCCGGTCGCCACGATGCTAAGTTCCATGTTGCGGCTGTTTTCATCTACGATCAGGCGCATCGTTTTGACGTCGCCAAGCGAATCTGCCGCCATATTGGCCACTTCGGCAACAGACTGGCTGAACTGCTCCATGGTAGCAGCGATCTGCTGAATATGGTCCTGTTCGGTCATCGCATTGTTCGCTACTCCGTTCACCTTTTCATCCACACCCTTGATGTGTTCCCGCATATTTTTCACCGAAGAAACAATTTCATCCATCATGGTGCGCAAGTAGGACTGCATGGTCTGTATCTCGCATAACAGCATACCCATCTCGTCCCGGGTGGAAATATCCAACTCGTTATCCAGATTGCCTTCCATGATGTGCTTGAATTCCGCCCTGACCATATCGGCCGGCTGGCGCACATAGCGCTTTACGCAAAAACCGATAAAGAAAAACAGGAACACATGCAATGCGACCTGGCCCGCAATGGTCTGCAATTCCATATGGTGGATACGGTCGTAATCCGGTTTTAAGTCAATCACCACATCCGATGCACCGAGAATCGTGCCCTCCTGGGCCTGATGGCAACCGCTGCAATCGGTACCGTGAAAATTCTTGCTCGCCATGTAGGGAGTGATGACCCGCAGGAATTGGGCGCCCTGCTCGTCTTTGCCGAATATCGCAACGGGTTTCCGGGTATCGAGTGCCTGGCGCTGAGCATCGTCCTCGACCCGCTCTTGCGGCAGCCCCGCCCCATAAAGATCGATCACCGGTTTGGCGCGCAATATCTTCGCCGACTTGATGTTCACGCCCGAGCCAAACTTGCGGATGAGAAGTTCACGGTTGCTGACTTCTCCGATCTGCCCCGTCACCATCAACATGTTGAAGCCGTCAATGATCTCGTCGGCGATCTGCGCACCTTTCTCCTCTGCCTGCGTCTTCGATTCTTCGCGCATATTATCGGAAACGAAAAGTTGCGCCGCAGACAACATGATCAACAGCGTCGTCTGGATCAGAAACTGCAACTTGGAAATCAGCGACCAATTCTTGAATTTGTATCGCTCGTATCTGGAAACGACCTGGGCGCCGGTCTGGTTCAGCTCACGATACAATGTCTCCGCTTCGGCCACCTGCCCGCGGCTCGGCGCCCTGCGTATCGATACATATCCCGTGATCTTGCCTTGCTCGACAAAAGGAGCAACGGTGGCACGTACCCAGTAATGGTCCCCGTTTTTGCAGCGGTTCTTGACTACACCGCGCCAAGGTCTACCCGCTTTAACCTCATCCCACAACCACTTGAAAGCTTGCGGCGGCATGTCGGGATGACGCACGATGTTGTGGCTTTTGCCGAGCAACTCCTCGCGCGAATAGCCGGAGATGTTCACGAACGCTTCGTTGCAATAGGTGATGATGCCCTTGGTATCGGTCTTCGAGACCAATACTATCCCCGCCGGGAACGGCACTTCCTTTTGCGACAAATAAGCGTTCTTGTTTTGCAAATTTCCTCCCAGGATTGGAGTCTAAATCTCAATTTGACCGGCTGCTCTTTGCAGCTCTCATGTAACCTTATTCAGCTGCACAATATCCAGCGAAAGGGTATCAGACCCGAATCTCTTTTTTATACTTTGAATCGTACAACGGCACGCTGCAGCTCGACACCCATGCGTTCCAAATCGCTAATATCATGTGTCGTTTGTTCGATGGCCGCATGATTTTTCTCGGCCATTCTGGCAATCTGTTCGATATGGTGAGTGATCTCGTTGCTTGCAACACCTTGCTCACCTACAGATACGGCGATCTCGCCGATCCCCACGTTCGACTCCTTCACGGCCGCACCGGCCTCGTTCAACACTGCGGCCATCAATTCGACATGCTTGTGCGTGGTTTGCAGGGACTGCACGCCGGATGCAATGGCTTGCTCCACGCGCAACGATTTCTCATCCAGCTTGCTGGTTACCATGTCTATTTCGCTGGCCGATTGCGCGGATTTTTCCGCCAGCTTGCGCACTTCGTCCGCCACCACGGCGAAGCCGCGACCCTGCTCGCCGGCACGGGCCGCTTCGATGGCGGCATTCAATGCCAGCAAATTGGTCTGGTTGGCAATGTCTTTCACTTGCTGCGTCATGCTGGCAATGGTGCGCGCACTTTCGACAAACTCGCTGGCAGCCGATGCGATCTGTTGCACTGCATTTTCGATGCTTTGTATCTCATGCACCATCTCGTCTACGCTGCGATTGCCCTGCTCGGTCTGCTGCAGACTTTTTTCCGACAGCCCTCGTACTTCATTGGTGTTCTCGGCGACCGAATTGATACTCACCGTAACCGCCTCCACTGCCGCAGCGGTAGATGAAACCGCATCGCTTTGCGCGCGCGAACCGTCTGCCACTTCCGTTGAAGTTGCGGCGATGTGGCTGGTGGTCTTGTTGATCTTGTCCACGCCGTCCAGCACTTGCCGGATGATGGCGGAAAAACTATCGATCAGGGCATTGAACGCCACGGCAGTCTGGCCGACCTCATCCTTGCTGTGGACCGAGACGCGCCGGGACAAATCGCCGTCGGTCTGCATCGCCAGCATGATTTGCTGCAATTCCCGCGTCGGGCGCGTCACCTGATTAATCAGCCAGCCAATGACGAAGAACAATACCAACTGTACCAGGGCCTGTCCGATCCACAACATCGCACTGGCTTTGTTCATCGCCTCGTATTCGCCGGTCATATCCAGGCTCACGGTCACTGCACCCATCACAGCACCGTCCTCCACCGTATGGCATTGCAGGCAGTTTGTTCCGGTACCGCGGAAGTCTTTTGAAGCGATGATCGGTTGAACCACGCGCAAGATACGCTTGCCGTCTCTTTCGGTAATTTCATTTTGCTGCATACCACTACTCAATGCCACACGATCCAGCTCGTCTTTGGCCTGTTCCTCGGTCACGCCCGGACCGAACTGAGTCTGTACCGGATTGCCGCGTATGACGCGCAAGTCTTCCGCTTTGCTGGATGCAGCCATCTTCTTGACGAACAGTTTCCGCTGTTCGACATCCGATATAGTCCCGTTCAACATCATCATGTTCAGGCCGTTGAATACGCCGTCCGCCGGTATCACCGCACGATTCCTGGCGTCTTCCAGCACGCGCATTTCATAACGATCGAATGCCCAGCGTTGGGCGGCAATCATCACTACCAGCAGAATCAGCTGGATGGGAATCTGCAATTTATTCTTGATCGAGAGACTGCTCCACCATTCGCTCATTTTGTTTACCTATTCAGCCTGATCTTCCGTTAGCGGTGTCCATCAAACCTTGAAATGTCCGATGGTCATGTTCAAATTTGCAGCCAGCGCTTCCATCGATTTCACGGCATTGACGGTGCGCTTGACTATCTCGTTGCTACTGCCGGCCATGTTGGCGATCTGGTCAACGTTGCTGGTGATCTCCCGGCTAGCATCGCGCTGTTCGTTGATCGAGCCGGAAATATTCGCTTGGCCGCTGTTCACACCGTCTACGGACGTATTGGCTTCGACCAGAACGGCCGCAACCTCCCTGATGTGCGCCTGGCTGCCTTGCAAGGCAGCCAGGCCCCGTTGTACGGTTTTTTCAACCCGTCCCGACTGCGCGCCAAGTTCCTGGGTTACTTCATCGATCTGCAGCGCGGATTGCGCGGATTTCTTCGCCAGCTTGCGCACCTCGTCGGCGACCACTGCGAAGCCGCGACCTTGATTGCCCGCTCGTGCCACCTCAATCGCCGCATTCAACGCCAGCAAATTGGTCTGCTCTGCGATCTCGCGCACTTGCTGCGTCATATTGGTATTGCTCTGGGTGTTGTTGACGAACTTGCCCACATCGGTGGCAATCTCCTGCACCGAGCTTCCCACGCACTCCAGTTCCTGCATCATCTCTTGCAGGCTTTGCTGCCACCGGTTGGCGCGCTCCACCACGGCACATTCGTCACTGGTATCCAGCATGATACTGGCCGCACCGTTCACCGAGCCTGCCGGCCCTGTATGGGACATCAGGCGGTTTGTGCCCCGAAACTCTTTACTGGCGATGAAAGGAACGACCACGCGCAATGCATGCATTCCGTTCTTTTCCAGAAATTCTTTTTGCTGCCTTGCGGAAGAAAGTGCCAGCCGATCCTGATCGTCCGCCGGTAGCTCGGATGACATGCCGAGGCCGAATTGATCTTGTACCGGCTTGTTGCGGATGAATCGCAACTCCAGCACTTGCTCCTCGAACTTGCCTGGCGCTGTCACTTGCGCCATAGTCAAAACAACTATCAGGATAAGCTGGATAGGAATCTGTAGCTTGTTCTTTAGTGAAAGCCTGCTCCACCACTTGTTCATTTCATTACCCTGGCTTCCCTACTCTAGTTATATGCATGCCATATATTCCATAGCGGCCAGTGGTTATTATTCTTTAGTGTAGGACAGACGGCTGGGCTGAATTAACAGCAGATTCCGGCAAACCTTGCGCGGCCGCAGCCGCTGATGCCGAGGCAGTACCCGTCACACCGGATGCCGCATCTGGTTGCAAGGCATCGAGTGGATCCCCCGTTTCCGCATCGATATCAACGCTGCCACCGTCTTTCAGGGCGGCTTCTTCTGCTTTTTTGTTCATCACGATGATGCTGATGCGGCGATTGATGGGATTGAGCGGTTGTGCTTTGTCGAACAGTACGGCCGACGACAGGCCGACCACGCGCACGATCTTGTCATCGGCCAGACCGCCTTTGATCAGTTCGCGGCGCGAAGCATTGCCGCGATCGGCCGACAACTCCCAGTTGCTGTACCGGCCGTCCGCAGTCACATATGGCTGTGCATCGGTATGCCCGGACAGGCTGACCTTGTTCGGCATTTCGTTAAGCACATTGCCGATCGCACGCAAGATGTCCTTGGTATAGGGTTCCAATTCGGCGCTGCCGCTCTTGAACATGGGGCGATTTTTTTCGTCCACAATTTGAACACGCAGGCCTTCGGAGGTCAGGTCGAGCAGGATCTGGTCCTTGAATTTCTTCAGCTTGGAATCCGCATCGATCATTTTTTCAAGGTTGGCTTTCAGATCCTTGAGTTTTTCGAGCTCCTTTTTACGCTCCAGGCGCAGAAATTCTTCACGCGTCGCCTTGAGGTTGATGATCTTTTTTTCCGGTGGCAACTCGCCCGATTTGACTTGCCCCACGCTGCGCGTGAGGTCCTGCCCGCCGCCCTTAATGATGCTGGAACTATCGCCGCTCCCTGTTCCGCCCATCAATGCCACTTTCAGTGGCGTTTTGAAGTATTCGGAAATACCGTTGAGATCGCCCTTGGCAGTCGATCCCAGCAGCCACATCAGCAGGAAGAACGCCATCATCGCCGTCACGAAGTCGGCATAAGCAATCTTCCACGCACCGCCATGATGACCGCCTGCCACCTTTTTGATGCGCTTGATGACGATGGGTCTTTTGTCTTCGTTCGCCATGATTCGGTTCTATCGACTTTATTGTTATTGTTAACGATTAGCGTTTCTGTTTGACATGATCTTCCAGTTCGTTGAACCCGGGGCGTTCGGTCGAGTTCAGCGCCTTGCGGCCAAATTCCACTGCCATAGCTGGTGCGTAGCCATTCAAATTGGCTAGCAAAACAAGCTTGATGGCCTGCAACATCTTGCTGCCCTCTTCGGCCTTTTGCTCCAGCAGACCGGCCAGCGGACCGACGAAACCATATGCCAGCAAAATCCCGAGGAAAGTTCCCACCAAGGCGTGCGCGATCAGCATGCCCAATTCGGCTGGCGGGATGCCCACCGATTCCATGGTGTGTACTACGCCCATCACTGCGGCGACGATACCGAACGCCGGCATACCGTCGCCCAGTTTGGCGATCACGTGCGACGACACCATTGATTCGTGGTGATGCGTTTCTATCTCAACATCCATCAGATTCTCGATTTCCATGGCATTCAAATTACCGCTGACCATAATGCGCAGGTAATCAGTCATGAATTCGACCACATGATGATCTGCAAGTATCTTTGGATACTTGGCGAACACGGGACTCTCATGCGGATTTTCGACATCACCTTCGATGGACATCAGTCCTTCTTTACGAACTTTGCCCAGCAGTTCGTACATCAGCGCCATCAGTTCCATGTAACTCTCTTTGTTGTACTTGGAACCTTTAAATACGGAAGGAATATCCTTAAACGTTGCTTTCACCGCCTTCATGGTGTTACCCACAAAGAAGGCACCCAAAGCACCGCCGCCAATCATCAACAACTCCAACGGCTGCAACAGTGCGGCCAGATGTCCGCCAGCCAGGGCAAAACCGCCAAACACAGAGCCCAAGACAACCAAATATCCAACGATCACCAGCATAATTTGCTCCCTTGAATCGACACTTTTTCCAATTTACGATGGCATCGTAGCATTTAGGTACCCTGCTTATGAATGAAACAGGGCACAAATTCGCCGGCATTTCAGCTTTTCAGCGATTCAGGACGCAACAACGCCGCTACTGCTGATGATACCTACTCGTCAGTAGTAGCGGCGCGTGATGTGATAACTTTAGGCGACTGCTGCTTCGCCTTGCGCGGCTTTTTTCGTTTTCCCGGCTCGCGAAGGAGGGCGGCAGATGCCGCAGTTGTAACTATCGCAAAGCTCGTTGGTGTGCACGACGAAATGACCGCCGCACTCTTTGCATTCCGTTAGTTGCAACATCTTTGCCTCGAAAAAACGAATCAGGAACCATGCACGGGTAATGCTCAAAACATTCTCTCCCGTGGTGACCGCCACCTGTTCAAGGTACAAGCGGTAACTTTTGATCAATGCTTCGACGCCCGAAACATTGGCATTCTTCAGCAGATAATGATGGATGCCCATGAATAAAGAGGAATGAATATTGGGCAACCAGCTCATGAACCAGTCCGTCGAGTACGGCAGCATGCCTTTGGAAGGTGATTCCCCCTTGACCTCCTTGTAGAGCCTCAACAGACGCTCCCGGCTCAGCCCCGTTTCTTCTTGCAGCAACTGGAGGCGCGCACCCAATTCAATAAGCTCGACGGATATCTGTATCTCACGCGCCTCGTTCACTACGCTCTTGTTTCGCATCGCTCCCACCCTATCGCTCAGAGAACCAACGCTTCCGCAGGTTGGCCTGACATCAGGATGGCGGCATGCGCCTGCGACATCATCCTGTCCTTGTTGTAGTCAGTGACCATATTCAGCAGCAAACGCTCGTCGAAACGGAAGCGGCACAGCAACATATTAGACGCGGCCATTTTGAGCATCTGTGCCGAAGAAAGCCCGACGAGCAGGTCGGCCAGTTCCTCGCTTACCCCGAGACGAAAAATCGCGCTGGCCTTGTCGTCGCGTATCATTTGCTGAGCCAACAGCATATAAGAGAGATTGGTTTCCTTTATTTCTTCATGCATTTGCTTCATGTTCATAGCAGTCCCCTCGCTTAAACAGTGTGATGTCTTGTTACGACGGTTGCATTCTCGGGGAGAAAATCCAAGGAAAATATCCGACGACTTCTGATTATCTTGTAGGAAAATGACTTACAAAAAAAGCAGAAGCACCCTTATTGGATATAAGGCCAATAAGGGTGCTCCTCGGGTACCAAGCTTCGCGAGGGGACGCTTTCGCTTGTACAGATAGTGTATCGGCAGGCATTTTGAAAACTTTAGGGAAATTTTTAAAAAAAGTTAAAATATTTTCAATTTCACTTAAGTATTTGTTTGTATATTATTTTTAATGTCAGCTTATTCCTTGCCCCCTTGATGAGCTGAAATCAGCAAACAGGCCGCGAAATTATTTAATTTGCAACTTTGTTCCAATTTTTTAGTGGCTTCTTCATTGCGATGTAAATGTTTTAACGCTATACCTTCGGCAAAATAGGCTCGCCCATCATTCGGTTGAATCGAAATCGCAGCCTCGAATTGATCCACCGCCTCCTGATAACGCCCGGCTTCGCTGTATGCCATTCCCAAGTTGTAGCGAACCGGCTCAAGCTGAGGGCTGATCGCCACGGAACGCTCAAAGTCCCTGGCAGCTTCTTCCCATTTCTGTTCTTCCATCAAACCCTGACCACGGTTAAAAAATATTCGGTCTGCGCCCGCCATTGATTCATTCTTCAACAACAACGCCGCATCGTTCCATAAGCGAAATTTGTCGCCGAACACCCATAAGCGATTCCATGCCAAGGCGATAAACAGAATTGCCACACAGCCCAGAACCAGAATCAGAATTGCTCTTCGTTGCTGAAGCTGTAATAGCAACAAAGGAATCAACAGCGCCAGCCCCGGCATCCACAAGTAGCTGCGATAAAGTACAAAGGGCTCCTGCACGCGAATCCCGACAAGTTCCACACCGAACTGCAACCAGGGATAGAGCAAAGCGAATCCAATCAATCCCTTCGTGCCGCCACGCAACAACAAGCGAAACGCTGTCACACCGTAGACAATGAATGCGAAAAATCCGACCCAGGCGCTCCAGTCAGCCCAACTGGCAATGAAAGGCTCGCGCATATCCACCGACATCCATGACACATTGGGCAGCAACCACAACAACAGGTATTTGAAGAACAGTCCTGCCTGTGTCAATACGCTCAGCAGATGCAACATGGGCGTTCCCGCCAATACGCCCTGCTGTTCGAACAATTCCGCCGCCATCGGTTCGTAAGGCGCACCGAATATGCCGCGCGCTCTCAGGGTTACCAACACAGCCACAAGCAAGAACGCACTCCACGTTACCCATAACACACGTTTTGAAGCGATATTTCTTTCACCCAGCAACGGGGTAAGTGCTGCCAATACCAAAGGCGTCAGCACGCTGTGTTCTTTTGAAAAAACCGCAAGGAAATAACACAACACCGCCAGCACGAGCCAGCGCATCTGCCCTGTCAGCAAGCCGCGCAAATATGCCATCTGCGTCAGCAAGGCGAACAATGTCGCCATCAGGATGCTGCGCTGCACCACATAACCCACCGCGTAGACTGCGACAGGATGCAGCGCAAAGAGCAGCGCACCCAGCCAGGCGCCCCAAATCATCATTGATGACTCATGGCGATCGGGAAACACGGCGCAGATCAGTTGACGCAGCAGGTAGAACAATAAAATGACATTTGCCGCATGCAGCAGCAAATTGCCCAGATGAAATAAATGCGGCACTACATCGCTGAAGAGTGCAGCCGTCCAGCCTAATGTGGCGTAAGGAAACCAGCGCAAATCGAAATGGAATCCGGCCTGGGCATAATGTCCGGGTATGCCATTCATGAAAAAAGTCAGGTCATCGAAAAAAAACGGGTTACCGAGAAACGGCAGGTAAACAAGGCATACCGTCGCCAGCAATGAAAGCAACCACGCCCGGTCGCGATTCCGGAAATAATCAAACAAGGTTGTACGCTTTAACATGGATCGTTTCCACAAAAAACAAACCCCTCCGAAGAGGGGTTTGCGTGCAACATAGTACAACTTACGCCGAGGTTGCGGTGCAAGCAACACCTGCATTGTTGAAGTACTTGGTCAGAATCGGATCAATGGTACCCCCAGTTAAGGAACATGCGTAATGCCATACTATCGCTGTGCCAACAACGGACGTACCTGCAGCAGTAGCGGGCGGAGGTCCACCGGCAGGAACTCCAATTGACGGAGTAATGGTAATTTTGGCGCCGTCAATCGTACCTGCTTTGATCTTGCCAGTCGCAATGGTCAGGGTCAAAGCAAAGGAGTCCCCCAGCGCATTGGTATTGTAATCAAGAGCCGACACTTCCGGAGGCAGCGTGGGAAACGTACTCAAACCTATTGATGTCCAAACATCCGTAGCTCCAACTGCTTCGGTTGTACCAGCTGTACCAGGATTCGTTACCTGAGTGGCTGTACCAAGAGGAAAGCTTCCATTTTCCTGGTAGTACATCGCCAGCGCCAACTTAATCGAGTCCATCGTCGATTGCACTTTGGACAGCTTGGCCTTGACCACATAGTCCTGATACGCCGGAATCGCCACCGCCGCCAGAATACCAATGATCGCAACCACGATCATCAGCTCGATCAGGGTGAAACCTTTCTGAACTTGTTTCATATTGAGCTCCTTAAGAATAAATTATTGTTGCCTTTGCGGGCTACACACAAGGTGTGCGAATGGATATTAGCAGAACCCGTGCCAGATGGTAACCAATCGAAAAGCACCCTGTTTTATTGGCTTGGACGCCCAGTGCAGACCAAGCGATGCCCTGATGGCAGCGGCAGCAAACATAAAAGCGTCAGGCTGGTGACGTTTTTTGTCACTTTACGGATCCTGGTATTTCAAATATGCGGATGTCAAGGAACATATCCCGGAATCTTGCTTTCATCGACTTCGTCGATCTGTTCCGGCGTGAGAAATTGCCTAGCGTAGGCAAGATAGACCTTTTCGCGGATAAAAACGTCAAACAAGTCGGGATCGATATGACCGTTCTCCTTGAATTTGCCAAGGATTGCCAGCGATTCGGTAAGCGTTTTGCCTTCCTTGTAGGGACGATCTTTGGCGGTTAGCGCCTCGAAAATATCGGCAATACCCATGACCCGCGCCTGTATCGACATTTGTTCGCGCGTCAACCCTTTGGGGTAACCTTTGCCATCCATACGCTCGTGGTGTCCTCCCGCATATTCCGGCACATGTTTCAGGTGGTTCGGCCAGGGCAGTGCCTCCAGCATCTTGATCGTGACATCAATATGGTGATTGATTTTCTCGCGTTCTGCCGCTGTGAGCGTACCGGCGCGGATAGTGAGATTCTCGACTTCTTCCGCATTCAAGAAGTCTGCCGTATTGCCCTGGATATTGCGCCATTTGTATTGAGCGATCTGTTGCACCCGGGCTACATCGGCATCCTGCATCTTTTCCGAACCGATATTGCAGCGGCGCAGAAATTCGCGATCCGCATCAAGTTGCCGGACAGTCGCCTCAAAGTCGGCATTCGTCCTGATCCCCTTGAGCATCTCAATCTCGGCGTCGCGCTTGAGCACCTCAAAGCGCGTGTCGATCAATTGAATACGGTCAAAGATGGTCTCCAGCTTGGTGGATTTGTCCACCACATGCACCGGCGTGGTGATCTTGCCGCAGTCGTGCAGTAGCCCGGCGATCTTGAGTTCGTAACGATCCTTGTCGGTCAGGTTGAAATCCTTGAGCGCACCCTGTTTGGCCTTGTTCGCCGCTTCGGCCAGCATCATGGTCAGCGCAGGCACACGTTCGCAGTGCCCCCCGGTATAGGGAGATTTGTCGTCAATGGCGGTGTTGATGAGGTTGATCAATGACTCGAACAAATCTTCCAGCTGCTGGATCAAGCGCCGGTTGGTCAGTGCGATGGCTGCCTGCGAAGCCAAAGACTCCAGCAGATGCTGGTCGTCTTCCGAGAACGATACGATCGCCCCGCTTTCCCTGTCCTGGGCATTGATGAGTTGCAACACGCCGATGATTTCGTTCTCGTGATTTTTCATTGGCACGGCCAAAAACGAAGTGGAGCGGTAACCTGTCTTCTTGTCAAAACCTTTGGTACCGGAAAAATCGAAGCCCTCGGCGGTATAGGCATCGGCGATGTTCACCGTTACATCGTTCAGCGCCACATGCGCCACCACCATGGAATGGTTGGGCTTGCCATCCTTGTCGATCAGGTGAATGGGATAGGGCTTGATGGCATTGCCGCTGGTGCCGCCCTGCGCAATGTCCAGCGAGTTGGTACGCATGATCGAGAATTTGAGCTGCTGCTGATCCGGTTCAAGCAGATACAAGGTGCCCGCATCGGCATTGGTGATACGCTGCGCGGCAACCAAAATGGTCTCCAGCAGACGGTCGATGTCCCGTTCGCTTGAAAGTGCCACGCCGATGGCATTCAATTCTTCCAGCCGGTGCAGCAGATTTTCGCCTTGCGTCATGACTTTTCCTGATTCCGAAATGGAATAAAAGCTATTTGATACAAACGGCGCGCACTTGATGAATGTCGGTGATTCCGCTCAGGACTTTTTCAATACCGTCCTGTTTGAGGGTGCGCATCCCTTCTTCCAGCGCAAGTGCCAGTAGTTCGGCGACATGCGCGTGATCCTGAATGGCTTTTTTCACCCGATCGCTGCCAATCAGCAATTCGTGCAAACCGACACGCCCGCGATAGCCCGTGCCGGAGCATTTTTCGCAACCCACTTTTTCGTAAAGCTTGATCTGGCCTTGATCATCGCCGAACAGTTTGACCCATTCGGCATACAATGCTTTGTATGCCGTGTTAGGGTCTTTTTTCCAGGTCTCGGTGTTGCGCATTTCTTCGGCAAATTCGGTGAGCAATGATTTGATTTCATCCTGCGAAGCAATGTGCGCCTTCTTGCAGTCCTTGCACAAACGCTTGGCCAGACGTTGCGCCAGAATGCCCAGCAATGCATCTGCAAAGTTGAATGGGTCCATGCCCATATCGAGCAAACGGACAATGGACTCCGGGGCGCTGTTGGTGTGCAGGGTTGCGAATACCAGGTGGCCCGTGAGCGAGGCCTCAATGCCGGTGGAGACCGTTTCCTTGTCGCGCATTTCACCCACCATGATCACGTCCGGATCGGCACGCAGGAATGAGCGCATGATGGAAGCAAAGTCCAGTCCGGCCTTCTTGTTGACCTGCACCTGGCGCAAGCCTTTCTGCGTGATTTCCACCGGATCTTCCACCGTCCATATCTTGGTGTCCGGCGTGTTGATGTGCTTCAGGATGGAGTGCAATGTCGTCGTTTTACCCGAGCCTGTCGGCCCGCACACGAAGAACAGGCCGTAGGGTTTGCTGATGGTCTTTTTCACCAATTCAAGATTGCGTGCTGAAAAGTTCATGTTTTCCAGCGGTATCGGCTCGCCGGAAGCCAGAATACGCATCACCACATCTTCCACGCCGCCCTGCGAGGGAATGGTCGCAACGCGCAACTCGATATCCAGGGGACCGTATTTCTTGAATTTGATCTTGCCATCCTGCGGTTTGCGCTTCTCGGAGATATCGAGATCACACATAATTTTGAGGCGGGTGATCATCGCGTTGCGATAAGTGGAAGGCACTTCGATGTAGTTCAGCAGCGAACCGTCCTTGCGCAAACGTATTCCCGTCTTGCCCTTGCCCGGCTGGGGCTCGATATGGATGTCCGAGGCTCCCATCTTGTAGGCATCGATAATGATTTTGTTGACCAGCTTGACCAGTTCGTTATCCGCTGCCGCGCTGACTTCATCCTGGCTGGTGCCCGCGTCTTCCTCATCCCCGCTTCCCAACGAGGTTAGCAGGTCATCCATGCTGCCCGTATCTTCAAAACTGCCGGTGATATCGCCCACATTGGAGCCGCCGCCATAAAACTGGTCGAGCGTAGCCTTGAACTCGCGCTGCGTACAGACTTTGTAGATCAGCCTGTTCTTGGGGAAAATATTGTTGACCACCCGCGAGGCCTGTATACGTTCCGGGTCGGTGGTGAGAATAACTACGCCCTCCGGGGTATCGTCAACCGGCACCCAGTGGCTGCTTTCCACATATTCGCGCTTCAGATTGCGCAGGAGTTCGGACGGTTTAAGCCGATCTGCCTTGAGCGGCTCATAAGGCACACCGAAGAAACTGGACAACGCCTTGCCTAACGCTTCCGGCTTGACCTGAAATTCGTCCAGCAACACGTCCTCGACATCCACTCCCTTGCGCCGTGCGGTGCGCGTTGCCAATTCGAACTCTGCCGCGGACATCACCGCATCGGAAACGAGGTAGTCGTATTTTGTCTTGACCGTGTTGGCCTGTTGCTGGCGTTGCTTGAGTGCGACCGCGAGGGTTTGTGCCAGTTCGCGCACCCCCTCTTCCACCATCGACGGGAAAGGTATACCGGCCTTGTTGTTGATGACCTGCATCACCCCGATCAGCTCGTTTCCCTCCACGTCGACAATCGGCGCAACCAGCATCTGTTTGGTACGATAGCCGGTGCGCCGGTCTACATCCTGCAGGAAACGCAATGTCGTGCTGAAAGCAGCCAGTTCCTGCTCGTCGTAAACATCTTTGAGATTGAGCAACTTCTTGTGGAATGCGGCGTAACCCGCAATGCTTTGCTCGGCGATGGGCAGCTTCAGATCCTTGAACGAGTTCAGTCCGGTCTTGACCTTGGAGATCAGCGAGGCCTTGTCTTCACCCACCACGTATATGGTCAGGCGGTCGGCATTGAACAAGGTACAGATGTCCTTGCTGACATCCAGCATGATCTCGTCGATGTTGCTGGTGGCGTGGATCTTGTTGGTGACGTGGTTGAGGTTCCTGGTGAACTCCAACCGCAACCCCATCTCGTTCATATTACCTTGTACCGGACTGGCCATTCTATTTCTCCTAAACCTTTCAGCTGCTATTGTTGCTGCCGTGCCTTGGGCACAGACCACAATCCGTTCTCCAAAACATATACATCGTATCCTGCCTGCGCCAAAATGAACGCGGCGGCTGCACTGCGTCGACCGCTCTGGCAATACGCGATATACGTTGTCGCCTTGCTGAGCACCCCGATCGCATTGCGGATGTCATTGAGCGGCACATTGATTGCGCCAGGCAATTTGTCATACCGGTATTCCGGCGGATGGCGAACATCCAGCCAGATTGCGCCCTGAGCTGCTTTTTTCCTGGCATCCTCGTAACTGATGCGGTGCAACAAGGGTTCCTGCATCAATTCCATGAAGTCCTGTTTCTTCAATCGCAATAGCACCCCGTTGCTCTTCATTGTCACCGTGGCGTTGCGTTTGGAATCCGATATCAGTGCTTCTTCCCCGAATACATCGCCTGACTTGAGCTCGGCCAGCACCAGATTCGCTCCGCCAACCAAGCGCGTGACCTGGGCTCGTCCGCTCTCGATCAGGTAGTAATAGTCGCCATCATCGCCTTCGCGGATGACGACATCCTTGTCCCACACCGCGACGGCCTCGATGCAGTTAAGCAGTTTACCAATATTGGCCGATGGCAGATGCGCAAACGGACTGTTGCTCAGGTTTTCCGCGCTGAACATGCCGGAATTGAGCAATCTTTTCAGCGCCGACTCCGAGCCTTCTTTCAGCGCCAACGGCTTCGCATCATCGTGATAGGCAAACTGATCCCATGTCACCATGCGATCCAGCAAATCGTCGTTCACCCGCAACAGCTGCACGTCGCTCAGGGCATGCGCCGAACGGATGGCCGGCTGGCGCTTGCCTATAGGATGACGTGCCCATTCCGAGCCGGAACGGATGAGTACACGATTGTCATCTTCGTACACTACTTCCAGTTCACCGCGCAACAAATAGACCGACTGCCCGGCAGGCGGATGCTCACTGAACGGATCGCCACCCTGCGCCACGGTTTCCACATGACAATAGTCGAGCAGCTCGCGCAAGCGTGCCGGACTGAACGACGAGATCGGTTCCAGTGAGGCGAGTACTCTGATGTCAAGGATATCTTGCATAATATTTATTGGTCGCTAGAACTCGAACACCTGTCCGTTTTGCAGCATTTTCGGTTCAAATTTCTGTACGCACTCGCTGATTTCCTGCATCGTCAGTTCGATCTCGCCCGGCTTCAGGTGTGAGATGTATATCTTGGGATTGAGTGTAAGCTTGTTCAGCTCTGCAGCCAGCAAAGAAGGGCAAAGATGCTTGGAAATAACGGCAAGGTCCATTTCCGCGTTCGAGAACGCCGTTTCAACGATCAGATATTCCAGATTCCCAATGCGGTTGACCGCCTCCCACAAGGCATCACATGTGGTCGTGTCGCCGCTGAACACCAGGCTTTTCCCGCCGCTGTCGATCTGAAAGCCCACCGCCGGAACCACGTGATTCGCCGGCAAAGGCGTGATCTTTCGGCCACCGATTTCGACGGCCTCTCCCAAGCCGATCCGCTCGTAGCGCAGAATAGGCCGGTGCTGACTGGGTATTTCACTGAAATCCGGCCAAATCTCCCAATTGAAAACATGCTGCTTGAGGATGCTCAATGTCTCGTCGGTCGCGTGGATGACCAAAGGCTGGTCACGCATAAAACCCACACTGTCCACGAGCAGCGGCAGGCAAGCGATATGATCGAGATGCGAATGGGTCACGAAAACGTGGTCGATCACGCTCATCTCGGCCAAACTCAAATCGCCGACGCCGGTTCCGGCATCGATCAGCACATCATGATCGAGCAGCATCGAGGTGGTGCGCAAATTACCCCCGATTCCGCCGCTGCACCCCAATATTCTCAATTTCATTTTTGAGACACCCTTTTGCGTTCCTGCAGCTTTATTTCGTCTTGAAGACGAACACGCCATCCCAGTCCTCACCGGGCGGATTGTTGCGATAGTAGGCGATGCGCTCTCCGTATACCTCATACAATTTTTGCCGGGGGGCGATCTTCAACAGGTTATACAGTTGCAGTTCCGCCTTGTCCCATTCCTGCTTCCGGTAAAACCTTAACGCCTGTTGGAACAACTTGATTTCCTCAAGTACGGCGGACTCGACCTCGCCGACCAGGCCGAGCGGCTCGAAGATCGCGACCGGTTTGTCTTTTCCTTTGACGCGTACCAGATCAAGTTCGCGATAGACAAATTCCGGAGCGTCTTTTTTGGTCACCTCTCCCACCAGCACACCGGCTCCATATTCCTTGGTAATACCTTCCAAACGCGCCGCCAGGTTCACTGCATCGCCCATCACGGTATAAGCCACGCGCACTTCGGAGCCCATGTTGCCGACGCTCACACGTCCGGTGTTGATGCCCACGCCGATGGCAATCTTGGGCCAGCCGCGTTCCCTGAAATGCGGCTGCAGTTCGCTCAGTTCTCGCTGCATTTCCAGCCCGGACAACACTGCATGGTAAGCATGGCGAGTATCGGACAACGGCGCCCCCCAGAATGCCATGATACAGTCGCCCATGTATTTATCAATTGTGCCGCGATAGCTGTAAATCACGCGTGATAAGGGCGTCAGGAATTCGTTCATCAGCAGCGACAACTCCCTGGGTTCCAGCCCTTCCGAGATCGTGGTGAAGCCGCGCACGTCGGAGAACAGAATAGTCATTTCGCGGCTTTCACCCTCCATCGAAACCTGCTCCGGGTTCTTGCTCATCTCGTCCACCACTTCGCTTGGCACATACTGGCCGAACAAGCTGGTGATCTGGCGCTTGGTACGTTCCGTCGTAAAGTAACCGAAAGTCATGTTCAGCGCGAACAGCGCCAGAATCATGATCAGGCCTGCTGCCAGAGGCAAGGCAATATTGCCATATACCCACATCGAACCATTGAATATAACCACAATCAACAGCGCACCCACTGAAACCAGAATGCCCTGCATCGCACTCAGCATGGGCAGCAGGATGGCCAATACCACGCCGACCACCAGAACCAACAGCACGTTCTCGCCCAGCACGTACGGCGGATTTTGTTTGATGTTTTGATTCAGGATGCCGCTAATCATGTTGGCGTGAACTTCCACTCCCGGATACACCGCATCAACTGGAGTAGCACGCAAATCCAGCAACCCCTGGGCAGAGGTGCCGACCAGCACGATCTTGTTCTTCATATCCGCCAGGTCTACCCGATCATGCAAGACATCGGTCGCAGAAACATAATGGAACGTTCTGCTCTCTCCGCGATAAGGCACCAGCGCGCTGACCTTGTCATCTACCGGGATACGCAGATTTCCCTGCGCCGATTCCAGCGTCAGCCACTCCAGCCCGCCATAGTTCTTGTCGCTGCCGGGCGCATAACCCGGAGACAACCTGGGCATCCCCAGTGCGGCGCGCACGACCGCAAGCGACAGGGACTCGTAATACGCCCCCTCGTATTCGACGATCATCGGAATGCGCCGCACTATTCCATCGGCATCCGGAGCCTGGGTAAAGTGCCCCGCGGCGACCGCGTTTTTTTGCAGTTCAGGCAAATTTCCGCCATAGCTGTCAAATTGGAAAAAGTTGATTGGCCGTCCTTTGAAAGTATCGGGGGGAAACACCGCTTTGGGTAACACGCCGGAAATACTTCTTGCGGCGCCATTTTCGCTGTTGGAGAAGAAGTACCCCAGCACGACATTGCGGTTCTTGATCTTGTCGGCAAACAAACTGTCGTATTCGAGTTGCGGCTTAATCCGGGTCAGTACGGACTGGTACTGCGTCACGTTCTTGAGCTGATTGCGTCCCAATTCCTCCAATACTTTCAATCCTGAACTGCTGTCCTCCTCGGCAAACACGATGTCGAAGCCAATCACCGCCACTGCATAGTGATCGAATAATTTCTCCGTCAACGTTGCCATCTTGTCGCGCCCCCAAGGCCAACGACCCTCTTCTTTCAGGCTTTTTTCGTCGATGTCGAGAATGACAATACGATCGTCCCCCTTGGCAGGCAACGTCAATCGCAAGCGGTAATCGTAGAGTTTTGCGTCGATAAACTGGACGAAGCCCAAGCGGTAGAACCTGGCGGCATCGCCCATAAACAGAAGGACTAGCGACAAACCGAGCGCAATAAGAAGTGCGTGCTTCTTCACTTGCCACCCCGCCCTTTCCCCCGCCGGATTGCGCGTCGACTGATCACAGAAGTAATCAGGTCTTGAAATAGAACTCCATCTTTACCCCGGCCAGTTCGATGAGGTCATGGTCTCTCAGTTGGTGCGGTTGCTCACCTATAGACGAACCATTTACAGTGGGGAAGCTGCCACCTTCCACATGGGTAATGAAAAAACCGTGCGGACGACGTGCCAGCACCGCCACCTGCACTCCAGGCTTTCCCAATGTCGTCAGGTTCTTTACCAGTTCCAGCTCTTTGCCCGCATTGGGGCCGTTCAATATTTGCACCACCGCTGCGGGGGGTTGCGCGGCCGATGATTCTGCCGCCATACCACTGTTTGTTGCATTGAACTGTGCGGTGGCTTCAGTTTTGCGTGTCAAAGTGACATCCAGCGGGGATTTCGAAAACCCGTCCCTCGGCGACATTTTTACCGGCGCGCGCAACACCATGGTCTTCTCAAAGTCTGCCGCCGAAGTTTGCGTGGGCTGATCGTTCAGATATTTCAGTTTGTACTTGCCGATCTCGATCACGTCATTGTTCTGCAAGAAGTGTTTTTTTGTCGGCGTACCGTTGACGGCCAATCCGTTGGTGCTGTCCAGGTCTTCCAGGAAAGAATCGTTCAGGATAGTAACGATGGCCGCGTGATCACTGCTTACCGCAAGGTTGTCAATCACGATATCGTTGTGCGGCTTACGCCCTATCGTGGTGCGTTCCTTGTTCAGCGGATATTCTTTCAGCACCGCTCCGTCCATGCTGAGTATCAATTTAGCCGGCATATCATCAATCCCCGTAGTTAATTCTTGCTATCTCAATTTCCGAACCATGAATACAACTTTTGCCACCATCCGCGAGGGGCTGCGTAGCGCCCCTTTACCTTGACCAGAATGACCGACACGTTGTCGCGTCCGCCATTGTCATTGGCCAGTTGTATCAGTTGGGTTGCCGCCAAAGGCAAATTGTTTTGCAGCATCTGCAGCGTCGTCCCGATATCCTCATCCTCGACCATATCGTTCAGACCGTCGGAGCACAATAAATATATGTCACCGACTTGGACCTCATGAACATGCAATTCTGGGTCGACGTCGGCATCGATGCCGACCGCGCGGGTCACCAGATTCTTGTTCTTGGACAAGCGCGCGTCTTCCTTGCTGATCATCCCGCTGTCGATCTGCTCCTGCAACAGCGAATGATCGCGCGTAACGGATTCAAACTCATCGCCGCGCAAACGATACATGCGCGAATCGCCGACGTGCACCACTGCCACCCGATCATCGTAGAACAAAGCGGTGACGATGGTCGTGCCCATCCCGGCATATTGCGGCTGACTCTGCGCAGCGCGGAAGATAGACAGGTTGGCCTTCTTCACATTGTCGCGCAGCAAAACCACGCCCATTTCCTCGCCGGTCCCGCCCAAGTCTTCCGGGCGTGCATCCTGCAGACCATGCCGCACCTCGGTAGACAGCACCGAAACGGCGATCCCGCTCGCCACTTCGCCGGCATTATATCCGCCCATGCCGTCCGCCAGCACCACCAATCCGAGATCCGCATCGTAAGTGACGCTGTCCTCATTATGCGAGCGCACCATCCCGGGGTCGGTCTTGCTGACTATCTCAAGCGCATCATGTATATCCACGTACCACCCCTGAAAACGTCTTTACTTTATCGGCCATGCCTCAATTACAAGCTCGCTGCACATTGCCGTATCGCTTCGGCCATCGCGTGACCGCTTTCATAGCGGTCTTCGATCTTCTTGGCCAGCGCCTTGTTTATGATTGCCACTACGCACGGTGGCACATCCGGATCGACGCTCAGAATGTCCAGTGGTGGCTCGTTGGCGATCCGGAACATCAACTGCGCCATGGAATCACCAGCGAACGGCAGCTTACCACACGCCAGTTGGTACAGGCTCACACCCAGCGAGAACAGGTCGGAATGCCCCTCGATCCTGACACCCGACAATTGCTCCGGCGACATATAGGAAGGCGTACCCAGCACCATGCCGGTCTTCGTCTTGGACGAATCCGTGATGCGCGCAATACCGAAGTCGGTGACCTTTACCGTATCGCTTTCCGGGTCATACATAATGTTGGCGGGCTTGATATCACGGTGCACCACGTTCAGGCTATGCGCATAGCCCAGCGCATCCGCCACGCGCGCAATGATGCTCAACACCCTGTGCAGCGGCAATAAATTGGGCTGCTTGGTATACATCACCAGATCCTTGCCCTTGAGGAACTCCATCGCGATATACGCCAGATCATGCTCTTCGCCCGCATCGTACATCGTGACGATATTGGGATGGTTCAGGCGCCCGGCCGTTTCGGCCTCGCGGAAAAAACGGGCTTTGACATCTTCCAGCTCATCCGCCTCGAACTCTTGCGCCAAAGCCATGGTTTTGATCGCCACAATGCGGCTGATCTTGGGATCCTTGCCCAGATAGACCACACCCATCGCACCCTTGCCCAGTTCCTTCTCGATTTCGTAGCGCCCCAGCATGGGCTTGGCCAGTCCGGGTCGATCCAATTTCATCGTGCTGTCGTTGCTCCGACTAGCAGAACCGCCGAGCACAATTGTCTCCGCCATTGCCTTGGATTGTGCCGTTCGCGCTTCCAGGTCGCGGAACTTGGGGTTGTGGTCGGCCATGTACCTGAATACCGATTCGGCCTTGTTGAATTGGCGCTTGCGCTCGAAATCCAGCCCGAGGTTGTACAACACATCCATCAAGCTGTCGTCCAGCGGCACTTTGCGAAACTTGTCGAAGGCCATATCCAGTTGCCCCTGGCCCTGGAACGCCAAGCCCAGCATGCGATTGCTTTCTGCGGAATCGGCATCGGATTTGAGCTTGCCCTTTTCCGTCATCAGGAAACGTTTGGTCGTCAACAACAGATGGCCGACCAGCAGCAGTGCCGCAGGCAACATCAATTGCAGCCACATGGCTTGCGTCGTCATCAGGATGAAATGAACCGCCAGCAACAGCACGAACAGCCCGCCCGTGATAGCCGCTGCCAATCCCGCGCTCAGGCGCGGCACCAGCAGGATCAGGTAAAGCGAAACCGCAAGGAAGACAGCGCTCTGGGCCCAGAATGCCCATCTCGGCGTAACGAAGAAGTCCTGCTTGAGGATACTGGAGACCGAATGTGCCAGCGTCAACACAGGCGAAGTCCCGGCGGAGATCGGCGTGACTTGCGACGCGCCCACCCCGGCCGCGGTAGCGCCGATCAGCACAATTTTGTCGCGGTATTTCTCCGCGGGAATCTTGCCGCTCAACACGTCGTAAAAGGAATCCACCTGGAATGCAGGTTTTCCGTCACGGTCACCGTAGAAGAAAGTGTGCATGCGCAGTGACGGATCAGTGGCAATGTTCAGGTTGCCCACCTTGACCCTCTGCCCCAATGTGACCTTGATATCTTTTGGATCGAGATTCAGGCTCTTGGCCACCAGCATCAGCGACAGCGAGGGATAGTATTGGTCGAAATAGCCGATCACCAGCGGCTCGGTGCGCACCGCGCCATCCACATCCGGCGTGGCATTGAGATGGCCGATGGCCAAGGCAGTCGCGCCGATGGAGGGGATGGGAAATTGCGCACCGAGGGCAGGAATGGGCAATGCGGAATTTTCGCCGCCCACCACATTGGTCAGGTTGTTCTTGAGGACATAGTCCGGAAGCGCGCTATCCGGTTTACCCTGGGGCTCACCCAACTCAAAGTACATGCCCAACAGCACATTGTTGGCCTTGAGCATGCTTTCTGCCAATTTTTTGTCATTATCCAGATGATCCATGGCATCCTGCATCAATGCATCCAGTTGTGCCCATTCATCAGGATTGCTGCGTTTCAGGGAAGAGTCAGCAAGGATTGCGCCGATCTTGTTGATATAGTCCAAGCCTGCATCGACTTGCGGCTCGAAGAAAAAAGCGGTGTTCCCGACCACCTTGGCATGTCCCGAAGCCAGAATGTCCAGCATCTTGCCCTGAATCGCCCGCGGCCACGGCCAACGTCCAAGGTTGGCGATGCTCTGGTCGTCGATGGCGATAACCGCGATTTTGTCGCTGGGCGACCGGGAAGAAGCCAGCACGCCCCAGTCATAGGCTTTGCGCTCCAGGCTTTGTATCAAATCACTATTGGCGCTGAACAGGAACACCAATGCGATCAGCAAAGCGGTGAACCCATCCGTTTTCCAAAATGATTTCTTCATATTCGCACTGCCCGTTTCACTCGATCACTGAGCACACAGGGGCGAATACTAAAACAATTTTCAAAATCAAACCATACCTGTTTGATTTATCAGCCGTTTCATTTAATCAGCAGTATCGGAACGCCAGCCAAGTGAGTGACTTTACTGGCCACCGATCCTAGCAACAAGTTGGACAACTTATCCTGCCCATGCGCACTCATCACGATCTGATCCGCCTGTTGCTCTTGCGCATATTGCACAATAGCCTCTGCCGGCGATCCTATGCTGATGTGATAACTATATGCCAGCCCGGCCGCATCCAGCTTGGCGCGCGCCTCGGCCAAAGCGGACGCACCCTGCTCGCGATAGTAATCATTTATAGTTTCTTGATTGATAAATAGTTTTATATTCCCGGAAGCCAATCTCCATTGCACATTCAATAGACATACTTGCGGCGCTTCCTTTAACCAGGCAACACTGTTGATCACGTATTCCACCGCTCGGTTGGCTCCAACCGAGCCATCTACCGGAATCAATATTTTCATCGTCTTTACCCGTTCAGGATTTGTCGTGAGAGGCCGGAACATGCTCATCCAGCAAGTCGATTACTCGTGCTTTTGCCGTCTTGCGGACTGCCAGCCACTTGCCAACCACCAATACCAGGAGAGCACCTACAACCGGGATCACCCAGTGCAACACATGTTGCGGTTCCAGCAATGTTTTGAAAAGCGTCTCCCCTGCCAGCATCTCACCCGCTACATAGCCCAACAGCGCGCCTCCCGCGTAGATGATGAAAGGAAACCGGTCGATCAGTTTCAATACCAGTTGGCTGCTCCAGGCGATGAGAGGGATGCTCACCAGCAGGCCGAATATCAGCAGAGTAATGTTGCCATTTGCCGCGCCTGCCACACCCAGCACGTTATCCAGACTCATCACAAAATCGGCGATGATGATCGTTTTTACCGCCCCCCAAAGGTGAGTGTCGGCTTTGATATTACCCTCGCCGTGTTCTTCTTCCTCCGGCTGGATCAGTTTGATGCCGATCCAGATCAGCAATAAAGCACCAACCAGCTTGAGGTACGGCAGCGAAAAAAGGCTGACCGCAAAAAAGGTAAGTATGACGCGCAGGATGATCGCCCCGACCACGCCGTATAAAATACCCCGTTTGCGTTGCTCCAACGGCAGGTTACGGCAGGCAAGCGCGATCACGACTGCGTTATCTCCGGACAGCAGCAAGTCGATAACGATGATCTTGAACACATCCAGCCAGAACTGGGTGCTTGCCAGCATCTCCAGCATCAACTAGCCCTTCAATATTTTTTGCATCGTGCGCCCCATCTCCGCCGGATTGCGCGTGATGTGTATGCCGCATTCTTCCATCACCGCCAGCTTCTCGTTGGCACCGCCCTGACCTCCGGAGATGATTGCACCGGCATGGCCCATGCGTTTTCCTTCCGGGGCCGTGACGCCGGCAATGAAACCGACCACGGGCTTTTTCATGTTGCCCTTGATCCAGCGCGCGCATTCTTCTTCATCGCTGCCGCCAATCTCGCCCACCATGATGACTGCATCGGTTTCAGGATCGTCGTTGAACAGACGCATCACATCGATATGCTTCATCCCGTTGATGGGATCGCCACCAATACCCACGCAGGAGGACTGACCGTACCCCAGTGCGCTGAGCTGCCCGACCGCTTCATAAGTCAGCGTACCGGAGCGCGACACCACGCCGATGCGGCCTTTCTTGTGGATGTGTCCGGGCATGATGCCGATCTTGATCTCGTCCGGAGTGATGAGGCCGGGACAGTTTGGCCCGATGAGTAGCGTACGCTTGCCCTGCATCTTGTAGCGGGTCTTGAGCATATCGTGCACCGGAATGCCTTCGGTGATGCAGATCACCAGATCCAGGTCGGCTTCCACCGCTTCGTCGATTGCCGCTGCCGCGCCGGATGGCGGAACGTAGATCACCGAAACCGTCGCACCCGTCGCTTTTTTCGCGTCCAGCACGCTGGCATACACCGGGATCCCTTCAAAGTCTTCACCGGCTTTTTTCGGGTTCACGCCCGCAACGAAGCAATTCGCCCCGTTCGCGTAGCTCTTGCAATGGAAGGTATGGAACTGGCCGACCTTGCCGGTCATGCCCTGGGTGATGACTTTGGTGTTCTTGTTGATGAGTATGGACATGATGTTTAACCTTTCGCAGCCGCAACGACTTTTTGTGCCGCGTCCGCCATATCGTTACCGGAGATGATGGGCAATCCGGATTCAGCCAGTATCTTTTTGCCAAGCTCGACGTTGGTTCCTTCCAGACGCACCACCAACGGTACACTGAGGTGCACCTCACGAGCCGCTGCGACCACGCCCTCGGCGATCACATCGCACTTCATGATGCCGCCAAAGATGTTGACCAGGATTGCCTTGAGCGATGGGTTCTTCAGCATCAGCTTGAACGCCTCGGTCACCTTCTCCTTGTTCGCGCCGCCGCCTACATCGAGGAAGTTGGCCGGACTGCCGCCATACAGCTTGATGATATCCATGGTCGCCATCGCCAGCCCCGCGCCATTCACCAGGCAGCCGATGTTGCCGTCGAGCTGGATGTAGCTCAGCTCGAACTTGGACGCTTCGATCTCGGCCGGATCTTCTTCGTCCAGGTCGCGGTAGGCTACGATCTCGGGACGCCGGTACAGCGCGTTGGAATCGAAGTTGAATTTCGCATCCAGCGCCACCACGCGGTTATCCGCAGTGATGATCAATGGATTGATCTCCGCCAGCATCGCATCTTTCTCGACGAAGGCGCGATACAGCCCTTGCAACACTTTGACCGCGTCGGCATTCGCCACATCGGGAATACCGATGGAGCGTGCGACTTCAGCGCCTTCTTTATCGGTCAAACCGGTGACAGGGTCGATACGAACAGTACGAATCTTTTCCGGTGAGTGCTTGGCGACCTCTTCGATCTCCATGCCGCCTTCGCTGGAAGCCAGCAGCGCAACGCGCTGCGAAGCGCGATCCACCACCATGCCAACGTAGAATTCCTTGACGATCTGCGCGCCTTCCTCGATCAGTAATCGGCGCACCACCTGGCCTTCGGGTCCGGTCTGGTGCGTAATCAAGTGCATACCCAGAATCTGGCCAGCAAACTGGCGGACTTCATCCAGCGACTTGGCAACCTTCACGCCGCCGCCCTTGCCGCGACCACCCGCATGGATCTGTGCCTTTACCACCCAGACCTTGCCACCCAATTGTTTGGCTGCAGCTACCGCTTCCTCTACACTGAAACACGCTACGCCGCGCGGGGTCGGCACGCCGAACTCGCGCAGTATCTCTTTACCTTGGTATTCGTGGATTTTCATGGTCACTCCTGGTTTAGGAAGAGAGGAATTTACCAGACCGCGTTAGACGCACTGCCTGACGACTATTAAATAATAATCATTATTTAGAATGCCAGAATCAATGGGCAGGCACCGCATTACTGTAATGTACAGCGAACGTGACCCAAACTGCCGTCCATCTGTTTTGTCGCGGCAACCACTTCCCCTACGCTGAAACATGCTGTTCCGCGTGGATCGGCACACAGAACTGCCGCATATTTCTTTCCCCTGGCATGCGCAAATCTGCATCGCATTTCTTGATTGGGATGGTCGGAATTTACCAGACCGCGGAATATTGCGCAGTAGTTTCAGTAACAATCCGGCCGCCATTGAGCATTGACGGCCGTTTTGAACCAAGATGATCTATTTTAGAAATCCCAGCGCAGACCTGCCGAATAGAACAGGCTGGCAATATCGGTAGTCACCTGCGGGCCGCTCGTATTGATTTTCTGATAGCTGAGGTCCGTATCGAAAGTGAACCGCTCGCGGAAGCGATAAGAGCCGCGCAGCATAGGCATGATTTGTGTCGTTGTGCCGCCGAATTGATCCTTGAAGCTGGACATCTGCAGTGTCGTATCCAGCATCCAGCCGTCATTGATCTGGTTGTGGTTGTAGAAGAATGCTGTGTGGCCGTTCACTGTGCCGCTGGAACTCAAAGTGAGGCTCGCCGACCAGATGTCTCCCTGCTTGTAAAGGCTGCTCCCGATGACTTGCCCGGTCACGCTTCTTTCCAATCCTCGCCCCGGCGTGGTTTGTACAAAACCTTGGGTTGTTTGCGTCCCCGTGCCCTGAGATATCGGCAAACCGGTAAGCGGATCTATCGTCTGTCCGCTGCTCCCCAATCCTGTCGTGTTGGTCAGGCGGAAGTCGCCGCCAACTTGCCATTTTTCGCGGACGGGAACAGTGATGCCGACTTGCCCCATATTGGCAGTTGCGGTGCGCGCCATGGCGAGATCGCGCAGGCTGCTGACCGACATGGTTTGCAGCAAATCATTGACCGACGATGTGCTCGCTCCGTTCAACGCATTGCGGACACTCAGGGAAGGAGTCTTGCGATGATCCAGCATAAAACTGAAGGTGCTATCGGGCATCAGGGACAACCCTTTGGTCATGCCCATGAATTGGGCCGCATTCACCGCATTGAAATAAGTATCGTAGTCCAGCAGTCCGTATGCGTTTCTCTTGTCGTCGAAATACCGGTATTCCGAGCCTATCGCACGCCGGTCGAGCGTGCCCTCCACCGTTTGGTTGATGCCATAGAACGAAAATGCACCCCTGTCCACGCTGGCGCCAAAGAATCTCGGTTTCGGGCCCGGCGAATAATCCACCAGGGCGCCTGCCACGCTGTTCACGCGCAGGTTTTGAGCATCGCCATATGAAGCTGCCAGACCGTCGAATAGCCCCATCACTCCGCCCCCCATGGATGACTGTCTCCCCACACGCACCAGATAATCCTGAGTGCGACCCTTGATTTCGCCATAGGCTGCAATTGCCCGATTGTAGCTGGGTTGAGTGGACAGGAAATTCTTGGTATTCACATCCCTGAACACCAAGCGGCTGTCATAGTTTTCATTTCTGTAACGCTCCGATGCATCCACGCTGGTGATGAGCATGGATTGATCTGTCATCGATTGCGAATCAGTCGTCGTCACACCGTTGAAAGTGTTGGTCGTCGCGACGTTGCTTCTGCCGTAGTAATAGCGCGAGGATATGCTGCCGAATGTCGTCACGCTGGGGGCCTGTTTCTTGTCCCCGCCGGCAGCCGTCATCAGAGAGTTCGCGCTCCCGTTGTCCGACAACCCTTCCAAACGTTGAGCCACGCGTGCCGCACCCGCACTCTCAGGATACAGTCTCAGATACAGGTCGTATTCGACTTTCGCCTTGTCGGGCTGTCCGCTGCGTTCGCGTGCGACCCCGATCCACTCCTGACCCTGCTGGGTGTAATCGTTGGGTGGCAGCAGCAGCAATTTGTTCAGCACTTCGACCGCCAGATCGTTTTGTTTGGCAGCCAGCGCATCGCGCGCTTGCATCATCAATGCGCGCGCTTGCCGGTTTATCTCTGCTGCTGCGACTTCCTCCGGCTTCAATATCGTTCCGGCTGCAGGCTTCGCTTCCGCTCCTATCGTCGGCAGAAAAGGCAGGGGTGCATTGCTCACCGGCTGTTTGTCCGGACGGATGGTAATCAGGAAACTTCGTCTGTCCTTGCCGGGTTCCACACTGAATTCCGCTTCGCGAGAAAACTCGATCACCAATTTCGGTTTGGTCAGCTGATCGCGCGTGGTTACCGTGAAGCCCGGAATGAGTTTGGACGGAGGGGATTTGCGCACTTCGTCATCCACCCAGGCCTCTGTGCTTGCCACATCCTGCACACGCTCATAATAGATTTCGAGCGTCTTGCCGTGGCTCTCCGGAAAATGGCGCAGGTACTGCACCGGACCGGTCAACCGAATGGTGGCAACGACCCCCTTGTTCTGGAATTCCAGTTCTACGTCATCCAGGGGTTGCGCATCCGCAACAAAAGGAAGAAGGGTCAGCAATAGACCGCCAAAAAAACTGTGCCGCTTGAAGAAATGTTTCCTCATTCTTACTCCTGACCAACTTTTAAAATAAAGCATGTCCGCTTCCTATTACACGGGCCCTGGAATTTCTCACGCACGCCGAATTGAAGGCCACGCCAATGCGGTATCCTCTGTCCGGGCAACTCAATTCCAGTTTATATAAGCAGTTCCAGTTCTACCTGCGGGTGCGTGGCACGAACTACTCGAGCAGGTTACGTTACCCTTGTGACTACTTTGTTGCGGCGGATGATTAGGTGCGTAGACAACGGTACCTGTGTAATGACAGGAATTGCATGCCGTCTGCGATAGATAGGCATGCAAAGCCGCGCCCGTCGCCACTGTCGTCCCGGTATGACAAACGGTGCAGGGGACTCCGGGAGTATAGGTAACATGCCCTGCCGGAGTAGCACCCAACGCGCCGGCCCAACTCACTGAATTCATGGTTGTGGTGGTATGGCAGTCTGTGCAATTTTGGGTTGCGGTAATGGCGACATGGCCCGCGAATGAGGCAGGCCCCTTTGCATCGGCATCGTTGTGGCAGCCATTGCAAAGCTTGGTTGGCGCGATATGCCTTGGCGTCCAGGAAATAACGTTATGACAATCGTCGCATGCATTGTTGCGCATAAGGTTATAAACATGGGTCGCTGTCGACCTGTAATACTGGTTGGCACCCTGAACATGGCAGCCCGCATTGGCACAACTACCCGGTATCACACCGACGTGATTCCAGCTTGCGGGAAGGAAGGAATAGGATCTGTGGCAACTGTCGCAAGAGCCGGTCGCTTTCAAACCGACATTGTGGCTTGTTGGCCTGCCGGTCGAGATCATTCCGTTGTGACAGGTTGCGCATTGCCCAGGCAGTGCGGTTCCGTGGTTGTAGCGCGCCCCGAGGAAGGTGAAAGTATTGAAGTGGCAGGACTCGCAGGGTGCGTCGGTCACAATGTGGTTGGTGGGCTTTGGTGTCGCCACCACGCGCCTTCCCAGCGCGTGGCAGTTATCACAATTCCTGGGGGTGCCCTTGAACACGCCCGCAACGTGGCATATCTCGCAGGCGGCCGTGGCATGCCCACCGACCAGAGGAAAGCCTGTATTCATGTGATCGAAGTCGCGCCCGGCCATTTGCGTGTCGGCCATCGCCTGTAGTGCAAATACCGCCAACATCGCGGCAAGCACTTTGCCCAATACCCGTCCCGTTCGTTTCATGTTTTCTCCCATAATTTAACTGCCGCTGCCGAATCGTCTGGCAGCTATTTCTTGCGTGTAGTTACCACACCCATCTTGATCTGCTTCCAATCATTACCTTCGTGGCAACGTTCGCAGCGGTCGCCAAAATTGCCGTTGTGCACGTCATCGCGATCATGGCAAATGCCGCACGCTGTGGACAACAGCACTTTTTTATCCATCGGCTTCTTGTGACAGGCATAGCATTTGCCGCCGATTTTTTTATGCGGACCGTCCAGCTTGAAGCTGGTTTTATTGTGGTCAAAATCCCATGCCTTCCAGTCCCGCGTGTTGTGACAGATCTGACATTCAGTCGCCAGTTTGCGTTTGTGGACATCATCCTTTTCGTGACACGACCAGCAATCCGACCTGGCATCCTTGAACGTCACTGCAGCGTGACATTTTTTGCATTCCACCAGCAGGTGACGTCCAAGCAGCGGAAACGCCGACATTCTGTTGTGGTCGAAGGTTGTCTTGTTCCAGGTTTGCGCATCATGGCAAGACTCGCACTTTTTGCCTTCCTGCCCCTTGTGCTTGTCGTCCTTCTCATGGCAGGAAACACAATCGCTTGGCAATTTGTCCTTATACACATCGCCCTTGTGACATGCCGCGCACTTGGCTTGCCTGTGTTTGCCTAACAGCGGATATTTGGTTTGTTTATCATGATCGAAGAGAACTTCCTTCCAGTCTTTTTCAACGTGGCAGGACTCGCATTTCGGCCCGAAATTTCCTTTGTGCTTGTCGTCCTTCTCGTGACATGAATTGCACTTGGTCGGCAACTTGTCTTTATAGAGATCGCCCTTATGGCACGCCGCACACTTTGCCTGTTTGTGCTTCCCCAACAACGGATATTTAGTGGCTTTGTCGTGATCGAAGGTGATTTCTTTCCATTCCCTTTCGACGTGACATGTATCGCACTTCTGTCCGAATTTCCCCTTGTGCGCTTTGTCGTCATCCTTTTTGTGGCATGCACTGCAGACCTTGGGCGTATCCTTGAACTTGTTGTCGATGTGGCACTTGTCGCACTTTACTTCCCTGTGCTTGCCCAACAGGGGGTACTTGGTCTTCTTGTCGTGATCGAACAGGATTTCCTTCCAGCTCTTTTCCGTGTGGCAAGACTCGCACTTTGGTCCAAGCTTGCCCTTGTGCTTGTCATCTTTCTTGTGACAGGAATTGCACTGCATGGGTGTGTCTTTGAACTTGTTGTCGATGTGACACTTGGCACACTTCACTTCCTCGTGCTTGCCCAGCAATTTGAACTTGGTCTTGTTGTGATCGAAAGCGGTAGTCTTCCAGTCTTTTTCGACATGGCATTTTGCACAATCCGTACCCAAGCCGCCCTTGTGCTTGTCGTCTTTCCTGTGGCAATCGTTGCAGTAAGCCGGAGCTTCACGGAATTTTTTTTCAGGCTTGTGACAATCCGTGCACTTCACCTTTTCGTTCAGGTGTGCGCCCTTTAATGGATAGTCGGTTTTGGTATGGTCGAATTTGGCATGATCGAATTCGGCAACCTTGGCATCCCGTCCCTTGTGGTCGGTATGGCACTCCTTGCATTCCTTGGCTGCATCCAACCGGCCATGGAAGCCGCGTTTTTCCTTGAGATCTTTGCCGATATCCTTATGGCAGTCGGCGCACAATTGCGATTGCGCTGCCTTGTCGAATTTCTTGTGACACTTTTCGCAATTCTCTTCTTCCTTGGCATGGCTCTTGATGACTTCGCCCGGCATCAGCAATTTATTTGCTTGTGCCTGGAAGGGAAGCGCGAACAAGAGGCTCGCCAAGGCGAGAATGCGGAGGGTCGTCGTCATTGATTACATCCGGAGATCAGTAGGCATGAACTGCGTACACATGATAAATCGCGCTGAAAACCATCATATACACCAGCGGGATATGGAAGACATGCCACCACGAGAACAGGCGTTCATAAGTATGGAATTGCGCCGCATCACGCACTGCCTTGAGATAAGCCCTGATCTTTTCCTGATAGTCCAGGTACATTCGTCCCATGTTCGCCAGTTGCGCGTCACTGAAGTTGTTTTGCCTGGACTGAGTCTGCATAACCTGATACAACTCTTTAGGCAGTGAGCGCGAAAGTGAAAATGCCTGTAAACCAACCTTGATGAACTGGATGAAGTTGTAGCTGGACACTTTACTGTATTGCTCGCTACGAACACGAAAGTCCTCCATGGCTTTTTCGATATCCGGCGCAAAACTGAACATGGATTTGACATCGCCTGTCTGCTCCATTTCTGCCTGCAACTCTTTGAGCGTGGCCTGCCTGCCGTAAAGACCGTGATGAATCTTGGTATAGAAGAGACGCCCGAACGTGCCGCTGCCGGATACCAAAAGCATGCACAGCATTGCTACCGCCGCATTGGGAGAGCCGACAGGATGGATATACGGGATGTATACGTGATAAGTGGAGTGAAAGATGATGGTCAGCGGGCCCAAAATACCCAATACCATGTGCCACTTGAACCACCCCGGCAGCACGCCTATTTTTTGGAATACTTTGACACGCTTGCGCAAAGGGTAAAGCAGCAAAATCAGCATCATCAAACCACCAGCCAGTCCAAGGTTATATCCAAAATCAAACAATTTCTCGCCAGGTTTGAATAGTTTTTGCGGGTAAAGCAAGAAATATCCCCCAAACGTTATTGCACCTACAAAGCCGATAAATACTAGCCACCGCAAATGCTCTGATTCCTTATTTGTCTTCATCCTTGCTTCCGAATATAAGTTGCCTCAACGATTCCGACTAATTTTAACGGGAATCTCACAATATTCAAACTGGCTATTTGTCTTCCATGGCTTCGAAGCTTAGAATAGTTCGAATTAACTGTAAGTCGTCTTCTCGGTCTTTTCCCAGAAAGCATTTGGAAATAACCGCATCTATTTGTTAATAAATACTTTTTCCTTAGATGAATATTGAATCCTTTGCAATCTATCTGGCACCCCTCGCGCTGATCGTGTTCTTCTATTTGCGCGGACGGTACAAGCATGAATCATCGGCCGTCGAAGTGCTGACCGAATCCATAGAGGCCGGATTGACCGAGCCTTCCTCCTTGCACCCCGAAATCAACCCCAACCTTTGTATGGGTGCAGGCAGTTGCATCACCGCCTGCCCGGAGGGTGCGATCGGCATGATCAAGGGCAAAGCGGTGTTGATCAATCCGACCCACTGCATCGGTCACGGAGTTTGCGCGCCCGCATGTCCTCATGACGCCATCAAGCTGGTGTTCGGTACGGCTAAACGCGGCATGGATATCCCGCAAGTGAATCCCAACTTCGAGACCAATGTACCCGGCATCTTCATCGCGGGAGAATTAGGCGGAATGGGCCTGATTCGCAAGGCAGCCACCCAAGGCATCCAGGCGATGGAATCCATCGCCAAGCTGAAAGGCGGAAATAACCCCTACGATGTGGTCATCATCGGCACCGGGCCTGCCGGTTTGGCAGCCACGCTGTCGGCAATTGAAAATAAGTTGCGATATGTCACCATCGAACAGGAAGAAGCACTCGGCGGAGCCATCTTCCAATACCCGCGCAACAAGATCGTGATGACGGCGCCGGTAAAGCTGCCCTTGGTAGGTAAAGTACACTTTCAGGAAGTCAGCAAGGAAAAGCTGCTCGAATTCTGGCAAGGCATCATCCGGCAGACCGGCTTGAAACTGAATTTCAACGAGCGCATGGAGAACATTACCAAGACTGACAAAGGCTTCACCGTTAAAACCACCAAGGGGTCTTACGAAACACGCGCTGTGCTGCTTGCCATCGGTCGTCGCGGTACGCCGCGCAAACTGGGCGTACCGGGAGAAGATCTGCCTAAAGTCGTATACCGCCTGATCGAACCCGAGCAATACAAGAATATGCATGTGCTGGTGGTGGGTGGCGGAGACAGCGCCCTTGAAGCAGCCATGGCCATTGCCGATCAACCGGGAACGACCGTCACCCTCTCCTACCGCAGCGACGCTTTCGGGCGCGGCAAACCGAAAAACCGCGACCGCCTGAAATTAATGTCGGAACAGGGACAGCTCACTGTGCGCCTGAAATCGAATGTGAAACTCGTCGAGAAAGACAAAGTCACTCTTGAACAGGAGGGGAACATGCTTGTGATCCCCAACGATGCGATCATCGTTTGTGCAGGCGGTATTTTGCCCACGCCATTCCTCAAGCAGATCGGTGTGATCGTCGAATCCAAGTTCGGCACTGAATGAAAGTGTAAACGGGAAAAAGCAAAAGGCTTGTATCTCTGCAAGCCTTATTTATGTTGGCGGAGTGGACGGGACTCGAACCCGCGACCCCCGGCGTGACAGGCCGGTATTCTAACCAACTGAACTACCACTCCCAAAACCATTTGTGGCGAGAACCGCACAGTCCGACAAATCCTGTACTCCGTCTGCACGGATACAAACAACCTGACGATAAAAAAGCTTGCGTCGTAGCAAGCCCTATTGGTATTGGTGCCGCTTGTCGGATTCGAACTGACGACCTACCGCTTACAAGGCGGTTGCTCTACCAACTGAGCTAAAGCGGCGGTGAAACTGGTGGGTCGGGCGAGATTCGAACTCGCGACCAACGGATTAAAAGTCCGCTGCTCTACCGACTGAGCTACCGACCCCTCCCAAAAGGGAGCGCGCATTATACGGGTTTGACCTCGACTGTCAAACGAACCAGCAGAGGACTATTCACCGCGATAGCGCGTGGAATCTGGCACTCCGGCTGATTGAAATCCTTCCCGGCGCAAACGGCACGAATCGCAGCGTCCGCAGGCGCGACCGGCCTCGTCGGCCTGGTAGCAAGATACCGTGAGTCCGTAATCCACGCCCAGCCGCACGCCTTGCCGAATGATTTCTGCCTTGGTCAGATGCAATAACGGCGCATGCAAGGTCAGTGGCTTGCCTTCCACTGCCGCCTGGGTTGCCAGATTCGCCATGCGTTCGAACGCCGCTACATATTCCGGACGGCAATCTGGGTAACCGGAATAATCCACGGCGTTCACACCAAAAAAGATGTCCTGCGCGTGCAGCACTTCCGCCCATGCCAGGGCAAGCGACAGCATGATGGTGTTGCGTGCCGGAACGTAAGTAATCGGAATGCCGCTGCTTGCTTGCTCCGGCACTGCAATGCTGGAATCGGTCAGGGCAGAACCGCCGAACCCGGTAAGGTCGATGTTCAATATACGGTGCTCACGTGCTCCAAGCGCCTGCGCCACTTTTTGCGCCGCAGCAAGTTCGGCATGATGCCGCTGCCCGTAGTCAACGCTCAGTGCATAACACTCAAAGCCCTGTTCTCGCGCCATCGCCAGCACAGTTGCCGAATCCAGCCCTCCCGACAGCAATACTACTGCTCGCTTCATCTTCAATGCCCCGCCTCGTTGCCCCACAGCAGTTTGTGCAACTGCACTTGCAAGCGTACCGGCAAGCGGTCACGCAATATCCATTCGGCCAATTCCTTGGCAGCGAGTTGCCCTTGTGCTGGCGAGAACAGCACTGCACAGTGCTGCGTCAACTCACGCTCCTGCAGCAGCTGCTTTGCCCATTGGTAATCCGCCTCGTCGCACAGCACGAACTTGATCTCGTCATGCGAATTGAGATGCGCCAAATTACTCCACAGGTTTTTCTGCACTTCACCGGATGCCGGCGTTTTGATGTCCAGCACTTTCATCACCCGCTTGTCCACACCGCTCACATCCAGCGCCCCGCCTGTTTCCAGCGAGACGTCGTAACCTGTTTCGCATAGCGCTCGCAACAAAATCAAACAATTCTTCTGCGCCAGCGGCTCACCGCCGGTGACAGTGATGTAACGCGGTGTATACCGCGCCACTTCATCCATGATTGATTGAAGTGTCATGGTCTGCCCGCCGGTAAAAGCATAGGCTGTATCGCAATAGGTACAACGCAACGGGCACCCGGTCAGGCGCACAAACACAGTCGGCAGGCCGACACGGCTGGTCTCGCCCTGCAATGAATAAAATATCTCGCTGATGCGCAATGACTCGCTGCTTGTGTACGACATAACTTTTGGAAAACTACTTGATAGCGGCAAGGCGCTTCTTCGCCTTGTCGGAAGCGTCGCTGCCCGGGAATTGGGTAATGAGCTGTTTAAGGGTTTTTCTGGCTGCTGTCTTGTTCTTCAATTCCAGCTGGCACTCGGCAATATTGAGCATTGCCTCCGCTACACGGGGATGATCAGGAAATTTACTGACCAATGTCTCATAACTGTTCAGGCAATTCTTGTAATCCTTCATCAAGAAATAAGAATTACCCATCCAGTAATCGACGTTCGCTTCATGCACCGATTGCGGGTAAGCCTTCAAAAAATCGCTGAATGCCGATGCGGCACTCTGATAATTTTCGGCTTTGTAAAACGTGTATGCGGCTTCGAATGCACGGTTCTCGCCCAACGGATCCGTCGACACATCCTTGGAACCATCAGCATGTCCGGATGAGTTTGCAACCGCAGGATCACCCGCTTCGATGCGCCGCAGACGCGTGTCCAGATCGATATAGAAATCCTTTTGGCGTTTTTCGGCGTCCTGCAAGCTATGCACAAGCTCTTCGTTCTGCCCGTGAAGTTTGCGCAAATCGGTATTCACTGCCTCCAGTTGCATCTGCAAATCGAGCGTGGAACGAACAAACTGTTCCTTGTCCGCCTCTGCGGAGGACAAGGCCTGCTCAAGTTTGGTAATGCGTGCATCCAGTTGTTGTATCTGCTTGCGTGCATCGTCGTCAGCGAACAGTCCCGCCGAAGCGTGACTGCTCGCGACGCACAAACAGATCAACAACCAGAATCGCATGCGAAGACGATTTACTTATTGGGGTAAACGATATCTGCGCGACGATTCTGCGACCAGCATGCTTCATTATGTTCGGCGCAACGCGGTTTTTCTTCGCCGAAGCTGACTGTCTCGATTTGCGAAGCCTTGGCTCCGGACAGAACCAGCAACTTCTTCACGTTATTGGCACGACGCTGACCCAGAGCCAAGTTGTATTCGGTGCTGCCACGCTCATCGGCATTGCCTTCCACTCGAACTTTGACATCCTTGTTCTTGCCCAGATAAGCTCCATTCGCCTGTATTGCGGCACGGTCAGATTCTTGAACGGCATCCACGTCAAACGGGAAATATGCGCTACGAACTTCCGGCATTGCGGCGGCGGCAGCGGCCGCTGCGGCTGCCGCGTCAGCGGCTGTAGTTGTCTGTGCTGGTTCTGCAGCTGCAGTAGCAGCAGGCGCTGTAGCAGTCGGTGCAGCAGCAGGCTCGCTGACAGTCTCTTTCGGTTTTTCGCTGGCACAAGCAGCCAAAAGATTTACCAAAACAATACTCAGGATGATTTTCTTCATTTTTAATCTCCAATATTTACTATTTAATAAGGAAAGGGCCCCAGATCGGCTCACGTATATCACCGCGCTGAGCAACCATCTTTTGCTTCACTCTGCCATCGCTGGAAACAGTTGACAATATACCACGACCTTGCGACTCGGTTGCGAACAAGACCAGTTTTCCATTGGGAGCAAAACTCGGTTTTTTCTCCCAGCCACCGCCGGTCAATATCTGCATCTGTTTGGTTTCAAAATCCTGGACCGCAATATAGAACACCCCGTCAACAAAGTGAGAGAAAACGAAACTCTTTCCATCTGGGCTTGATCGCGGTGAAAAGTTACTGGTCCCCTCGAAAGTGAGTCGTTCCGCAAAACCGCCATCCAGCGGCACGCGATAAATCTGTGCGCTGCCGCCGCGATCCGAGGTAAACAACAAAGATTTGCCATCCGGCAAGAAGGCAGGCTCCGTGTCAATGGTTTCGCTAAAGGTGATACGGTGCAATTCTTTTCCATCGTTTCGCACGATATAGATCTGTGAAAAGCCATCTCGCGACAGCACCATTGCGAGTTGCTTGCCGTCAGGTGACCATGCCGGTGCGCTGTTGCTCCCCGAAAAATCCGCCAGAACAGTGCGCTGACGTGTCGTCAATGACTGCACGTAGACAGACGCATGGCCGCGTTCAAAACTGACATAGGCAAGCTGGCTTCCGTCCGGTGACCATGCGGGCGACATGATCGGCTCGTTCAACGCCAGCAAGGTCTGTTCGCCGTAGCCATCGCTATCCGCAACGACCAGACGATAATTCTTTCCTTCCCGATTGACGTAAGCGATGCGGGTGCTGAACACCCCGGGATTGCCCGTCAATTTTTCGTAGACCAGATCGGCGACGCGATGCCCGATGGCGCGCAATTGATCCGTCTTGGCGGTCACTGCCATACCGACGAGCTCGGCATGGCGCACCATATCCAGCAGGCGGAACCTGACCTCGACGCGCCCGCCGTCCAAAGTCACTACTTTACCGATTAGCAACGCATCAACGCCCGGCCACTCGACGTAATTCACTTCGCCCGGTTCGTGCGGCGACTTGCCTGCAGGGTCGATCAACTTGAACAGGCCTGTGCGCAAAAGATCGTTGGACACCACTGTGCTGATCGACTGTCCGGTCAACTGCTCTTCCCCGGCAAAACGTACCAGCGAGATGGGGATCTGGTGCTCACCGGCCCCCGTGATCTCGATGGTCAGTTCGGCCCGTGCCGACAGCGATACAAAAAACAAAAAGACAACTCCCAAAAAACGCATTACTTGCACTCCTACGGTTTGATCGACAATTTCAATTCACGGAACATCTTCTGCAACGAAACATCTGTCGGTACCGGCAGCGGCTCAGCCGACAGGATGGCGCGCTCCGCAGCGTCATCATAAGTGGGGAAGCCGCTGCTCTTCACCAGGACAGGGTCGCCCATCAGCATGCCGTCCGGCAACAAAGTTACTTTAAAAATCGCTTCCGCACTTTCCGGCACATCCGACACCGTTCTCATTTTGCGTCTTATCTTGTTGCGTATCATGTCCTGATAGCGATCGATCTGCGTCTGCGTCGCCGCATTCACTTCAGCGCGAACCTGGGCCTGTACGGCCTGTCTTCTCTGTTCCGAATTCGCTTCATACGCTGCCAGTTCACGCTGCTCGGCTTCCTGCCTGGCCTTGGCTGCCGCTTTCTCTTTTTTCTCGTCTGTTTTGGCTGGTGACGGCTTCACTTCGGTTTTCTTGGCTTTTTTGTCGCGAATCTCGATCTCGGCCTTCACCGGCGGCAACACTGGCACTGCGACCTGGGCAGGCGGGATCGGTTCCATCCTGACAGGCGGAGGCGGCGCCGGGGCAGGTTCTTGTTTGGGTACGACCTCGGTAGTCGGCAGGCTATCCCACATTTCCACCGTGTATCTCTCTGACGGATGGGATTGCCAACGGACGCCAAAATACAGCACGGCGAAAAAAGCCAAATGCACCGCCAGCGCCAGTACCCCGGCCGAGAGACGATAGGGTTCTTGATGTGCCAATGCAGAACTCATCGGGTTTTGGTGAGCAGACCGATCTTCTTGATATGCTGCTGTTGCAGCATGTCCATGACGTTGATCACTTCCTCATAGCGCACATTCTTGTCGGCAGAGATCACCACCGGCTGGTTGGGATTCTTCGTCACAATTTGCTGCAAACGAGAGCCAAGCTCATCATGCGATACCGGAAATTCCACTCCTCCCTTGGCATGGTCACGCAAGAGCAGCGTAGTGTCTCTTTTGATCACGACTTCCAGCGGAGCCACTGGCGGTGCCAGCGATTTTCCGACGCTGGGCAAATCAATCTGCCCAGGATTCATCAGCGGTGCCGTGATCATGAATATCACCAGCAACACCAGCATCACGTCGATGTAAGGCACAACGTTGATCTGACTCATCGGGGGATGAGCTGAACGTCGGCTATAGTTCATGGCTGCACCTCCGACACGTTACTGGCGTAGCCAGCCGTTTGCGGGAGGAGGTGCAATGCGGCCACTCCCGCACCGGAGGGCTCCGCCCCACCGTGTCGTGGTTGCACCTCCGACAGAGCGAATGGGTCGCTGCACAGCGGCGGGGTACCCATCGGCCTACCCCTTGCGGGTACGTTACTGGCGTAGCCAGCCGTTTGCGGGATAACCAGCGACTTGGCTGCAGCTTTTTGCAGCCTAGTCGAATGGCTAGTTGTTTTACCCAGGAGGTGCAAGGCAGCCATTCCCGCACTCATCGCTATCGCGCACCGCACCAAAGGCAGGCAATCTGCTACTTCGCTTCGCTCGTGCAGAATTGACACCGTCATGGCTGCCTCTGCAACACATTTGAGAACTCTTCTATAAAACTTTCGAAACGCGACGCCAAACGCGTCACGTCATGGGCATAACGGTTGTACGCCACCACCGCCGGAATCGCCGCGAACAACCCCATCGCCGTTGCCACCAGTGCCTCGGCGATACCCGGCGCGACCTGCGCCAGCGTGGCCTGTCCAACGTTGGATAGGCCACGGAACGCGTTCATGATGCCCCACACCGTACCAAGCAGGCCAACATACGGGCTGACCGAACCGACCGTGGCCAAAAAGGACAAATGCGATTCCAGATGATCCATCTCGCGCTGATAACGGGCGCGCATCGCGCGGCGTGTTCCATCCATCACCGCCGCGCTATCCACGCCGTGCGTTTTTTTGAGTTTCACGAACTCGGCGAAACCTGCCGCAAAGATACGCTCCAATGCGCCCACATCGTTCCGAGACTGGCTATTTGCCTGCTGGTAGAGCGCATTCAGATTCGAATTCCCCCAGAAAGCATCCTCGAATTCACTCGCCTGTTTCACAGCAGCGCGCACAGCAAACAGCTTGAGGAAGATGTACCACCACGACATCAGCGACACCGATAGCAACAAACCCATTACCAACTGCACCAGCAAGCTGGCGTTGGTGACCAGATGAACGAACGACAAATCCTGAATCAGTTCCATTTACTCAATCCCAATGTTTACGCAACACTTCCGGCACACTCACCGGCTTGAAAGTTTTCATATCGACACACACGAGATGCACTTCGCCCTCGATCAATACATCTTCTCCGCGCAGTACCGTCTGAAGTATGCTCACACGACTGCGCCCGATTTCCTTGATCTGTGCGGTTACCGTCACCAGATCATCCAGCAAAGCGGGTTTCAGATAATCCAGCTTGAGCGAACGCACCACAAACACCATGCCCAATTCTCTCATCAACCCCGCATTAGAATAACCAAATGTGCGCAACCACTCAGTACGCGAACGCTCCATAAAGTTCACATAGCTGGCGTGATAAACGACACCACCTGCGTCGGTATCTTGAAAATACACCCGAACCGGCCAGGAAAAGACCTTGTGTTTACTCATGCTTAATCACCATTTTCGCACTCAGCTTTCTAGCTTCAAGATAATAACCATTCCAGCACTGGCATGATTAATAAGGATTTTTACTCATTCCAAAATTTATTGTCCAGCGCATTAGATAATAAACTCGACTGCTCTGGTGGCCGCGCAGGCTTGGTGTAAGTCGCGTTACGTTTAACCCTGCTAGGTAACTGTTCCGGCAAGCCCTGCTCCACTTTAAGTTTTGCGAGCAGTCCTTCACTCATCCCACAATTCCTTGTTATTCCCGTTACGCGGCTGCACGAGGCCGAAATGCAGGTAAGCATTTGCCGTGGCCATGCGCCCTCGCGGTGTGCGTTGCAGGTAGCCCTGCTGGATGAGGTACGGCTCGATCACATCCTCAATGGTGTCGCGCTCTTCGCCGATAGCGGCAGCCAAGTTGTCCACACCGACCGGCCCGCCCAGGAATTTCTCGATCACAGTCTGCAACAGCCGCCTGTCCATCACGTCCAGACCGCGCGAGTCCACATCCAGCATGATCAAGGCGGCATCCGCCACTTCGCGCGTGGCATGACCATCGGCACGCACATCGGCGTAATCGCGCACTCGGCGCAACAGGCGATTGGCGATACGCGGTGTGCCGCGCGATCGTTTGGCGATCTCCAGCGCACCGTCGGGCGAAATCGGCAGCTCCAGCAAACCGGACGAGCGCGTGACGATGCGCTGCAATTCTTCCGGCGTATAAAATTCCAGACGCGCCACGATGCCGAAGCGGTCGCGTAGCGGGTTGGTCAGCATGCCGGCGCGCGTGGTCGCGCCGACCAGCGTGAATGGCGGCAGATCGATCTTTACCGAGCGTGCGCCCGGCCCCTCGCCGATCATGATGTCGATCTGGTAATCCTCCAGCGCGGGATAGAGTATCTCTTCCACCACCGGCGACAGACGATGGATCTCGTCGATGAACAGCACATCGTTCGGTTCGAGATTGGTGAGCAGCGCTGCAAGATCGCCCGCCCGTTCCAGCACCGGGCCGGAAGTGTGACGGATATTGACACCCATTTCGCGCGCGATGATCTGAGCCAGGGTCGTCTTGCCCAGGCCGGGTGGTCCGAACAGCAGCACGTGATCGAGCGGCTCTTTGCGCTTTCGTGCGGCCTGTATGAATATCTCCAGCTGCCCGCGTATCTTCTCCTGTCCGACATATTCGTCGAGCTGCTTGGGACGCAGCGCGCGCTCCAGCGCTTCCTCCTGCGGGGAAGCGGGCGCGGCAGAGATGATGCGCGGTGCGGCGGAAAGGTCGTCGTTGTGGATCATGCTTTGGATAATAACTTAAGCGCCTGGCGGATACCGTCAGAGACATTGGCCTCCTTGGGCAGTTGCCTAGCCGCCCAGTCGGCTTCCTTGTCGTTGTAACCCAGCGCCTGCAATGCATTTACGATATCGCTGGCGGAAGATGCGGCAGGTGTGACTGATGAAGTTCCTGCAC